>NZ_JBMKJF010000007.1:0-192716 GCF_049236945.1 Enterobacter cloacae complex sp. SHL020
CCAGCATATTATTGGCGGTGAGCACGCCACTCAGCTGATCTTCGCCGGTACTCTTCTGCCCGCTATTATCCAGGCTTACGGATGCACTTAAGGGAAATTCAGGTTTGGCCGTGAGATTAACGATGGAATATCCGGCCTGCGTTCCCGGAAGAATTTCAATCTGCACCGGCTCGGTACGCAAACGGTTAATTTGCTCCATCCCCTGTTCAATGTCGCGTAAATTAAGGATGCCCCCCACCCGTCCCGGAAACGCCATTTTCAGCATGCGCGGCGTTTCGCCTTCCAGACGAATTGCTTCCAGTCTGCCTTCCAGCACCACAATATTCAGCTGACCGCCGGAGAGATCCTGCTCGGTGAGAAAGGCGCGGCTGGTGATATATCCCCGGCTGATATACCAGTCAGAAATATGGGCGAGAAGTTCCGTTATTTTCGCCATATCGAGACACCGGCCCTGCCACGGCGCGACAAGGGTCTGACGGGTTTTCGGGGAGATTAAGGTCGCACCGGAAAGGGTAATGATATTAATGGTGAAACAGGGCCCGGCACCGGTTGCAGGCAGAGGTCTGGCAGGCGCGGGGCGAGGAATACTCCGCTCCAGCTCTTCGCGCTGTTGCTGGTTCTTTAATAACAGTTCCTCCTGCTGCTGACGCACGGTGTCCCGGTCAGCAGGAGTAAGGGGGGCTGCATGGCTCAGAGAGCAAAAAAATAACGAGCAAAAAAAGACGGCTTTGCTGTAATAGCGCATATAAAGGATAATATTTTTTTGATTTTCTTAATTATGCCAGCTCTGACGCAATAGAGAATAGTCTCAAAAAGAGGGCTACTATAATTGGTAGTAGTATTTGCGTTAAGTCTAAAAAAAATAAAAATCCGTGATAAAGAAGAGTATAGTTTCTGAAAGTTTCATTATTCGATCATGCTTACTTCTTTCACAAAATATTAACTAACCTTCCCAATAATGAGTTGTAAACGTCAGCGAGTAGTGCTGATTAAATTACCCGTTGTACTCATCGTGCTGCGAACTCTGATGGAGTCTGATAATTCAGTGCTGAATATGGGGCTCGCGCGATAACGTCTTTGAAGTTATCAATCAACAGCATGACGATATCTATATGGAAAAGCGTGGACGGGGTAAAAACAGGCACAGGAAGATAACATCAGGAAAAGCTGGAGCGGGCGAAGGGAAATCACCCCCGCTCCAAAGTTCTCGTAATCCCATGGATTTATTAACAAAAACGTGATGCATTGTAGGAGGGTTTTGTAGGAGGAACTACAACGTTTTGCAAACCGCTTCAATCCAGAACGCTGATAAGTTTTAGCGCGTCATTTCTGACAGAATCTTGCATTCGCTCAGAGTCAGCGATCAACGCCAAAGCCTCAATACTTAAACCATCCCTGATCACTTTTCGCGCTTTACTGAGACGGCTCCGGCAACTTTTCTCTGTATAACCCTCACGTGAGTGCATTTGCTCAATGATATAAGCGCTTGGTAAATTTGAATCGGCAAAATGATGGTAGTAGTTTACGAAGCACTCCATCCCAATAGCCTTAAGGAGGCTGACCAGGGTAACACTACTCGTTATCTTCTCTGGTTGATTCAAAACCTCTTCCATAGGTTCGGGTGGAAGGGTTTGCATAGCCGCTTCATTGACTGAAGCCGAACTCCTGACAATCAAGTCTTCTTTGATGGAACTAACTCGGGGATCAGTAAGAATCGCGCCCTTGAGGTTAACGATATGTGCGTTAACGTGGTCACTATGCCGTGTATAATCTCGTATTACTTCATGTGGGATTTTGTAAGCATCAAGAATGTTGTAAGTCTCATCGAAAATAACCGCGATTAAATAATCAAAATCGGCTGCCTCATAGTTACGCAAGGCACTAAGCTGCCGGGAAGGATTATCCGGCGTAACTCTCCTAGCTTTGATCTGCGCTTTCAGGCCATCAGCATCAATGGCATCAGCACCCGCCGACGAATTACTGAGAAGAGTCATACCCAGTGCATTAGAAACCAGCCATTCAGCATAGTCACCAACAGGATTATTCTTGGTGCGAATGACACCTCTAGAACGCAACTGCGTTAAAATTTCGGAATGAAGTGAAAGCAATTCAAGATTATTCAGCGCATTTAGCCAATCATATGATGTTAAATGATTATTTTTCAAAAACACTCTCCATTGCCGAAGTGAAATGCCACTGTAACGCCTACGTAACGCACCTGGATTTTGATGTTTTGTCGACTCTTATAGAAGAGTAAGACTGATTCATAGGTGTCTCATCTTTTGCCAAAGAAGACTGTTCATTAATACAGCATCCAGAATTTATAAACTTACACTTACTTCACTTTCTCAGTTTGCCCCACCGCACTGCCGAAACAATACCCCAGTTGCCACTGGCATTGGGCCTACGCCATTTTGCTGTCTCCATGCTACGGAGATACTCAAGAGCTTCAGAAAACGTGCCAAAACGCTTCTGAGCCGCTTTATCACCTACGCCAAACGAACCATCACGGGTGCTCGCCAAACCGGGGTGAAAACAGGAACCATCGGCCGCGTATGGAACCAACAGTTCCGGGTCGTTATCTTCAGATGAGCCAGACGCTAATAACTGCCACGGCTCAACGCTCAAAGCGTTAGCCAGCACCTCAATCGCGTCCAGAGACGCATTAGAGCCACCACGTTCAATTCTGCTCATATAGCTACGTGCAAACCCACACCGATCGGCAAAGGCTTCCTGGCTCAATCCGGTGGCAATGCGCAACTCTTTTACTCGTTGTCCAAACAGTTTTCTCAGGGTCATTTTCATGCCCTGAATTTGCGCAGATGTCCACTAAATAACCACGCTCCAATAGTGACATTTTGAATCAATGGTCTATGATGCGATAACTGACACCGCTGGGGTGGATTCTGAGGGGTAACAACATGTCAAAAACACGGCTTAGTAAGCCCGGTTTTTCAGCCAAGTCTGTGCTGACCATTATGTTAATCGCTGCGTCATCTGGATCTTATGCAGCAGAAAGCATCGATCAACTGGCGACGCGCATCGGTATGGATCACTTCCGGGAAGCAATCAAAAAGGGTGATCGCAGCGCCTTCAAAGCGCTGCCGGCAAAAGGCTATAAAAACGGACTTACTGGGCTGCTCATCAAAACTAACACCTACGTTAACCCCGAATACAGCTTTGCTGATTGCGATACGGACACCGTTATTATCTCGGCGCAAGAACATAAAACACTCCCTGGTTGCCGCATATCTTTAAAGCTAGCGACTAAAGATGTTGACGGTAGCTATCACGATAATGGCATTCGCATCGAATACGGTATTGCGACCGGTTCCAAAAAGTTTATCGCCAACAATTCAATATGGGCACAACATGCCATCAGCGGTGATAAAGTGTTAGAAGGGGCTATCCACCCGGATAAAACAAATAACCATAAAGATCAAATGTGCATGGGTATGGCTCAATTTACTGCAAACGTAACCGAAGGCCGAAACGGAGGAATGAGCAAAGGTGAATATTATCAGCGACTTGATAATATGAACGGTAAGTCCGAAGTCACTCCTCAAATGATCATGCTCTATAAGACCTTCGTTGACTACGTATATGAACACCCGAAACAAGATGCTCAGGTTTCAGCGGCCTTTGTTTACACTAACTGTATAAACAACTTCTGATCGCATACTGCATCTTTTTATCAAACCCATAGCAGGAGACAGGCAGATGTAACTACGTTATGCGAAAGCTGTCTGGCATTTGAGTATCTTATAGTTTCAAGAAAGCGTTTTCCTCTCATGTAAAGGCTCCAGCTTTTGCTACATCATTCCTAATTACTCCGGTCAGTTTAGAACTAGAAAGCTGACCGGAAAAAGCCACAATATAGAATACTTATAAATCATAACCAGAGCTTCAAAAACAGGCGGATATTCAAAGCAGCAGGATGTAATCCATACCCGTGAATAGGATTAATTATCACTAGGTATCTAACATATCCCATTCATCTCCAAGCACCCATCTTAAGGCAGATAGCTTGCCATTGATCATTCCCCATTCAAAATCATCCCAAGGGCCAGTGTCTTCATATTGTTCTTCGACTTTCTCAGCTGCCAACTTTGCCCTTTCCCAGATATCTTCATGAGTAACATTATTACCATGGCGTGCATCTCCTTTAGGTATTATAGATATATCACCTATTTCAATTTTATACTCCCTGTATTTATGCCGGTTACACCATGCTTTTTCACAATACTCATTAATCGCAGTTAGTATGTCTGTTAAGCTTCTTGTGTCATCAACCCAATTATTTTCTTCTTCAAGCACACTCAAAAGCTCAGGTTCTATACTATTTATCGCCTCAGCGATATCTAAATGATAGTGGACATTATCAGAAAATATCTCACCAAAATCCGGATGTGGATTTCACCTATCAGTTAACGAGCTGAAATCCGTATAGTTTTCCGTAACAAAATGGAAGACGCCATTTTTATCTTTCATAAAGTCGTAAAACAACTCAATTAATATTGAATCAGCAACGCTGTTTTTTGAACGATGATAAGGGGCTCTCTTATCCAATGCCCTTGCCACGGCTTTTAACCGAACGGAATCACTAGCCTCAAGACTTATACATTTATCCATAAGAGATTCAATCATCTCCGCTGTATGCCCTGTAACTTCGCTTAAAATAGGCAAGCGACTTCCAACATCATTTAATACAGCTAGCGCTTGGCCCTTACCATTACCTCCATAAGCCCCGATTATTTTTTTGACTTTATGGAATTCCGAACCAATTTGCTGCTTAGTAGTCTCGATAACCCTGTCCTTATTTCTAAGAAACTCTTCCTTCACCAAGGTTGGGATTACAATAGCAGCGTTGTTACTATCCAATAATTGGTTAAATGCTTCAAGTAGTGCATGCTGATTCTTTGACTTTGATATAGTTAACCAAACACAGGTATCGATGTAGAGATAATGCACATTTTTAATCTCCGCAAGTAAGGAATAGAAAGAATACTAATCTTCAGAGAAGTTAGTAGCAATTATTAACAATCACCTTAAACCAAACTGAATGTTTCTTCGGTCTTGGATGCCTATCTGATGGCACACCAATCATACATAATCCTGAATGGACGGCGATCTAATATGTGAATTAGCTATGTAACATAACCTCTTTTAGACCACTTCTGACGGTCAAAAGAAATACACACTGCTACCCAAAATGCCAGCTCGGGCCTGAGATGCAGATGAGCCTTAATCAAGTATTGCAGCAATCGTAGCTCTAGAAACGCCATATTCTCGTGCTAACGCACTGACACTAGTTCCGCTATTCTTTTTCTCTACAATCGCGTCACGGGCTTCTGGGGCGATTTTCGACGGTCTTCCCAGCTTCTTTCCTTCGGCTTTTGCCCGCGACAAACCCGCCTGGGTCCGCTCAACCAAGAGGTCACATTCCATCTCCGCAAGACGGATTTCATCTTTAGCAAGGGCGATCTCCGTAGCAAAGGCAACGCCGTAACCCGTAACACGGTATTCACTGAATTTGAGAAGATGGGACGTAGAGCCGGATTCTCTAACGTGGGCTGCCATACGCCGCGAAAAAGTCGGGGGCTAGTCCTATTCGAAAATGGAGTGGCTATTGAAACTATCGCCCATTTCCTGGGACAGACAGATCCGCGCTCAACCATGTATTACATCGGGTATGGTCAGGACGTGCAGGACGATTTAACAGAGGAGTTTTCTTTAGAATGGTGATCGATATGAAACACTTGATTGTGCTGATAGTGGCGCTATTACCAGCCCTGGCGAATGCCGGACAGATAACCCTGATTCTCAGTGATGAAGAGGAGACAGGCAACGCGAAGATTTGCGTATACAGCAACGCCAATTATACGGAGATAGTGACGATCAGACCGTCGCAGCAATGCCGCTACACAATGACCTTTGAGGAGGAGTAACCCCCTTTACTGGTTGTTACGAAACATAATTTTGCTTAAGTCTAATACTTGTTGCTCATGTGGTCATTGCTTGTAAAATAGCCACTGAAATTATTTCCATAGCAAGTAGAGGGACTTATGAAGCAATACACCAATGAACTCACCGCCGAAATGCTGGCAGCATTTGACCAGTCACCATTCACAGCTGAACAGTTCGCGGAAATGAACGAAGAAGCCCGTAATCTGATCGCTGAAAGAAACGCCTACAACCTCGCTCACCCAGTTACAGCCGCTTATCTGATTGCTACAGAGGGTAGCTTAACCCGCAACGGGGGAACGGTTATCAGTGAATACAACGGGCAGCAGATCGAAATTGAAGACGGAACACGCCTAAATGTATCTCTTGTGGGTGATGAAGTTCGTTATCCAGATGGAACCACCGCGAAAATCAGCACTGGAGTAGACAATACCTCTGGTGACTCCGCCGCTCTTGTCGGTAGCTTACTCGACAACGGCGACGAAATTATCAGTAGCCCACAGAATGCCGGAAGAAGAGTAGTCCGAGCAGGGGAATCGTTGCCAGAAAACTTTCTGAAATAAGGCGGTCACTATGGCATCGGTTAACAGAGGCTGCACAGTTCACGGTAAGAACGTTGGTCTACATGGAGATAAAACATCTACAGGCGCACAATGTATCGCCGCCCGCCCCGGTATGTCTGTCATGGGCAAGTGGAAACTCTATATCGGCGATAAGACCACCCCTTGCCCGAAATGCAGGAAAGTGGGGGTGATAGTGAGTGGTGATCCTCGCTGCTCAAATAGCGCCGCAGTCGCCGTGGACGGTGCAGAAATCCACTGCGGTTGTCCGCAGGGCACTAATTTTCTTATCGCGCCTGGCACCGTTGAGGTTAATACCCCTTCTTGGGCTATAGTGCCTGTAGAGCCAGTGCAGCACGCACAAGTAGCGAAGAAGCAAAACAGCTTTGCTGACACCTGCAAGCCAGAAGATAACCAGCTATTGAACGGTGTTTACATCTGGACTGAAACCAAAAACGCAGGCCACGCTTTCGTTTCGGTGCACGAGAATAACAATGTCTATCTCTACACGTATGGTCGCTATGGCAGAACGAATCGTGGAGGCTTTACGGGAGATGGTATTCTTAACTTCCTGCAAGATGAAGATGCAAGGGTTTACTATCGTTCTGAACTCTATGAGATGGGTGCTCGTGTTTTCCGCATAGACGATGCTAACCCGGTGAAGACAAGAGCGTTCTTCGAAGACCTATGGAACAGCAGTAAGCCAGCCATACAAACATCAAAAATGCCAAAGACAACAAGGAGGAGAGGCCATACCATTGATGGGTATGACGTTACTGGCAGCAACTGCACCACACATTCAGTTGCGGGGATTAAGTTTGCTGGCTCTACGGTATTTGAGCACGGTTACACATCTACGACGACCCAACTACCTATTGGAGCCGAGGAAGATTTTACCGTTCCGGTATCGCTGCAAAGATTTCTCATCGCGAAGGGTGAAGACATGTCCTCAATGCTTGTCGTTGAGATGACCGGAGTATTCAAAGAGCAATACCCTAATTCAGGTAACTTACAACCATTCCAGGAAACTCCCGGCGGTGTAGTTCAGCATGTTGCTGCGGAAGGTGCAGCCACTGGCGATTCATTGTCTCCATATTCCGGCGGTACTGTAGGTGGCGTATTAAGGGGATCTTATGGCGATGACGAATAGAACTAAAACCGTTCTCCGATGGGGTGGGATTGCCATTGTATCGCTATGCTACTTTATCGCACTGGTGCTATCTACCTTCTCTTTTTCCGCATTCAGCGAGAGTGAAAGTATGCGGTTTTCTGGCCCAATCCCATTAAAAGAGTACCAAGCTTCGATAGACTCAATCATGCAAGCCACTGATGGCGTTTTCACTGCCGCCCTCTTTGGCTTTGCGATCTGCGTGCCTCTCATCCTACTGATCTTTAAAAAGGTGAGATGATGAATAAGAAATTCTGGATCAGGTGGGTGAGCATCACGCTGATCTGCATAGCGTATTACGTTATCGTGCTGTATTTCGATCTGGTCTTCGCCGTTAACTTCTCAGAAACCGTGAGCCAAGGATGGGATTTTACCCCCTCTCAGCTAACGTCGTTTGTTATGGAGCTATCGCAAAACCACTCTGATTCAGCGTTAGCCTCTATTGTAGGTTTCGCTGTCTGCGTCCCGCTGATCCTGCTCATCTTCAAGAAGGTGAGATGACCGCCAAAGGCTGGAACCCACCAGCCTTTCCCCGATTTTAAGCAATAGAAGCCATAAAGCCCCGTTGGTGATAAAGCAACAAGCGGAGCCGTTAGGCGAAAACATCAGATTGTCAGAGAGATCACACCTTATCAGGATAACCGTGTACCCTTGCGGGAGCGTGGCTGAAACGCTGATAGAGCCTACATTTCGTTTGTAGGTACGTAATCACCATAAACCTGTTTACGTGGCGCTGAGAGCCGCAGATCGGGCTTGAAATGCGTATGATCAGTCTGTTGTAAGAGACAATACCCGGATCAGGCTTCGCCATCACGTTGTGCTATCGCAGTGTGAGGTTGGAACTGCCGCCGCCGAATAGTTACACTCTCATTTCCATAGTAACTATCCGTGACAACTAACAGTGTACCTCTTGTTGGTAAATCGTCGTTCAATGGTAGAACGATCACAGACAACTTATATTAAGTAATTTATTGATAGCTAAACACATTTAAGCTAGGTATTGGCGGTGTTTTGCAACAAGGGGAGAGATCTGGAGCGGGCGAAGGGAATCGAACCCTCGTATAGAGCTTGGGAAGCTCTCGTTCTACCATTGAACTACGCCCGCTTTGAGGTGCGTAAGGCATTATAGACCTTACGCACCTTCATACAAGCCTATTCACAACTAACCGGCGATTAAATAAGCACTTAGCACTTCGGTTTGCTGCCGGGCGCAGGCAGATAGCGCTGCGGGTCGATGGCCGTTGCCTTATAGCGAATCTGGAAGTGCAGCTTCACTGCGTCCGTACCGGTGCTGCCCATGGTGGCAATCTTCTGCCCGGCTTTGACGTTCTGCCCGTTGTTGACCAGCATCGTGTCGTTGTGCGCATAGGCCGTAATGTAGTCTTCGCCATGCTTAATCATGATCAGGTTACCGTAGCCGCGCAGCTGGTTACCCACGTAAACCACCTTCCCGGCCCCGGAGGCATAAACCGGCGTACCGCGCGCAGCGGCGATATCAATACCCTTGTTGCCACCTTCAGAAAGTGAGTAAGGGGCGACCACTTTACCGCTGGCAGGCCAAATCCAGCAACGCTGTCCAACCGGCGGCCATGACGATTGCGGCACCTGATAGGACGGCGTCACTTTGGCGGTTTTGCCTTTCGAAGAGGATTTTTTACGCGATGACGATCCGCCGCTAACCTTCAGCTGCTGCCCCACCTCAATGGTGTATGGCGGCGAGAGGTTATTCAGCCGCGCCAGATCCTTCACGCTGGTTCCCGTTGCGCGCGAAATTCGATACAGGGTATCCCCGCGCTTAACGGTATAGACCGAACCGGAATAGCTACCCATATCCGAAGATTTGCTCCCTGAACAGCCCGCCAGCAATAGCGTCAGCGTCAGGCAAAAAATGGCGATGATGGGATTTCTCGTCAGGCTTCCTGCAAACAAAACAGATCCTCGGTCAGCGTGAATGGCGCACTATGATAACAGCCAAAACGAATATGGGTCATGCCCTTTTCCGCTCTACGCGCCAAACCGTTCGTATAAGAATGCAGTATAATGATCCGGCTGATGGTGCTGAACCACTCGGCATTTTGGCACTGGAGCATCAATGAGTATTCAAGAACACGTTATTTTGGTAAATGACCAGGGAAAGGTGATTGGCACTCAGGAAAAATATGCCGCGCACACCTTACATACCCCGCTGCATCTGGCGTTCTCTTCCTGGCTTTTTAACGCAAAAGGCGAGTGTCTGATCACTCGACGCGCCTTAAGCAAAAAGGCCTGGCCCGGCGTCTGGACCAACTCCGTCTGCGGGCACCCACAGTCCGGCGAAGAGACAGTCCAGGCGATAATCCGCCGCTGCCGCTTTGAAGTAGGCGCTGAGCTGGCCGATATCACCGCCGTCGCCCCTGAATTTCGCTATCGGGAAACCGACCCGTCCGGGATCGTGGAAAACGAAATTTGCCCGGTATTCGCGGCCCGCATCACCAATGAAGTGACGATAAACGAAGATGAAGTGATGGACTTTCAGTGGGTTGAGCTGGACGCGTTATTCCGCGCGCTGGACGCGACGCCCTGGGCCTTTAGCCCGTGGATGGTCATGGAAGCGACGACCGCCCGCGAAAAACTCAAAGCCTTCGCGGCGCAATAAAAAAGCCCCTTTCGGGGCTTTTTTTACATCTTAACGCCTTATTTCACCGGGCGCATGGCCGGGAACAGGATCACGTCGCGGATGGTGTGGCTGTTGGTGAACAGCATCACCATACGGTCGATACCGATACCCAGACCCGCCGTTGGTGGCAGGCCGTGCTCCAGCGCGGTCACGTAGTCTTCGTCGAAGAACATCGCTTCGTCGTCGCCTGCCGCTTTCGCGTCAACCTGATCCTGGAAGCGCTGAGCCTGGTCTTCCGCATCGTTCAGCTCGCTAAAGCCGTTGCCGATTTCGCGGCCACCGATGAAGAATTCAAAGCGATCGGTGATTTCCGGGTTCTCGTCATTACGACGCGCCAGCGGAGAGACTTCAGCCGGGTATTCGGTAATGAAGGTCGGCTGAATCAGGTGCGCTTCGGCCACTTCTTCGAAGATCTCGGTCACGATACGGCCCAGACCCCAGCTCTTCTCAACCTTGATACCGATGCTTTCGGCGATCGCTTTCGCAGAATCGAAGTTATCCAGATCCGCCATGTTGGTTTCCGGACGGTACTTCTTGATCGCTTCGCGCATGGTCAGTTTTTCGAACGGCTTGCCGAAGTCGAAGACTTCTTCACCGTAAGGAACCTGCGTGGTGCCCAGAATGTCCTGCGCCAGGGTGCGGAACAGGGATTCGGTCAGCTCGATCAGATCTTTGTAATCCGCATACGCCATATAGAGTTCCATCATAGTGAACTCTGGGTTATGACGAACGGAGATACCTTCGTTACGGAAGTTACGGTTGATTTCGAACACACGGTCGAAACCACCAACAACCAGACGCTTCAGGTACAGTTCCGGCGCGATACGCAGGTACATGTCCAGGTCCAGGGCGTTGTGATGGGTGATGAACGGACGCGCAGACGCGCCGCCAGGGATCACCTGCATCATTGGGGTTTCCACTTCCATAAAGTCGCGGTTGACCATGAACTGGCGGATACCGGCCATGATCTGGGAGCGAATTTTGAAGGTCTTACGGGATTCATCGTTAGAGATGAGATCCAGGTAGCGCTGACGATAGCGCGCTTCCTGATCCTGCAGGCCGTGGAACTTGTCCGGCAGCGGGCGCAGGGCTTTGGTCAGCAGACGCAGTTCGGTGCAGTGGATAGACAGTTCACCGGTTTTGGTTTTGAACAGTTTACCTTTCGCGCCCAGGATATCGCCCAGGTCCCACTTTTTGAACTGCTCGTTGTAGATGCCTTCCGGCAGGTCGTCACGGGAAACGTACAACTGAATACGGCCGCCCACGTCCTGCAAGGTCACGAAGGAAGCTTTACCCATGATACGACGGGTCATCATGCGGCCTGCGACGGCCACTTCAACGTTCAGCGCTTCCAGCTCTTCGTTCTCTTTAGCGTCGAAGTCAGCGTGCAGTTGGTCTGAGGTATGGTCACGACGAAAATCGTTCGGGAACGGCACGCCCTGCTCGCGCAGCGCTGCCAGCTTCTCGCGGCGGGTTTTCAGTTCGTTGTTAAGATCGACTACCGCGTCAGCGCCCTGTGCTTGTTGTTCAGACATGTTGGTTCCTCATAACCCTGCTTTCAAACTTGCTTCGATAAATTGGTCCAGGCTGCCGTCCAGCACCGCCTGCGTGTTGCGGGTTTCAACCCCGGTACGCAGGTCTTTGATGCGGGAGTCATCAAGGACGTAAGAACGGATCTGGCTGCCCCAACCGATGTCGGACTTGTTGTCTTCCATCGCCTGTTTCTCAGCATTTTTCTTCTGCATCTCCAGCTCATAAAGCTTCGCTTTCATCTGCTTCATGGCCTGGTCTTTGTTCTTATGCTGGGAACGGTCGTTCTGGCACTGTGTTACCAGCCCGGTTGGAATGTGGGTAATACGCACCGCCGATTCCGTACGGTTAACGTGCTGACCACCCGCGCCGGATGCGCGATAAACGTCGATACGCAGGTCCGCCGGGTTAATTTCGATATCAATATCTTCATCAACTTCCGGGTACACAAACGCGGAGCTGAAGGAGGTATGACGACGGCCACCGGAGTCGAACGGGCTCTTACGCACCAGGCGGTGCACGCCGGTTTCGGTACGCAGCCAGCCGTAGGCGTAATCACCGATAATCTTGATGGTCACGGATTTAATACCGGCCACTTCACCTTCAGACTCTTCGATAATCTCGGTTTTGAAGCCGCGCGCTTCTGCCCAGCGCAGGTACATACGCGTCAGCATGCTGGCCCAGTCCTGCGCTTCGGTGCCGCCAGAACCCGCCTGAATATCGAGATAGCAGTCAGCGCTGTCGTATTCGCCGGAGAACATACGGCGGAATTCCAGCTGCGCCAGCTTCTCTTCCAGCACGTCGAGTTCTGCCACGGCTTCGTTAAAGGTTTCTTCGTCGTCGGCTTCGACGGCCAGCTCCAGCAAACCGGAAACATCTTCCAGCCCCTGGGCCATTTGATCCAGCGTATCTACGATAGCTTCTAGAGAGGAACGCTCTTTACCCAGCGCCTGTGCGCGTTCAGGTTCGTTCCAGACGTCCGGCTGTTCCAGCTCGGCGTTTACTTCTTCAAGACGCTCTTTCTTGGCATCGTAGTCAAAGATACCCCCTAAGAACGTCAGAGCGCTCCGTGAGGTCCTGAATACGGTTTTTTACCGGATTAATTTCAAACATGGTCTGTTTTCTTTTATGGACTTGTCAAAATGCGGTGATAAGAGCGGGATTGTACCGAATCCACGCCCTTTTTTATAGAGATTACTGCCGCTAAATTGGCCAGATATTGTCGATGATGATCTGAAGGGTGCGGTTACCGCGAAACTCGTTGATGTCCAGTTTGTACGCCAGCTCGACCTCGCGCACGCCGTTGTCCGGCCAGATGGAGGTATCGACGTTGAAGGCAATGCCGTCCAGCAGCGGTCCACCGCCCACGGGCTCGACCATCACCTTCAGATGACGTTCGCCGACGATGCGCTGCTGCAGCAGACGGAAACGGCCGTCGAACAGCGGTTCCGGGAACATCTGCCCCCACGGGCCGGCATCGCGGAGCATTTGCGCCACGTCCATCGTCATCTCAAGCGGTGAAAGCTCGCCATCGGACACCACTTCCCCCTGCAGCAGGGCCGGGTCGATCCAGTCGGTGACCAGTTCACCAAACAGACGCTGAAACTCGTCGAATTTCTCCTCTTCCAGAGACAGGCCAGCCGCCATCGCATGGCCGCCGAACTTGATCATCAGACCCGGATACAGCGTATCGAGACGCTCCAGCGCATCGCGCATGTGCAGACCCTGAATCGAGCGGCCAGAGCCTTTCAGCGTGCCGTCACCCGCGGGCGCGAACGCGATCACCGGGCGGTGGAAGCGCTCTTTAATACGTGACGCCAGAATGCCGACCACCCCCTGATGCCACTCGGGATGGTACATCGCCAGGCCGCCCGGCAGCGTATCGCCGCTGCGTTCAAGCTTTTCGCACAGGGTCAGCGCTTCGGCCTGCATCCCCTGCTCAATCTCTTTACGAGTCTGGTTCAGGGCGTCCAGCTCGTTGGCCAGCACGCGGGCTTCACCGATGTTGTCGCACAGCAGCAGCGCCACGCCGACGGACATATCGTCCAGCCTTCCGGCTGCGTTAAGACGCGGGCCGAGGGCAAAGCCCAAATCGCTTGCCGCCAGCTTGAGCGGATCGCGGTTGGCAATCTCCAGCAGCGCCTTGATCCCCGGACGGCACTTGCCCGCGCGAATGCGGCTTAGGCCCTGCCAGGTCAAAATGCGGTTATTGGTATCGAGCGGTACCACGTCCGCGACGGTGCCCAGCGCCACCAGATCGAGATATTCCGCCAGGTTCGGTACGGCAATACCGCGAGAGTCGAACCAGCCCTTATCGCGCAGCAGAGTCCGTAACGCCAGCATCAGATAAAACGCCACGCCTACGCCCGCAAGGGATTTCGATGGGAAATCGCAGTCGCACAGGTTGGGGTTAATAATCGCTTCAGCATCCGGCAGCGTTTCGCCCGGCAGGTGGTGATCGGTAACCAGCACCGGGATCCCCAAAGCGTGAGCATGATCGACGCCCGCATGGGAGGAGATCCCGTTATCGACGGTCATGATCATCTGTGCACCACGGGCGTGAGCCTGATCGACCACTTCCGGGCTGAGGCCATAGCCGTCTTCAAAACGGTTAGGCACCAGATACGTGACGTTATCGCAGCCCAGCGCGCGCAGGCTGAGCACGCTCAGCGCGGTGCTGGTTGCGCCGTCGGCGTCGAAATCCCCTACCACCACAATCCGCGTTCCTTCACGCAGCGCGTTGTAGAGCATTTCGGTAGCTTTTTCGATACCGCTCAGCTGCTGCCAGGGCAGCATCCCTTTCACGCTGCGCTCAAGATCCTCAGCGCGACGCACGCCGCGGCTGGCGTAGAGGCGCTTAAGCAGCGCCGGGAGATCGTCTGGCAAATCAACCGGTTCAACCGCCTCGCGGCGGCGCAATTTTATCGGGGCTTTCACGCGGATTATTTACCACCAAACTGTTTCTGGTGCGCGTCGAGGAACTCTTTCATCTCTTTTGGCCCCTGATAGCCCGGAACGACATAGCCGTTGCTCAGGACAATCGCAGGCGTACCGCTCACGCCAAACTGCACGCCGAGCGCGTAGTGGTTAGCGATATCAATGTCGCAGGAGGCCGGCTTAACGCCTTTGCCGTTCATCGCGTCGTCAAACGCTTTGTTGCGGTCTTTCGCACACCAGATCGCCTTCATGTCCTGCTCTGGCTGGCTCTGCACGCCCGCGCGTGGGAAGGCCAGATAGCGCACGGTAATACCCAGCGCGTTGTAGTCTTTCATCTCTTCATGCAGCTTGTGGCAGTAGCCGCAGGTGATGTCGGTGAAGACGGTAATAACGTGTTTTTCCTGCGCCGCTTTATAGACGATCATCTCTTTTTCGAGCGCGTTCAGGTTTTTCATCAGCAGCTGGTTGGTGACGTTCACCGGCTGCGCGCCGCTCACGTCGTACATTGGCCCCTGAATAATGTGTTTGCCGTCTTCGGTGACGTACAGCACGCCGCTGTTGGTCAGTACCGTTTTCATGCCGGCAACCGGTGCAGGCTGAATATCGCTGCCGGTGACGCCAAGCTTAGCCAGCGACTGTTTGATGGCGGCGTCGTCCGCATGGGCGAAACCGGTAAATGAGGCTGCCAGCAGGGTGAACAGCGCGAAAGACTTTTTCATATGTGATCCTGTTACAATTCGTCGGCACTCACGCACGAGGGTGGTGCTGTTGGTGTAGCTGCCGCAGGCGTTCCGTCGCGACATGGGTGTAAATTTGCGTCGTGGAAAGATCGCTGTGGCCCAGCAGCATCTGCACCACGCGTAAATCAGCGCCGTGGTTTAACAGATGCGTCGCGAAGGCGTGACGCAATACGTGCGGCGAAAGCTTTTCACTGTCGATACCCGCCAGTGTGGCGTAATGCTTGATGCGATGCCAGAACGTTTGCCGCGTCATCTGCTGGGCGCGCTGGCTCGGAAACAGGACGTCGATAGACGTACCATTGAGCAGCCACGGACGACCGTGCTCCAGGTACGTTTCCAGCCAGTAAACCGCCTCTTCCCCCAGCGGAACCAGCCTTTCCTTATTTCCTTTACCAATGACGCGCACCACGCCCTGACGCAGGCTGATGTCGCTCATCGTCAGGCCAACCAGTTCCGAAACGCGCAAGCCGGTAGCATACAATAGCTCAAGCATGGCTTTATCGCGTAACTCCAGCGGCAGGTCAACAGCCGGTGACTGTAATAATCTCTCAACTTGTGCTTCGCTGAGATCTTTCGGCAGCCGCTGCGGAAGCTTAGGGGAAGCCAGCAGCGCGCTGGGATCGTCTTCGCGAATCTTCTCACGGTAGAGATGCTGGAACAGCCGACGCATGGCGCTAAGCAAACGCGCGGAACTGGTGGCTTTGTAGCCCCCTGCGATACGTTCGCCAAGCAGCGCCTGCAGGTCGTCACGCTGCGCGCTCGCAAGGGATAACCCCCGGTGCGCAAGCCACTCCACCAGCATGGTGAGATCGCGACGGTAGGCGCTGAGGGTATTCTCGGCCAGATTTTTCTCCAGCCACAGCGCGTCGAGAAACTGTTCGATCAGTGCGAGATCCTTTTCCACATCAGCCCCTTTGATTCTGCAGTCAGGCCATTATGCCTGATTGCGACCGGTTTCTGGTACACTACGCGCATAGTCAAAGCAAGAATTGAGATAGTTACGCGATGAATATTGGTCTGTTCTATGGTTCCAGCACCTGCTACACCGAAATGGCGGCAGAGAAAATTCGCGACATCATTGGCCCGGAACTGGTGACGTTGCATAACCTGAAAGATGACGCGGTCGCGCTGATGGAACAGTACGATGTCCTGATCCTTGGCATCCCAACCTGGGATTTTGGTGAGATACAGGAAGACTGGGAAGCCATCTGGGATCAACTCGACTCAGTCAACCTCGACGGCAAAATCATTGCCATGTACGGCATGGGGGACCAGCTCGGTTACGGGGAATGGTTCCTGGACGCGCTCGGCATGCTGCATGACAAACTGGCACCGAAAGGGGTGTCGTTTATCGGCTACTGGCCAACCGAAGGTTACGAGTTCACCAGTAAAAAACCGATTATTGCCGACGGCGAGCTGTTTGTTGGGCTCGCGCTGGATGAAACCAACCAGTACGATCTCAGCGATGAGCGCCTGCAAACCTGGTGCGAGCAGATTCTGGGCGAAATGGCAGAAAAGTTTAGCTAACGCGCATTATCCCTGCGTCGTCTGTTGCAACAGCATCCGGCGCAGGTCTCGCCACTCGGCAGCATCCATACTGTCAGCCGCCAGCCACAGATGCTGGCAACGCCCGCCGTCCACCTTGCGTAACCGTAACATCATGCCGCAGTTGAGCATCCAGGGCATACCAAGAATATCCCACTCTTTACCCTGCCAGCGCAGGCGGGAATCCATCAGTAATTTAATCTCTCCCTGACGAGCATTAATGCGACGCTGGCTGCGTACGCTGTCAAACACGACAAACGAGAGTAACAACAGCCACAGCGGCGTATAGCTCAGCGGCCACGGCATCAGCAACACAAAGGCCGCAACCAGGCCGTGGAGCAATAAAGACATCCACTGCGAGCGCCACGAGACGCGAAGATCAGATTGCCACAGGACCACGTTCCCGATTCCGTGTTTGAATTAATTGCACCATCCGTTGCAACTCGGTGTCGGCGGGTTTGCCGTGGTTCATCAGCCAGTTGAATAAATCCGGATCGTCAGACTCAAGCAGGCTAACAAACAGACGCTTATCATCATCGCTTAAGCTGTCATACTCATATTCGAAGAAAGGCATGATGGAAATATCAAGTTCACGCATGCCGCGACGGCACGCCCAGTGAATACGGGCCTTGTTGTTAATATCCATGTTCAGTTTCCTGCATTACGTTTGGCACAGTCGGTACCCCGTTCAGTGTTCTTTATTTCTCTACGGGGACACCAGCTAGTGTAACGTGTTTTTGACCGTTTCATTACTGGAATATTGCGATCGCCGAGCAGGCTTCCAGAATAATCCCTACAAAGACAGCGGATTACATTATTTTGCGTAGCGCTACGCATAACCGGTTTAGGGCACAAATGGTCTGTTGAAAGCGCTTGCATTGCCTGCAGGCTCTTTTACCATTAGGCATTATCAAAGCGTTAAGCAATTCAGGATATCGTTATGGCATTTACACCATTTTCTCCTCGCCAGCCCGCCGCCTCTGCGCGTCTGCCGCTGACGCTTATTTCTCTTGATGACTGGGCGCTGGCAACGCTCACCGGTGCCGACGCCGAAAAATATCTGCAGGGCCAGGTGACCGCCGACGTCAGCCAGATGACCGAACACCAGCACCTGCTGGCCGCGCATTGCGACCCAAAAGGCAAAATGTGGAGCAACCTGCGCCTCTTCCGCCGTCAGGACGGCTTTGCCTTTATTGAGCGCCGCAGCCTGCAAGAGGCCCAGCTCAAAGAGCTGAAGAAGTACGCGGTCTTTTCCAAAGTCACTATCGCCCCGGACGACGAACATGTCCTGCTGGGAGTGGCTGGTTTTCAGGCGCGAGCGGCGCTGAAAAATCTCTTCAGCGAACTGCCGGACGCAGAAAAGCAGGTGGTCAGCGAAGGCGCGACCTCCATCCTGTGGTTTGAACACCCGGCGGAGCGTTTCCTGTTAGTCACGGATGCGGCAACGGCCGAACGCGTGACCGAAGCGCTGCGCGGCGAAGCGCAGCTCAACAACAGTCAGCAGTGGCTGGCGCTGAACATCGAAGCGGGTCTGCCGGTGATTGACGCAGCAAACAGCGCGCAGTTCATTCCTCAGGCAACGAACCTGCAGGCGCTGGGAGGCATCAGCTTTAAAAAGGGCTGTTACACCGGCCAGGAGATGGTGGCGCGTGCAAAATTCCGCGGGGCAAACAAACGCGCGCTGTGGACGCTGGCGGGTCATGCCAGCCGTGTACCTGAAGCGGGTGAAGACTTAGAGCTGAAGATGGGTGATAACTGGCGCCGCACCGGCACCGTGTTAGCCGCCGTACAGCTGGATGATGGACGTCTTTTAGTTCAAGCCGTCATGAACAACGACATGGAAGCCGATAGCGTGTTCCGCGTGCGTGACGATGCGAATACGTTGAGTATTGAGCCGCTGCCGTATTCGTTAGAAGAGTAATTGTCTACAGGTGTCCTCCCTCTCCCTATGGGAGAGGGCCAGGGTGAGGTCAACCGCCCGCACGGGGTAAAAACTACACCTGCCCAACATACAAATAAATCGCCAAAAAGTGGCATACGCTGCCGCCAAGCACAAAGCCGTGCCAGATGGCATGGTTGTATGGGATGCGCTTGCAGACGTAGAAAATCACGCCGAGCGAGTACACCACGCCGCCTAAGGCCAGAAGCGTCACGCCACCTACCGACAGTTTGATTGCCAGTTGATACACCACAATCAGCGACAGCCAGCCCATTGTCAGATAGGTGACCAGTGACAACACCTTAAACCGGTGCGCGATGGTCAGCTTAAACAGGATCCCCAGCAGTGCCAGGCTCCAGATAACAATCATCAGGCCACGCGACAGCGGTGAGTTGAGCCCCACCAGCAGAAACGGTGTGTAGGTGCCTGCAATAAGAAGATAGATAGCGCAGTG
Source organism: Enterobacter cloacae complex sp. SHL020 (assembly GCF_049236945.1). Lineage (NCBI taxonomy): Bacteria > Pseudomonadati > Pseudomonadota > Gammaproteobacteria > Enterobacterales > Enterobacteriaceae > Enterobacter > Enterobacter cloacae complex sp. SHL020. The sequence continues at coordinate 19,494 of NZ_JBMKJF010000007.1, forward strand.
GTCAAATTTCTTGAGCCACATCTTGGCCCGCTGATGCGGGATCGCGTGATACAGCGTCGACGCCAGGAACAGCAGGATCATACTCCCGCCATACAGGCTGTAGCTGGTAATGGCCATCGCGCTGGCATTGGCGTCTACCGCCTGCACCAGCAATAACACTAAACCGACAATCCCAAACACCAGGCCAATACCGTGGCTGATGCTGTTGGCTACTTCCTCAGCCAGCGAATATCCCTGTGCGATTAATGGTCTACTCACCATACAAAACTCCGGGAAAACAAAAGATGATTATTCATCGCATAACTATGCTAACTGAGAATGATTCCAGTGAACACCTGTTAGCCAAAATAAAGTTAAACATAACGTTTCTAAATTACAATCAGACAGTTACACTTTAATTTCAGCGAACGTGCGTTTCGATTTTAATTATAAACATTTAAAATCAATCACATAAAACTGGTTCTGCCTGGGGTAGATCTCTGAGATCACGTTTTTCAATGCATCCAGGGTCATGTTCTCCTGTTCAGCATGTTTTTGCGTCAATGTATCGAACGTAACGGTTGACGTTCCCGTTACTTCGATGGTGCAAAAATAACCATCATCCTCATAACGCCCCACCCGCAGGATATCGCCGGTTTTGAAATGGGATTCACTTTTATCCCGGATAGTGATGGTTTTACGTCCGGCCAGAATGTCGTCCTGAAAACGCTGAAAAAAAGTGATGTCGTTTGGCTGCATGTTATTATTCCCTGAAGAAAAGTCTGATGAGTGAGTGTAGCCATTGTGAGCATGTTCTCCCATTCCGCCATTGCCAGTCTCAATAACCTGGAGATGATGGTCTACAACTATGTCATAAAAAATCGTGACAAAGTGATGTACATGACCATCCGCGAGCTGGCGGATGCGGCAGACGTCTCAACCACCACTATCCTGCGCTTTTGCCGCAAGCTTAACTGCGAAGGGTATTCTGAATTCCGCGTGCGATTTAAGCTTTATCTTGAACAGAACGAGCCCCAGCAGGCGAACTTCGGCGCCAGCGAAATAATCAGCTTCTTTAAAAGCGTAAATAATGAAGAGTTCGACGCGTTATTAGATAAGGCGGTTGATATTATTTTATCGTCAGAGCGAATTATATTTGTCGGTGCCGGAACATCGGGTTCGCTGGCAAAATATGGCGCACGCTTCTTTTCTAATATCGGGAAATTCAGTAACCATATTGATGATCCTTATTTCCCGGTCACCAATGATATGGCGAAAAATGCGCTGGCGATTGTGCTTTCCGTCTCGGGCGAGACCGAGGAGATCCTGCGCTTCGCCAGCCAGTTCAGCCTGCATCACTGCAAGGTGCTCTCGATAACCAGCCACGAGCACTCGCGTCTCGCAAAACTGGCGGACTTTAATCTCTCCTGGCACGTTCCTCAGACGCGTATTGCAGGCGTCTACGACATCACCACGCAAATTCCCGTCATTTATATTCTGGAATCTCTCGGACGTAAACTGGCGAAGAAACTCACAGAATAAAACACCCTGTTTTTTTGATGTAACAAATCACATTTACTGTGAATTGTTATATCGTGACATTCAATTTCGCTTTGCTAGACTCGATGCCAATAAGCCATTTATTGAGAAGAGCAGCGATGAAAAAATTAACCTTACCAAAAGATTTTTTATGGGGCGGCGCGGTTGCCGCTCACCAGGTTGAAGGCGGCTGGAACAAAGGCGGCAAAGGGCCAAGCATTTGTGACGTATTGACCGGCGGCGCGCACGGCGTGCCGCGCGAAATCACGCAGGAGGTGGTACCGGGTAAATACTACCCCAATCATGAAGCTATCGATTTCCACGGTCACTATAAAGAAGACATCAAGCTGTTTGCCGAGATGGGCTTCAAGTGTTTCCGCACCTCTATCGCCTGGACGCGCATCTTCCCGAAAGGTGACGAAACGCAGCCAAACGAAGAGGGGCTGAAGTTCTACGACGACATGTTCGATGAGCTGCTGAAATACAACATCGAACCGGTGATCACCCTCTCCCACTTCGAAATGCCGCTGCACCTGGTGCAGGAGTACGGTAGCTGGACCAACCGCAAAGTGGTCGATTTCTTCGTGCGCTTCGCGGAAGTGGTTTTTGAGCGCTACAAAAACAAGGTCAAATACTGGATGACCTTCAACGAAATCAACAACCAGCGTAACTGGCGCGCGCCGCTGTTCGGCTACTGCTGCTCGGGCGTGGTCTATACCGAACACGACAATCCGGAAGAGACCATGTATCAGGTCCTGCACCACCAGTTTGTGGCCAGCGCCCTGGCGGTGAAAGCCGCGCGCCGCATCAACCCGGAGATGAAGGTCGGCTGCATGCTGGCCATGGTGGCGCTCTATCCGTTCTCCTGCAAGCCGGAAGACGTGATGTTCGCCCAGGAATCGATGCGCGAGCGCTATGTCTTTACCGACGTCCAGCTGCGTGGTTACTACCCATCCTACGTGCTGAACGAGTGGGAGCGCCGCGGCTTCTCCATAAAAATGGAGGCAGGCGACGAGCAGATCCTGCGTGAAGGGACCTGCGACTACTTAGGTTTCAGCTACTACATGACCAACGCGGTGAAAGCGGAAGGCGGTACCGGCGATGCGATTTCCGGTTTCGAAGGCAGCGTGCCAAACCCACACGTGAAAGCATCCGACTGGGGCTGGCAGATCGATCCGGTAGGCCTGCGCTATTCCCTGTGCGAACTGTACGAGCGTTATCAGAAACCGCTGTTTATCGTAGAAAACGGCTTCGGTGCCTACGATAAGGTGGAAGAAGACGGCAGCATCAACGACGACTATCGCATCGACTACCTGCGTGCCCACGTGGAAGAGATGATCAAAGCCGTGACGCACGATGGCGTGGATCTGATGGGCTATACGCCGTGGGGCTGTATCGACTGCGTGTCATTTACCACCGGCCAGTACAGCAAGCGCTACGGCTTTATCTACGTGAACAAGCACGACGACGGCACGGGCGACATGTCGCGTTCCCGCAAGAAGAGCTTCGAGTGGTATAAGGGCGTGATTGCCAGCAACGGCGAGAAACTTTAACGCCGGGCGGCGCTACGCTTGATCCCCTCTCCCCTTTGGGGAGAGGGTTAGGGTGAGGGGCTTATTTCCCGCCAGCCAACTCAATAAAACTGCCCGTTACGTACGACGCCTTCTCGCTCAGCAGCCAGACAATCGCCTGCGCCACCTCTTCCGGCTGGCCGCCGCGCTGCATCGGCAGCAAGGATTTCACGCGATCCACTCGCCCCGGCTCTCCGCCGGACGCATGAATATCGGTATAAATCAGCCCAGGACGTACGCAGTTGACGCGAATGCCCTGCGCCGCCACCTCCAGCGACAGCCCGGTTGTCAGCGAATCCACCGCCCCCTTCGACGCGGCGTAATCCACATATTCACCCGGCGCGCCCAGGCGCGACGCGGCGGAAGAGACGTTCACTATCGCCCCGCCCTTGCCGCCATGCTTAAAGGACATGCGTTTTACCGCTTCCCGGCAGCAGAGAAAGTAGCCCGTGACGTTGGTCGCCAGAACACGGTTAATGCGCTCTGCGGACAAATTCTCGATAGTCGATTGTTCAAACAGAATGCCCGCATTATTGACCAGCGCACGAAGCGGCTCGCCTTCACGATCGAGGCTGTCAAACATCGCCAGCACCTGGGCTTCATCACTGATATCTGCGCGGACGGCAAAGGCTTTACCGCCCGCTTCAACGATCTGGTTGATAACGTCCGTCGCGGCTTTAATGTTGTGATGATAGTTCACCGCCACGGTGTAGCCTTCGCGCGCCAGCTGCAGCGCGGTGGCTTTCCCAATTCCGCGGCTGGCGCCGGTGACCAGTGCAATTGCCATTTTCTTCTCCCAATAAAAAAGCCGGGTGGCGCTTACGCTTACCCGGCCTACAGTACGGCAAGAAATTACTGGTATTCGCTCATCGGTACGCAGGAGCAAAACAGGTTACGGTCGCCGTAGACGTCATCGAGACGCTTCACGGTCGGCCAGTATTTGTTTGCCACGCCTGCCGGGAAGACCGCCAGCTCACGGGAGTAACCGTGGTTCCACTCTGCCACCATTTCGTGCTGGGTGTGCGGGGCGTTAACCAGCGGGTTATCTTCCAGCGGCCACTCACCGTCCTGCACGCGGTCGATCTCCATGCGGATGGCCAGCATCGCGTCGATAAAGCGGTCCAGCTCTGCTTTGCTTTCAGACTCCGTTGGCTCCACCATCAGCGTGCCCGCAACCGGGAACGACATGGTTGGCGCGTGGAAGCCGTAGTCGATCAGGCGCTTGGCGATATCCAGCTCGCTGATGCCGGTCTGCTCTTTCAGAGGACGAATATCGAGGATGCACTCGTGCGCCACGCGACCGTCGCGGCCGGTATAGAGCACCGGGAAGGCGGACTTCAGGCGAGTTGCAATATAGTTAGCGTTCAGGATCGCCACCTGGCTCGCCTGCTTCAGCCCTTCCGCGCCCATCATGCGGATATACATCCAGCTGATTGGCAGGATAGAGGCGCTGCCGAACGGTGCCGCAGAGACCGCGCCCTGACGGGTTAGCATGCCTTCAATCTGCACCACGCTGTGGCCAGGCACAAACGGCGCCAGGTGCGCTTTCACGCCGATTGGGCCCATGCCCGGTCCGCCGCCGCCGTGAGGGATGCAGAAGGTTTTGTGCAGGTTCAGGTGCGACACGTCCGCGCCGATAAAGCCCGGAGAGGTAATGCCCACCTGAGCGTTCATGTTCGCGCCGTCGAGGTAAACCTGACCGCCGAACTGGTGCACCACTTCGCACACTTCACGGATAGTCTCTTCGTACACGCCGTGGGTGGACGGATAGGTCACCATGATGCAGGAGAGCTTGTCGCCTGCCTGCTCGGCTTTCGCGCGCAGGTCGGCCAGATCGATGTTGCCGTTCTTATCGCACGCCACCACAACGACTTCCATACCCGCCATCTGGGCAGAGGCCGGGTTGGTACCGTGGGCGGAGCTTGGGATCAGGCAGATATCGCGGTGACCTTCATTGCGGCTTTCGTGATAGTGACGGATTGCCAGCAGGCCCGCGTATTCGCCCTGCGCGCCGGAGTTCGGCTGCATGCAGAGCGCGTCATAACCGGTCAGCTTCACCAGCCAGTCGGAAAGCTGGTTAATCATCACGTGATAACCTTCCGCCTGCTCCGGCGGGCAGAACGGGTGCAGCTCGGAGAATTCAGGCCAGGTGATCGGGATCATCTCTGCCGCGGCGTTCAGCTTCATGGTGCAGGAGCCCAGCGGGATCATCGCCTGGTTCAGCGCCAGATCCTTGCGCTCCAGAGAGTGCATATAGCGCATCATCTCGGTTTCGCTGTGGTAGCGGTTAAAGACCGGATGCGTCAGGATCGCATCGTTACGCAGCATGCTTTCCTGAATGGAGCGGCTGTCGAGCGCGACCTCTTTGTCGAGCGCATCAATGTCCAGACCGTGCGCATCACCCAGCAACACGCTGAACAGGTTCAGGATATCGTCGCGGGTGGTGCTTTCATCCAGCGTAATGCCGACGGCGTTGTGGATGTCGCTGCGCAGGTTGATCTCTTCCGCATTCGCGCGCGCCAGCACGGCGGCTTTGTCCGCCACTTCCACACACAGGGTGTCGAAGTAGTGAGCGTGGCGCAGCTTAAGGCCTTTCTGCTGCAGGCCGCAGGCCAGAATATCGGCCAGACGGTGAATGCGGCTGGCAATACGCTTCAGGCCAGCCGGGCCGTGGAACACGGCATACAGGCTGGCGATGTTTGCCAGCAGCACCTGGGAGGTACAGATGTTGGAGTTCGCTTTCTCGCGGCGGATGTGCTGCTCGCGGGTTTGCATCGCCATGCGCAGCGCGGTGTTACCGGCAGCGTCTTTTGAGACGCCGATGATACGGCCTGGCATAGAGCGTTTGAATTCATCTTTCGCGCCGAAGAACGCCGCGTGCGGGCCGCCGTAGCCCATCGGCACGCCGAAGCGTTGCGCAGAACCGAATACGATATCTGCGCCCTGTTTACCCGGCGCCGTCAGCAGCACCAGCGCCATAAAATCTGCGGCAACGCTGACAACCACTTTGCGGGATTTCAGCTCGGCAATCAGCGCGCCGTAGTCGTGAACTTCACCGGTGGTGCCTACCTGCTGCAGCAGCACGCCAAAAACGTCCTGGTGATCCAGCACTTTGTCGGCGTCGTCGACGATCACGTCAAAGCCGAAGGTCTCTGCGCGTGTACGCACCACGTCCAGCGTCTGGGGATGCACGTCCGCCGCCACGAAGAAGCGGTTGGCATTTTTCAGCTTGCTCACGCGTTTTGCCATCGCCATCGCTTCGGCGGCGGCGGTCGCTTCATCCAGCAGCGAGGCGGAGGCGATATCCATTCCGGTCAGATCCAGCGTCACCTGCTGGAAGTTCAGCAGCGCTTCCAGACGGCCCTGGGAGACTTCTGGCTGATAAGGGGTGTAAGCGGTGTACCAGCCCGGGTTTTCCAGCATGTTGCGCAGGATAACCGGCGGCAGCTGCACGTTGGTGTAGCCCATGCCAATGTAAGACTTATAGCGCTTGTTCAGGCCTGCGATAGCCTTCAGCTCCGCCAGCGCGGCGAATTCCGTGGTGGCTTCCCCCACCTGAGGCGGCGTGGCAAGCTGGATGTCTTTTGGCACAATCTGGCCGATCAGTGCGCTTAATGAATCCGCGCCAACCGTCTTCAGCATCTCCTGCTGTTGCTGAGCATCCGGCCCAATGTGACGTTCGATGAAGGCGCCACGGTTTTCAAGCTGGCTTAAAGTCTGTGTCATGAGCGATGGTTCCTGAAACGTGCAGTGAATTTAAGTTCCCTCTCCCTCTGGGAGAGGGTTAGGGTGAGGGGAAGATGGGCACCCTCGCCCCTGCCCTCTCCCGAAAGGAGAGGGGGATAAACGATTACTCGTCTTCTAACAGTGCTTCGTACGCGGTCGCATCCAGCAGCGCGGCAACCTGAGATTCGTCGCTGGCTTTGATCTTGAAGATCCAGCCGCCTTCATAAGGCTCGCTGTTCACCAGCTCTGGCGAATCGCTCAGCGCGTCGTTGACGGCAACGATTTCGCCGCTTACAGGAGCGTAGATATCAGAAGCCGCTTTTACGGACTCCGCCACGGCGCAGTCGTCGCCCGCGCTAACGGTCGTGCCCACGTCAGGCAGGTCAACAAACACCATGTCGCCCAGCAGCTCTTGCGCGTGCTCGGTGATCCCTACGGTGTAAGTGCCGTCCGCCTCTTTGCGCAGCCACTCGTGTTCTTTGCTGTATTTCAGTTCTGCTGGCACATTGCTCATTGAAGTTCTCCTGATAAAAATGATTAGGCGACCGGCTTACCGGCGCGAACAAAAATAGGTTTGGTCACGTTGACCGGCATTTCGCGGTTGCGGATTTGCACCACCGCCGTTTCGCCAATGCCCGCCGGCACGCGTGCCAGTGCAATACTGTAGCCCAGCGTCGGGGAGAAGGTACCGCTGGTGATCACGCCTTCGCGAGGATTGCCGTCAGCATCGGTAAAGCGCACCGGCAGTTCGCCGCGCAGCACACCCTTCTCGGTCATCACCAGGCCCACCAGCTGTTCAGTGCCCTTCTCGCGCTGCATCTCCAGCGCTTCACGGCCAATAAAGTCACGGTCAGCCGGTTCCCACGCGATGGTCCAGCCCATGTTGGCGGCCAGCGGAGAGACGCCTTCGTCCATCTCCTGACCGTAGAGGTTCATGCCCGCTTCCAGACGCAGCGTATCGCGCGCGCCCAGACCCGCAGGCTTCACGCCCGCTTCCACCAGCGCACGCCAGAAATCAGCGGCCTTCTCGTTCGGCATCGCAATTTCGTAGCCCGCTTCACCGGTGTATCCGGTGGTGGCGATAAACAGATCGCCCGCCTGCACGCCGAAGAACGGCTTCATGCCAGCGGTGGCTTTACGCTGCTCGTCGTTAAACAGAGAGGCGGCTTTCGCCTGCGCGTTCGGCCCCTGCACGGCGATCAGCGACAGATCGTCACGGACGGTGATGTCGATGGCATAAGGTTCGGCGTGTTGGGTGATCCAGGAGAGGTCTTTTTCGCGGGTGGCGGAGTTTACAACGAGGCGGAAGAAATCTTCAGTGAAGTAATAGACGATAAGGTCATCAATCACGCCGCCCGAGGCATTCAGCATGCCGGTATAGAGCGCTTTACCCGGCGTTTTCAGTTTGGCGACGTCGTTTGCCAGCAGATAACGCAAAAACTCCCGGGTGCGGCTACCGCGCAGATCGACAATCGTCATGTGGGACACGTCGAACATACCGGCATCGGTGCGCACCGCGTGGTGCTCATCAATCTGCGAGCCGTAGTGCAGCGGCATCATCCAGCCATGGAAGTCCACCATGCGGGCGCCGCATAACACGTGTTGTTCGTACAAAGGAGTCTGTTGAGCCATCTTGTCCTCGTTGAAAAATTCACCGTGAAACCCGGTGTCGGCCCCGTTACCTGGCGCCGACGCAAACGTTCTCTTTTACCCGAACTTACCACCGAAACCGGCGGTTAACCATAAGGTAAAACGGGTCATCACATTAGCTTATGACCAAAAAACGCTAAAAAGCCTACAGAGTTATTCACTGGAAAAATGCGATTAACCCCGCACAAAATTAACAATGATCTAACAGGATTTAGCACATGGTGATATTTCGTGCGGAAAAACGGGCCGAATTTCCGTAACATAAAATCTCGCAGATTAGATTTTCTAATGCGAAAAATGACGTGAAATTAGAATATTTCAAATGAGGGTATTTCCCCGGCGCAGAGACCGGGAAAATAAAGTGTGACAGGGGTCTAAATTAACGTAGCCAGTCCGGCAGGTCGTTAAGACCCATCGCCTGACGGAGGAGTTGAGGTTTAACACCCGGAAGGGTGTCAGCAAGCTTGAGGCCAATGTCGCGCAGCAGTTTTTTCGCCGGATTCGCCCCGGCAAACAGCTCGCGGAAGCCCTGCATGCCCGCCAGCATCATCGCCGCACTGTGCTTGCGGCTGCGCTCGTAGCGACGCAGGTAGAGATGCTGGCCGATATCTTTGCCTTCGCGATGCAGGCGACGCAGTTCCTCAACCAGCTCAGCCGCGTCCATAAAGCCGAGGTTAACGCCCTGCCCGGCCAGCGGATGAATGGTATGCGCCGCATCCCCCACCAGCGCCAGACGGTGCGCCGCAAACTGACGCGCGTAGCGGCCGGTTAACGGAAACACCTGCCGCTCGCTTTCAAGGGTGCACAAGCCAAGGCGGTTATCAAAGGCCACGCACAGCGCCTGGTTAAAGGCCTCCGGCGCCGCCTCCTGCATCAGCCGGGCTTTCTCCGGCACCAGGGACCATACAATCGAGCACAGGTGCGGATCGGCAAGCGGCAGGAACGCCAGAATGCCGTCGTTGTGGAAAATCTGCCGCGCCACGCCGCCGTGCGGTTCTTCTGTGCGGATCGTCGCGACCAGAGCGTGATGACGATAGTCCCAGAAGGTCAGCGGGATATCGGCTTTATTACGCAGCCAGGAGTTGGCACCGTCAGCACCGACCACCAGCCGCGCGGTCAGCATATCGCCGCTTTGCAGGGTGATAAACGCCTCGTTTTCGCCCCATGCCACCTGCTGGATCTGCGCAGGCGCAATCAGCGTCACGTCGCTGCACTGCTGTGCTTTCTGCCACAGCGCGTGGTGGATCACCGCGTTTTCGATGATATGACCCAGATGGCTGTAGCCCATGCTTTCGTCATCAAAAGCAATATGACCAAAGCTGTCTTTATCCCACACTTCCATGCCGTGATAGCAGCTGGCGCGCTTCGCCACAATATCTGCCCAGACGCCAAGGTGCGTCAGCAATTTCTCGCTGGCGGCATTGATCGCCGAGACGCGGAGTTCCGGCGGGGCATCCGGGGCAACGGGCTGGGGCTGCTTTTGCTCCAGCACCGCCACGCGCAGGCCGCTGCCCTGTAAACCACAGGCCAGCGCCAGTCCAACCATACCGCCGCCAACGATGGCGACATCAACAATTTGCACGGTGATAACTCCTTAACGCGCGACCCAACCAAGAGTCCGCTGCGCCAGCACGTCACGTGCCGGAATGAATAGTTCCATCGCCATCAGCCCTAGGTTGCGGCCCGCAACCAGCGGCGCCCAGCGATTGGCAAAGAGATGGACCAGGCCATCGGTCACACCGATGGTGGCCTCTTTATCCGCCTGACGGCGCTTCTGGTAATGGCTGAGTACCGGGTATGCGCCACAGTCTTTTTGTTCGCCCCATGCCTGCGCCAGTGATTCGGCCAGGCTCATGACGTCGCGTAAGCCAAGGTTAAAGCCTTGCCCCGCAATGGGATGCAGCGTCTGCGCAGCGTTACCGACAAGCGCCAGACGATGGGAGATGGACTGAGACGCCGTGGTCAGCGAAAGCGGGTAAACCGCCCGCTGTCCAGCATGGGTAATACGCCCCAGCCGCCAGCCAAAGGCTTTCTGGAGCTCGGTACAAAAACGTTCGTCGGACCAGGCCTTCATCTCTTCGGCCTTATCCTGCGGGTGACACCAGACCAGGGAACAGCGCCCGTCCGACATCGGCAGCATCGCCAGCGGGCCATGCTGCGTAAAGCGTTCAAACGCCCTACCGTGGTGTTCAGCTGCGGTAGAGACGTTCGCAATGACCGCCACCTGACCGTAAGGCTGCTGGCGCCACTCCACGCCGCACTGGGCGCCGAGCGACGAGCGCGAGCCGTCCGCGGCGACCAGAAGCTGGCCTTCAAGCACGGTGCCGTTTTCCAGCGTCACGCTGACCGACGCCTCACTGCGGCTCACGCTGGCCACGCGCGCTGGACAATGCAGCGTGACGCCCGGCGCATCCTGGAGCAGACGAAACAGACGTAACCCGACATCGTGCAGCTCAACAACCTGACCCAGCGCGTCAATGCGGTAATCCTGCGCGTCCAGCGTGACAAAGCCAGCATGGCCGCGATCGCTCACGTGGACGGTTTTGATTGCCGTGGCGCAGTCGGCGATGGCCTGCCAGATGCCAATGCGGGACAGCTGCTGGCAGGTGCCCTGCGCCAGGGCAATCGCGCGGGAATCAAAACCGGGATGATTCTTTGCCTGCGGCGCGACGGCTTCCACCAGGTGCACCGCAAGCTGCCCCTTCGTCAAATGCGAAATGGCCAGCGCCAGCGTGGCCCCGGTCATGCCGCCGCCAACGATAATCACGCTCATGCGCGTGCCGCTGCCATCAGCGCCTCGATATCGTCAGCGTTTTTCACGACGCTCGCGGTCAGGTTTTCGTTACCGGTTTCGGTAACCACAATGTCATCTTCAATACGAATGCCAATCCCGCGGTACTCTTCAGGCACGTCGGCATCCGGCGCGATATACAGGCCCGGTTCCACGGTTAACACCATGCCCGGCTCCAGCACGCGCGAACGGTCGGTGCCGTACGCGCCAACGTCATGCACGTCCAGCCCCAGCCAGTGGCTCAGGCCGTGCATGAAATACGGTCGATGCGCATTTTCAGCGATCAGGGTGTCGACCTCCCCTTTCAGGATCCCGAGCCTGACCAGACCAGTAATCATGATGCGCACCACTTCGCCGGTCACTTCCTGGATGGACGTACCCGGACGATACAGCCTGAGCGCCGTCTCAAGGGATTCGAGAACAATGTCGTAAATCGCGCGCTGTGCCGGCGAGAATTTACCGTTCACCGGGAAGGTACGGGTGATGTCCCCCGCGTAGCCCTGATATTCGCAACCGGCGTCAATCAGCACCAGATCGCCGTCGCGCAGCGCGCTTTCGTTTTCGGTGTAATGCAGAATGCAGCCGTTTTCTCCGCCGCCAACAATGGTGTTGTAGGAGGGATAACGCGCGCCGTGGCGGTTAAATTCGTGGTGAATTTCGCCTTCCAGCTGGTATTCGAACATCCCGGGACGGCACTTTTCCATCGCGCGGGTGTGCGCCAGGGCGCTGATTTCACCCGCACGACGCATCAAATTCAGCTCTTCTTCAGACTTGAACAGGCGCATCTCATGCACCACCGGACGCCAGTCCGTCAGCGTGGCGGGTGCGGACAGGTTCTGCCGCGAGCCTTTGCGCAGCTTATCCAGCGCGGTGAAAACAATCTCATCGGCGTAGGCATATTCGCCCTGCGCGTGATAGAGCACGTCGAGGCCGTTAAGCAGCTGATAGAGCTGCTGATTGATTTCGCTAAACGCCAGCGCGCGGTCAACGCCCAGCTTTTCCGGTGCGGCCTCCTGGCCTAAGCGGCGGCCAAACCAGATTTCGGCCGTCAGATCGCGCACGCGGTTGAAAATCACGCTGTGGTTGTGGGTGTCATTGCTCTTAATCAGCACCAGCACCGCTTCCGGCTCGTTAAAGCCGGTGAAGTACCAGAAATCGCTGCTCTGGCGATAGGGATATTCGCTGTCGGCGCTGCGCGTGACTTCGGGCGCAGCAAAAATCAGCGCGGCGCTGCCCGGCTGCATTGTTGCCAGCAGCGCCTGACGGCGGCGCGAATACTCTTGACTCGAGATAACCATGACACCCTCCTGTGCGTTATTTTTCTTAATGTAAGGTTGGCTTGCGGACTTCCGGCGCGGTCGGCTGAGAGCGCGTGAAGTTGTCGTGGCACAGCAATGCCGCCACGCGCACGTACTCGATAATCTCTTCAAGAGACATTTCCAGCTCTTCCTGGTCTTCGTCTTCATCGTAGCCAAGCTGGGCGATGTTACGCAGGTCGTCGATCGCTTCACCCGCTTCGCCGGTCACTTTATCCAGTTTAGGCTGCGTCACGCCCAGCCCCAGCAGATAGTGGTTTACCCAGCCGGCCAGCGCGTCGGCGCGATCGAACACGCTGACGTCGTCGCCTTCAGGCAGATAAAGCTGAAAAAGGAAGCCATCGTCTTCCAGCGAATCGCTGGTTGCGGCGTGCATTTTACGCAGCGCTTCCGCCAGCTCGTGACCAAACGCCAGCCCTTCATTCGTGAGGTCGTGGATCAGCGGCTGCCATGAGCTGTCGCTGTTTCCGCCGCACAGCATGCCACTGATCAGACCGTGCATTTCGGCAGGGGTTAAACCGACTCCCTGCTGGTTCAGTAACTGGTTTAAATCCTTGTAACCAGGCATTTCGTTCTGTATAGACATGCGCATTCGTCGTCATTGGGGGGAAGTTTCATGATATGCTACCACTTTGGACCCTGGTGATACCAGAAAAGGGCTTGTATCTTCACATCAGGGTAGCTATAGTGTCGCCCCTTCGCAGCCCCCGGGGCATCAGGCGAAGGCAGCGCAGTCAATAAGCAGGAAGGTGGCATGTCTGCACAACCCGTCGATCTCCAGATTTTTGGCCGTTCACTGCGAGTGAATTGTCCGCCTGAACAAAGGGATGCTTTGAATCAGGCTGCGGACGATTTGAATCAGCGGTTGCAAGATCTAAAAGAACGCACTAGAGTCACAAATACTGAGCAGCTGGTTTTCATCGCCGCGTTGAACATCAGCTATGAACTGACTCAGGAAAAAGCGAAGACCCGCGACTACGCGGCAAGCATGGAGCAGCGCATTAAAATGCTTCAGCAGACCATAGAACAGGCACTGCTTGATCAAGGTCGCAATCCCGAAAGACCGGGACCAAAGTTTGAATAACACTTCTCAGTTGACTATGGTAGAGTAACTGTGAAGACAAAATTTCTCTGAGATGTTCGCAAGCGGGCCAGTCCCCTGAGCCGATATTTCATACCACAAGAATGTGGCGCTCCATGGTTGGTGAGCATGCTCGGTCCGTCCGAGAAGCCTTAAAACTATGACGACACATTCACCTTGAACCAAGGGTTCAAGGGTTACAGCCTGCGGCGGCATCTCGGAGATTCCCTCTCTTTTCTTCTACCGACTACCATGACCCAATTCCCTGAAGTTTCTGCTTCACGCCAGGACATCCGTCAGTTAATTCGTCAGCGCCGCCGTGCGTTAACCGCCGATCGGCAAGCGCATTTTGCCCAGCAGGCCGCCGCCCGTATGATGGCGTATCCCCCTGTCGTGATGGCGCACACCGTTGCGCTGTTTCTGTCATTTGATGGAGAGCTGGATACCCAACCGCTGATAGAGCAGCTCTGGCGCGCCGGGAAGAAGGTCTATCTGCCGGTGCTGCACCCGTTCAGCGAAGGTAATTTGCTGTTTCTGCACTACCATCCGCACAGCGAACTGGTGGTAAATCGCCTGAAAATCACCGAACCGAAACTCGACGTGCGCGACGTGCTGCCGCTGTCACAGCTGGATGTATTGATTACACCGCTGGTGGCGTTTGATGAACAGGGCCAGCGTTTAGGGATGGGCGGCGGTTTTTATGACCGGACGCTGCAAAACTGGCAGCAGTACGGGTTGCAGCCGGTGGGCTACGCGCATGATTGTCAGGGCGTGGAGGCGTTGCCGGTGGAGAAGTGGGATGTGCCGTTGCCGGCGGTGGTGACGCCATCAAAATTATGGGAATGGTGAATCAAACGTGCGGCCTGATGCCCTCACCCCAGCCCTCTCCCTGTGGGAGAGGGTGAAAACATAAAAAACGGTAACTATCGTTACCGTTTTGCATTTACCTCGCACTATCAGTACAGCAGACGCGCGCGAATCGTCCCCGGAATGGCCTTCATGCTCAGCAGCGCTTTCTCGGCCACATCGTCATCCGCTTCGATATCAATAACCACGTAGCCCATCTGCGAGTTCGTCTGCAGATACTGTGCGGCAATGTTGACGCCCTGCTCGGCAAAGATCTGGTTGATCGCGGTCAGCACGCCAGGACGGTTTTCGTGGATGTGCAGCAGACGACGACCGCCGTGCAGTGGCAGAGATACTTCAGGGAAGTTCACGGCAGAGAGCGTAGAACCGTTGTCGGAATATTTGCTCAGCTTACCCGCCACTTCCAGACCGATATTCTCCTGCGCTTCCTGGGTAGAGCCGCCGATGTGCGGCGTCAGGATCACGTTGTCGAACTCGCACAGCGGAGAGGTAAACGGATCGCTGTTGGTCGCAGGCTCCGTCGGGAATACGTCGATGGCCGCGCCCGCCAGATGCTTGCGCTTCAGCGCATCCGCCAGGGCCGGGATATCGACAACCGTGCCGCGCGCGGCGTTGATCAGCAGTGAGCCCGGCTTCATCAGCGCCAGCTCTTCCGCGCCCATCATGTTTTTGGTGGACGCATTTTCCGGCACGTGCAGGCTCACCACGTCGCTCATGTTCAGCAGGTCAGAAAGGTGTTGAACCTGGGTCGCATTGCCCAGCGGCAGCTTGCTTTCGATATCGTAGAAAAACACGTGCATGCCCAGAGATTCCGCCAGAATACCGAGCTGCGTACCGATGTGGCCGTAGCCGATAATCCCCAGTTTTTTACCACGCGCTTCGAAAGAGCCGGACGCCAGCTTGTTCCACACGCCGCGGTGCGCCTTGGCGTTCGCTTCTGGAATGCCGCGCAGGAGCAGCAGCAGTTCGCCAATCACCAACTCCGCTACGGAACGGGTGTTGGAGAACGGGGCGTTGAAGACGGGAATACCGCGTTTGGCGGCAGCATTCAGGTCAACCTGGTTGGTACCGATGCAGAAGCAGCCGATAGCCACCAGCTTTTCCGCCGCGGCAATAACCTCTTCAGTCAGGTGAGTACGGGATCGCAGGCCAATGAAGTGGGCATCACGGATGGACACTTTCAGCTCTTCGGTATCGAGCGCGCCTTTATGAAATTCGATGTTGGTGTAACCTGCCGCACGAAGGCTATCGATTGCTTTTTGATGCACGCCCTCGACCAGCAGGAATTTAATCTTGTCTTTCTCCAGTGATACCTTTGCCATTTACCCGACCCTGTTTTTGTCTGAACTGATGTTGTGCTGGATATGAATCCGCTGTAGCCAACATATCAAAAAAAACTATTGCAGCAATATGAACGTTTGCGTCGGCACTCTGAAGAAAAGTCATACAGAGCAAAATGTCAGAGGAAAATGCTATGGAAATTTACAAACGCGGAAGGATCGGCAAAAGAGGCGAAAAAACGTGACACAAGTCACCGAATTTAGCTTTTCAAAAATTTTTTAGCGGGGGGAGGACTCCCCCCGTCAGATCATTTTACGATGGTTTTCACACCGTCAGCCGTACCGATCAGCGCCACATCCGCGCCACGGTTGGCGAATAGCCCTACGGTCACTACGCCTGGGATAGCGTTGATGGCATTTTCCAGCGCAATCGCGTCGAGAATTTCCAGACCGTGAACGTCGAGGATCACGTTACCGTTGTCGGTCACTACGCCCTGACGATATTCCGGACGACCGCCCAGCTTCACCAGCTGACGGGCAACCGCACTGCGGGCCATTGGGATCACTTCGACCGGCAGCGGGAAATTACCCAGAATGTCGACCTGCTTGGAGGCATCCGCGATGCAGATAAACTTGTCCGCAACGGAGGCGATGATCTTCTCACGCGTCAGCGCCGCGCCGCCGCCTTTAATCATCTGCATGTGGCCGTTGATTTCATCCGCACCATCAACGTAAATCCCCAGACGATCCACTTCGTTGAGATCGAAAACGGTAATGCCGAGGCTTTTCAGCTTTTCCGTGGAAGCATCAGAGCTGGAAACCGCACCCTCGATTTGCCCCTTCATCGTGCCCAGCGCATCGATAAAGTGTGCCGCGGTTGATCCCGTACCGACACCGACAATGGTACCCGGCTGTACGTACTGGAGAGCGGCCCATCCTACTGCTTTTTTCAGTTCATCCTGCGTCATGATCGTTTTGCCTGTGGTGTGAAAACTCAGGGCGCATTATAGAACACGTCGAATGGAATTCGTCTGCCACGAAGGGAAAATTGTGTCATAGTGCAGAATAAGCAAAATTAAGGAGCCAGCAAGAGCAATGAAACGTCCGGACTACAGAACACTACAGGCACTTGATGCAGTTATTCGTGAACGCGGTTTTGAGCGCGCGGCGCAAAAGCTTTGCATCACCCAGTCCGCCGTATCACAGCGTATCAAACAGCTTGAAAACATGTTCGGCCAGCCGCTGCTGGTGCGTACCGTGCCGCCACGTCCAACCGAGCAAGGGCAAAAGCTTCTCGCCCTGCTGCGCCAGGTTGAACTGCTGGAAGACGAGTGGCTGGGTGACGAACAAACGGGCTCTACGCCGCTGCTGCTCTCTCTGGCGGTCAACGCCGACAGCCTGGCAACCTGGCTGCTGCCGGCCCTTGCGCCGGTATTAGCGGATTCCCCTATCCGCCTGAATTTACAGGTTGAAGATGAAACCCGTACCCAGGAACGCCTGCGTCGCGGTGAGGTGGTTGGGGCGGTCAGTATTCAGCCTCAGGCACTGCCAAGCTGCCTGGTGGATCAGCTGGGCGCGCTGGATTACCTGTTTGTCGGTTCAAAAGCCTTTGCCGAGCGCTACTTCCCGAACGGCGTCACCCGCGCGGCGCTGCTGAAAGCCCCTGCCGTGGCGTTCGACCATCTGGACGATATGCATCAGGCGTTCCTGCAGCAAAACTTCGATCTGCCGCCGGGCAGCGTGCCGTGCCATATCGTCAACTCGTCTGAAGCCTTCGTGCAGCTTGCGCGTCAGGGCACCACCTGCTGCATGATCCCGCATCTGCAGATTGAGAAAGAGTTGAAAAGCGGTGAGCTGATTGACCTGACGCCGGGGCTATATCAGCGCCGGATGCTCTACTGGCACCGGTTTGCGCCGGAAAGCCGCATGATGCGCAACGTCACAGACGCGCTGCTGGCGTTTGGGCACAAGGTGTTGAGACAGGATTAATCGCTAGAATTCCCTCTCCCTGTGGGAGAGGGTTAGGGTGAGGACAAATTACTGTGCCTTAGCCGCCTCAGTTTGCTGAGTTTGAGTTGGCTCCAGCTGGAACACCACATCCACCTGATCGTCGAACTGAATGGTAGGCTGCTCATAAGTTTCCTGAGCGGATACAGGCGCCGCATCGGCCTTCATCATCCGCACCATCGGGCTTGGCTGGTAGTTAGAGACGTGGTAACGCACGCTGTAAACCGGGCCGAGCTTGCTCTTAAAGCCAGAAGCCAGCTGTTCCGCCTGGTGAATGGCATCATCAATCGCCGCTTTACGCGCTTCGTCTTTGTATTTTTCCGGTTGCGCAACGCCCAGCGACACGGAACGAATTTCGTTCAGACCCGCCTTCAGCGCGCCATCCAGCAGCGAGTTAAGCTTATCCAGCTGACGCACGGTCACTTCGACGGTACGCACGGCACGGTAGCCTTTCAGGATGCTTTTGCCATTCTGGTAGTCGTAATCAGGTTGAGTACGCAGGTTCGCGGAGTTGATATCTTTTTTACCGACACCGTTCTGCTCGAGGAAAGAGAGATATTGCGCAACACGATCGTCAGCCTGCTTCTTGGCCGATGCCGCATCTTTCGCAGACACATTGACTTCAATTGCCAGCGTTGCAACATCGGGTACCGCGTCCACGCTTGCGGTACCTGAAGTGACGATGTGCGGGCCATCCGGCAGTTCACTTGCCTGCACCGACACCGCACCAAAACTTACTAATGCCGCCAGGGCCATCACCTTAAACTTCACTGTTATTCCTCCATGTTGCGAAGAGTGCCCATTAACAGGGCGCATGCCAGCAAGCTTAGCGGGTCTTGTTCAGTTGTCCATAAGACAAGGATTAGTTGAACAATTCCTGAACGTGGTGAATCCCCTCTTTTGCCAGTTGAAAAGCAATAAACCACATCACCAGCCCCACCAGCGTATTAATGATGCGCTGGGCTTTGGCCGTACGCAGACGAGGAGCCAGCCATGCAGCGAGAATGGCGAGACCGAAGAACCAGAGGAATGAGGCGCTAACCGTACCCAGCGCAAACCAGCGTTTCGGCTCAACGTCCAGCTGTCCGCCGAGGCTGCCCAGCACCACGAAGGTGTCCAGATACACATGCGGGTTAAGCCAGGTGACCGCCAGCATGGTGACGATAATCTTCCAGCGGCCCTGCTTCATGACTTCCGCGCTCGCCAGCTCGAGGTTACTGCTCATCGCCGTTTTCAGGGCACCGAATCCGTACCAGAGCAGAAACGCCACGCCGCCCCAGGTGACCAGCGCCAGTAGCCACGGAGACTGCATCAGCAATGCGCTGCCGCCAAAAATCCCGGCACAGATCAGCAGTAAATCGCTTACCGCGCACAGCAGGGCAATCATCAGATGATACTGGCGGCGAATGCCCTGGTTCATCACAAACGCATTTTGCGGCCCAAGGGGAAGGATCATGGCCGCACCTAAGGCAAGCCCTTGAAAGTAATAAGATAACATGACGAAATTCTCACAGTGTTGTTCTGGAAGGAGACTATACTGCGCGAATTACATTAGAGGAAATTGATAATATTAATTGGGGATTAGCAGTGCTTATAAAAATAATGCCCGGTGGCGCTAGCGCTTACCGGGCCTGCGGGACAAGTTATTCGGCTTCTTTGACTTTTTTGACGTTTACGTCCATCTGAGGGTACGGGAAGCTGATGCCGTTGGCATCGAAGTCGCGCTTAATGCGTTCCAGCACGTCCCAGTACACGTTTTGCAGATCGCTGCTTTTGCTCCAGATACGTACCACAAAGTTAATGGAGGAAGCGCCGAGTTCATTCAGGCGAACCGTCTGCTCTTTGTCTTTCAGAATGCGATCGTCTGAAGCAATGATGTTGCTGATCAGCGACTTCACCTGATCGATATCGGAGTCGTACGCCACGCTGATAATCAGTTCGTTACGACGCACCGGTTCACGGGAGAAGTTAATGATGTTGCCCGCGATGATTTTCCCGTTCGGCACAACCACGATGCGGCCATCGACGGTACGCATGGTCGTTGAGAAAATCTGCACCTGCAGCACGGTCCCGGCAATGCCGCCAAGGTCAACGTATTCGCCGGAGCGGAACGGACGGAAGGTGACCAGCAGAACGCCTGCCGCCAGGTTTGAAAGCGAGCCCTGCAGCGCCAGACCAATGGCCAGACCGGCGGCACCGAGAACGGCAATGACGGAGGCGGTCTGCACGCCCACACGGCCCAGCGCCGCAATCAGCGTAAAGGCGATAATGCCGTAGCGCACCAGTGCGGAGAGGAAGTCAGCAACCGTGGCGTCAATGTGACGGGCCAGCATTACGCGGTTAACCGCGTTCGATACGATACGCGCCACGATCATCCCGACGATGATGATGGCAATCGCCGCGACGATGTTCACGGCATAGCTCAGCAGCAGCGCCTGGTTGCGCACCAGCCAGTTACCGGCGTTATTGATGCTGTCTACAACATCGAGTTGTTCCATTTATTCTTCCTTTTGTTAAACCAAAACACAAAATCCATCCCCCATGGAGACAGGCAGGTCCGTAAAGGGTAAACAAAAAGCGCAAGTATTGCCAAACAGATCACAAAAACCGGCCCGGCAGGGTATTGAAAAAGCATAAAAAAAGGCCCGCATTTGCGGGCCTTCTGGTGCTGTTAGCAGCTCAAATTACAGAACGTCTACCGCGTTCAGCTCTTTGAATGCCTGCTCCAGACGAGTAATCATAGAAGTCTGGGCAGCGCGCAGCCATACGCGTGGATCGTAGTATTTCTTGTTCGGCTGGTCTTCGCCTTTCGGGTTGCCCAGCTGACCCTGCAGGTAAGCTTCGTTGGTTTTGTAGTACTGCAGGATACCGTCCCATGTTGCCCACTGGGTATCGGTATCGATGTTCATTTTCACTACGCCGTAGCTTACGGAGTCTTTGATTTCCTGAGCAGAAGAACCGGAACCGCCGTGGAAGACGAAGTTCAGGCTGTTGTGCGGCAGGTTGTGTTTCTTGGAAACGTATTCCTGAGAATCACGCAGGATGGTCGGGGTCAGAACCACGTTACCTGGTTTGTAAACGCCGTGTACGTTACCGAAGGACGCTGCAATGGTGAAGCGTGGGCTGATTTTGCTCAGCTCGGTGTAAGCGTAATCAACGTCTTCTGGCTGGGTGTACAGTGCAGAAGCGTCCATGTGGCTGTTGTCCACGCCGTCTTCTTCACCACCGGTGCAACCCAGTTCGATTTCCAGGGTCATGCCCATTTTGGCCATGCGCGCCAGGTATTTGGAGCAGATTTCGATGTTTTCGTGCAGTGACTCTTCAGACAGGTCGATCATGTGAGAAGAGAACAGTGGCTTACCGGTAGCTGCGAAGTGTTTTTCACCC
This sequence comes from Enterobacter cloacae complex sp. SHL020, assembly GCF_049236945.1. NCBI lineage: Bacteria > Pseudomonadati > Pseudomonadota > Gammaproteobacteria > Enterobacterales > Enterobacteriaceae > Enterobacter > Enterobacter cloacae complex sp. SHL020. Next base: position 40,688 of record NZ_JBMKJF010000007.1, read on the forward strand.
GCGTCCAGCAGACCGTCGATCCACGGCAGCAGTTTCTTCGCGCAGTGGTCAGTGTGCAGGATAACTGGAACACCGTAGTGTTCAGCCATCTGGTGTACGTGGTGCGCACCAGAGATAGCACCCAGGATTGCAGCACCCTGAGGAATGTCAGTCTTCACGCCTTTACCTGCGATGAACGCAGCGCCGCCGTTAGAGAACTGAACGATAACTGGAGCTTTAACTTTAGCAGCAGTTTCCAGTACGGCGTTGATGGAGTCGGTACCCACGCAGTTAACTGCTGGCAGAGCGAAGTTGTTTTCTTTAGCTACCTGGAACACTTTCTGTACGTCATCACCAGTGATAACGCCAGGTTTTACGAAATCAAAAATTTTAGACATGTTGCTTAGTCCTGTATCTTCGGCCGTTAGAAAAGGTGCGAGCTCTTAAAAGCGCGCTGAAAATTGGGCAGGTTTCCCCGCCCTTGAATGGCTTACTTCTTAGCGCGCTCTTCGAGCATTGCTACTGCTGGCAGTACTTTGCCTTCCACGAATTCGAGGAATGCGCCGCCACCAGTGGAGATATAGGAGATCTTGTCAGCGATACCGAACAGGTCGATTGCCGCCAGGGTGTCACCACCGCCTGCGATAGAGAACGCTTCGCTGTCTGCGATAGCGTTAGCAACGATTTCAGTACCTTTGCGGAAGTTCGGGAATTCGAACACGCCAACAGGACCGTTCCACAGGATAGTTTTTGCGTTTTTGAGGATTTCAGCCAGTTTCTGTGCAGAAACGTCGCCCAGGTCCAGAATCTGCTCTTCGTCTTTAATGTCGTTTACAGATTTCAGGGTCGCGGTTGCGGTTTCGGAGAACTCGGTCGCTACGCGAACGTCAGTTGGAACCGGGATATCGCAGGTGCTCAGCAGGCGTTTGGCTTCGTCAACCAGGTCTGCTTCGTACAGGGATTTACCCACGTTGTGGCCCTGAGCGGCAACGAAGGTGTTCGCGATACCACCGCCAACGATCAGCTGGTCAGCGATTTTAGACAGGGAATCCAGAACGGTCAGTTTGGTAGAAACTTTAGAACCACCAACGATAGCTACCATTGGACGAGCAGGTTCTTTCAGTGCTTTACCCAGCGCTTCCAGTTCGTCAGCCAGCAGAGGACCGGCACACGCTACGTCTGCGAATTTACCGATACCGTGGGTTGACGCCTGAGCACGGTGAGCCGTACCGAATGCATCCATCACGAATACGTCGCACAGTGCAGCATATTTTTTGGACAGAGTTTCGTCGTCTTTCTTTTCGCCTTTGTTGAAGCGAACGTTTTCCAGCACAACCAGTTCACCGGCTGCAACTTCAACGCCGTCCAGGTAATCTTTCACCAGGCGAACCGGGTTGGACAGTTTGTCTTTCAGGTAATTAACCACTGGCAGCAGAGAGAACTCTTCGTTGTACTCGCCTTCAGTTGGACGACCCAGGTGGGAGGTGACCATCACTTTCGCGCCCTGCTTCAGAGCCAGTTCGATGGTTGGCAGAGATGCACGGATACGCGCGTCGCTGGTCACTTTGCCATCTTTAACCGGTACGTTCAGATCGGCACGGATGAAAACGCGTTTACCAGCCAGATCCAGATCGGTCATCTTAATTACAGACATGGTGAATCCTCTCGTTGATTCTTAAAGTTTTGCAGACGCACAATGCGTCTTACCTGAAACCTTGAGCGGCCATTGCTAACGTGGTGTCGAGCATTCGGTTAGCAAAGCCCCATTCGTTATCACACCAGACCAGCGTCTTGATAAGGTGTGCACCACTGACTCGCGTCTGCGTGCCATCGACGATGGCGCTGTGCGGGTCGTGGTTAAAATCTACTGAGACCAACGGTAATTCCGTATAGTCAACTATACCATGAAATGCCCCCTGTGCCGCTTTTTGCAGCAAGAGGTTGACTTCACAGGCTTTTACCGGTTTTTTCACCGTCACGCTAAGGTCGATTGCGGTGACGTTAATCGTCGGGACGCGCACGGCAATCGCTTCAAACCGGTCATTAAACTGCGGAAAAATTCGGGTGATCCCTGCAGCCAGTTTCGTGTCCACCGGAATGATTGACTGGCTCGCCGCGCGAGTGCGTCGTAAATCCGGATGGTAGGCGTCGATAACCTGCTGATCGTGCATGGCGGAGTGAATCGTGGTCACGGTGCCGGATTCAATGCCATACGCATCGTCTAACAGTTTGATGACCGGAATAATGCAGTTAGTGGTACAGGAGGCGTTGGAAACAATGCGGTGTTCGGCCTGCAGCTCATGCTGGTTGACGCCAAACACGACGGTCGCGTCGAGGTCGTTACTGCCGGGATGAGAAAACAGGACTTTTTTCGCGCCTGCAGCAAGATGCGCTTCGCCATGTTCGCGGTTGCCGTACACGCCTGTACAGTCAAGCACCACATCCACGCCCAGTTCACGCCAGGGTAGCCCGGAGATACTGTTCTCATGCAGCACACGAATAGCGTCATCACCAACAAAAAGCCGATCTCTTTCCTGGCGTACGTCCCAGGCAAAGCGTCCGTGGCTGGTGTCATATTTCAACAAATGCGCCATGCCCATAGCATCCGCCAGTTCATTGATTGCCACCACGGTTATTTCCGCCCGACGTCCGGATTCATATAAAGCACGAACCACGTTACGTCCGATGCGACCGAAGCCATTAATCGCTACGCGTACGGTCATAGATCTCCTGCAAAGCAATCCCTGAGTTTGAGGTGGCTGAAAGAGTAATCCAGCTACGCCCGAAGGGGAATCCTTGCTGTCACAAACTGCGATTGATTGGTCAATTGTCGAACATTTAATCGACTGAAACGCTTCAGCAAGAATAAGCGAATCGGGGAATAAAAGGAATGTCTGTCCAGATGAATAAGCGAGCTATATGACTTGCGTCACATTTTAGGTGGAATAATGGCGGCAGGGGAAAAGCAAAACGGTAACTGAGAGGTTACCGTTTTTTAGTGTTTGCACCCTCTCCCGTGGGAGAGGGCTGGGGTGAGGGCATCAGCACCCACCTTATAAACAATTACAGCAGTTCTTTCGCTTTCGCGACAACGTTCTCAACGGTGAAGCCGAACTCTTCGAACAGCTGTTCTGCAGGAGCAGATTCACCGAAGGTGGTCATACCGACGATAGCGCCGTTCAGCCCCACGTATTTGAACCAGTAGTCAGCGATACCCGCTTCCACTGCCACGCGAGCGGAAACCGCTTTGGGCAGAACGGATTCACGGTAAGCGGCATCCTGCTTGTCGAACGCGTCGGTAGACGGCATGGAAACCACGCGCGCCTTCACGCCTTCGGCAGTCAGTTTTTCCCACGCTGCAACAGCCAGTTCAACTTCAGAACCGGTGGCGATGAAGATCAGCTCTGGCTGGCCCGCGCAATCTTTCAGCACGTAACCACCGCGAGCGATGTTCGCCAGCTGCTCAGGCGTGCGCTCCTGCTGTGCCAGGTTCTGACGGGAGAGGATCAGCGCGGTTGGACCGTCCTGACGCTCAACGCCGTATTTCCACGCCACTGCGGATTCCACCTGGTCACATGGACGCCATGTGCTCATGTTCGGCGTCACGCGCAGGGAAGCCACCTGCTCTACCGGCTGGTGAGTTGGACCATCTTCGCCCAGACCGATGGAGTCGTGGGTGTAGACCATCACCTGACGCTGTTTCATCAGCGCGGCCATACGCACGGCGTTACGTGCGTATTCAACGAACATCAGGAAGGTAGAGGTGTACGGCAGGAAACCGCCGTGCAGGGAGATACCGTTGGCAATCGCGGTCATACCGAATTCACGTACACCGTAATGGATGTAGTTACCGGCGGTATCTTCGTTGATTGGCTTAGAACCAGACCACAGGGTCAGGTTAGATGGCGCCAGGTCAGCGGAGCCGCCCAGGAATTCTGGAAGCCATGGGCCGAACGCTTCAATCGCATTCTGAGACGCTTTACGGCTCGCGATTTTAGACGGGTTCGCCTGCAGCTTAGCGATGAACTCGTTCGCTTTCGCGTCGAAGTCAGACGGCATATCACCTTTCATACGACGGGTGAATTCAGCCGCTTCCTGCGGGAACGCTTTCGCATAGGCAGCGAACTTCTCGTTCCAGGCCGCTTCTTTCGCCTGGCCTACTTCTTTTGCATCCCACTGAGCGTAGATCTCAGATGGGATTTCGAATGCAGGGTGTTTCCAGCCCAGCGCTTCGCGGGTCAGTGCGATTTCCGCATCGCCCAACGGCGCACCGTGGGAGTCGTGAGTACCCGCTTTGTTCGGCGAACCGAAGCCGATGATGGTTTTGCACATCAGCAGGGACGGTTTGTCCGTCACAGCGCGCGCTTCTTCCACTGCACGTTTAATCGAGTCAGCATCGTGACCATCAACGCCACGCACTACGTGCCAGCCGTAGGCTTCGAAACGTGCTGCGGTGTCGTCAGTGAACCAGCCCTCAACGTGACCGTCGATGGAGATACCGTTATCGTCATAGAACGCAACCAGTTTGCCCAGCTTCAGGGTACCTGCCAGGGAGCAAACTTCGTGAGAAATACCTTCCATCATGCAGCCGTCACCCATGAACGCATAGGTGAAGTGGTCTACGATGTCGTGACCAGGACGGTTGAACTGCGCCGCCAGCGTCTTCTCGGCAATCGCCATACCCACTGCGTTAGCAATACCCTGACCCAACGGGCCGGTAGTGGTTTCTACGCCAGCGGTGTAACCCACTTCCGGGTGACCTGGAGTTTTAGAGTGCAGCTGACGGAAGTTTTTCAGCTCTTCAATTGGCAGATCGTAGCCGGTGAGGTGCAGCAGGCTATAGATCAGCATAGAGCCGTGGCCGTTGGACAGCACGAAGCGGTCGCGGTCTGCCCATGCCGGGTTCTGCGGGTTGTGGTTCAGGAAATCACGCCACAGGACTTCGGCGATATCAGCCATACCCATAGGAGCCCCTGGGTGGCCGGATTTGGCTTTCTGTACTGCGTCCATGCTCAGCGCACGAATAGCATTAGCAAGCTCTTTACGTGAGGACATTTTAACTCCAGATCGGACTGTTAAAGGCCATGCCCTTGACGACAGCGCGTTTTGGGCTACGCCGGAAAAAAGTGCCAACAATGTAACCCAAGCCGCAAGTCATGTACATGGAGCATTCTTTTGCTTGTTAAGAAATCTCTGGATCATGCTCGCATGTTGCGCAATCTGCTCGCCCGGCCCTGTAGATATTCCTTATACTTAGCCCGACACCGGCTTCGCTGACGGTGCCCTTTTCGGATTTTATTCAGTTTAACGAGTACGGAAGCAACCTCATGAAAATGCGTGCAATAGTGCTGGCCCTGGGTACAACGCTCCTGCTGAGCGGCTGTCAGAATATGGATTCTAACGGTCTGATGACGTCAGGCGCAGAGGCCTTTCAGGCCTATTCCCTGAGCGATGCGCAGGTGAAAGCGCTGAGCGACCAGGCCTGTAAAGATATGGACGGAAAAGCCACGCTTGCGCCGGCTAACAGTACCTACACGCAGCGTCTGAATAAGATTGCTTCCGCGCTGGGCGACAACATCAACGGCCAGCCGGTGAACTACAAGGTGTACATGGCGAAAGACGTCAACGCCTTCGCGATGGCGAACGGCTGTATCCGCGTCTATAGCGGGCTGATGGACATGATGACCGACAACGAAGTGGAAGCGGTCATCGGCCACGAAATGGGCCACGTTGCCCTGGGACACGTGAAGAAAGGGATGCAGGTTGCCCTGGGCACCAATGCCATCCGCGCAGCGGCGGCCTCTGCGGGCGGTATCGTTGGCAGCCTGTCGCAGTCACAGCTTGGGGACGTGGGTGAAAAGCTGGTTAACTCTCAGTTCTCACAGCGTCAGGAGTCCGAGGCGGATGACTACTCCTACGATCTGTTGCGCAAACGCGGCATTAATCCATCAGGCTTAGCCACGAGCTTCGAAAAGCTGGCCAAGCTGGAAGCCGGACGCCAAAGCTCCATGTTTGACGATCACCCTGCCTCAGAAGAGCGCGCACAGCATATTCGCGACCGTATGGCCGCAGACGGAATTAAATAATTTCAGAAGGAGGCAGTTTTGCCTCCTTTTTATTTCGCATGAATTGTTAACTTAACAGCACGTATCGATAACACTCCTGAAAGCCGCGCCAAATCTGTCTTATCACCTTGAAATGTCTGGTCACATAATTATTGCAAAGGTCACTTTTTCCGGTAATTATCAACCCCGCAGTTATTCAAATTAATATATCCAGACAGAGACGTTCCCTCCGTGAAAAAAGAATTATCATTAATTGCTTTAAGCTTATTTGCCGCATTACCTGCCGCTGCAAGCCAGCAATCCGACAGCCAGGGTTTTATTGACGACAGCCATCTGGATCTGTTTTTACGCAATGCGTATATCAGCCGCGATTACCATCAGGGCCAGAAGGACAAAGCCGAGTGGGGTCAGGGGATCATCGCCACGTTTGCATCCGGCTATACCGAAGGGCTGGTGGGCTTTGGCGTGGACGGTATTGCTCAATACGGCGTGCGCCTGGACGGCGGCCGTGGCAAGAGCGGCGCGGGCGGCATCGACTTCTTTAAGCAGGAAGATGACGGCCGGGCAAAATCCGATCTGGCAAAGTTTGGCGCCACCGCCAAAATGCGCATCTCGAATACCGTACTGAGCTACGGGAATCAGCGTCCTGAGCTGCCTATCATCAATGCCGACAACTCTCGCCTGCTGTTTGAAAGCTACACCGGCACCATGCTGACCTCGAAAGAGATCGACGGTCTGGAAGTCAACGCCGGTTATTTCACCGACGAGCAGCGTAAAAGCGATGACCGCCACGACAGCGGGCTGAAGAGCCTCTCCTTCGGCGGTGCGAGCTATCAGTTTAACGACCAGTTCAGCGGCGCGCTGTACGCCTCTCATAATGAAGAGGTGATGAACAAGCAGTACCTGGGCATGAACTTCAAACAGCCTTTCAGCACCGGGCAGCAGCTGGTGCTCGACTTCAACGGCTATAACTCCCGACTGGACCAGGGTTACGCGGACAGCCTCGACACGGGCCGCAGCAATACCATCTGGAGCCTGGCGGCGAGCTACATCTGGGACATTCACACGTTCAAAGTGGCGTACCAGCAGAGCAGCGGCAGCACCGGCTACAACTACGGCGGCTATCGCGACAAGGGCGGCGTGGGTGACGGCGGAAACACCATTTGGCTGGCGAACTCCTACTGGTCTGATTTTAACGGCGAAGATGAACGTTCCTGGCAGGCATCCTACGGTCTGGACTTTGGCGGCCTTGGCTTACAGGGCCTGAGCTGGACCACCGCCTACGTGCGCGGCGATAACATCAAAACCTCTGAAACCAGCAACGGCAAAGAGCACGAGTGGTTTAACCAGATCCAGTACCAGGTGCAGGATGGTCCGGCGAAGGATCTGAAGCTGAAACTGCGCTACTCCGTCCTGCGCGTATCGAGCAACGCCAGCGAGTACAATGTGGGCGGGGACGAGATCCGAGCTTACGTGGAATACCCGTTTAACGTTTTCTAAAGGCAATAAAAAAACCTCTCAATAGAGAGGTTTTTTTCACGCCAGGCGAGGCTTATTCGCCTTTTTTCGCAGCCTGGATGTAGAGCATCTCCAGCGCCAGAGTCGCCGCTGCCAGCGCGGTGATCTCGGACTGGTCATAGGCCGGAGCAACTTCTACTACGTCCATACCGACGATGTTCAGATCCTTCAGGCCGCGCACCAGCTTGATGGCACGATCTGAGGTCAAACCACCGATGACCGGCGTACCGGTGCCCGGTGCAAATGCCGGATCCAGGCAGTCGATGTCGAAGGTCAGATACACGGGCATATCACCCACGATCTGCTTCACCTGAGCGATGATGTCGTCGACGCCGCGATCGTTAACCTGGCCCGCATCCAGCACGGTGAAACCGTTGTCTTTGTCGAACTCGGTGCGAATACCGATCTGCACGGAGTGGTTCGGGTCGATCAGACCTTCGTTCGGCGCGGTGAAGAACATGGTGCCGTGGTCAAACTCGCAGCCGTTCGCGTAGGTGTCGGTATGTGCATCGAAGTGCACCAGCGCCATTTTACCGAAGTGCTTCGCATGGGCGCGCAGCAGCGGCAGGGTCACGAAGTGGTCGCCGCCGAAGGAGAGCATGCGCTTACCGGCAGCCAGCAGCTTCTCGGCGTGCGCCTGCAGCTTCTCGCTCATCTCACGCGCGTCGCCGAAGGCGTACACCAGGTCACCGCAGTCCACCACGTTCAGGCGCTCGCGCATGTCGAAGTTCCACGGGAAGCGGTTATGCTCCCAGGCCAGGTTAGTGGAAACCTGACGGATCGCTGCCGGGCCGTGACGTCCCCCCGCGCGGCCAGATGTTGCCATATCGAAAGGCACGCCGGTGATCACCCAGTCAGCGTCGCTGTCGTACGGCTGGAAGTTCATCGGAAGGCGTAAAAAACCAAACGCGTTAGATACCAGAGAGTTATCGTACTGATGACCTAAAGTGCTCATGTCCTGACCTCTTTTAAAGTCGATACATTAAAAACAGATGAAAAAAAATCCCCTCCGCGTCGTTAAACCCGACGAGGAAGGGATTGATTCGTAAATCGCTTATTGGGACGAATTATCGCCGGTAATGCATACGGGTTCAAGTGAGTATAGGGCATTGTGCGGCCTTTACCCCTCCCCCTACCCCTCTCCCCAAAAGGAGAGAGGGAATAAAAAGCCTACTCGTCTTCCAGGTAGGTGTACCCGTACAGACCCGCTTCAAACTCTTCCAGGAACTGCTGCTGGAGCGCATCGTCCAGCCCGGTGTTTTTCACCTGGTCGCGGAACTGAGTGAGCAGTTTTTTCGGATCCAGCTGAACGTATTCCAGCATGTCCGCCACGGTGTCCCCTTCATCGGACAGCTCGATTTCCACGTTGCCGTCAGGGAACACGAACACGTCCACCGCTTCGGTATCACCGAACAGGTTATGCATGTTGCCGAGGATCTCCTGATACGCGCCGACCATAAAGAAGCCCAGCATCGGCGGGTTCTCCGGGTCGTACTCAGGCATTGGCATCGTCGTTGCGATACCGTCGCCGTCAACGTAGTGGTCGATGGCACCGTCGGAGTCACAGGTGATGTCCAGCAGCACCGCACGGCGTTCCGGGGCATGGTTCAGCCCTTCCAGCGGCAGAACAGGGAACAGCTGGTCGATACCCCAGGCATCCGGCATCGACTGGAACAGCGAGAAGTTGACGTAAATCTTGTCCGCCATACGCTCCTGCAGCTCGTCGATAATCGGGCGGTGCGCGCGGTTGCTCGGGTCGAGCTGTTTCTGCACTTCATGGCACATGTTCAGGTAGAGCTGCTCCGCCCACGCGCGCTCCTGCAGGCTGAAGGTGCCTGAAGAATAACCCACGTGAATGTCGTGCAGGTCCATCTGGCTGTCGTGCAGCCATTCGCGCAGGGAACGACGCGTGCCCGGCTCGTGCATCTCCTGCCAGGTTTCCCACATGCTTTGCAGGGAACGCGGGGCATCGTCTGCCGGAGGCGTCGCTTCGCTGATTTCGCTACGCTCAACGCCGATGATGTTCGAGACCAGCACCGTATGGTGCGCGGTAACCGCGCGACCGGATTCGGTGATCACCGTCGGATGCGGCAGGCCGTTCTCTTCACAGGCATCGCCGATCGCCCAGATGATGTTGTTCGCGTATTCGTTCAGGCCGTAGTTTACAGAGCAGTCAGACTGCGAGCGGGTCCCTTCGTAGTCCACGCCGAGGCCGCCGCCCACGTCGAAGCACTGAATATTCACGCCGAGCTTGTGCAGCTCAACGTAGAAACGCGCGGATTCACGCACGCCGGTGGCGATGTCGCGAATATTGGCCATCTGCGAGCCAAGGTGGAAGTGCAGCAGCTGAATGCTGTCCAGACGACCGCGCTCGCGCAGGATTTCCACCAGCTGCAGCACCTGGTTTGCCGCCAGGCCGAACTTGGATTTTTCGCCGCCGGAGGACTGCCATTTGCCGGAACCCTGCGACGCCAGACGCGCACGCACGCCAAGGCGCGGCACCACGTTCAGACGTTCAGCCTCTTCCAGCACGATGGCGATTTCGGTCATCTTCTCAATAACCAGATAGACCTTGTGGCCCATCTTTTCGCCAATCAGCGCCAGACGAATGTATTCACGGTCTTTATAGCCGTTACAGACGATCACCGAACGGGTCATGCCCGCATGCGCCAGAACCGCCATCAGCTCCGCTTTGGAACCGGCTTCCAGACCCAGCGGTTCGCCGGAGTGGATCAGGGATTCAATCACACGGCGGTGCTGGTTCACCTTGATCGGGTAAACCAGGAAATAGTCGCCTTTATAGCCGTAGGATTCACGCGCGCGCTTGAACGCGGCGTTAATAGAACGCAGGCGATGTTGCAGGATCTGCGGGAAGCAGAACAGTGCAGGCAAACGCTGGCCCTGTGCTTCGCGGGCTTTTACCAGCTTGGCGAGATCCACGCGCGCTTCAGGGACGTCGGGATCCGGGCAGACGCTGATGTGGCCCAGTTCGTTGACGTCGTAGTAGTTATTGCCCCACCAGGCAATATTGTAAGTGCGCAGCATTTTGCTGGCTTCCTCGGAGCTCATCGCAACCTCCTGCATAGAACGTAGTACACCCTGTTCGCCCGCTGACGAAGGCGAAAAAGAAGACATGTCGTCAGACATAGCGAACCTCAACTCTTTGTAATAAGTGTAAAACAGTTGACTACTATCGCAGCGTTATACGGCGATAACAACCCATAAACGGCTCCGTTTCCCAGCAGAGTATGCTGAAAACCAGACCGTGCGACCGGTTTCTTATTCATATCATTGTAAAACACGTATCCGAACTCTGTATGACAAGGTTCGGCGAAACCACGAGAAAACTCTTGTATTAACAAGAGCGCCCTTGTTCAGTTTTCACAAAGCGTGACCGGCCCTGGAATCCTGAGAAGCGCCGAGATGGGTATAACATCGGCAGGTTTGCAGACTAGAAATGCGGGTTGCGGGAATCAAATACGCGCCAGAACGGCTGCGCTGAATGTGCGGAAAACGATGGTTCATTATCTCGTATCACCTCCACGGCCGCCTCTGCTGAAACGGACCACAAGCCAAAGCTAATAGTTCACTGCTTAACCCGGCTGGAAGTGGCGACACGATGAGTTCATCGAGCGCTTATTTTATATGAGCCGCGCGCCGCGTTTTATACCGAGAAGGGGGCTAAAAAGCAAAACAAAAATGCGCGAGCTGCCAGCAGCGTCAGGAAAAATTTCCAGCTGCCATTTCAACGCAGTGAGAGATGAATCAAAAAAAACTGGAAATCGGGCGAAGAAGTGACCTAAAATAGCCGTCCAGATGTTAATCCATCTATACTGATTAACACTCATACTGCCAGTGTCAAAAACCTGCAGGCCTTGGTAGAATTATCTCCTTTGGCTATTCCGCACAGCAGCTTGAGCTAACCAAATTCCTCTTAGGTGAAATAAAACATGGCAAAACACCTGTTTACGTCCGAGTCCGTATCAGAAGGACATCCTGATAAAATTGCTGACCAAATCTCCGATGCGGTGCTGGATGCGATCCTGGCGCAGGATCCTAAAGCGCGCGTAGCGTGCGAAACCTATGTCAAAACCGGCATGGTTCTGGTTGGCGGTGAGATCACCACCAGCGCATGGGTTGATATCGAAGAGATCACCCGTAACACGGTGCGTGAGATCGGCTATGTGCATTCTGATATGGGCTTTGATGCCAACTCCTGCGCGGTTCTGAGCGCGATTGGCAAACAGTCTCCAGACATCAACCAGGGCGTTGACCGTGCCGATCCGCTGGAACAGGGCGCGGGCGACCAGGGCCTGATGTTCGGCTATGCAACCAACGAAACCGACGTGCTGATGCCAGCACCGGTCACCTACGCACACCGTCTGGTGCAGCGTCAGGCTGAAGTGCGTAAAAACGGCACCCTGCCGTGGCTGCGCCCGGATGCGAAAAGCCAGGTCACTTTCCAGTACGACGACGGTAAAATCGTCGGTATTGACGCGGTGGTTCTGTCTACCCAGCACGCCGAAGATATCGATCAGAAATCCCTGCAGGAAGCAGTGATGGAAGAGATCATCAAGCCGGTTCTGCCGACCGAATGGCTGAGCTCTGCGACCAAATTCTTCATCAACCCAACCGGACGCTTCGTTATCGGCGGCCCAATGGGTGACTGCGGCCTGACTGGTCGTAAAATCATCGTTGATACCTACGGCGGCATGGCGCGCCACGGTGGCGGTGCGTTCTCCGGTAAAGATCCGTCTAAAGTTGACCGTTCTGCGGCGTACGCGGCGCGTTATGTGGCGAAAAACATCGTTGCAGCCGGCCTGGCTGACCGCTGCGAGATCCAGGTTTCCTACGCGATCGGCGTAGCTGAGCCAACCTCCATCATGGTTGAAACCTTTGGTACCGAGAAAGTGCCTTCAGAACAGCTGACTCTGCTGGTGCGCGAGTTCTTCGACCTGCGTCCATACGGCCTGATTCAGATGCTGGATCTGCTGCACCCAATCTACAAAGAAACCGCGGCATACGGTCACTTTGGTCGTGAACATTTCCCATGGGAAAAAACCGACAAAGCCGCCCTGCTGCGTGAAGCTGCCGGTCTGAAGTAATCGACTGACAACTGCGTGATAAAAGGCCAGCCTTCGGGCTGGCCTTTTTTTGTCGGGTGGCGCCGCAAAGACGCATATATGGAACCGATTACACCGCACCGGATGCGTCTCGCTTTCAGAATATTCTCTTTGCATGATCGCCTTTCTTCTGCTGTTACATAGCCTTTCAGTTAAGTCTGAAATGTGTTCTTTCGCGATGCATATCACCTCGTTTACCTCTATATTTTCAAAGCTTTAATTATTTTTACGGTTGCGCGTTAGTGTAACCGATTACACCTATGTGAGTAATCTCACATATTTTTACGGGTCACTCACCTACCCTTTACATCAATAAAACTGATAACCCAACTGGAGGGCATAATGCCTGACAATAAAAAACAGGGGCGTACGTCCAACAAGGCGATGACATTCTTCGTCTGTTTCCTCGCCGCCCTGGCAGGATTACTTTTTGGCCTGGATATCGGCGTCATTGCCGGTGCATTACCTTTCATTACTGACGAGTTCCAGATCAGCGCTCACACCCAGGAGTGGGTGGTCAGCTCCATGATGTTTGGCGCTGCCGTCGGGGCCGTCGGCAGCGGCTGGCTCTCCTTCAAGCTCGGGCGTAAAAAGAGCCTGATGATCGGCGCGATCCTGTTCGTTGCCGGTTCCCTCTTCTCTGCCGCTGCGCCTAACGTTGAGGTCCTGCTGATTTCCCGCGTGCTGCTCGGTCTGGCCGTAGGGGTGGCGTCCTATACCGCCCCGCTTTACCTGTCTGAAATCGCGCCGGAGAAAATCCGCGGCAGTATGATTTCGATGTACCAGCTCATGATCACCATCGGTATTCTCGGTGCATATCTCTCCGATACCGCGTTTAGCTACAGCGGCGCATGGCGCTGGATGCTCGGCGTGATCATCATCCCGGCCATTCTGCTGCTGATTGGCGTCTTCTTCCTGCCGGACAGCCCGCGCTGGTTCGCCGCCAAACGTCGATTCCACGATGCCGAACGCGTGCTGATGCGCCTGCGCGACACCAGCGCGGAAGCGAAAAACGAGCTGGAAGAGATCCGCGAAAGCCTGAAGGTCAAACAGTCCGGCTGGGCGCTGTTTAAAGAGAACAGCAACTTCCGCCGCGCGGTGTTCCTTGGCGTGCTGCTGCAGGTGATGCAGCAGTTCACCGGGATGAACGTCATCATGTATTACGCGCCAAAAATCTTTGAGCTGGCGGGTTATACCAACACCACCGAACAAATGTGGGGGACCGTCATTGTCGGTCTGACCAACGTGCTGGCGACCTTTATCGCCATCGGTCTGGTAGACCGCTGGGGACGTAAGCCAACCCTGACGCTGGGCTTCCTGGTGATGGCGGCCGGTATGGGTGTCCTCGGTACCATGATGCATGTGGGCATTCACTCACCAACCGCCCAGTACTTTGCGGTCGGCATGCTGCTGATGTTTATCGTCGGGTTTGCGATGAGCGCTGGTCCGCTGATTTGGGTGCTGTGCTCTGAGATCCAGCCGCTGAAAGGGCGTGATTTTGGTATCACCTGCTCTACCGCAACCAACTGGATTGCCAACATGATCGTCGGCGCAACGTTCCTGACCATGCTCAATACCTTGGGCAACGCGAACACCTTCTGGGTCTACGCTGGTCTGAACATCTTCTTTATTGTGCTGACAATCTGGCTGGTTCCAGAAACCAAACACGTTTCTCTGGAACATATTGAACGTAACCTGATGAAAGGTCGTCCGCTGCGCGAAATCGGCGCCCACGACTGATCCTCATGCGGGGGGCGCCTCTTGCGCCTCCCCGCTTCGCGCTTTATGCTTTGCCCCTATGAAAGCACCCCGTCTCCCCATCGCCCTTCAGCAGGCCGTTATGCGCTGCCTGCGGGAAAAACTCGCCCAGGCGAACCTGAAGCTCGGCCGCAATTACCCTGAACCTAAGATCGTTTATCAGCAGCGCGGCACCGCGGCCGGCACCGCCTGGCTCGAGCCCTATGAGATCCGCCTTAACCCGGTGCTGATGATGGAAAACCAGCAGGCGTTCATCGAGGAAGTGGTACCGCACGAGCTGGCGCATCTGCTGGTGTGGAAACACTTCGGACGCGTCGCGCCCCATGGAAAAGAGTGGAAGTGGATGATGGAAGCGGTGCTCGGCGTTCCGGCACGCCGCACCCATCAGTTCGAGCTGGAATCGGTACGCCGCAATACCTTCCCCTACCGCTGCCAGTGTCAGCAGCACCAGCTTACCGTCCGCCGCCATAATCGCGTGGTGCGCGGCGAGGCGACCTACCGCTGCGTCAAATGCGGCGAGCCGCTGGTTGCGGAATAATTATCTGAACTTTCAGGAACTTTCCTGATCTGACTGATTGCATACGGGAACAACATTCGTTACGTTGCGGGCTCGTTTTGACACGGAGTGTAAGATGTCCCGTAATTTTTCTCTCGCGGTCGCCTTTCTGACGACGGCGCTCTCAGGCCATGCTCTGGCCGACGGTATCAACAGTTTCTCTCAGGCCAAAGCGGCCGGCATAAAGGTCAACGCTGACGTGCCGGGCGATTTCTACTGCGGCTGTAAAATTAACTGGCTGGGTAAAAAAGGGGTCGTTGACCTTGAGTCCTGCGGATATAAGGTGCGTAAAAACGAAAATCGCGCCAGCCGCATTGAATGGGAACATGTCGTTCCGGCCTGGCAGTTTGGCCACCAGCGCCAGTGCTGGCAGGATGGTGGACGTAAAAACTGCGCCAAAGATCCGGTTTATCGTCAGATGGAAAGCGATATGCATAACCTGCAGCCTGCCGTAGGTGAAGTGAACGGCGACCGGGGTAATTTCATGTACAGCCAGTGGAACGGTGGCGAAGGCCAGTACGGTCAGTGCGGTATGAAGGTTGATTTTAAAGAGAAAGTCGCCGAGCCCCCTGCCCGTGCGCGCGGCAGCATCGCCCGCACCTACTTCTATATGCGCGACCGTTACGACCTCAACCTCTCCCGCCAGCAGACGCAGCTGTTCAACGCCTGGGACAAGCAGTACCCGGTGACGGAGTGGGAATGCCAGCGCGACGAACGTATCGCCAGAGTCCAGGGGAATCACAACCCTTACGTCCAGCGGGCTTGCCAGGCGCAAAAGAGCTAACCTACACTACGGCAATTCGCTTATATCGCATGACACATGGAATTTCTGACTATGCGCATTCCCCGCATTTACCATCCTGAACTGATTACCGCAGGCCGTGAAATCGCCCTGTCTGATGACGCCGCCAACCACGTTGGCCGCGTGCTGCGCATGGGCGCAGGTCAGGCAATACAGCTGTTCGACGGCTCGAACCAGGTTTTCGACGCGGAAATCACACGCTCTGATAAAAAAAGCGTACACGTTAACGTCCTGCGTGGCGAAGTGGATGACCGGGAATCACCGCTGCACATCCATCTGGGCCAGGTGATGTCGCGCGGCGAGAAAATGGAGTTCACCATTCAGAAATCCATTGAACTGGGTGTAAGCCTCATTACGCCACTTTTTTCTGAACGCTGTGGCGTTAAACTGGATGCGGAACGTCTGAACAAAAAGATCCAGCAGTGGCAGAAAATTGCCATTGCGGCTTGTGAACAGAGTGGACGCAACCGTATTCCGGAGATCCGCCCGGCGATGGATCTGGAGGAGTGGTGTGCAGAAGAAGAAAGTGGGCTGAAACTCAACCTTCATCCGCGCGCCAGCGCCAGCATCAATACGCTGCCCCTGCCCGTTGAGCGCGTTCGCCTGCTGATTGGCCCCGAAGGCGGCCTGTCGGCGGATGAAATTGCGATGACGGCACGTTACCAGTTTACTGATATTCTGTTGGGACCTCGCGTTCTGCGCACTGAGACAACGGCACTCACGGCCATTACCGCGCTACAGGTACGGTTTGGCGATCTGGGTTGAAGCATTAACGGAGAAGAACATGATCAAGCTCGGCATCGTGATGGACCCCATCGCAAACATCAACATCAAGAAAGATTCCAGCTTCGCCATGCTGCTGGAAGCGCAGCGTCGCGGCTATGAACTCCACTATATGGAGATGAACGATCTTTACCTGATCAACGGTGAGGCCCGCGCGCGCACCCGCATCGTTAACGTCGAGCAGAACTACGACAAATGGTACGAGTTCGGCACCGAGCAGGACATTGCCCTGGCCGATCTCAACGTGATCCTGATGCGTAAAGATCCGCCGTTCGACACCGAATACATCTACTGCACCTATATCCTCGAACGTGCTGAAGAGAAAGGAACGCTGATCGTCAACAAGCCGCAGAGCCTGCGCGACTGCAACGAGAAGCTCTACACCGCCTGGTTCTCTGACCTGACGCCGGAAACCCTGGTGACCCGCAGCAAAGCGCAGCTGAAAGAATTCTGGCAGAAACACGGCGATATCATTATGAAGCCGCTGGACGGCATGGGCGGCGCATCGATTTTCCGTGTGAAAGAAGGCGACCCGAATATTGGCGTGATTGCCGAAACGCTGACCGAGCTGGGCACGCGTTACTGCATGGCGCAGAACTATATTCCGGCGATCAAAGACGGTGACAAACGTGTTCTGGTGGTGGATGGCGAACCGGTTCCTTACTGCCTGGCGCGTATCCCGCAGGGTGGCGAAACTCGTGGGAACCTGGCAGCCGGTGGCCGCGGTGAGCCGCGCCCGCTGACCGAAAGCGACTGGGAAATTGCCCGCCGCGTTGGCCCGACGCTGAAAGCCAAAGGCCTGATCTTCGTTGGCCTGGATATCATCGGCGATCGTCTGACCGAAGTGAACGTCACCAGCCCGACCTGCATTCGTGAAATTGAAGCGGAATTCCCGATTTCGATCACCGGAATGCTGATGGACGCTATCGAAAAACGTTTACAGAAATAACCTAACAATACTATTAGTGACAGCGCCTGTGTTTGTCCCCATACTGGGCGCTGTCGCTTTTTAAACCAGGAAACAGTACCTCTGACAATGAATTTACAGCATCACTTTCTTATTGCCATGCCTGCTCTCCAGGACCCGATTTTTCGCCGCGCCGTGGTTTATATTTGTGAATACAATGAAGACGGCGCGATGGGTATTATCATCAATAAACCACTGGAAAATCTTCAGGTTGAAGGAATTCTGGACAAGCTGAAAATACCGGCTGAAGCGCGACTGCCGGAAATCCGGCTTGATAAACCGGTGATGCTGGGTGGACCTCTTGCAGAAGATCGCGGCTTTATCCTGCATACGCCGCCGGTATTCTCTTCAAGCATCCGAATTTCGGATAACACCGTCATCACAACCTCGCGCGACGTGCTTGAAACGCTGGGCACCGCTGAACAGCCTTCTGAAGTGCTGGTGGCGCTGGGCTATTCGTCGTGGGAGAAAGGCCAGCTTGAGCAAGAGATCCTCGATAACGCCTGGCTTACCGCGCCTGCGGACATGAATATCCTGTTTAAAACCCCTATCGCCGATCGCTGGCGTGACGCGGCGAAGCTGATTGGCATTGATATCCTGACCATGCCTGGCGTAGCGGGGCACGCCTGATGAGCGGAACGCTTCTGGCCTTCGATTTTGGTACCAAAAGCATTGGCGTCGCCGTGGGTCAGCGCATCACCGGTACCGCGCGTCCGCTTACGGCCCTGAAGGCTAATGACGGCACGCCAGACTGGAATCTTATCGAGCGTCTGCTCAAAGAGTGGCAGCCGGATGACGTGATTGTTGGGCTCCCGCTGAACATGGACGGCACAGAACAGCCGCTTACCGCCCGGGCGCGTAAGTTCGCCAATAAAATCCATGGCCGCTTTGGCGTCTCCGTGAAGCTTCACGACGAGCGTCTTAGCACCGTCGAAGCGCGTGCGGGCCTGTTTGAGCACGGCGGCTTCCGTGCGCTCAACAAAGGCAGCGTGGACTCCGCTTCTGCCGTGATTATCCTCGAAAGCTATTTCGAACAGGGCTTTTAACCACAGGGGCCTACAGCCGCCCCTGCGCCCGTCTCTCCGCCAGGCTCTGGTCAAAGTTCTGCATTCCTGCCTGCTGACCGGTTTGAATGATGCCGGGCAGTTGCCACGTTTTCCCTTCACGAATCAAATTCGCCGCCGCCGCAGTGTTCACCAGCAGTTCATACAACGCGACGCGCCCGCCCTGTAGATCGGGAAGCAGCCTCTGCGCCAGCACCGCCCGCAGGCTGCCGGCCAGCTGGTTACGCACCGGATCTTTCTCCTGCGCCGGGAACGTATCGACCAGCCGTTCAATCGCCTGCGATGCCCCGCGCGTATGCAGCGTCGCCAGCACCAGGTGTCCGGTTTCCGCCGCCGTCAGCGCCAGGCGGATCGTTTCGCTGTCGCGCAGCTCCCCCAGCAGAATAACGTCCGGATCCTGGCGTAAGGCACTGCGCAACGCTTCGGCAAATGACGGGCTGTGCTGGCCTATCTCACGCTGCTGGATCAGGCAACGTTCGCTCTGGTAGATAAACTCCACCGGATCTTCAAGCGTGAGGATATGGCCGTCAGCATGGTGATTGAGAAAATCGACCATCGCCGCCAGCGTAGTGGATTTGCCGCTGCCGGTCGCCCCCGTGACCAGAATCAGCCCGGCGTCATTGGACAACAGTTCCGGGATCGCCCGCGGCGCGCCCAGCGAAGAGAGCTGTGGGCAGCTACGCGGCAACAGCCGCAGCGTCAAAGAGAAACCTCTCATCTGCTTAAAGGCACTGCCGCGCAGCCGCTGGCCTCCCGTTACCGTCGCGGCAAAATCCACCTGCCCCTTTGCCCACCAGATTCCCTGCTGCTCATCGTTGAGCCACGCTTTTAATAACGCTCCGACATCGGGAGGCGGAAAAGGAGCGGGTTCAAGCCGACCTAATCTGCGCCAGCGCGGTGGCGAATCACTGCACAGGTGTAGATCGGAGACGTTATGCTTTACACTAAGGGCCACAATTTCTTCCACATCCATAGACTACTCCTCGGAAAATGAACGACATTGCGCATAACCTGGCACAGGTCCGGGACAAAATCTCAGCCGCCGCAGCGCGCTGCGGCCGTGCTTCAGAAGAAATTACGCTGCTTGCAGTCAGCAAAACCAAGCCTGCGAGCGCCATCGCAGAAGCCATTGATGCAGGCCAGCGGGCGTTTGGTGAAAACTACGTTCAGGAAGGCGTGGATAAAATTCGCTACTTCCAGGAACAGGGGAATACGGATCTGCAGTGGCACTTTATTGGCCCCCTGCAGTCGAACAAAAGCCGTCTGGTGGCAGAGCACTTCGACTGGTGCCACACCATCGACCGCCTGCGTATCGCTACCCGCCTGAATGACCAGCGTCCGGCAGAAATGCCGGCACTCAACGTGCTGATTCAGGTCAACATCAGCGATGAAAACAGCAAGTCCGGCATTGCTCTGAGTGAGCTGGATACGCTGGCCGCAGACGTGGCCGCCCTTCCGCGCTTGACCCTGCGCGGGCTGATGGCAATTCCGGCGCCTGAGTCAAGTTATGAAAGGCAATTTGCCGTGGCACAGCAAATGGCTGTAGCATTTGAGGCGCTTAAAGCGCGCTATAACACGGTAGACACGCTTTCGCTGGGCATGTCGGATGATATGGAAGCCGCCATCGCGGCAGGCAGCACTATGGTGCGCATCGGCACGGCAATTTTCGGTGCGCGCGACTACTCAAAATAATAAGGAAACCTGAGGAACGCCATGAAGACGTTGACTTTCCTGCTCTCAACAGTGCTTGAGCTGTATACGATGGCGCTTTTGCTGCGCGTCTGGATGCAGTGGGCCCGCTGTGATTTTTACAATCCGTTCTCGCAGTTTGTCGTGAAAATCACGCAACCTGTTGTCGGACCGCTGCGCCGCATTATCCCGGCGATGGGTCCCATCGACAGTTCGTCTCTGCTGGTGGCGTTTATTCTGAGCGTTATCAAAGCGATCGTGCTGTTTATGGTCATCACCTTCCAGCCGATTATCTGGATTGCTGCGGTCCTGATTTTAATCAAAACCATCGGCCTGCTGATTTTCTGGGTGCTGCTGGTCATGGCCATCATGAGCTGGGTAAGCCAGGGGCGTAGTCCGGTAGAATATGCGCTGATCCAACTGGCCGAACCGCTGCTGCGCCCGATTCGCAATCTGCTGCCTTCGATGGGCGGTATTGATTTCTCGCCGATGATCCTGGTTCTGCTGCTCTATGTGGTCAACATGGGGATCGCTGAGCTGTTACAGTCTACGGGCGATATGCTGCTGCCGGGGCTGTGGATGGCGCTATGAGTGCCGTAAGCACCTGCGCTGACGGGCTGGTTTTGCGGCTGTATATTCAGCCGAAGGCCAGCCGTGACAGTATTGTCGGGCTGCATGGCGACGAGTTAAAAGTCGCCATCACCGCCCCGCCGGTTGACGGCCAGGCGAACGCGCATCTGACCAAATATCTGGCAAAACAGTTTCGCGTCGCCAAAAGCCAGGTCATCATTGAAAAAGGTGAACTTGGGCGACATAAACAGGTAAAAATCCTTAATCCGCAATCTATCCCGACGGAAGTCGCGGCTCTGAAAGAACAGGACTAAACCATGCAGAAAGTTGTTCTCGCGACCGGCAACGCCGGTAAAGTGCGCGAGCTGGCCTCGCTATTAAATGATTTTGGGCTGGACGTGGTCGCCCAGACCGATCTGGGCGTGGAGTCCGCCGAAGAGACGGGTCTGACGTTTATCGAAAACGCGATCCTGAAAGCGCGCCACGCCGCGCAGATTACCGGCCTGCCTGCGATTGCCGACGACTCCGGCCTGGCCGTGGATTTTCTCGGCGGTGCGCCGGGGATTTACTCTGCGCGCTATTCCGGCGTTGACGCCACCGACCAGCAGAATCTGGAAAAGCTGCTTGTCGCCCTGAAAGACGTACCGGACGAACAGCGCACCGCGCAGTTCCACTGCGTTCTGGTTTATATGCGTCACGCGGAAGACCCGACGCCGATTGTCTGCCACGGCAGCTGGCCGGGCGTGATTACCCGTGAAGCGGCTGGCAACGGCGGCTTTGGCTACGACCCTATTTTCTTTGTCCCGACCGAGGGCAAAACCGCTGCGGAACTGACCCGCGAAGAGAAAAGCGCAATTTCCCACCGTGGACGCGCGCTGAAACTGTTACTGGAAGCACTGCGTAATGGCTAATTTGCCGCCTTTGAGTCTGTATATTCACATCCCGTGGTGCGTGCAGAAATGCCCGTACTGCGATTTCAACTCGCACGCGCTGAAGGGCGAAGTGCCGCACGATGACTACGTTGCGCATCTGCTGGCCGACCTGGACGCCGATGTACCTTACGCACAGGGACGTGAAGTTAAGACCATTTTCATTGGTGGCGGTACGCCGAGCCTGCTGTCAGGCCCGGCGATGCAAACGCTGCTGGACGGCGTGCGTTCGCGCCTGAACCTGGCGGCGGATGCTGAAATTACGATGGAAGCCAACCCCGGCACCGTTGAGGCCGACCGTTTTGTCGACTATCAGCGCGCGGGCGTGAACCGCATCTCCATCGGCGTGCAGAGCTTTAGCGAACCGAAGCTGAAACGTCTGGGGCGCATTCACGGCCCGGAAGAGGCGAAGCGCGCGGCAAACCTGGCGACCGGTCTGGGCCTGCGCAGCTTTAACCTCGATCTGATGCACGGCCTGCCGGATCAGTCGCTGGAAGAGGCGCTGGACGACCTGCGCCAGGCGATCGAACTGAACCCACCGCACCTGTCGTGGTATCAGCTCACCATCGAGCCAAACACGCTGTTCGGTTCCCGCCCGCCGGTGCTGCCGGACGACGACGCGCTGTGGGATATCTTCGAGCAGGGTCACAGGCTTCTCACCGCTGCGGGCTATCAGCAGTATGAAACGTCCGCGTATGCGAAGCCGGGATACCAGTGTCAGCACAACCTGAACTACTGGCGCTTTGGTGACTATCTGGGGATTGGCTGCGGCGCGCACGGCAAGGTGACCTTCCCGGACGGGCGCATTCTGCGCACCGCCAAAACCCGCCACCCGCGCGGATACATGGAAGGCCGCTACCTGGAGCGTCAGCACGACGTTGAGGCGGAGGATAAACCGTTTGAGTTCTTCATGAACCGCTTCCGTCTGCTGGAAGCCGCGCCGCGCGCGGAATTTGCGCGTTACACCGGGCTGCCGGAGTCGGTGATTCGCCCGCAGATCGACGAGGCGCTGGCGCAGGGGTATCTCACCGAGAATGAGGAATACTGGCAGATCACCGAGCACGGCAAGCTGTTCTTAAATTCCCTTCTTGAGCTGTTCCTCGCCGACGATTCTGAAGGCTGATTCAGGATTTTGCATCCCGTTCTGCTGGCTGAGGGAAAGGCTGGCAGAGTGTGGGGATGGAAAAATCAAAACAACTCCGCAAACAAATTACGCCCGAAGAATTACGCCTCTGGTATTTGTTCAGAGGTCGTCGTTTCTTTGGGTATAAGTTTCGTCGGCAGATGCCTATTGGCACATATATCGTCGATTTTGCCTGCTTTAAGGCGAAGCTGATCGTTGAGCTGGACGGGGGACAACATCAGAATGAAGAGGCGTATGACTTACGAAGAACAGCATTCTTAAACGCAAACGGCTGGGAAGTTTTGCGGTTCTGGAATAATGAATTTAGGGCAAATGAGGATGAAGTGATGATGGTTATACTTCAACGACTGCAGAGCCTGATGCCCTCACCCTAACCCTCTCCCACAGGGAGAGGGAACGATTACACCCTCTCCCATGGGGAGAGGGCCGGGGTGAAGGGCCCAGCGCGCAGAGATCTTACTTCAGCGTCCCCACCAGCGCCTTCCGGCTATCTTCCAGCGACACCACGCGTTTACACACGTCTTTGCCGAACTGCTGGAAATCATCTTCCTGGTTCTTCCACTCGTTCTGAATGGAGGTCTGCAGGCCGCCCAGACTGCCCAGCACGCCCTGCAGCGGGTTACCGCCGCCTTTCAGAACCGCTTTGGCGCCCATCTCGTTGATGCTGTCCTGGAGAATGCCGCCCATTGCCTGGTTCACCAGTTGCTGCCCGTCAGCGCGGACCTGATCGATCGCCTTGTAGTGGAACGTCAGGCCGTCGGAGCGCGTCTCGATAATGCGGTTCATCTGCTCTTTAAGCTGCTTATCGAGCTTCGTCAGGCGGGTGCGCATGTTGCTGCTCTCCCCCACCTCTTTGGTGATGATCTTATCCAGCGCGACGCGGCTTTTCTCAACGCGGGTCAGCGCGCCGTCGTTAATCCACGGCAGTGCGGTACGCAGCTCAGCCTGATAATCCTTCGCCTGCTCGCGCTGCGCGGCAGTCAGGTTTTGCGGCTTGCCGTTAAACGTCACGTTACCATCCGGCGTAATCACCAGATTGCCGTTCTCGCCTTTGACCTGCACGGTCTGCGGGCTTAACACCACGTCATCACGCGGGGTGACGCTACATTGATAATCCGCATGGGCGGTGAATCCGGTTGCCATCAAAGCAACAGCCAGCAACGTTTTGCGCATCTTAAACACTCCCTCAGACAAAATGGGCCAGCTAATGCTGGCCCCTTACTGCTTTATTAGTCCCACCAAACGTCGAAAAGTTCGCTGACGCGGACATCTTCGAGCTTGTGGTCTTCAAGCCATTTACGTACCAGCGCCTGATGTTCTTCGGTGCATTTACCCACTTCCTGGGTGCAGATCAGACCTTCCCAGGCCAGGTAACCGCTACCGTCGAAGGCCAGCTTGTTTGGCTCAATCACGTCATTGATGAACGCATCCACGTCCTGATCGATCTGTTCTACACTGGTGCCTTCCGGGAAACGCCACGCAACGGAGAAACCCACTTCCTGGAATTCTTCGATGTGCATCTTTTTACGCAGACGACGGCTACGATTCTTTGCCATTATTTCACCCTCTCGAACATTAAGTCCCATACACCGTGACCAAGACGATGGCCACGCTGTTCAAATTTCGTTACCGGACGCGATTCCGGACGCGGTACATAGTCGTTGCTCTCAGACTGGTTTTTATACCCGTCCAGCGACGACATCACTTCCAGCATATGTTCCGCATACGGTTCCCAGTCGGTCGCCATATGGAAGACACCGCCCAGCTTCAGCTTACTTTTCACCAGCTCGGCAAACGGCGCCTGAACGATACGGCGTTTATTATGACGTGCTTTGTGCCACGGGTCAGGGAAAAAGAGCTGAACCATGGTTAAAGAATTGTCAGGAATCATTTTATGCAGCACTTCCACCGCGTCGTGACACATCACGCGCAGGTTCTCAACGCCCTCTTCATGAGCCGTAGCCAGGCATGCACCCACGCCCGGGGAGTGGACTTCGATACCGAGGAAGTTCTGCTCCGGTCGCGCTTTCGCCATGGCCACCAGCGAGGTGCCCATACCAAACCCGATCTCCAGCGTGACGGGTGCTTCGCGGCCGAACAGTTCGGTAAAGTCCAGAGGCTGCTCGCTGAACTCAACGCCCATCACCGGCCAGTAGTTGTCCAGCGCATGTTGCTGCCCTTTTGTCAGGCGACCCTGACGGCGGACAAAGCTGCGAATACGGCGCAGCGGGCGACCGTTTTCATCAAATTCCGGTGAAATGACGTCGTTTTTCATAAAAGAGTTGTCTGCTTGTGAGAATGTTCGGGAAACGGGCATTATCCAAAGTTAAGGCTTCTATGCAAGCATGGGAAAGATCCGGTTTACAGCAGATTGACGCTGTGCTGCAATCTGCGTCCCTGATTATGCGAATCGATGACCATGCAAGCCTCTCAATTTTCAGCCCAGGTGCTGGACTGGTACGACAAATACGGGCGTAAAACCCTGCCCTGGCAAATTGAAAAAACACCTTACAAAGTATGGCTCTCCGAGGTGATGTTGCAACAAACGCAGGTCGCCACGGTCATTCCTTACTTCGAGCGTTTTATGGCGCGCTTCCCGACGGTCACCGATCTGGCAAACGCGCCATTAGACGAAGTGCTGCACCTGTGGACAGGCCTGGGCTATTACGCCCGCGCGCGTAATCTTCACAAGGCCGCGCAGCAGGTCGCGGCGCGCCATAACGGTAAATTCCCGGAAACCTTTGACGAGGTGGCCGATCTCCCCGGCGTCGGGCGCTCCACCGCAGGCGCGATCCTTTCCCTTTCATTAGGCAAGCATTTCCCGATCCTCGACGGCAACGTGAAGCGCGTGCTGGCACGCTGCTATGCCATCGACGGCTGGCCGGGTAAGAAAGACGTAGAAAAACGTCTTTGGGAAATAAGTGAAGCGGTCACCCCGGCTAACGGCGTCGAGCGTTTCAACCAGGCGATGATGGATCTCGGCGCGTTGGTCTGCACGCGCTCAAAACCAAAATGCGAACTCTGCCCGGTGAATAATCTCTGCGTGGCGTATGCCAACCATTCATGGGCGCAATATCCGGGTAAGAAACCCAAACAGACGCTACCGGAGCGCACCGGCTATATGCTGCTGATGCAGCACGGCGACCAGGTCTTCCTCGCCCAGCGTCCGCCGAGCGGTCTGTGGGGTGGTCTATACTGCTTCCCACAGTTTGAAGATGAAGATTTGCTGCGTGAATGGCTTAAACAGCGCGGGATTGCTGCCGATAACCTGACGCAGCTGACCGCGTTTCGCCATACGTTCAGCCATTTCCACCTGGATATTGTACCCATGTGGCTTCCCGTGTCGTCATTTGCCTCGTGCATGGATGAAGGCACCGCTCTCTGGTATAACTTAGCGCAACCGCCATCAGTCGGACTGGCGGCTCCCGTGGAGCGCCTGTTACAGCAATTACGTGCCGGTGCAATGGTTTAGCATCGACAAGAAAAAGAGGAATGAGTATGGCCAGAACGATTTTTTGTACTTTCCTGCAGCGTGACGCTGAAGGCCAGGATTTCCAGCTTTATCCGGGCGAGCTGGGTAAACGCATCTACAATGAAATCTCCAAAGAAGCCTGGGGACAGTGGCAGAAAAAGCAGACCATGCTGATCAACGAGAAAAAACTCAGCATGATGAACCCGGAACACCGCAAGCTGCTGGAGCAGGAGATGGTGAGCTTCCTGTTCGAAGGTAAAGACGTGCACATCGAAGGCTATACGCCACCGGAAAAATAACAGCGTGCGGGGGAAACCCCGCCGTTAAAGCAAACACAACACGCACTCCCGGAATGATGAAAAAACTTTTAGCGCTAGCCCTTGTTGCGCCGTTGCTTGTCTCGTGTTCGTCAAAAAAAGGCGAAGATTACAACGAAGCCTGGATCAAGGACACCAACGGTTTTGACATTTTGATGGGGCAGTTTGCCCACAACATCGAGAATATATGGGGATTTAACGAAGTTCTTATTGCCGGACCAAAGGACTACGTTAAGTACACCGACGCCTATCAGACCCGTAGCCACATCAACTTTGATGAGGGGACGATCACGATTGAGACCATCGCAGGCACCGACCCTGCGGCACGACTGCGTCAGGCGATCGTCAAAACCCTGCTGATGGGTGACGATCCGGGATCTATCGATCTCTACTCCGATGCCGAC
The DNA here is from genome assembly GCF_049236945.1 of Enterobacter cloacae complex sp. SHL020. Classification (NCBI taxonomy): domain Bacteria; kingdom Pseudomonadati; phylum Pseudomonadota; class Gammaproteobacteria; order Enterobacterales; family Enterobacteriaceae; genus Enterobacter; species Enterobacter cloacae complex sp. SHL020. Next base: position 67,828 of record NZ_JBMKJF010000007.1, read on the forward strand.
GATATCACTATCTCGAAAGAGCCGTTCCTGTACGGCCAGGTCGTCGATCAGACCGGTCAGCCGATCCGCTGGGAAGGTCGCGCCACGAAATTTGCCGACTACCTGCTGCAGACTCGCCTGAAAAGCCGCTCTAACGGTCTGAAGATTATCTATAGCGTCACCATCAACCTTGTCCCGAACCACCTCGACAAGCGTGCGCATAAGTACATTGGGATGGTGCGTCAGGCCTCACGCAAATACGGCGTGGATGAGTCGCTGATCCTGGCGATTATGCAGACCGAATCCTCGTTCAACCCGTACGCGGTAAGCCGTTCCGACGCCCTGGGGCTGATGCAGGTTGTGCAGCACAGCGCCGGGAAAGACGTCTTCCGCGCGCAGGGGAAATCCGGCACGCCGAGCCGCAGCTATCTGTTCGATCCGCAGAGCAACATTGATACCGGCACGGCCTATCTGGCGATGCTGAACAATGTGTACCTGGGCGGAATTGATAACCCTACTTCGCGCCGCTATGCGGTGATCACCGCCTATAACGGCGGTGCGGGCAGCGTGCTGCGCGTCTTCTCGAATGACAAAGTGCAGGCCGCAAACATCATCAACAGCATGGCGCCGGGGGATGTCTACTCGACCCTCACCACCCGCCACCCGTCTGCGGAATCCCGCCGCTATCTGTATAAGGTGAATACGGCGCAGAAGAACTATCGTCGCCGCTAGAAAACTCCCCCTCACCCTAACCCTCTCCCCAAAAGGGAGAGGGAACGTGAACACCCATACGAAAATGTTATTTGCATCACAATCCAAACTGCAAATTAATGTGGATTGCATTTTTTTGCGGGAGGTAACAAAACATATTGTTGCCAACTGATAGAATTGCATCAAATAACAACCCTGAATGTTCCCAGAACAACATATCTCCCGCTCACTTGTGAGGAAAGTAACATGAACCTTAAGCTGCAGCTTAAAATTTTGTCGTTTCTGCAGTTCTGCCTGTGGGGTAGCTGGCTGACTACACTCGGCTCCTATATGTTTGTGACGCTCAAGTTCGATGGTGCGTCAATCGGTGCCGTATACAGCTCGCTCGGTATTGCGGCTGTCTTCATGCCAACGCTGCTGGGCATCGTGGCGGATAAATGGTTGAGTGCGAAATGGCTGTACATGCTTTGCCATCTGGTGGGCGCGGGGACGCTGTTTATGGCAGCCCAGGTGACCACGCCGGGGGCGATGTTCATGGTGATCCTGCTTAACTCGCTGGCCTATATGCCAACGCTTGGCCTGATCAACACCATCTCCTACTATCGCCTGAAGTCTGCGGATATGGATATCGTGACCGATTTCCCGCCAATCCGTATCTGGGGCACCATCGGCTTTATCATGGCGATGTGGGGCGTGAGCTTCGCAGGCTTCGAACTGAGCCATATGCAGCTCTATATCGGTGCGGCGCTCTCCGTGGTGCTGGCGATCTTCACCCTGACGCTGCCAGCCATTCCGGTTTCTAACCAGCAGAAAAACCAGAGCTGGAGCACCATGCTCGGCCTGGACGCGTTCGCGCTGTTTAAAAACAAACGCATGGCGATCTTCTTTATCTTCTCCATGCTGCTGGGCGCAGAGCTGCAGATCACCAACATGTTCGGCAATACCTTCCTGCACAGCTTCGATAACAACCCGCTGTTCTCCGGCAGCTTTATCGTTGAACATGCGTCGGTGATGATGTCCATCTCTCAGATCTCTGAGACGCTCTTCATCCTGACCATCCCGTTCTTCCTGAGCCGCTACGGCATCAAAAACGTCATGCTGATCAGTATCGCGGCATGGATGTTGCGCTTCGGCCTGTTCGCCTACGGCGACCCAAGCCCGTTCGGCACCGTGCTGCTGGTGCTGTCGATGATTGTTTACGGCTGCGCCTTCGACTTCTTCAACATCTCCGGTTCGGTGTTTGTGGAAAAAGAGGTGAAGCCTGAAATTCGCGCCAGCGCGCAGGGTATGTTCCTGATGATGACCAACGGCTTCGGCTGTATTCTGGGCGGCGTGGTAAGCGGTAAAGTGGTTGAGATGTACACCACCAACGGCATTACCAACTGGCAGCCTGTGTGGCTGATCTTCGCGGCGTACTCGCTGGTGCTGTTCTTCGCGTTCATCGCGCTGTTCAAGTACAAGCACGTACGCGTGCCGAATGGTGCACAGCCAGTCGCACATTAATGACGATCCCCTCTCCTTTCAGGAGAGGGGTAATTTCGACAGCACCCACCCCACCGACAGCAAATCCGCGCTGCCGCCCGGGCTCAGATTACGCTCAATCAATGCTTTATCCATCTTAAGCAGCGCCTCGCGATCCCAGCCGTTAGCCAGTAATTCCCGCGCATAGCCCTGAACGTAGCGCAGTCCTTCCATGCCGCCGCGTGAAACCAGATTGCTGTCCTGATTAACCGCCATCAGGCGTAACAGCAGGCCGTGAAGCGACTGTCCGTTCCACTGCGCCAGCGCCTTACGCGCCGTCGCAAAGCCGCTTTCCGCCTCGCCGCGCGCGCCGGTTAAGCCGTACAGATGAAACTGCCGCTCGCCCGCCGTCGCCTGTCCGCCGCGGGCGGCCAGCTCACGCGACACCAGCCCGCTGCAGATGTTACTCACCTCACAGCAGAGGCTGTCTGCGGAGATATTTTTCACACGCCCGGCGGTGAAGCACAGTAAACCCAGGGCAAAAATCCCGCCCTTGTGGGTGTTCACTCCGTTCGTCGCGGCGTACATCGCCTGCTCGCAGGCCATCCCCATCGGGCGGATAATCCGTAACTGCGCGTCAGCGGGTTTATCCGCATGCGCGCTGCCCAGCTCGGCAAAACGCGAAAACCACGGCGTGATCGCCGCAATGCTGCGGACGAACAGCGCGTGGTTCATATCGCGATGGGAACCGTTATTGAGCTTGTCCACCAGCCCCGGCTTGGGCGTCAGCTCCAGCTCCTGCCACAGCGCCGCTTCGGCAAGCGCAGGCATATCAACCGGGCGCGGTTTAGTCGCGAGCAAACCAGTCATCGATCGTCTTCTCCACGCGGGAAACCACCTGTTCAAGGGGGTGATTGCGCGAACGGGAACAGGCATGAGCGGGTTCGTCGCAGATCAGGCAGCGTCTGAGATTCGCCCCCAGCGACTGACGCCCGACGTGGCCGTGCTGAGGACAGATCACGTCCAGATCCCACAGCCTGCCGAGCGGGTGCGTCTGCTCCAGCTCCGCGCAGTGCGCTTTGATTTCCACCGCGGGATGGGCCACGCACCACAGGGCTTCTGGCCCGGTCGGGAGCCACAGCACCTGGCGGTCCAGCACCGGCCAGCGGTTTTCCCACAGCAGCTGGTCGCACATCTGCAGCGCCACGCCCATGGTATTGCGATAGCGCAGGCTGTCTTTGATTTCCCCCGGCGTGACCAGCGTGAGGGAAATCACCGGTTGTTGATAGTGCTCAAGCATGTCAGCCTGTCGCGCCGCGCGGCGATCTTTCGCCGCCAGCAGTTCGTCCAGGCTGACACCCGCCCGCACGGGTGTCGCTATTGTCATAACTACTCCTTTACCTGTCGCACGGTGTCGATCACGCTGCCGTCGCGGTAGCGGATCACCCCGACGATTTTGTCGGTAAATTCAATCGGTTTCGGTACGCCGGTCAGGGAAATCGCCCGCTCGTAAAGCGCGCTGATATCCACAACTTTGAGCCCGGCCTCCAGCAGGCGCTCGCGGATCTCCGGCCGCGCCGGGTTGACCGCAATGCCGTGGTCGGTAACCAGCACGTCGATGCTTTCGCCCGGCGTGAGGCGCGTGGTAACCCGCTTCACGACCGTTGGAATGCGGCTACGCAGCAGCGGCGCGACGACGATGGTCAGGTTCGCCGCGGCGGCCACGTCGCAGTGTCCGCCTGACGCCCCGCGCATCACCCCGTCGGAGCCGGTGATAACGTTGACGTTGAAATCGACGTCGATTTCCAGCGCGCTGAGGATCACCACGTCGAGCTGGTCGCAGCTTGCCGCCTTGCTGCCAGGGTTGGCGTAAACGTTGGTGGAGATCTCCACGTGGTTCGGGTTACGTGCCAGCGAAGCCGCCGCCTGGCCGTCAAAGCACTGGGTATCGAGCAGCTTTTCGATGAGCCCCTTTTCGTGCAGATCCACCAGGCTCCCGGTGATGCCGCCGAGCGCAAAGCGCGCCTTCACGCCGCTGCGCTCCATCTTCTCTTCCATAAAGCGCGTACAGGCGGTCGCCGCCGCGCCGGAACCGGTCTGCATCGAGAAGCCCGGTTTGAAGTAGCCAGAGTGTTCAATGACGTCCGCCGCATAGCGGGCGATCATCAGCTCGCGCGGGTTGCTGGTGACGCGCGCCGCGCCGACGCTGATTTTCGCCGGGTCGCCCACGCTTTCAACCTGCACGATGTAGTCCACCTGGTCCTGCACCAGGCTGGCGGGCATATTGGGGAACGGCACCAGTTCTTCAGTCAGCAACACCACCTTACGGGCAAAGTGCGCGTCCACCATGGCGTAGCCGAGGGAGCCGCAGCACGATTTACCGTGCGTCCCGTTGGCATTGCCAAACTCATCGCTGCACGGCACGCCGAGAAACGCCACGTCGATATTCAGCTCGCCGTCCTGAAGCAGCTTTACGCGCCCGCCGTGGGAGTGAATTTGCACCGGCTCGTCCATCAGGCCGTGGGAGATGGCATCCGCCAGCCTGCCGCGCATGCCCGAGGTGTAAATCCGGGTGATGACGCCGCTTTCAATATGCTCGATCAGCGCGTCGTTGCAGGTCATCAGCGAGCTGGAGGCCAGCGTCAGGTTTTTGAAGCCCATGCGCGCCAGCAGCGCCACAACGGTGTTGATCACCCGGTCGCCTTCGCGAAACGCATGGTGGAAGGAGATGGTCATCCCGTCCTGCAGGCCGCAGCGCTTAACCGCCTCTTCAACAGAGGCGCAGAGCTTGCGGCTGTGCTTCGCGTCGCTGTCCGCCAGCCACGGCGTAGTGCTGTGGGCGGTATCGAAGGGTTTTAGGTCCCGCAGATGGGGAAAATTCACGTGAAGAAGTTCTGTCTGATTCATCATCTCATCCTTACCGACGCACGCCGGAGGCCGCCGCGCGCTCCAGCACCACCTGCGCATGGTTAATAATCGGTGCATCCACCATTTTGCCGTTAAGCGACACCACGCCCAGGCCGTTACGCTCGCCCTCTTCTGCAGCCTCAATCACCCTTTTGGCGTGATCCACCTCTTCCTGAGTCGGGGCGTAGGCGTTGTGCAACAGGTCAATCTGGCGCGGGTTAATCAGCGATTTGCCGTTAAAGCCCATCTTGCGGATCAGATCGACCTCGCGCAGGAACCCGGCCTCGTCGTTAACGTCTGACCACACCACGTCGAAGGCGTCAATGCCCGCCGCGCGGGCGGCGTGCAGCACGGCGCAGCGGGCGTAGAACAGCTCGGTGCCATCGCCGCGCTCGGTTTGCATGTCCATCACGTAGTCAAAGGCGGCAAGCGCAATCCCGATGAGGCGCACAGAGCTGCGGGCAATCGCCACGGCGTTGATGACGCCAATGGCCGATTCAATCGCCGCCATCACGCGGGTGGAGCCGACCTCGCGGCCGCACGCCTGCTCGATACGCTCGAGGTGGCCTTCCAGCTCGTAGATATCGTCCGGCGTGTCGGTTTTCGGCAGGCGGATCACGTCCACGCCGGCCCGCACGGCGGCCTCCAGATCCAGCAGGCCAAACGGCGTGCTGAGCGGGTTAATGCGCACCACGGTTTCGATATCCTGATACATCGGATGCTGCAGGGCATGGAACACCAGCATGCGCGCGGTATCCTTCTCGCGCAGGGCAACGGCGTCCTCAAGATCAAACATGATGGAGTCGGGACGGTAGATAAATGCGGTGGAAAGCATGGCGGCGTTAGCGCCCGGCAGGAACAGCATACTGCGGCGGAGTTTGCTCATTTCAGCGCCCCCCAGTTGATGGCCTGTTCATCGGCGGCACGCATCAGCGCGCTTTGCAGGCGGGCGCGGATCACACAGTCCAGCGCCCCTTTGTCTTCAATAATGATTAATCCCTGGTGCACGTTCATGGCGCGCAACGTGTCGTTGACCACCTGGCGAATTTGTTCGCCAAACTGCTTAATCACTTCACTGTGGATGACTATCTCCAGCTCGCCGTGAGCGGGAGCGATTTTCACCATCAGGTCGCTGGACTCCTGCGTTCCGGCCAGCGCCTCCCTTACAATTTTCATGATAAATTCCTGGTAGTTAAGCGACTTCCGCACTCGCACGGTAATGCGTTTCGAGATGCGCGAAGGTGGAGTCCGGGACAATCTCCCGGATCCGGGAAAACTGCTGTGTCTTCAGTAAGCGGCGCACTTCGGACGCTGAAATAGCGTTGCCGGTGGCCTTGATGCGCGGCATTTCCACCACCTCGATATGCGAGGCCAGCAGGTCGTGCAGCGTCTGGTTGTACTGGCGGGTGATATCGCAGAACGGCTCCGAGCCGATGAAGCGGTGCGTGATGCCGAGCGCCGGGGCGATAAAGTCCCGGAAGATCAGCACGTCGATTTCGCTCCACGCCTGCTGCACTTTGCCGGTCTCCTTCAGGAAGTAGGCCGGGAAGGTGGCGCGGGAGATGATGTACTGCGAGCCTTCATGCACTACCACGTTCGGCAGATGCGCCACGCCCGCGCGCACCATCTCGAGGCGCGCGCTGAACGGGAAGAACGAGGCGTCTTCACGCACCACGAACAGGTGCAGGGCATCGCACCGCTGCGCCGCCTGCTCAACCAGATGGCGGTGGCCGAGGGTGAACGGATTGGCGTTCATCACTATCGCGCCAATGTTCTCTCCGCACTTGCGCTTCGCGCGCAGGGAACGGCAGTAGCGTTCGATCCCCTGCGGGGTGTTCTCCATCAGCACGGCGTTGTTCCCGCTCTGGGCAATCGGCCAGAATCCGCTGCGGGCAAAGCGCTCCCGGTTGCACGGACGGGTGCAGAGGAAGAGGTGAAAATGGCCGCACTCCAGCGCCGCATTTTCCACCTCTGCCAGCAGCCGCGCGCTGAGGTTCTCGCCGCGAAGCTGCTCATTGACCGCCACGCATTTGATGACGTTGGCAGCAAGCCCTGCGCAACCCACCAGCTGCGAGCCGGACCAGGCTTCGACAAACAGCGTGATGTCGTTGTCCAGGCCAAGGCCGCTGTCTGCCAGCAGGTAGCGAATCTGGCTTAAGCGTTCCGGGTGTTTCGCCACGACGGTGTGGCGAAAATCGATGGGTTGACTGTTCATGCCGCCTTACTCAGTGTGCTGCCGCAAGCCCGACGGCTGGCGCTTCCACGATCACGTTGCTGAGATGACCGATATGCTCGATCTCCACCTCAATGCGATCCCCCTCTTTCATAAACAGCGGCGGATTGCGCTTTTTACCCACGCCGCCAGGGGAGCCGGTGATGATCACATCGCCCGGGCTGAGGCGGGTGAAGGTGCTGATGTACTCGATCAGCTCCGCAACCTTGTGGATCATGCTGCTGGTGTTGTCTTCCTGCACCATGCGGCCGTTCAGCCAGGTGCGGATTGCCAGCTGGTGCGGATCGGGGATCTCATCTGCCGTGGCCATCCACGGCCCAAACGCACCGGTTTTGCGCCAGTTTTTACCGGCGGTAAACCAGGTGTGCTGCCAGTCGCGGGCGGAGCCGTCCATGTAGCAGCTGTAGCCCGCCACGTGGCGCAGGGCGTCATCGCGGCTGATGTTCTCCCCGCCTTTGCCGATGATCACCGCCAGCTCGCCTTCGTAGTCGAATTCGCTGGAGTGGCGCGGCTTCAGCACCGGCTCGTTGTGGCCGGTCTGTGAATCCGGGAAGCGGACAAACAGCGTTGGGGCCGGGTTGTGCTGGTCAAACTCCTTGCGCTTGTCGGCGTAGTTCATGCCCACGCAGAGGATTTTTTCCGGCTGCTCGATCACCGGTAAGAAGGTGATGGCGCTCATCGGCACGTCCACGGCATCGTTCAGGTAGCGGGTGGCCTGCGCCAGCCCGTTGCCCTGCAGCAGCGCCTTGAGGTCGCTGTAGCGGTCGCCGAGACGGCGGCCTAAATCAATCACGCCGTCGGCCTGGACGATGCCGTAGCTGCGTTTTCCCTGGTATAAAAAGCTTGCGAGTTTCATTGTTCTTTCCTGAAAACTTAAACGAGGAAGTTGCCCAGAATCAGCAGTGAGACGGAGACGTTAATCGCTCCGCCGATACGGGTAGCAATCTGGGCGAACGGCATCAGGCTCATGCGGTTGCCTGCGGTCAGGATCGCCACGTCGCCGGTACCGCCCTGGCCACTCTGGCAGCAGGAGACGATGGCGACATCAATCGGGTGCATACCAATCTTTTTGCCGACGAAGAAGCCGGTTGCCACCAGTGCGGAAACGGTGCTGACAATCACCAGCAGGTTGCTGACGGTGAACGCCGCCACCAGCTCATGCCACGGGGTGATGGCCACGCCGACCGCAAAGAGAATGGGGTAGGTCACTGAGGTCTGGAAGAATTTGTACACCACCTGAGAGCCTTCAAGCAGGCGCGGAGAGGCGCCGTTGCAGAGCTTAACCAGGACCGCCATAAACAGCATGCCAACTGGTGCAGGCAGGCCAATCAGCTTGTGGCCGAGCATGCCCAGCATGTAGAGCAGCACCGCCAGCAGCGCGCCAGAGGCGATAGTGGTGACGTCCGCTTTGCCGGAAAACGCAGGCTGAGAGACCGTAGCATCGGCATTCGCGCGGTTAGGCATCAGCTGGCCTTCACCGGTCAGGTGCGGGAAGCGTTTACCGAGCTGGTTCAGGCAGCCGGAGATGATGATTGCCGTCAGACCGCCGAGCATCACCATTGGCAGCACGCGGCCGAGCGCTACGCCCTGGTCCATGTGCAGCAGGGTGGCATAGCCGATGGAAAGCGGGATCGCCCCTTCCCCGACGCCGCCCGCCATAATCGGCAGAATGATAAAGAAGAAGATCTGGAACGGCTCAAGACCCAGCGCCAGGCCGACGCCCATCCCCACCAGCATGCCGACGATTTCGCCGCACAGCATCGGGAAGAAGATGCGCAGGAAGCCCTGAATCAGCACCGTGCGGTTCATGCTCATGATGCTGCCGACGATAATGCAGCAGATGTAGAGGTAAAGAATGTTGGTGGATTTGTAGAACTTGGTGGTGGACTCGACCACCACGTCCGGCAGCAGGCCATAATAGACCAGCGCGGAAGGGATAAAGGTGGCGCAAATCGCCGCCGCGCCGAGCTTGCCGACAATCGGCAGGCGTTTGCCGAACTCGCCGCAGGCAAAGCCGAAGAAGGCCAGCGTTGCCACCATGACCACGATATCGCTTGGCAGTTTTCCGCCCAGGCAATCAATGGCGATCAGCGCGCCCGCCAGAACAAACAGCGGCAGAGGAATAATCCCAATTTTCCAGGTATCCATAATATGCCACCAGCGCTCTTTGAGCGAAGGTCGCTGAATTTCAATCGGGTCGTGGGTAACAGAGAAAGAATCGTCAGTTGTGCTCATAATAAGCCCCTTGGTTATTTTGTGCGTTCAGCTTAGAGTCACAAAGGCTTACTTTATGTGAGGAATGGCATATTAAAAGCGAAGTTTTAATGGCAGCTATGGTTTTAATGGTTTCTTTTATTTAATGTGATTTATACCTTATTTATTGCCGTGGTTTTTATGGTTTCTTTTCCGAATTGAACAAACAAATAACATTTGTTCGTGCAGCCCGAAGCACGTTAGCCTTCAGGATAACGCTTTTACAGCGCCCGCTGTGCAAGGGATCACAAGTTTTCGGCAAAGCGGGCGTCAGCGCAAAAAAAGATGATATATTGGCGATCTTTGCTGCTACCTCGCGTGATAGTTATGAAACTCTCCTTCCAGATTAAGCTGTTTATTTCGCTGGTTGCCTTTTTCTCAGTGCTTTTCTCGTTACTGGGTGGATATTATTATGCCGACGTCGGGAAACAGCTTTATCAGGAAATGAGTACGCGAGCCAAAATACAGGCTGAAGAGATTGCGCTTATTCCGACATTGCGTCATGAAGTTGAACAAAAGAATATCAACGCCATCCATGATTTTATGCAGAAAATTTCTGCGCACAGTGACGCCAGCTTTATTGTGATTGGCGATAATAAGGGGCAGCATCTTTTTCACTCCGTCTTTGCCGACAGAGTGGGCACAACCCTGGTTGGCGGAGACAATGAAGCCGTATTGCAGGGTAAAAGCATTACCACCATCCGCAAAGGCGGGCTGGGCATTTCGCTGCGCAGTAAAGCCCCCATCTTCAACGCTGCCGGACAGGTGGTCGGCATTGTTTCGGTTGGCTATCTCACCAGCTACCTGGACACCATTACCGTCAGTAAAGTGGTCAATATCCTGATTGCCGCCGTGCTGCTGCTTATCGCTCTCTTTATCTTCTCCTGGTTCTTTACCCGCAGCATCAAGAAGCAGATCTTCTCCCTTGAGCCGCGCGAGATCGGCCTGCTGGTACGCCAGCAGAAGGCGATGATGGAGTCTATTTATGAAGGGGTGATTGCCATTGACGATCGGCGGCGGATTGAAGTGATCAACCAGGCGGCGCGCAAGCTGCTGGGCCTGAGCCAGCCCGCCCGTGAACTGCGCGGACAACTGATAAGCCAGGTGATCGATCCGGTCCCGTTCTTCGACACGCAGACGATGCTGGCGAAAGATACCCATGACGAGATTTGCCGTTTTAACGATCTCACGGTGATTGCCAGCCGGGTGCACATCATGCTTGAGGGTTCGCTACAGGGCTGGGTGATCACCTTCCGCGATCGCAACGAGATCGACTCGCTGAGCGCCCAGCTCAGCCAGGTAAAACGCTATGTCGATAACCTGCGCATCATGCGCCACGAGCAGTTAAACAGGATGACCACCCTCTCCGGCCTGCTGCACATGGGCCGCTATGAGGAAGCCATTGGCTACATTCAGGCGCAGTCTGAACACGCCCAGGAGCTGCTGGACTTTATCTCTTCGCGCTTCAGCTCCCCGACCCTGTGCGGCCTGCTGCTGGGGAAAGCTGCCCGCGCGCGGGAGAAAGGCGTCGAACTGTGTTTCGACCCGGCCTGCCGGCTGGACAGACCGTTCCTGCGCCTTGGGGAGCAAGAGCTGATTTCAATTATTGGCAACCTGCTGGATAACGCCATCGAAGCGACACAGCGGTCGCCGCTTCCCCATGCGCCGGTAGAAGTGCTGATTAAACTTAGCGATCAGGAGCTGATTATTGAAGTCGCCGACCAGGGCGTTGGCATCAAGCCCGAGATCCGTGAGCGGATCTTTGAACGCGGCATCACCACCAAAACACGCGGCGATCATGGGATTGGTCTGTATCTGATCGAAAGCTATGTCACACAGGCTGGCGGCGCGATAGAAGTTGCCGATAATACCCCGCGCGGCGCCATTTTCTCCTTGTTTATCCCGGCCACGGGAACCGCCCGGCAACTGGAAGATACCGACTATGCAACATGAACTTATCGACGTACTGATTGTTGAAGACGAGAACGAACTGGCGCAACTGCACGCGGAGCTGATAGGCAAACACCCGCGTCTGAGGCTGGTGGGCATTGCCTCGTCGCTGGCTGCGGCCCAGGCAGAGCTTGCAAACAAACAGCCGCAGCTGATGCTGCTGGATAACTACCTGCCGGACGGCAAAGGGATCTCGCTTATCAATAACCCGATGCTGGCCCGCGCCAACTGCTCGGTGATTTTTATTACTGCCGCCAGCGATATGGACACCTGCAGCCAGGCGATTCGCAACGGCGCGTTCGACTACATCCTTAAACCCGTCTCCTGGAAGCGGCTTAGCCAGTCGCTGGAGCGGTTTGTGCAGTTTGCCGAACAGCAGCGCGTCTGGAAGATTGTCGACCAGCAAAACGTGGATTCTCTGTATCAGCTCCAGGCGAAAAACTTCCGCCTGGACAACGGCAGTAAAGGCATTGAGGAAAATACGCTGGCGCGGGTGCAGACGCTGTTCAACGACAAGGCAACGCACTGCTTTACCGTGGATGAGGTTGTGAGCGAGACGGGATTAAGCAAAACCACCACCCGGCGCTATCTGGAACACTGCGTCGAGGCGGGTTTTCTGACGGTGGAGATGCTGTACGGCAAGATTGGGCATCCGAGGAGGATGTACAAGCGTAGTGCGGTTTGATGAAAGGTTCCCTCTCCCTGTGGGAGAGGGTTAGGGTGAGGGCAACAGCCCGCACTATCTCAATACATACCCATACAGCCGCTTAATCCCGTCAGCATCCTTCTCGCTGTAAACTCCCTGCAGCTCCGGCGAGAAGCCCGGCAGCAGGTTGACGCCCTCCTCCAGCGCGAGGAAGTAACGCTGTACCGCCCCGCCCCAGACCTCACCCGGCACCACGCACAGCACGCCCGGCGGATAGGGCAGCGCCCCTTCGGCAGCAATGCGCCCTGCGGCATCCCGAATGCGAACCAGCTCCACGTCACCGCGAATATAGGCCCGGTTTGCATCCTGCGGGTTCATCACCACCTCCGGCAGGCTCTCCTTGCGGAACATCGCCTTCTGCAGATCCTTCACGTCAAAGCTGACGTAGAGATCGTGCATCTCCTGGCACAGCTGGCGAAGTGTGTAATCCCGGTAGCGCACCGGGTATTTCTGGAAGATCGTCGGCAGCACGTCCGCCAGCGGCGTGTCGTCTTCAATATGCTGTTCGAACTGGCCCAGCATCGCCACCAGCTGCGCCAGCTTCTCGCTGCTTTCGGCAGGCGTCAGCAGGAACAGGATCGAATTGAGGTCGCATTTCTCCGGTACGATGCCGTTTTCGCGCAGGTAGTGCGCCAGAATCGTCGCCGGGATCCCGAAATCGGTGTACTCCCCGGTTTCGGCATCAATGCCCGGCGTGGTCAGCAGGAGCTTGCACGGGTCGACAAAGTACTGCTCGCGGGCATAGCCCTCAAAGCCGTGCCATTTGGCCCCCGGTTCAAAGCTGAAGAAGCGCAGCTCGCGGGCGATGGCGTGCGTCGGATGATCCTGCCACGGCCGCCCCGCCACCACCGGCGGGATAAACGGTTTGATCATATGGCAATTCGCAATGATCGCCTTGCGCGCTTCAATCCCCAGCTCGACGCACTCCGCCCACAGCCTGCGTCCGCTTTCACCTTCGTGGATCTTGGCATTCACATCCAGCGCTGCGAACAGCGGATAAAACGGGCTGGTGGAGGCATGCAGCATAAACGCGTTGTTCAGCCGCTTGTGCGGACAGAAGCGCGCCTGACCGCGAATGTGGTTATCCTTTTTATGGATCTGCGACGTTTGCGAGAACCCGGCCTGCTGTTTGTGCACCGACTGGGTCACGAAAATCCCCGGATCGTTCTCGTTCAGCTCCAGCAAAAGCGGGGACGTTTCCGCCATCATTGGAATAAACTGCTCGTAGCCCACCCATGCGGAGTCAAAGAGGATGTAGTCGCAGAGATGACCGATCTTGTCGATCACCTGGCGGGCGTTGTAGATCGTCCCGTCGTAGGTGCCAAGCTGAATGATCGCCAGGCGGAACGGACGCGCCTCGTCGGCCTTTTCCCGCGCCGCCTCGCGGATAAGATCCCGCAGATAGGCATCGTCAAAGCAGTGGTCGTCAATTCCGCCAATAAAGCCAAACGGGTTACGCGCGGCCTCAAGATAAACCGGCGTGGCGCCCGCCTGGATCAGCGCCCCGTGGTGGTTAGACTTATGGTTATTGCGGTCGAACAGCACCAGGTCGCCGCGGGTCAGCAGCGCGTTGGTCACCACCTTGTTGGCCGCTGACGTACCGTTCAGCACGAAGTAGGTTTTGTCCGCATTGAACACTTTTGCCGCGAACTTTTGCGCGTGCTTGGCGGACCCTTCATGGATCAGCAGATCGCCCAGCTTCACGTCGGCATTGCACATATCGGCGCGAAACACGTTCTCACCGAAGAAATCATAGAACTGTCGCCCTGCCGGGTGTTTTTTGAAAAAGGCGCCGTGCTGGTGTCCGGGACAGGCGAAAGTGCTGTTGCCCATCTCCACATACTGGCTCAGGGTGTCGAAAAAAGGCGGCAGCAGATTCTCTTCGTAACGGCTGGCAGCGCTCTCCAGTTCCAGAAACTCCTGAGCTTTACCTGAGATGACCGCGGTGGCGCCGTCGGGTACGTCCGTTGGCTCCTGCGAGAAAATAAACACTGGTAAATGAAAGCCCGTGCGTTTCAGCAGTGCAAGAATGCCGCTGCGACTTTCAGCTGTTGTGATGACGACGGCCGCCACATCGGTAAAATCAGTGCTGTCCAGCGTCACCTTTTCGCGGTGCGTAGACACAGTGGAGAGCAGCTCGCGGCTGACGGCAATTTTCATGGTTTTCATAGGCGCAGTTACCCTCACCGGGCGGTGAGACAGGAAGGAGAAAATTCGCGCAATAATGTCACCTTTTATTTTGAGGTGCAAGAAGGAATCAGTATGCACTAAACCAACCAAAGCTAAGGCTCGCGCAGCCCTGCCGTGCCATAATAATGCACTATCAATGATTAAATAACAGGAGTTAACTTTGGTTATCGGGCCATTTATTAACGCAGGCGCCGTATTGCTGGGCGGCATACTCGGCGCCGTGCTGAGCCAGCGGTTGCCGGAGCGTATTCGCACCTCCATGCCCTCAATATTCGGCCTGGCATCGTTAGGGATCGGTATTCTTTTAGTCATCAAATGCGCCAACCTGCCGGTGATGGTGCTGGCCACCCTGCTCGGCGCGCTGATTGGCGAGTTCTGCTATCTGGAAAAAGGCATTAACAGCGCGGTGAGCAGAGCCAAAAACCTGATTACCCGACCGGGCGGCAAGGCGAAACACGGCACGCACGAGTCGTTTATTCAAAACTATGTCGCCATCATCATTCTGTTTTGCGCCAGCGGCACCGGGATTTTCGGTTCAATGCAGGAAGGGATGACCGGCGACCCAAGCATATTGATTGCGAAAGCGTTTCTTGATTTCTTCACCGCCACCATTTTCGCCACTACTCTTGGCGTTGCCGTGGCGGCGATTTGCGTCCCGATGCTGCTTATCCAGCTCGCGCTCGCGACCTGCGCCACGTTGATTCTCCCGCTAACCACGCCGGCGATGATGGCAGACTTTACCGCCGTCGGCGGCCTGCTGCTGCTGGCTACCGGGCTGCGCATCTGTGGGATCAAGATGTTTGCCGTGGTGAACATGCTGCCCGCCTTGCTGCTCGCCATACCGCTCTCCGCGCTCTGGACGCACTTTTTCGCTTAAGGATGCGGCGAAATGGTGAGAGATTGCGCAGTCTGTAACGAAAACAACATTTTTCGTTGACGCCACGGGGCAGATCGGGTTTAATGCGCCCCGTTGCCCGGATAGCTCAGTCGGTAGAGCAGGGGATTGAAAATCCCCGTGTCCTTGGTTCGATTCCGAGTCCGGGCACCACTCTTTAAAGAACCCAGCCTATGGCTGGGTTTTTGCTTTCTGGGGTTCCGGTAGATTTCTGGTCATCTTAGCCACAGTTACCATCACTCGGCCTCTTCCATCCAGCCTGAGCATTTCCTTTTAGCTACTCCCTGCCCTTGCGGTCACAGTGCCGTCTTCTTTTGGGTTTCAAACGGGCAATAAACACAACTCCAACTTCTATGCCTGTCTGGTGGATTCATCACAGCAAGGCAAAATCCGGTCTTTGTCCGGTCTGGAGAAGGAAAACCTAATTGCTTCGCTCCAGATCATTTGCGTAACTGCGCCTGGTATGACTTCATTTTACTAGAGCGCTGTTCGCAAATAATTTGCTCACTTCCAGCTAAATTCAGTACTAGTAATGCTATTAACAATTCTGTTTGGACTCACAGCCAGAAGTAGATGTTGCAATCACCACTGTGCAAATCAATAGGAAGCAAGTCATGGCTTGATGGAAATAGTTTTCCGGCTACTAACAAGTGAGTGGAAAGGTCACGAAACCGCTATTTAAGAATGGAAAAATAGCCCCACCTTGTATCTATTGCCGGAGTAGCGATCATCGGGAAGCCTGCTAGTTTTTCAAGCAGCGGTACACCCGCAAATGGCTGCTCGCGCATTCGCATTTTGCTACTAAACCGCTTTTTCTATCTTATCCAACAGAACGCGTCAAAATCGATAAATACAGCAATAAGGATACCGGATACCCTTATCACTCACATTTAAATTGATTATTTATCGAGAGATGACTAGGATAGTTGTATCACTTTACAGAGGAATACAGTATGACCAAACCGCCTTCAGAGGTTGCAGAGCTGATCCATGATGCAATGGAAAACCTAAACGAACAAAAAGCCATCACTCGCTTTCAAATGTCACTGAAAGGTATTGGAGTGCTCGCTCAACGCGACTTTGTTGACCAGAGTTTTTTGATGATGCTTTCATCAGAATTAATTGTACGCGGTTGGTGCATGTTTCAGATCAGCCATACCAGCTACAGTCTGATCCGCCATGAATCAGCGTCGAAATTTCGCAAACTTAGCAGTGAATATCTTTTGTCATGCATTAATGGAGGGAACCCAGATTGAATTCACGTACACCCTCGTTGTTAGTTTGCATCAATGAACTTGATGGGTCTAACCGTCAGAAATACGCTGCAAACACTATTCGGCGTATCAACATGGAACTCTGGAGCAACGGATTTGCTGCCAACAAAGGTTTTTCTGATGAAATCCTTTGCCACCCTGATGGCTTTGTCTGGACGTTCGAAAATACAGTTCAGCGAGATTTAGCTCTGGTTGAGATGGAGGTAGCAAGCGATTCCTGTGCAATGCCAATTATGAAGATACAAGGACGGCTATCGTCCTCTCATATAGTGCATTTCCCTCGCCTTAGTCCATCACTGCGCGAAAAATGGGAGCGTCTGAAATCTAAATCTTCGGCACCTACCCCGATCCGTAAATCACTGCGCAAGCGCAAATAAATGTGGCAATAGCTGGAGATGAAAATTAATTTCAAGGCAGATGACAAGTTCTGCCATTTTCACTGGAGTACCAATCTTGGATGCTACAATAATCTTATTCAAATACAGGCCAGCGCCAACATACCGCGCAGCTAGGCTTACTCAACCCCTCACAATCCCGGAAAGGATTCCCGGACTTGTTCACGGTTCTCAATAAAATCGGTTATCAGCCCTCCGTCAACCAACTTTTCCCAGCCACTGTTAAGCCTCCAGTAAGTGAAGTTAATGGCGGCGTTAAAATCCCTGCTGAGCAGCAATTTAGGTCTGGCATAGCGTCAATGAAGGTCCGTTCCGTGCCAAAAGCGGAACTTGGAGTGCCAGAAGCCCTCTAAAAATAATGGTTCGTTTTATAGGGATACTTACAGCAGGGCTAGACGATTGATAAGAATGGTTTATATACTCGCGCATATCTACATATTTTTCAGGTGTTCACATGAAAATGACACGCTTAGAAGCTATCAAGGCATGGGGTAGAGCAAGCCGTGAAGGTAAACCTATTCCCGATGATGTTAGAAAGGTTCTGATCAGCACTCAAGATGATAGCCTTCATGATTTCGGTGTAGAAGCTCCTACAGCTAAAGTTAGAGTTAGAAAAGAGCAAGTAAAAAAGAATATGAACGGCAAGAGGCCGTTCGCTACATCAGGTACTATCCGTAGTGCGGGAGGTGCTTTAACTCCTGAAAAAATGGAAATATACAACCAAAAACGCAAGTTAGATAACCAAAAGCGTAAAAATAACCCTCAACTTTATTCAAAGCTAATACAAGACTTTATTGTATCTGGTTTATCTAAAAAACAAGCCACTAAGAAAGCTAAAGCAATTATTTTAAGTGCAACCCTAGATAAACTCAATAACGATAAAAAACCTCCTTCAGTCAGAACAAAAAGAATTGTTAAATCTAATACTTTACTTAATGAGGGAAAGATTAAATCTGATCCCTGGCACATAGCAAAAGTTAAGCAAGATGAGATCAATTTATCTAAAGTAGAACAAAGACGGATCGACACGGCATTATTAAGACGTCCTATTTCATGTATTGAATGCAAAATTGACTTTAAATCATTTGGTGGATTTGTAGATCATACTAAAGATGTTCATCATGCTAGCGTAAGTACACCTAAGCTAGTTGTAAAAAATGAAGCACCTATTGACTCTGTTGATATTGTCATTGAGTTGCCTGTATTGCCAGCTAACGAGCCAGGAGAGCCCGTTGTTTCTATTCCTGTTGCCAAAACACCAGAAGCATTTAGTGATAAGTGGATCAGGTTGTTTGTAGAGAAAGGTTACAGTGCTGCAATGGTTGAAGCGTTTAAACGTGATGCAATTAAAGAGAATATGACAGCATTACAGATACATGATTTTCTTAGTGTCTGTAAGCCTTATAAAGCCCCTGTAGA
This sequence comes from Enterobacter cloacae complex sp. SHL020, assembly GCF_049236945.1. Lineage (NCBI taxonomy): Bacteria > Pseudomonadati > Pseudomonadota > Gammaproteobacteria > Enterobacterales > Enterobacteriaceae > Enterobacter > Enterobacter cloacae complex sp. SHL020. Next base: position 86,201 of record NZ_JBMKJF010000007.1, read on the forward strand.
AACGCCTGTACGTCCTCTAGAAACGATTATTACCTCTGAATACACTAGCACCATTACAGAGGCCGTAGAAACGCTTGTAGAAGCACCTATAGCATCTGTTGCTAATGATTCCTCCTACGCTGTTACCCTAGATGATTCTATCGAGCAAGCTTTGTTTGCTGATCGCATTGTTCGTACCCGTACCAATCAGAACGATTTTAAAGAACGTGTAGCCGCTAACTTTGGTTATCGTTGCGCCATTACGAATAGCGGAGAAGCGTTAGAAGCCGCTCATATTGAGCCAGTAGGAACGGGGAATAATAACACTTCGAATGGGGTGCTTATGCTTGCTTGTTTGCATCGTCTTTTTGACGCTGGATTGATGGCTATCAAGCCTGATGCTCTTACAGTGCATTTCAAAGCTAATTGTACATACTTTGCTAAAAGTACGTTGGAAGGTAAAAAAATAAATGATCACTCAGTTTCTTTGAACAAATCAGGATTGTTAGAACGCTGGCTTAGCTTTAATACTTGAGAGTATTTAGGGCAATTGAAACACTGAATAGCAACTTTTTCTGTAATCACTTTTGTGGGAACTTTGGACTGACCCCACAAAAGTGCCAACTTCCGCTTCTCGCTCACAGCGAACATTTAGCTTCGTTAGCCAAGCGCTGACGTAGTTAACGATGTAGCATGTTAATCTGTCGGGAGCATAGCCGAAATCACTCAACCCATTAGACTTCACCTAAAACTGCAAAAATTACTGTCTTTGTCACACTCACCGAGTTTAGTCAGACTAACACTATACATAATGCGAGCAAGAGCCAACCAAAAAGACTGATCAGCATCAACAGTGAAGTTTTTCCCCGCCACTTCCCCGCAATTCCTCCGCAGTTTTCCCGCTAGAGAGATCGACACATCCCTTGCATACCAACGCTTTGATTCAAATCTCCCGTTTTCCCGCTTATTTTTTACAGTGCGTAGATAAATGATTACTCCTGAGTGAATTTTTATATTTTTATGGTTACGTGCATTGATTAAACTTAACAAACTCATTTTAAACAAGAACCATAACTAAAACATCAAAAAAATAATTCTGACATGAAATCCTTTCACAATATATCTTCATAAATTCTATAACTCATCGAAACCTATTTGTATTTTGGACTCCTGTAAACGTGGAAACTTAGCGAGATTAATATTTTTTTGCAGTCACATCAATCATTAATATTCACCTCAATTAGTTAGGTTTTTTGCGACATATCATAGCAGCATACTATTTAACAACTGATTTCACATACACGTTCACTTATATATTATTCATATGAATCAATTGCTATCAGTATCTTTCAGTTAATCGAATACCAATCTCTTTCATTCAATGCTAACCCAATGTCATTTTCACGGGGAAACGGGGAAATGACCAGTTAAACCGTTATGGTGCAACGCTTTTTCACCTCCCGTTTTCGGGAATTTCACCGGGAAAATTGCGGAGAAGACCAGAGAAAGACCGGAGAATTTCATCTCACCTCCCCCACTAACTGAGGATCGTCATTGCCACAACATATCCATGCAGCCTTTTCTTCCACGGCTCACATAACACGCTGAGGCACGGGACTCTTCCCTCCCTGCCTCACTTTCTGACCTCACTAACGTATTAATCACCCCTGCATAAGGAGACTTCTGCATGTCCACACCACGCCGTTTTAAGTTTACTCACCGCCTCATTGATGGCCTGCCCCCTAATGAACCTGATGCCCTCTCCCGTGAAGCGGAATACAGCGATACCGAAATCAGCGGGCTCAAATGTCTGGTTGGCAAAGGAGAAGGCAAAAAGAAATTTCTCTTACGCTATCTCTGGCAGGGCCGCAAACGCGCCATCAGTATTGGTCACTGGCCGGAGATTGATGTCACGACCGCCCGAAAGATTGCCACTGAGATGAAACGCCAGATAGCCACCGGCACTGACCCGCGTTACGAGCGGGACAAATGCCGGGCCATTCCTACCCTTCAGGAAGCCTTCAGTCAGTATTATTTCCCGTGGGCGAGGCTGCATAAAAAGAGCTGGAATAAGGATGAGCAGCGCTTTCGCGACCATATAGCCCCAGTGATGGGAAATCTACTGCTTAATGAAATTACGCCCCGTCACGTTACTCATCTTCAGTCATCGCTCTGCGAAACCTGTCAGCCCGCCACCAATAACCGGGTGATTGCTCTGCTGAAAGCCCTCCTCAGATGGTCACTGCGTCATGAGATGGTGACGGTGAACCCGGCGGCAAACATCCCACTTCTGCGTGAAAATAACGCCCGCCAGCGTTATTTCTCGGAAACGGAAATCCGGCGCATATTCGAGGCTGCCAGCGAGGACAACAGCCGTGTAGTCGGGATTTATATTCGTTTACTACTGCTGACCGGATTGCGGCGTGACGAGCTGAGGCTGGCAAAATGGGTACATTACAATAAGCAACAGGGAACGCTGTGGCTACCGGAAACCAAGAACGGCTCAGGGCGACTGGTTCACCTCAACAACTGGGCGGTAAAGCTGATTGATGAACTACCCCGCTTCGGCGGCAATATCTGGATGTTTGGTGGCAAAATTCCGGGTAAACCGGTCTGCAATGTGACCAAGGCCTTCAGGCGCATTATCCGGCGGGCAGGTATCTACGATGAGGAGGTCTGCATTCACACCTGCCGTCATTCGGTTGCCGCATTAATCGTTTCACGGGGAGGCACCTTATATGACGTTCAGGCTCAGCTCGGGCATCGCAGTATCCAGTCATCACAGCGTTATGCCCATCTGCATCCACAGCGACTGAAAGCGACCGGACAGTTGATTGAGCAGCATATCGGCAATGCGTTGGCCCTTTCCGGGCAACCAGACTGACCGCAGGCAGAATACAGGTCGCTTTTGCGGGCGACCTGCAGCATCGACCGGCAAGAATGCTGAAGCTGGCTTTGGCAAATTCAGAGGGAAGAACAGTGCTCCACCCCATTAGTCTCACTAATGATTATGCGTGTCGTCAGGGATTGCCAGACTCATGTTATCTCAGCCAGCCTACCCAATAATAAATCGGGTTATAATAGAAATTTATATTATTTATAATATTATTGAGAATTTCTTACCATTATACTGGTAACAACTTTTTAAGCACAATACCACTGTTAGCATGGAAACGCGGATTGCTAAAGAACAGTCGGTTTAACCAGTTCAAGGAGGGTGTGATGTTCAGAAGATTAATGGGCAGGCTGAGTAAGAACGTGAACTATGAGACTGAGTTCACATCTGCTGTAAAACGCTCAAAAAAATGGGGACTTGAAGTCCCCAGGGTCAGGTTGAGCAAAACACCTTTTCTGACGGGTGATAAGGGCGAAGCCGCACTCAACGTCATTCAGGAAATCGCTTCAAACCACACGCCAAAAGAGGTCTCACAGCAGTGCTTTGGATACATGTATTTCGCACAGGATGCTTTAGAGGAAGCCTTACAAACTCCGCTCTATTATACTTTAGGCTATGTGGATTATGATAAAAGTCCGGTCTTTTATACATGTGAAGAAACACTAAAAAATAATCTGGGCGATCCGACGTCAGGTATCGGAACGATAAATTTGCATGCGTGGCTGACGACGCCGAACATGGAAATAATAGACCTTACATTTGGTACCACATATGGCATTGTGAATAATGTTCCATCGGCAATTGGCCGCTGTGCGTTTCAACACTACTCTGCATTTAATGAAAACATGGTTTACCATCCCCAGCTGGTTGGTGACGATTATTTAAAGCGGATTGGTGCCCTCGTTGATTTAAGAGCGTTAAATGTATTTACAATCTAAAACTAGTCGTTTCCGGCGTATTTTTATGGAAGGAAGTCGACAGGGCGAATCACGTGCAATGCCAGGACATTTGCCGGGTCATCTGATTAATAAGTGACATGATAAAGGCCGCCTGCGCGGGCGGCCTTTGATATCAATGAGTAAGAACTCAGAGTCTGGCTTTTGCAAAATCAGCGGAGAAACAGTAGCCCGTCACATTGACTTTGCGGATGGTCCTGCGTGCAGTGAGCCGATCGCCTTCCGGGCGAGTAAGATAGCCAGCCTCATCGACCAGGCGGGCCAAATTTTTCGCAGACAACCCCCACTTATTGCCCAGTTTATCGAGCGTATCGGGGAGGAGCAAATAGCTTCCGTCATCCAGTATATACCCGGCAATATCGGTTTTCTGAGACGCAAAAGAGGGCATTTTTGCGTCAATCAGTTTTGAACGGTTCACAGCGATAAAGTTCTGAACAGCAATCAGGATATTCTCCTTGCGGCCTGCATCGCTGCGATAGTGCTGCAACCAGCGTCCGAACGCTTCGAATGTCACATCAGCAATATCTGAGCATTGCCATGGCAGGATACCCCAGTCCGCGGCGAAGGCTCCGGTCATATACAGAATGGCAAAACGACGCAGCGCCCGGCTTTCAACAGAGCTGAGAGTAGTGAGCCCCGCGTGCAGCCGCCGGTTCATTTCATCATGAAATTCGTTCAGCGATGACTTCATAATATCCGATGTCGTTTTCCAGTCGAAATAGTTCTCACTTTCGTCTGCCAGATGCGTCAGGCACTGCACGAACTCATAACCGGCACTACCATGGCAGGTCAGCAGACTAGTCTTGATATCGCTGATACGCTGTCTGGCTGCATCAATGCTTTCATTCTCGCTGCGGGAGTCCTCCGCCATGACGGGGATCGACAGGGCACGATGTAACATTCCATCCATCACCTGAGACTTTTCAAGGCGAATTCTGTCTACAATCGTCAGCTCGCCCGTAGACAGTACGTTTTGCACCCACGTAGATTGTCGCGCCATCCCCAGAGTCTCCGGGTCCATTCTCGATTTCGTTGCACCGGATACAATGTCATACAGCGTTTCAGCAAAAAATTTACCCGTGAAAGAACCCAGCTCATCGAGGGCTAATGTGGTGCCATTATTCATGACCATCAGCAATTCCAGTCCATTTGAGGTCGCGTTCCAGCGCTGGATTTGGGTTGGACTTCCGCTGCCGGGCTCAGCAGCCTGACCATTCACGCTTGCGCCTACCTGTAATGCCGCGGTTTTGCCGGTCGAACTGTCGCCACACAGATGAAAAATAGCGCCACTTTCGCCCAGCAAAGGCAGAAGGAATGAACTCAGCCCCACCAGAATGGCAAGTTTTGGTGCCATGCCGCAGACTTTCCTGGCAACCTGTTCCTGCCATTGTTCAAGCGAGCCCGCGACTGCAATGGTGTTATTTACCATCATCCCTTCGCCCGGAATCACACCCTGGATCCCCTCCCGCCCGGCCACAAAAATGGGATAAGGACCAAACTGAAACACCAGCTCTTCAGGCTGGAAGCCCGGGCGGATCGCCACACGATAGACTGGAAGGTCCATTTCACATGACCGTTGCAGGAACACCAGGAATAACTTACTGTCATCAACGAAAATACCTTTACCTGCAAGCTGGCTGATAACAGAATCGGTGCTCTTCTTCACCTTTTTCATGCAGATAATCATTTCAACTTCTGCACCACTATGGTTGGCGCACTTTAAAATAATATGCCAGTTCCCGTTACCGGCACGATTACAGGCCTTTGCCACAGGTTCAAGTGAATGACTGGACACAAGTTTCTTTTTATCGTCATCTTCATGGCAAAAATACAATCTACCATTCTCTTCAGCAAAACCTTCCGGTAAACGACGTTCATTTTTTTTATTAATGTTAGACATGATAAATCCTTATTCAGGTTAAATTCAGGTTGTAGAATCCCCTTCCCGGTTAAAGGGAATGAATTCCGTAATACAGATTTAAGGTTTAATGACTACTCTCAGCGGTTCAGCATCAGCGCCATTGCGCGTTCGACATCGTCGTGCTGCTGAATGCCAAAGTACTGCGCATATAAAGTGGTCGTACTAATGCATTTATGTCCGAGAAACCGTTTAACGGCATAAACGTCCCGGGTCGCAGCCAGCATTGCACTTCCGGCGGTATAGCGAAGCTCGTGGATAGTAAAGCGCTCAATCCCCGCCCTTTCACATATTGCCGTCATAAGCCGTCGGGGCTCGCTGACTCTGCCACCGGCTCCCGAGCGAAAAAGCAGCCCCGCATTGCCATATCTGCTCATCTGCAGCAGAACAATATCCATTGCTTTCTGGCATAAGGGCACTAGCCTCGAATCCCCTGATTTTGTATCATTGAGGAACAGTGTTTTCTTGCTCATGTTAATATTCTTTATATCAGCAGAGCGCGCCTCGCCCAGCCTCATGCCGGTCAGCGCAAGAAAAGCCAGAATTAAAAGCGTGTCCCGGGGCTCCTGCTTAATGTCATCATCCAGCACCAGCATAAAGGCAGAAAATTGCGACGGCTCCATAGCCCGCCGTAATGATGCCGGTTCCCGGAATGTTTTAAATCCGGCTACCGGAGACGATGAAATATAATTAAACTCCACGCTCCAGGTAAAAATGGCCTTGAGTAGCGAAATGTGGCGATTTCGCGTTGAGAGCTTCAGGCCATTAAGCCCCTGGATATAATCAGCAATATCACGCCTGCTTATCATATCCAGGTCAATATGCCCCAGTTTCGGCAAAAAGTAGTTGTTAACTTTTGACTGGTCTGAGGCAAAAGATTTCTTGTGTATTCTGGAGTATTCCAGATACCTCAAGAACAAGTCAGCAAGCTTCATCACAGTCAGCAGTATTCAGGGTAAGGCATAATGTCTTCATATTAATTATCCTCCGTTAGTGTAACGCCGTTAAGGTGTGTGCTTCCGTCTACAGCACGGGGCTAACTTTATCGGAGCCGTTCTCTTATGGGAAGCCAGTCAGCCCGGATTAAATACCGGGATTTCATGTCCAGCCCACATAAAAAAACCAATAAAAACAGACATTTAATTTTGAAGGCGCTTGCTTTTATTTACCAGATGTGATGTCGAATGTAACAGGTGCACAGCACCGGGCACGCGGACCAACGGCCCCGGTGCGGGGTATGTGGCTACCCCACAGTGAAGAGTTCAACAGACGTTCTGACATTCCACAGCGCTTTGATACAATGCTCATGGGTGTCACTGTCTATCAGCTTGTTTATATCCTCATTCCGGCGAGAAGTATTTGCATCCAGCCAGGCATAATGTTTATCAATCTCCCGGAGAAAACGTAGCCGGGTATATTGCGTACTGCTGTCTGCCTGCATTCTTTTCAGCACAGCATAAAGCACCGCCTTCACGACAATGTATTTTTGCAGGGAAAGAACGTTATCGCTGGATAAACCGAAACGGTTTTTTATATAGGAAAGTGTTGGCCGGACAGGCTTAATCGTGTTCAGCGCCTTTTTGTCAAAGGCCCCAAACCCGCCTGCATCACAAAAGTCGGTCAACAGCACATAGAGGAAAACGGTATCAAAGGCGATTTTCTTTTCCAGCACCTTTCTTTTTTCATTGTAATCACTGACAGAAAAGTTATTTGCAAAATCATCAGCATCCTTTCTGCATTCCCGGTACAGCTGCAGCGCATATTCAATAATCGCTGTCGCCGATGCCGGATCCGCCGGCTGGCAGAGCTGCATAACCTGCTGTATCCCGTCCTGGGCGGAAAAACTCAGTACCTTCATTAAATCCTTATCCAGCACATACAGAGAGTCCATCCCCGTCTTTCGGATGGTCTTCAGGGCATCATTACACGTGCGACGGTCAAAGGGAGAATGTGAAAGGCCCCTGATAGTGGGGAAAAAAGACAGGCTGCCATTTGCATAAAGATTATCCATTGCCGGAAAATAAACGCCACTGGTGCCTAAACAATAAGTATCAAAGAATGTCTCCAGTGCATTTATCTGATTAAAAACATAAGCATCATGATAAATATTTACCTTAAGGTGCTGCGGGTGATACAGCCGGATATAACTCCACATCAGGCTATCCCTGAAGGCCTGTGTTTTTAGCCCCTTCCCCCGGTAACGTAAATCGGAAAAAAAGGAAGAGATAAAATCAGCCTGGTCCGGGTCCTGCAGAACGTTCAGCACGGAATTTTTGGCCGGTTCCGCGATGTGACTAAGATGGACGCTGCCATTTAAAAAACGGAACAAGGTCGCAGGCGTGACACCCTGAAGATAACGTATATCCTGATGCTTTCTCAGTTTTGCCAGAAAATAATTCAGTTCCTTATCCAGACTCATACGTATTTTCCCTGTAATAAATATTCAAATCAGACACATATTATTCTGGTGCCCATTATTAATAAGGACACCGCAATGCACATTATACAGTCTCCGGCAGACGCTTTCTGCCTGCCCGTGTCACCGGTTCAGCAATTGCAACTGGTAAACGAACTCACTGAATGCGCTGACAGCAGCCTCACTGCGGCAACGGCGCTGTGGGAGGAAACTCAAACCCAACTGCTGTATCTGCTTCCCCGCGAGGAGAAGCACCTTTCTGAACAACTGACCACTTACCTGCACCATCTGGCCTGCAATGTCGAATACGTCATTCGTCTGGATGCTTCGCTGTTTCTTGCCCTGACCATTCTCAGCGACTCAGGGCAGGGCTTTTATCTGCTGTTCCCGTCGTCTGCGACCTTTACCAGGGCTGCTGAACTTATCGCTATGGCTGCACCTTCAGGATATTAACCAATGAAAAAGACCAAACCTGTACCAGTTTCCACAACTGAAACCCAAAACGACCTCTGCGTTCTTACTGGTGAGGCCGAGAAAATTAATCCGCATTCCACTGGCCTGCTGCACTGGGAGATGACTGAAAATCAGGACGGGGAACGGGGGGTGCGCATTACCGCCAACGACAGTGGCGGTCTGTTTTCCCGGGAATGGATTGCCCTGAGCGCTATATCTGGTGTTCTGAAAGCCCATGAAAACGGCGATTTCACCTCTACGGCTCTGCGCCCGTTGTTTACCAGCGCCAGCCGCAATAATGCGGGTTTCCTCGCCGCCATTCTTCGTTGTGCTGATATCTGTCTCACCGAAGAGGGTTCAGGCGGGGCGTTCAGTCATCGCTGTTACCCGGACTGGGAAAAGCGCTTGGAAAAACTGCTGACAATCCCCCCTTCTGCCTGACCCCCTTTATCCCCCTTGCTCTCCCCCTTCCTTCATGACCTTTGCACTGCCGAAGGCAACCTAATTTATATCGCTATAAAGGAGATTATCTGTGATCCCTAATTCACCCACGTTGCACCAGCCCACTCTTGACCTTCCCCTGAGTAACGAATTTATCGCGCTGATAACCACACACCTCGCGGCACTGCCTGACACTTGTCAGAATGTCGTGCTGAACTTTCGTGACCCGGAGTACAGCGCTGAAAACGGTGGCTGGCATCCGGTAGAAATTCGCCTTATCCGCAGCGAACAGCCTGAAATATGGCAACTGGATTACCTCACCGACTTCAGCTGGCAGGGCCGGGTCTGGCCCGAACTGGCAAAGGAATTTGATATCTGCTGGTCGCAGCGCTATGCCTGGCACTACCTTATCGGAGAGCTGCCGCTCAACCATGAGCTGAGCGAGTTCTGGACGCTCTGGCAGGAAAATTTTGTGGCGTACTGCGCGATGGATGTCTTCACCGTCACCGTTTCCCCGGACTAATAAGGAGGCTTTATGCTGTTCACGCTTATTTCCCGGCTGGTGATATACCGGCCTCTGTTCAGTCTTGCGGAAAGCTTTGCCGACAATGTTATTCGTGACACGGTGGACGAACCGGCAAGAGGCGGTATCGTCTGGTGCGAACTGGCAGGCGGCTATGCCACCCACAGCGGTATCTACACCGGCAATAACCGGATTGTGCATTTGTCCGGTGATGGCGAGGTGCTGTGCAGCAACCGCAAAGGATTTATGGCCAGGCTGAATGGCCTGAACCCTGCCATGTCGGTCTATACCGACTGTCAGGGACGGTTGCCGGTTGGAAATATCGCCGCAGCCGGTCGGGCATTACGGGCGCTGGGCTCCAGACGTCAGTATCACCTGCTGAAGGAGAACTGCCACCGTTTCACAGCAGAGTGCCTGACCGGAAGACCGGATAATGCCGTAGTCCTGCATCGCCAGCTTAAACGACTGCAACGCGGGAATACCTGGCGCGTATGGGAGGACTGATGGCCCGCGCTGAAAAACTTGCTGAACGCCTCTGCCACTGCGTCATTTTGCTCTGTCAGGGGAAGACGTTGTCAGTCCGTGTGCTCACACAACACTTCGGGATTTCATCCCGCACAGCCCGCCGTGACCTTGCCCGCATGGGCTGCATCATGGAGCCCGCTTCCCCCGGTTGCTGGCGTCTCTCAGCACAACTTCGACGTGCTTTCATCCATCGCTGAAAATTCTTTCCCCTGTGGTCATAACCTGTCCAGCCCACCCGATATGCTTATTCGGCGATATCCCGCATGGCTTGTTATTTAAGGAAAAAACATCATGAACAAGATTTGTACTGCACTGTTTATTTCGTTCATCCCGCTTGTCAGCGCTCATGCCGGACTGGTTCAGGTTGAAAACCGGGTGAGCTGTTATCTGGCTCTGGACGGCAATGAAGGGCTTATGAAGTCCAGTGGAAGTGACATCGCTTTCACCAAAAGCTGGCTGCACAACGAACTGGCCCGCCACGGCGTTGACCAGGAATCAATTAATGAAAACTCTGATGCTCTGGAAAATGAGCTTCCCCGGGCTTATCAGAAGGCAGCTTTCTCCGATAAATGCGTCAGCTATTACAGTTCCTCCGCCAACCGCAAAGGCGATGAATAGTCATCGGCCTGACGCTATCAATAACTGAATTCAAACCTCTTCATTTTTCACAGGTTAAATTAATGAAAAACATCATTCTCACCACATGCATTCTGGCAGCATCTGCTTCAGCATCCGCCGCTCTAATCCCACTGGAAACAGCGGGCCGTTGCTATGAGGCCACCCGTCAGTCAACGCAAATGGCCATGCTGCTGGACCCGGATGCAAAGGAATACAAAAATATTGGCGACAACAACAAGGAGCTGTTTGGCACGCTTTCCGGCGGCGTGGGCGAAAAGGACTCGAAGAAAATACGTGATGCGTGGAAAGCCATTCTGGATAATGCAGGCATGGAAGGAAAAATGGCGAAATCAGACGGGTATCGTGCAATGAATATGTATCCGCACGATGTCATTATGCAGGAAGCTAACAAGTGTGTCCGGCTGGCGCTAAAAAGTGGCATCGTCAAACTGTGACAGCCAATCAATAACAGAAGGGAGAGCGTTGTGCTCTCCCTTCTCAATGACTCACTGGTGCGGTTTATTTTTTGCCCGGCGGCGTGATTTCGCCATACTTCACCTTCAACCGGACGATTTCGCACTCATACCAGGTGATAATGACCTTCAGTAACGCATTCACTTTATCCAGGTCACGAGGAGCAGAATATCCAACCACCCCTTTATTCATCGGGCTGAAGCGTTCCTTACGGGAAAGCGTCATCGCCGCCAGTTGTTCATCAATGCCGTGCATCAGCAGGTGGCTGTCGTCCCCGGCCTGAAATCGCTCACAGATAAATGCGGCATGTTTGAGTAAAACCTCTGGCTGAACGGGGAAAGGGCTGTCCAGCCAGTCTTTCAGTCCGGCATTTTGCGCATTATCATGCGCCCCCAGCAACCCGCTCAGTAAGTCCACTGCAAGCGCCTCAAAAGCATTTTCCGCGTCATTATCGTCGTATAAAGTCGTTTCGTTATTCATCTGATGTTTCTCTATTCATTTCATCATATCGGGTGAGCGCACTGCGCATGTCGTCAATAATCTGATTGCGGATGGAAGCTGGCTTAATGACTTCCACCTCAGGCAACCAGTATTTGATAAGAGGAATAATCTGCCGGGGGTGCGCCACACGGGAAATAATGAGCAAATCACCGGCTGGTGTTGTATGGATAATTTCCTGACCGGGATAAATGTTGCGGCGAGAGAAATAGGATGCCGCGCGGGCAGATACAGCGATCAGCACTTCGGTGAGTTCATCGCCATACCAGATGCTTTCCGCAAGTTCCACCTGCTGACTGACTAAGGGATCAGGACTGAATCGCATATTGCTGACCTGCACATGGGCCATCGTGGAAACGGCAAAACTCTTCAACGTTCCTTCGTGCCGGGCGGCGAGATACCAGAGCCCTCTGTCATTCACGACACGATAAGGTTCAGTGGCCGAAAACGTTTTGTCTTTATAGGTAAAAGTTATTTTCTGTGATGCCTGAATCGCCCCGGAGATCGCGTTGAGGGTGGACATGAAAGCACCGCAATTCTCATAAGGGCGTTGCTTGATCAGGAAGGGATTGTTTTCGGTGTCTCCCAGGAGCACGTTCAGCAGGCGATCTTCCCAGCGGGGGAACAGCCCTTCGATACCGAGAATGCGGGTAAAACGGCGCAAATCCGTGTTGCTGCGTTGTCCCAGTATACCTTTAGGCAGCCGATACTGTTTACCCTGTCGGAGCAGATTAAGATAGGCAAGGCGCTCGGTCAGATCACGCCGTATTGTTTTTTCGCAAACGTTAAATTCGTCAGCAAGATCCCTCACGGTCAGTGACTCGCCATTATTGAGGCGCGTCAGTATCAATCCAAGTCGGTATCCAAGTTTGTCGTGTCGGTCCATTCCAGCATCCGGGTTGCTGAAGCAGGAACGGGATTATGTGCAGTCGTGTGGACGGGTTATGTCCACACATTGCAATACACAAGTAAAATAAAAAACATTAAAATCAATATCTTGCAAAACAATCACAAAAGGGACACAACCTGTCCATCAATGCACATCAATAGATGCGCATACTTCTACTACTGAAAATTCATGCAGTTGAAAATCACCCCTTCCCTTATAAAAAAAGGTATCGGATAATGTGCATTAATCACTCACCCTAACAATAAGCATACAACAAATAATGACAAAAGAGTTACTGTATGAATTACTCCATGATATTTGGAAAACATCTAGCCATAGTGATTTCTCTGGGATCGGAGTAATTATTTGTAATGATACCAAAAACCTTTCCATAACAAATCTGCGGGATACAAATCCTATACAGAATGGTTCTACCTTAGATTTACTTTCCGAGATATCAAATAAAAACAATACATATCATGATGGCTTTCACATTTTAGATGACTCAGGAAAAATAAAATATATAGCACAATACTTTTCTCCTCAAATAATACCTAACGTATGGTTTGATAGATCAAGATTTGTGGGAGGGCGTTTCGTTGCAGCTCTATATGGTTCTTTCATCGAGGAAATACAACTTACAGGCATTGTAAGCGAAGGAGGGCGTCTTTCTATATTTGAGAACGGAAAGGAAATTCATTATGAGGAGCTACAATGATAAATTTAATCCCGATCGGAAAAGTTATATCCTTGATTGCAGTAGCCTATGCAGTTATATGCTGCCTGATTTTATGGGCTGTATACGATGAAAATATGACTTTTTCATCTGCTGTATCAATTGCAACAGGAGGTTCACTACTTCTCAATGCCCTTTTGTTGTCACTTATTTACTTTGGTTGGCGCTGGCTATGGAAAGCTTTACCTATATTAAACGATCTGCTCTTCCCTGATTTAAATGGAACCTGGGATATGGTTATCCATTGGGAATGGGGAGATAAAAAAGGTACATCACGAGCAAATGCAACGATTAAGCAAACCTTTCTTAAAATTGGAATGGATGTTGAAGCCGAAGGCTCAGACTCACAGACTTTGGTGGCTAAACCTAAGAAGGATGAAGAAACTGGGCGTGCAGTACTCTATTATGTCTTTTTAACAACTCCTAAACATAAAGCAAATTTTGACGAAGAAGCCCCATATAGAGGAACGGCAATTCTTAAACTAAGCCTAAAAGGTAAACGTAAACTTAATGGGAACTACTTCACAAGCCGTAAAACTGTTGGCTATTACGAGCTGACACGTCTTGACTAAGCACCTGCCAGCAGTTGAGAGCCCTCTCACTGGGGGCAAATATCCTAAGATATTTATCACAGATAGTACCCAAAGCCTTATTGCTGTTTTTTTATACAAAATGATGATTTTATCTTCAAATTTCTTTCATTAAGACCTTGAATGTTGTTCAGATTACCCCATATTCTACGTTTGAAAACGATGGAGGTTCCATGGACGACTCTCAAAAACAATTCAAAATACTGTCCCTGAATGGGGGCGGTGTTCGCGGTTTGTTCTCGATAACTATACTTGCTGAACTTGAAAGAGTTATGGCTGAGCGTACCAACAACCCTGATCTGGCCATAGGTAGCTACTTTGACATGATCACAGGTGCCTCTATTGGCGGGATCATTGCAATTGCTTTAGCTGACGGACAGAAAGCCAGAGATTTACAGATTAAATTTCATACTGCTGCCCCAGCAATCTTCCCTCGATATAGTTGGATTCCCGGCTGGCTACGAGGTATCCATCAGTTTGTTAAACGCTTATGGTGCCCCCTCTACAATGCTGCTCATCTCAAAAAAGAAGTAACGGGGATTATAGGAGATGGCAAAACGGTTCGGATGCTGAAACGACGCCTACTTATCCCTACGATCAACCTTAGTACAGGTCGTCCTTTATACATCAAAACTTGCCATAACTCTCGATTCACAAGGGATGATCAATTTAATCTAATTGATGTTGCAATGGCTACATCCGCTGCACCTACATATTTCCTGCCTCATTATATTGAAAACCAAAGTGCCTATTTTGCTGATGGAGGGTTACTGGCAAACAACCCTTCCTTTGTTGCGTACCATGAAGCACTCAACTACCTTGACGATGAAGAATTTTTGGGTTTAGCACCAGAAGATATCAAAATTCTAAATATCGGTACCCTATCGAATGATTTCTGTATCAATCCCAACAATATCACTAAATTATCACCGGGTTACGTTGGGCTATGGGGCGGAGGCAAAGCACTCATAGAAACTGTAATGTCTTCCTCTCAGAAAATGCATGGCTTCATGGCAAACAAAACACTCAATCATGAAGGTGCCCCCGAGCGATATTTCTCACTTGATGAAACAGTACCCGATCAGCAGGCACAACTCATATCACTGGATAACGCGAGTACTGAATCATTGAAAGCTCTTGTAGCCTGGGGAAAATCCGTCGCAACAACGGCAACCGGTGATGATAACCTCTTTAAGACATTCTTTAGCATGGAGGCTCCGGCTTTCATCCATCCACTTGATCGTAAGGAAAAACCAGAATGAAGTGGTCAGCACACTTATATTTTACCGGCTCCAACGATGGACTCATGAAAAGATTGGAACCGTCTAAAGCCGATATAGATTTTCTTGAAGAACTGAAGAAAAAGATAAGAAACCGTATAAAGAACGTGTTTGCTGAAGCGAAAGACGTAATCAATACGATGAACAGCACACTTTATAATTCAACTAATATGCTGCTTGTTGAAAGCGCTGTTAAGAAAACCTTTCTGCGATATCTTGACGAAGAAGACATCCAGAAGGTTGCAACACTCATACTTAATATGGGCGATGATGCACGCAGAGCCTTTCTCGACACTGAGCCCTGGTTCTGGGTTCAGGGTAGCTATAACTATAAGACATTAAATAAGCCCTACCACATGCCTCCACAACAGATGGACATCGATGATGGCACATATATGCCAATGGATATGTTCAGAGAGCAACCGTTGGTTGGGCACCGTCTGCTACTTTTACTTGTCGATGCGTCCTTAGCGTCACTTGCTGAGGAAAATCCCGGATGGAAAGCATCAAAAATGCCTAACTGCGGGCGCATAATCATTGAAAATAGGAATGTACACGTAGATGTCCCTATGTACGCGATCCCTAAGGACCAGTTTGAAATCAGAAAGGCCGCAGCAAAAAGAATAGCAATGGACTCCATAGTGGGCAATGCAAGCTATATGTCAAAATCTGCTAGCGTGAAACTTGATGAGGATTGCGTTTATCTCGCCGTCCGAGGAAGTGATAAATGGATCAAATCAGACCCTGAAACAGTTGCCACCTGGTTTAGAAACGCAGTAAAACGCCACAAGGAACCGATGCGACAAATCTGTCGTTATCTGAAAGCCTGGCGTGACGTCCAATGGGAACACCCACACTTATCTTCTATCGCTCTAATGAAGTGTGTGGTCGATACTTTCGACAACATTGAAATGCCAAACTCACTAGATCATAGTGAGCTTTTGTTAGCAGTAACAGAAAGGTTGTCATCACAGTTAACAGAAGGTGTTAAAAGTCCAGACACATCGGATGATGGACGCTTATTATTCCCTAAAGCAAATACGGACACGGTTGCGAGCCAAAAGATAATTTCTAGGGCTGAGGAGTTGCATTCAACGCTTCATAAAGCACTCAAAGACTCGCCGACCAAAAGCCAGGCACTGCAACTCTTAAATGAACTGTTTGGGGATGGGGTCTTTAATGAGGAGATAATCAAGCCTTGGGCTTCAATGCCAGCCTACCAGCAGCCGCGACAACCTCAGCCGCAAAACCAAATGAAAGATTCTATGACGAGCGGTTAATAGTGACTATCCATAATCTTTTCCTGCAAAGCGGCTTTCAATATTCTGAAAGCCGCTACATTACCGATCTGCCAGTTACCTTGCACAGGGACTGGGATGTTTACACCAAAATCTACCAGACCAAGGAGGGTAACTTTACTGTTGCCGTCATAGATCCAGATGAAGATTTTAGTCACCTTCCGGAAGTTTATATTCTCAGTAGGCCAGAAAAGTTTATTAGTATAGCCCTTCCACACATCAGTAGTTTTCAGAGATTATGTCTTGTAAATCAAGACACCGCTGACTGGAATCCACAGTATCCCCCAGCAGTAATTGAGATGCTAGATCACCTTATACAGCAAGCCCTAAATAATGCTGTCTCTGCTGGAGATCTGCGACAAATGGAATTTCAGGGGGAATTTGTAAATTATTGGGATGGGCTTACTGATGCCTATATCTATGGGAATGCAGGTGTACTTTCAAGTGAAGATTTCTCCTACAGATCCCTGCAAGCGGTAACCTCAAGTGGAGGACAAGCTAGCAAGGAAATAGTTATATTCACTGACTCCCAGCAAAGGGACGATTGGTACAGGCTACGAAACCAAGAATTAACTCTGGAAAAAGACAGCAATGTGACAATTGTCAGAGTAGCTCATAACGATTTAGCTCCTGTCAGATGGCCTCCAGAATCACTTAGCGAAGTTTTTGATTGGCTTAAATCTGCTGACCTTGCTGCCCATGATTCCCTCGCGAGAGGAATACTCAAAAATTTAACTAAAGACAGGCAGATCGCTTTACTGGATATCGCTAATGAGGGAATAATTGGTTTTGAGATCAACTTCCAGTCAAGTGCACGTACTGTCTTGCAACACCACGCCCAAAGAAAAACCAAGCATGGTGGAAAAAAGAATGGGCAAAAGCTTCGTACAGTCCTCCCGATGTTAAGAGCAAAACACGCAACAAGTGCAATGCTGCGCCTGAGTGTTCGTTCAATAAGTAGACAAGAAATACAACAAAGAAACCGCGTTTCCCCTCTAGATCTTGAGAATAAGAAAATCCTAATAATCGGCTGTGGAACAATTGGGGGCTTTGCCGCCCAACTACTGGCTAAAGTTGGTGCCGGACGAGGAAGCATAGGCAAACTAACCCTCTGCGATGGAGATTTCTTATCCCCAGGTAATCTTAGCAGGCATGCTCTACCAGCAACTTATATAGGCTGGAATAAATCTGAAGCTTTGAGTGAATATCTTAAACGAGACGCCTTAGGTCGTCTGAACATCCATGCACTACCATATCGCATGGAAATGAAAGAAGAAAAGATTCATGGCTATGATATTGTAATTGATGCAACAGGACATGCTCCCACAGGTAAAATGCTTAGCCATTTAATGCGCAGCTCGTCTCGACGTCCACCTTTTCTCATTCACGGGTATAACGACGCCTATGGTATGGCATCTGTTGTGATGATCGATGATGGGAAGGCCTGTTATGGCTGTACTCAACAGCTTACGGTACTCGGCGAATCCAACAAGCCCCCCTCACCCTATCGTAACTCTTGTGGCAGCGTTTTTACGCCTTATGACGCAAGTGTGAGTACAATCACAGCAGCACTGATTCAGGAAGCTGTTTTGAATACTCTCAATGAAAAACTACCATGGACCTACGCTCAGCATTCAACAGGTAAAGTTGTACATCATAAACGACGAAAGCTAGCCAAATATGGAGGTTGTAGTGTTTGCTCCTGATCTCAATTCCGAGCTGGTCCTAAGAAATCAGAGCGGAGGATTGGTTATTGTTGAAACCGCTGCTCTGAGAGCTTTAAATAAATATCGCCAATTGCATAAGAATCAGTGCGAACAAGGAGGGGTTCTAATCGGAGAAGTTCGCCCACCTCATATAATCATCACTCAAATCACAGAACCAGGCCCTGCTGATGTTGCAACTCGCTTTGGCTTTACTCGTAAAAAACAGCACCATCAACATCAAGTTGATCAACACTGGTTAACGTCTGGCGGCTTCCTTACCTATATAGGCGAATGGCACACACACCCTGAACCAAATCCAACGCCTTCTGGCATCGATCTTTCAAGCTGGAAAAAAGGGTTACCCTACGACAGACCATCTATCGTAGTTATCATTGGTCAGCAACTTGACTGGTGGGGTTATTATGAGAAAGGCAAATGCTTAACACTCACCAATGAACATGCTGGTTGACTTGCTCCATCCAGAATCACGGAGCTTCCTTGGCTGATAAAAGCGGCCACATCGAACCATAAACTTGACACGAGTTTTGAAAATCCCCGTGTCCTTGGTTCGATTCCGAGTCCGGGCACCACTATTTAAAGAACCCGCCCTCGTGGCGGGTTTTTGCTATATGGCTTCGGCCGATTTCTGGGCGCTGATAAGCGTGGCTTTAATGCAGGCACGCTTACGCTAATAGCCCGGTAAGTTAATACAGGCGGTGGCTCTTTTTATCACTTAATTTTGCCGGATAAACTGCTGACCTGATTTGAAAGGTTGTCGTTGCTCCGCTTCATGTCATCAAGGCTTCTTTGCAATCGCTCGATCTTACTCTCCTGCTCAGAATTCTTTCTCTCAAGCTGTAAAACCTTCTGAGTTAGCTCGTCGACTTTGCGGTTGTCGGACTTCATCTTCCTCAGGCTATCCTGCATCTCCTGTAGATCCGACTCCCTGAAATCAGAAGGCTCGATTTCATCTGCATCAGAAATTACCGGGATATATCCTCCATTAGCGCTGCTGGGTTTGATACTAACCTGAACTTTATTTAGCCCCGCAGAGTGCGCGTAACCTATTGAAGAAAAATAAAAAAAAGAAACAACACACAGACCAGACAGATATTTATTCATTTCTAACGTCCTTTTAAATTTTTCAATCACTTCCAGGAGTCTCCTTCTGGTATCACCCGCTCAGGATAAAACACATGGCTTAGCCTCTGGCAGTTCATAACGGGGTTAAAGAGCAGAAGATACTATTCGTTTTTCATTATAATACGCGTTTCCTCTCCCCCAAAATCCAACCGCCACCCGCTCATTTTCTGCCACCTTATATCCGCCGGTATCGAGATAAGCGCGTTACCACGCACCTTATCAAAGGTATCTCCCATGCCCGTCAAAGAAATAATCCCGCTTAGCGCCTGCCTGTCAGTGCACCTTGTCCGCTACAACGGTACCGATAAATCCTGTTCCTCAGATCTGCTGCAACACTGGCGCAAAGAAGGCCATCTGGTCACCCACTGCCCGGAACTGGCGGCAGGGCTATCTCCCCCCTTATCCGCAGAGAGGATTAGCGGTCAGGAAATCGATTGTTCAAGCCCATACCTATACAAAGCTGTTGCGACAGGTCAAAACCTGTCATCAGCTGAGATAAAGTGGTATCGAATAAATTACTCTGGCCTTGAAGAAGAGTATTTCAACATGTTGCCTGAAGACGTCAGGATAGTGTCGATTTCCCCTGCGATGACTACAGGCGATAACCCTAACGAAAACCCTATGGAAACCGTCGAACTCAGGTATGAGAAAATCACCTGGAAGGTCCATTCTTTCTTTGCCGGAGATTTACGGTCACTGTAATTCTCAGTGAGGTAATCTAGTAATTCTTGCTCATCATGTAGCATCAGAAAAATTTCCAACCAGACTCTTCAACCGTGTCCATTACAACGTCCTTTCTCTCGTTTTGAGCCAGAGTAAATCCATAGCTAAAACAAGGATGTCGTCACCGTCCAGTTTTCTTAAAACTCAGAATACCGCCCGCAAGTCAGTTTTATGCTTTTGGTTTCTCCCCAGCCCAGGGATCGTTCCCACCTGCGTCCAGCAGTTTGTTTTTAAAGATAAACAAACACGCCTCGTTGAAGTTCTCCGCCCCCAGGCGTTCCGAGAGCGCTGTTCGTTTGCGATAGAGGCTTTTCACCGACGTATTCAGCTCATCGGCGATGGCTTCCATCGGCATCCCTGCCCGCAGCAACCGCAGCATGATCGCTTCGTGCGTGCTAAGACGTAAATTAAGCAGCCACTTCGTGGTCAGGCGCCGGCCTTTCATATTGAGCACCAGGTTAAATAACGACGCCATATCCGGCGCGGTCAGCGACGTGTTCATAAATAACTTCATACTGAGCAGATTCTCCTCCCGGTGTCGCATATCGAGCATAACGCAGCAGATTGTTTTTTTCGTTCTGGCCGGATGGCGTATCAGGTAATCATATAAACGGAGCGGAGAACGACTATCAATCAATACAGAATATTCATCTGCACCGTTATCAAATATGTTTCTGTCAATCGAGTCGAGCAGGATAATATCCGGGAAAAATATCCGCATCCCTCTGACAAGGTAGCGATCCTGAGTCACTAAAACAATTGAAGTTGCCACTAACCATCCCTTTTAGATTAAAGCAAGCACGATCCCTCGCAAAGAAGGCCGCCTTCGTTTTATAGCGCTGTTATATTAACGATAAATGTATTCTGGCTTTGGACATCCCTCAATACAGACATTGATGAGTAAGACTTCCTGTAGACTATCATTCAATGGCTGCCATTAATTATAAATAAAAAACAATCGCAGAAAAGTCACTTCTCTAAACATTAAGAGTTTTTGTCATGAAACTTCCCAAACATGCACCAGAAAGTACTTTAATTGAGGCAGGCAAACCCCATTAAAAATATATACAAAGCTGTCACAATAAAAATAATACACAGCAATTTCAATGAGTTAAAAATAAACACCTAATTCAATAAAAACGTCACAAAGCGCTCAATCCAGAATTATCTCAAAACGACACACCGGCTTTTCAACATATTTATCCGGCAACATATCAGGTGTACATTAGCTTTCACCCAGCACACTGAGATAAGGATCCATAATTACCTTTAGGTAAGTACCCCGTAACATCACTGCATTCAGATTTAATGTTCTCATTTATGGCCTTTAACCCTGAGTTTAAAGGCGGCCGTGTTATGCAATGGATTCATGATAAACAAATGGCAAATAGATATGGAAAGTTCACTTCGCTTCAATACGTTATTCTTTTATCGCACCCCAACATTATTGTTTCTGTTATTCCTCTTTCCTGTTCTGGCTCAGGCGACTGAATCCGTTTATGAGCAACAGATTCAACAGGCGCGTAACGGTAATTATACGCCGTTTCTCGATTATCTTCAGCGTTATCAGCAGCAGCATGCCCTGACGCCTGAACAAGTTGCGGACTGGTTACAGGTTGCAGCCTGGGCGGGTCATGATAACGAGGTTATTCAGGTCTGGCAGCGTTACGGCATTTATATGCCGCTGCCCGCCCGCGGCGTTGCTGCCGTCGCGCAGTCCAGGCGAAATCAAAAAGCGTGGCAGCCGGCCCTGGCGCTCTGGAAAGAGGCGCATAGCCTTGCGCCGGATAACGATGATTATCGTATCGGCTATATCAAAACCCTGGCCGATGCCCGCATGGATACGCTTGCCCTGCAGGAAGCCCAACGGCTGGTAGCGGAAAATTCCTCTCAGGCGCATCTCCAGACGCTCTCGTATGTCTGGTTACGCCAGGGAAAAAGCTGGGATCGGCTTCTGGCAGACACCCGCGCGCTGAATATCGCACCTGAGAATAAAGCGCTCCTCAGCGAGCTGATCGACGCGCTAACGGATAGCCGGGTGAATACCCCCGCGCTCCAGCTTTCACAAAGCGTTACGCTGTCCCCCGCGGAGCGTCGTCGTCTTGAGCGTAATGCCGCCGCCGAACGGGTTCGCCTTGCCGATGTGCCCGGCAGAACAGAAAAGGAACGCCTGCAGCTTGCGCAATCTGCGCTGAATCGTTACGACGCCCTGCTTTCCCGCTGGCAAAACGAGCCGCAGGCGGCGGAAGACGTCGTCCTTGCGCGTCTCGACAGGCTTGGCGCGCTGTACGCCCATGCTGATTACCCACAGGTGATTAGCGAATATCAGGATCTTACGGCAGCCCAGCATCCGGTGCCGGGCTGGGCAATCGGCTGGGTCATCTCCGCATATCTGCAGGAGAAAAATGCGGCCGCCGCCTTCGCGCTTCTGCAACGCTATCCGCAATACGCTTCCGACCCGCAGGACGAGGAGCACGCGCTTTTCTACGCCTGGCTGGATACGGGACAGTATCAGTCCGCCCGCCAGTATGTAGAGCGCCAGACCCGCAACGTCCCGTGGACCCGCTACGATTTCGGCTCCCCAACTCCTCAGCCGAACGATCGGTGGCTTACCGGACAGTCGCTCCGCTTTAACTATTTGCTGGCGACGAATGCCCTGCCGGAAGCCGAAAAGCTGGCGCACCATCTGGCGACAACGGCGCCGGGCAATCAGGGGTTACAGATTGACTACGCCACCCTGCTTCAGGCGCGGGGCCTGCCGCGCGCGGCCGAGCAAAAGCTGAAAAAGGCGGAGGCGCTGGAGCCCTCGAATCTGGAGCTTGAGCAGCAGCAGGCTTACGTCGCCATGGATCTGCAGGAGTGGCGACAGATGGATTTACTGGCCGACGACGTGCTTGCCCGCGCGCCAGCCGACCGCAGCGCCAGGCGTCTCGACAGGCTCAGAACGGTCCACCATATGTCCGAGCTGCGCCTCAACGCGAGCAAGGGTTTGCACTCCGATAACCCCGTCAGCGGGACGCACGACCTCAACTGGGACGCCACGCTCTATGGCCCGTCTCTGGCAGACAAATGGCGGCTGTTTGCCGGCACCCGCTATGCAGAGGGTAATTTCGATGAAGGCAAAGGCACCAGCCGTCACCTGTTGGGCGGCGTCGAATGGCGGCCACGCGATCTTCAGCTTGAAGCCGAGCTCTCCAGCAACCGCTATCACGGTGAAAACAAGCCGGGCGCTCGACTCTCAACAACCTATTTTGTGACCGATAGCTGGCAGGTCAGCGGCAGCCTGGAACGCCTGTCGCGCACCACGCCCCTGCGAGCGTTACGTAACGGAATTAGCGCCAACCGGGGGGAAGGCGGGGTGCGCTGGTATCAAAACGAGCGGCGAGAGTACCAGTTCAGCGCCGCCCTCAGCCGCTTCTCCGACCATAACCGTCGCCAGGAATACACCCTCACGGGCAAGGAGCGTCTCTGGCAGACCCCGTCCCTGACGCTGGATCTCGAGCCGGGGATAGCCGCCAGTAAAAACAGCCTGCGGGACACGCTGTATTACAACCCGGCGCGGGATCTGTCCGTGACGGCCGCCCTGGCCGTTGACCATGAGATGGTCCGCCATTACGACACCCTCTGGAGCCAGCAGTTTGTGGCGGGAGGCGGCAGCTACTGGCAGAAAAATCAGTCCGCTGGCGCCATCGCCCTGCTGGGTTACGGACAGCGCGTCCAGTGGAACAACGTCATTGATACCGGCGTGATGCTGAACTGGGATAAACGCCCTTACGACGGCAAACGCGAGAGCAACCTCTCCGTCACGTTTGACGCGACTTTACGCTTTTAAGGATGAATATGCTGAACACACGTTTTTCCGTGAGCCTGATACTCCTCGGCTGGCTCTGCCTCAGCGCGAGCGTCTGCGCGCAGGCGATCTCGTTCATGGCGCCCAAAGATCGGCCGCAGCTGGAGGCGAGCAAACCCTGGCCGAAGAACCAGTTTCTGGTTCTGGCCTACCACGACGTCGAAGACGATGCCGCCGATCAGCGCTATCTCTCCGTCCGCACCAGCGCGTTAAACGAGCAGATAAGCTGGCTGCTGCACAACGGCTACCACGCCATCAGCGTGCAGGACATTCTGGACGCGCATGACGGGAAAAAAACGCTGCCGCCAAAAGCAGTTCTGCTTAGCTTTGACGACGGCTACAGCAGCTTTTACACCCGCGTCTGGCCGCTGCTTCAGGCCTGGAACGTTCCCGCGCTGTGGGCGCCGGTGGGCAGCTGGGTCGATACGCCAGCGAATCAAAAGGTGAATTTTGGCGGCCTGATGACGCCCCGGGATCGCTTCGCGACGTGGGACATGGTGCGCGAGCTCAGCCAGTCCCCGCTGATTGAGATCGGATCTCATACCTGGGCTTCGCATTACGGCATTCCGGCCAACCCGCAGGGCAGCCGCGAGCCGGCGATCGCCAATCGCTTTTATGACAGCGCGACGGGTCGCTATGAAACCGATCGGCAGTTCAACCAGCGGATCGGCGATGACGTTCGCAAAGTGACTGAAAAAATCACGCAGGTGACGGGCAAAGCGCCGCGCGCCTGGGTGTGGCCCTACGGCGCCGCTAACGGTACGTCGCTCGCTATCGCCAGACAGCAGGGTTATCAGCTGGCCTTCACCCTTGAGGACGGACTGGGGAACGTGCAGGATCTGGGCAACATCCCCCGTCTGCTGATCGCCGGAAATCCCTCGCTCAAGGCGTTTGCCAGCACGGTCAGCCAGGTTCAGGAGCGCGATCCGGTGCGCGTCATGCACGTCGATCTCGACTACGTTTACGATCCCGATCCGGCCCAGCAGACCCAAAACATCAACAGGCTGATCCAGCGGGTCTACGACATGAAGATCAGCCATGTTTTCCTGCAGGCGTTTGCCGACCCGCAGGGCGACGGCAGGATCAAGGCTCTCTATTTCCCCAACCGCCGGCTGCCGGTCCGGGCCGATCTCTTTAATTTTGTCGCCTGGCAGCTGCAAACCCGCGCGGGGGTAAAAGTCTTCGCGTGGATGCCGGTGCTCTCGTTCGATCTCGATCCTTCCCTGCCGCGCGTGCAGCGCCGGGATCGTCAAACCGGCCAACTGCGCGAAGCCACCGAGCCCTATATCCGGCTTTCCCCGTGGGACCCGCAGGTGCGCCAGCAGGTGACGGACATCTATGAAGATCTGGCCCGCTATGCCAGCTTCAACGGGATTTTGTTCCATGACGATGCGGCGCTGACGGACGTGGACGATGCCGGTCAGAACACCACGCGTCAGAAAAGCCAGACGCTTATCGGACTTACCCACGCCCTGAGCCTGGCGGTGAAGCATATCCGTGGCCCGCAGATAAAAACCGCGCGCAATATGTTCGCCTTACCCATTCTGCAGCCCGAAAGCGAAGCGTGGTTTGCGCAGAATCTTGATGATTTTCTGGCGGAGTATGACTGGACGGTGCCGATGGCCATGCCGCTGATGGAGTCCGTCCCGGCAGATGAAAGTGATGCCTGGCTGACGCGTCTGGTTAACGCGGTCGCCGCACGCCCCGGCGCGCTCGATAAAACCATTTTCGAGCTGCAGGCCAGGGACTGGGACCAGAAACCGCAGCGCGCCGTTGCCGATAGCCAGCTTGCGCAGTGGATGCGCGTGCTCCAGCTGAACGGCGTCAAAAACTACGGTTACTACCCCGACGACTTCCTCAACAATCAACCTGATATCTCACGCATCAGGCCTGAATTTTCTTCGTACTGGTACCCTGACAATGACTGATCGCATTATCGCCTTCTCTATTTTATGTCTGGTATTCGGGTTGCCGTTAGGCGTGGCCGCCCTCTTTACCGGCGAACTGATTCTGGATTTTGTGTTCTTCTGGCCGCTGTTCATGTCGGTACTCTGGATAACAGGCGGCCTCTATTTCTGGTTTCAGCTTGAACGCCACTGGTCTTGGGATAAAGACACGCCCGCCCCGACGCTCGCGGGTGAGCCGCTCATCTCCATTCTTATCCCCTGTTTCAACGAGGGAAGGAATGCCCGGGAGACCATCAGCGCCGCGCTGGATCAGCGGTATGAAAATATAGAAGTTATCGCCATCAACGACGGGTCTTCTGACAACACCGCGGAGGTGCTGCAGGAGTTGGCGCAGGAACAGCCGCGCCTGCGGGTGATTAACCTCGCGGAAAATCAGGGGAAAGCGCTGGCGCTTAAAGCCGGGGCAGCGGCGGCCCGGGGCGATCTGCTGGTCTGCATTGACGGCGACGCCCTGCTCGACCGCGATACCGCCGCTTATCTGGTGGCACCGCTGATTCAGTACCCCCACGTCGGGGCGGTTACCGGGAACCCACGCATTCGCACGCGCTCCACGCTGATTGGCCGCATTCAGGTGGGCGAGTTCTCATCCATCATTGGGCTCATCAAGCGGACGCAGCGGATCTATGGTCGGGTCTTTACCGTCTCCGGCGTCATCGCCGCGTTTCGCCGACAGGCGCTGGCGGACGTCGGGTACTGGAGCCCGGACATGATCACCGAAGATATCGACATCAGCTGGAAGCTTCAGCTGCGCCACTGGGATATCTTTTTTGAGCCGCGGGCGCTGTGCTGGATCCTGATGCCAGAGACGCTGAAGGGCCTGTGGAAACAGCGTCTGCGCTGGGCCCAGGGGGGCGCTGAGGTGTTTCTGGTCAACCTTCGCAGGATTGTGCGCTGGGAGCATCACCGCATGTGGCCGCTGTTTCTGGAGTACGCGCTGTCAACGCTGTGGGCCTTCGCGTACGCGATGACGGTGCTGCTGTTCCTCCTCAGCCATGTTGCGCCTGTTCCCGCCAGGCTAACCGTGGAGAGCCTTTTTCCACCGGAGTTTACCGGCCTGCTGCTGGGCGTGATGTGCCTGCTGCAGTTCCTGGTCAGCTTGTACATCGAGCGGCGCTATGAACGAAAAGTGGCCAGCTCGCTTTTCTGGGTGATCTGGTTCCCGATGGTGTACTGGATGATCGGCCTGTTCACCACCCTCGTCGCATTTCCAAAAGTCATGCTTAAACGCCAGCGCGCCCGCGCGCGCTGGATCAGTCCGGACCGGGGAAAAGGGAGCATTTAATGAACGAAAACACCTTAATTTTGACCGAGCATCGGCTCTTGCCGCGTCTTTTCGATGCCGCGCTGACGCTGGTGGCGTGGGGAGGATTTCTGTTTTTCCTGTATGCCCGTCTGTGGATGCAGCTAACCGATGAGAGCGACCACCGCTGGAGCGTGATTATCGCGTCCTTTAATACGGTGTTGATCTACTTGCTGTTTGCCGCGCTCAACGGCTGGCTGCTGATTTTGTGGTATCAGTACAACCGCCGCCGCGCCCACGTGAGACGGCGCCAGCCGGGCTATTTTCACCAGGAGGAGCTGGCCCGCAGCTTTAACGTCTCACCGCAGATCATCTCCGAGATGAGCCAGTACAACCTGCTGACGGTGTACCACGATCATATTGGCCGCATCATCGATCTGAAGATCAGCGAGCAGCAGGAAGAGGAAGAGCAGTAACGTAAAGCCCCCCGCAGGAGACCATGCGGGCTGAGGGAACCAAAGTATTTTGTAGCAAGGAACATAACGTGAGCCGTATGTTCCCCCTCACCCCAGCCCTCTCCCTCAAGGGAGAGGGGGCCGTCCGTGCAGGCATTATTTTGTAGGCAATCCTCAGCCCTGCGGGGGGATTTTTATAGCGAGTCTTTCACCACAATCAGCGGCTCGATATCGCTCTCTTTCTTCACCACCAGCGAGTCATCGCCGCGCAGACAGGTGCCGCCGTAGTTCCCGCCCACGGTGAAGGTGCAGACCTGTATGTACTTACCGTCAACCTTCGGCAGGCACCACAGCTGCTGGTAGATATTCTTGCGGTCGACAAACTTGCCGCTGGATTTATCCAGCAGTTCGTCCTGAGCGCTGATGAGATCGATATTGCTGCCGCAGCGGCCAGCAATCGGCTTGGCAGCGTAGCCGGTCTGCTTCAGCAGATCGTTAACCTCAAAATCGGTGTCGAGCAGGTAACGGTGGTTCGGGAACAGCTGCCACAGAACCGGGAGAATCGCCTTGTTGCCGGGAATCACGGTCCACAGCGGTTCGAAGACCAGCACCTCCGGTCGCAGCAGGACGTCAATCAGGCGCACCTCGCCCTCGGGATGCCCGGTGCGGATCGGTACGGCGGCGTATTCGGTTTCGCTGACCTCGCGGATCTGCTCTATCGCCGTTTCCCACGCCCAGGTTTTCCATACGCAGTTGACGTGGCGATCTTCATCGTCAATCAGCTGTCCGGCGGCATCCCAGCTGAGCGCCTCCAGCCCGTGCAGGATTTTGGTCTCGAACCCGGCCTGCATCAGCGAACGCTGAATAAAGAGCGCGTGATAGTCCTCTTCGACATCGTTGTCCTGCATGATGTGGACGAACGGCCGCGCGTGGCTGTGCTTCCACGCCCCGGTCAGCTCTTCCAGCAGCCCTTCCGCCGGGTTATGCCCGTTGCCGCGATAGCCGTTTTTCACCCACTCTTCGAGAATCAGCCCGCCCTCGGTATGGCAGGAGGCGGAGTCGGCGTTGTACTCGTAAACCTTAATGCCGCGCTCATCCATGCAGAAATCCATACGACCGGTGATCATATGGTGGCGACGCCACTGCCAGGAGAGGCGCAGGCGCGGCCAGAGGATTTTCGGGATGTCGAAAAGCGCCAGCAGGCTATCGTCTTTCAGCACCTTGTCCGTCGCGTGCAGGTACATCAGGTGCAGTTCGTTGGTGGCCTTGATCAGCTCCTGCTCGGCGCTTTCGGTAATGGTGAAGTACTGGCAGGGATCTTTGTTGATCACATGCCCGTTAGCGCGGATATACGCCTGCTGCAGCGCGTCATTTTCGTTAAGCCATTTTCCGTCGAACTGACGCTTGTTCTTCAGCCGCGCGCCGCTGATTTTCAGCAGTTCGCCGTCGATTTCCGGCTGGGGAATGCTGTGTTCCGTGTCGTCGGTCTGGATCATCCAGCCGAGAATCTCCGTGTCGTTGAAGGTGTCATGGATGGTGTAACACCCGTTCTCCACGCTCAGACGCAGCTCGCGCGTCCACTGCTGCCCGAGCGGCAGCGGGGAGTGAATCACGTTCTGCTCCGCAATACGCACCTTATCGTCGAGAAGCTGGGTGATCACCGCCACGTGGCCGGTCTCGTGAAACTCGCCGCCCTTTTGCCAGATCAGCAGCGCTCCGGCGCGCGGCGCGCGTTTCGAACCGTTGGCAAAGGCCTGAAGGGGCAGAATGTTATCGTTCACCACCTGGCGCAAAAAGCGCAGGGAGAAGATTTCCCACGCCATGCCGACGTCGGTAAACACAAAGCCATAGTTGAGAAACAGGAAACGGCGGGCAAACTCAACGCACTGCCACTTGTGGCCCATGTATTCGTTGCCGATATAGCTGCGAAAATCCGCGTCCTGCGGGTAGCTGCGCGGGTCCAGACTGCCGTAATTTGAAGAGTAAATCGCCACGCCACCGGGCGCATAGCCTAACAACGTCCCGAATGGCGCATCACTGCTTAACTTTCCTTTACGCATGTATCCAACCTAAAACAGGCAGGCGGCAATTTTTTTAAGGGTTGTCGTCGTCTGCACGTTGTAATTAACCTGACAGAGGAGCGTTTATCATACACCTGCGCGGTGCATTAATGACATGTTAAACAGCCAGCATGCCGCGAAATGCCCTGGCGCAATCTCCTGCATGGCAGGCTCCTGCGTCTGGCAAACCGGCATGGCGTGCGGGCAGCGGCTGCAGAACTTACAGCCCGGCAGCACGGACGTGGGGCCGGGAATGTCGCCGCGCAGGGTGGCGTCTTCGAGATTGCGGATGCGCGGATCGGGCTGGGGAACCGCCGCCAGCAGCGCGCGGGTATAAGGGTGAGCCGGACGCTGATACAACTCATTCGCCGGGGCTACCTCCACCAGTTTGCCGAGATACATCACCCCAATGCGGCTGGAGATATGCCGAACCATGGAGAGATCGTGGGCGATGAACAGATAGGTTAGCCCCAGCTCCTGCTGCAGATCCTGCAAAATATTCACCACCTGCGCCTGCACCGAGACGTCCAGCGCCGAGAGCGGCTCGTCGCACAGCACGAATTCAGGATGCACCGACAACGCGCGGGCAATACTGATGCGCTGACGCTGCCCGCCGCTGAACTCATGCGGGAACCGTTCGAGGTGTTCGTGCTTCAGCCCCACTTTGTAGAGCAGCGTTTCCGTACGTTCCCGCTGTTCTTCCCGGCTGTAGCCGTGGATCTGCATCGGCTCGGCCACCAGCTGTCGCACCGTCATACCGGGGTTGAGCGAGGAGTAGGGATCCTGAAAAATCGCCTGCATTCGCTTGCGCAGCGGCTTGAGTTCTTTTTCGCGGGCGTGGGCGATCGCCTGTCCGGCGAAGTGGATCTCGCCAGAGGTGATATCGAAGAGGCGCAGTATGGCGCGCCCGAGGGTGGATTTTCCGCAGCCGGACTCCCCCACCAGGCCAAACGTCTCGCCGGGCTGGATATCAAAGCTCACGCCGTCAACCGCCTTCACGGCCGCGCCTTTACGCAGCAAACCGCCGTTAAGCTGATAGTGCTTGCGCAGATCGCGCACGCTCACTAATGGCGCCTGTTGTTCACTCATGCCTGAATCTCCTTGTCGGCCCATAGCCAGCAGGCGGCGCGATGGCCCTCTCCGGCGGTGTAAAATGCAGGCTGTCGTTCACACTGGGGCATACGCTTCGGGCAGCGTTCCGCAAACGGGCAGCCCGGCGGCGGATTCAGCAGGCCAGGCGGCGAGCCTTCAATGGGAGATAAACGCTGATTCACCTCATCCGGGCGCGGCAGCGAGGCCAGCAGACCCCGGGTGTAAGGATGCGCAGGGCGATAGAAAATGTCCTCCACGCTCCCCTCCTCCATCACCAGCCCGCCGTACATCACCACCACGCGGCTGCAGACCTGCGCCACCACGCCGAGATCGTGGGTGATCAGCAAAATCGCGGTTTGGGTCTGCTGCTGCAGGCTTTTCAGCAAACGCAGGATCTGCGCCTGAATAGTCACGTCCAGCGCGGTGGTCGGTTCATCGGCGATAAGAAGCTTCGGGTTGCAGGAGAGCGCAATGGCGATCATCACCCGCTGGCGCATCCCGCCGCTAAACTCGTGGGGATACTGGTCGTATCGGCGTTCCGCCTCGGCAATCCCCACCTGTTCCAGCATGGCGATTGCCGCCGCTTTGGCCGCTTTTTTTGTCAGCCCTTTGTTGCGCATCAGGATCTCTGCCATCTGCTTGCCGATGGTCAGCACCGGGTTCAGGGCGGTCATCGGATCCTGAAAAATCATCGCGATCTCGTTGCCGCGAATGGCACGCATCTGCCCGGGGGTTTTCTGCGCCAGGTCCTCATTCTGGAAGCGGATGCTGCCGCCGGTTATCCGTCCGTTGCTCCCCAGAAGCTGGATAATCGATTTACAGGTGACGCTTTTCCCGCAGCCCGACTCGCCGACGATGCCGACAACCTCCCCCGGCTGAACCTGAAAGCTCACGCCGCGCACCGCGTGAACCTCACCCTCGCGGGTGCGGAACGTGGTTTGCAGGTTCTCAAGCGCTAATAAGTTACTCATCGCGATTCGCTCCCGGCTCAAAGGCGGTACGGAACACATCGCCCAGCACGTTAAAGCTGAACACCGTCAGCAGGATCAGAATGCCGGGGAACATCGCCAGCCACGACGCTTCACCAATATAAGACTGCGCGTTATTAAGCATGCTTCCCCACGACGCCGCGGGCGCCTGCACCCCCAGCCCTAAGAAGCTGAGCGTTGATTCCATCAAAATGGCCGAGGCGATATTCAGCGTGGCCGCCACGATAATGGTCGGCAGCACGCCGGGAATGATGTGGCGCACGATAATACGCAGCGGATGCGCTCCCGACGCGCGGGCATAAAGCACGTACTCGCGCTCTTTCACCGATAGGGTTTCAGCACGCACCAGACGCGACATGTTCATCCACGTCAGCAGGCTGATAATCAGAATGATGTTATCCACGCCCGGCTTGAGGTAAGCATTCACCACCAGCAGCAGGAAGAAGGCCGGAATGGCCATCAGGATATCCACGGCGCGCATCATCAGGTTATCGAGCCAGCCGCCAAAATAGCCGCTCACCGTTCCTACCACCGTGCCGATAAGCGTGGAAAAGAGCATGGCGAGAAAACCGACCATCAGGGAGATCTGGCCGCCATACAGCGCGCGGGTGAAGTAGTCGCGGCCGTATTCGTCGGTGCCAAACCAGTGCGCGGCATCCGGCGGCAACGTGCGCGCGCCGAGCGCCATCCGATCCGGATCGTACGGGCTTAACCCCGCACAGAGCGCGGCGACAACGAAAATAAAAAGCACAAACAGGGAGAACTGCGCCGGACGGTTGCGGCGCAGCTGGTGACGAACCTGCTGCCAGCGTCTGCTCATCCGGGTTACCTCAGCGTACGAATGCGGGGATCGGCGAAGCGATAAAGCACGTCGGCGATCAGGTTTCCGACGATCAGCATCATCGACGAGAGCATGATGATCGCCATAATCAGCGGGTAGTCCAGCGAGGCGATCGACTGGATCCCGAGCAGCCCCATCCCCGGCCAGGAGAAGACGCTTTCCG
Source organism: Enterobacter cloacae complex sp. SHL020 (assembly GCF_049236945.1). Classification (NCBI taxonomy): domain Bacteria; kingdom Pseudomonadati; phylum Pseudomonadota; class Gammaproteobacteria; order Enterobacterales; family Enterobacteriaceae; genus Enterobacter; species Enterobacter cloacae complex sp. SHL020. Next base: position 118,920 of record NZ_JBMKJF010000007.1, read on the forward strand.
TCACATAGGCCCCCACAATCAGCTCACCGAACGACAGGCCGAACAGGGTAATCACCGGCAGCAGCACGTTTTTCAACACGTGGCGGAACAGAATACTGGAGCGCGTGGCGCCGTAGGCAAGCTGGGTCTGCACGTAGTCGGCCGAGAGCTGCGAGATGGTGTTGGAGCGGATGTAACGCACGTAGCTGGAGAGGTTGTAGAACGTGAGGGCAATACACGGCAGCACGCCGTGACGCAGCAGATCCAGCGCGTTATCCTCCATGCCGATGGTGCGCATCCCCATGCTGGGGAACCAGTTAAGCTGCACGGCAAAAACGGTGATGAGCAAAATGCCAAACCAGAATATCGGAACAGAAATGCCGATATAGGCGAATAAATTGAGCAGATGATCCAGCCAGCGGTGCTTAAATGCCCCGGCCAGCAGGCCCAGCGGGATCGCCAGCACGATCGCCATCAGCAGCGACGCGCCCATCAGCCCCAGCGTGGCCGGAATGCGTTCGCCAATCATCTCCAGCACCGGGCGGTGGTAGATCAGCGAATAGCCGAGATCGCCCTGCAGGACGTTTTTCAGCCACAGGACGTACTGCGTGACCAGCGGCTTATCCAGCCCCAGGCTCTGGCGAATACGTTCGATATCCTCCGGGGCCATACGCGGCGTAATGTACGCCGCCACCGGATCGCCGGGTGCGAGCTTGACCAGCAGAAACGCCACCAGTGAAATAAAAAACAGCATCGGCAGCAGCTGCAGCAGCCGACGCTTGAGGAGTGTGTTCACGACGAGCCCTTACAAAAGCCCCGACCCGACGGTCGGGGCAATCACTTATTTCTGATAGATTTTTGACAGATCCTGGAACAGATAGACCGGTTTTGGCTCTGCTTCCTGGGTGCCGCCGAAACGCTTGTCTACCGCGACGGTCGCATTGGTGTAGGCAATCGGGTAGTACGTCATGTCGTTCGCCACGGTCTGCTGAATTTGCTTATAGATATCGGCCCGTTTTGCGGCGTCGGTTTCCACTGCGCCTTTATCCCACAGAGCATCAAACTGCGGATTTTTGTAGTGCGCGTAGTTATAGGCTTCGTTGCTCATGAACAGCGATTTGTAACCGTCCGGCTCGGAGCCCATGATATAGCCGCCCAGGTTCAGCTCCCACGCGGTGTTGTTCATATCAAGGCTGCGCTGAGACATGGCGTTGGAGTCCAGCGGCATCAGCTCCACGGTCACCCCAATGCCCTTCAGCGCCTGCTGAATGTAGAGCGCCATGCTCTCCTGGGTTTTGTTGGTGTTCACATACGCCAGGCGCAGCTTGAGATTGTCCGGCGCGCCGGACGTCTTCAGCAGCTCTTTGGCTTTTTGCAGATCGAACTTGTACTGCTCGACGTCATCCGTCTTGTAAAGCGTATCTGGCGTCAGGAACGAAGTCGCCGGTTTAGCGTAGTCCAGCGAGGTAAAGGCGGTCTGGGTGAGCTCGTCTTTGTTGATGGCATACGCGATGGCCTGGCGCAGCGCTTTGCTCTTCATCACCGACACGTTCTGGTTGAACGTCATGTAGGCCAGACGACCTTCCGGATAGACCACGAAGTCAAACTTACCGGTATTTTTCAGGCGGTTCACATCCTGCGGGTCAACCATCTTGAGGTTGATTTCCCCGTTTTGCAGCGCAAGGTTGGCGGCGTTGCTGTCTTTGGCGAAACGGTAGGTGACCGAATCAAGCTTCGCTTTGCCGTTCCAGTAATCGTCAAAACGGGTCAGGGCGTAATACTGACCGGCGCGGTACTCTTTAAATTTGAACGGCCCGGAGCCGACCGGCGCATCGTTTTTGCTGCTCTTTTCCAGGTCGCCTTCACCGGCGAACACGTGCTGCGGAATCGGGTAGATCTGTACCAGGGTGCCGGTAAAGGCCGCGCTGACCTGCGGTAAGGTGAACTTAACGGCGCGCTCATCAACCTTGCTCACCTCAACAGGCTTGCCGCCCCAGGTAAACATGCTGCGGAAGAAGCTGTGCTGTTTGGCATCCAGCAGCTTATTGAACGTAAAGACCACGTCGTCCGCCGTCAGCGGCTGGCCGTCCTGCCATTTCAGGTTGGGTTTTAACGTCAGGGTATAGCTCAGGTTGTCGGCGGAGGGCGTCAGGCTTTCCGCCAGGCCCCACTCAATGTTGCCGTTATTAAAGCTGTACAGCGGGGCATAGAGCGCCTGCATGATCGTTAACGTCGTACGGTCGCTGGCATAGAGCGGATTAACGGCTAACGGGTCACCGGAGGTAATACCAATAATTAGCGAACCGCCCTCTTTTGGCGCGTCGTTTTTTGCCGCAGCCGCATTGTTTGTCTCTTTATTTTTCGCATCATCACAGCCCGCCAGGCCTAACGCGAGCGAAACGACCACTGCCGATAACAGAAGCTTGCGCATCTCACTAACTCCTTGCCTTATAAAGTTTTTATTACTGCATCTTTTATTTATGTTGAAGCATCATATTCAGCTTTATCGGTTTTCGCATTAATTATGAAAATGCGATTTTCGATTAAGCTTATGCCGGATTTGTTATATATAAGCGCCAGAAGGAATAGCGGTTAATTGATTGCGCTCGCAACGTTAAACGCTTCACAAATCTCCTGCTACACTGCCTCAACACATCACTCAAAAGGCAGGCCAACATGTCAGACAACACGTATCAGCCACCAAAAGTGTGGGAATGGAAAAAGAACGGCGGCGGCGCGTTCGCCAATATTAACCGCCCTATTTCCGGCGCGACCCATGAGAAAGATCTGCCCGTAGGCTCCCACCCGCTGCAGCTTTACTCTCTCGGAACACCGAACGGCCAGAAAGTGACGATCATGCTCGAAGAGCTGCTGGCGCTGGGCGTGACGGGCGCGGAGTATGACGCATGGTTGATCCGAATCGGCGAGGGCGATCAGTTCTCCAGTGGATTTGTTGAGGTGAACCCGAACTCGAAAATACCGGCGCTTCTTGACCACTCCACGAACCCGCCAACGCGCGTATTTGAATCCGGCAATATCCTGCTCTATCTGGCAGAGAAATTCGGTCACTTCCTGCCGAAAGATCCGGCTGGACGCACCGAGACCCTGAACTGGCTGTTCTGGCTGCAGGGCGCAGCGCCGTTCCTCGGCGGCGGTTTTGGCCACTTCTACAACTACGCGCCGGTAAAAATTGAATACGCGATTGACCGCTTCACCATGGAAGCCAAGCGCCTGTTCGACGTGCTGGATAAACAGCTGGCGCGCGGCCGCTACGTGGCGGGTGAGGAGTACACCATCGCGGATATCGCCATCTGGCCGTGGTTCGGCTGCGTGGCGCTGGGCAGCGTCTATAACGCCGCCGAGTTCCTCGACGCAGAGAAGTACACGAACGTGCAGCGCTGGGCGAAAGACGTGGCGAATCGCCATGCCGTTAAGCGCGGCCGCATCGTTAACCGCACCAGCGGCGAGCTGAACGAGCAGCTCCACGAGCGCCACGCGGCGAGCGACTTCGATACCAATACGGAAGATAAGCGTCAGGCATAATGTTCCGCCGGGCGGGTCCCCGCCCGGCAACTGAGATCCCTGCCCAGGGCATGATTAGCTTAAAGGTTAAGCCGGTATTGCTGGCACTATCTGGACGTTTTTCTCGCGTGAGATACGATGTCTCAACCGACAGCAGTCACAAAGGATCTGTTATGAAACTTATTAAAACAACGCTGGTTATCAGCGCCCTCATTTTTTCCACCTCGGGAATGGCCATCGACAAAACTGCCGCCGGCGCGGTAGCAGGCGCGGCCATTGGTGCGGCCACGGGCAAAGATCTGAAATCAACCGTTGGCGGCGCCGTCGTGGGCGCAGGCACCGGTGCCATGTTCAAAAACGGCGGCAAAGGTAAAGCCGCGCGTAAGGGCGGCGCGGTAGGGGCTGCCGTAGGCGCTGGTGCCGCGGCGGTTACCGGCAAGAGCGTGCTGAAAGGTGCAGCCGTTGGTGCGGGCACGGGTGCGCTGATTGGGGAAGCGACGCACTGATAAATACAGCCGGGCGGCGCTGCGTTTGCCCGGCATGAATCACATCCCCAATGATGCTTTTCGTTTATTGTTCGTGTCTCATCCCTGGATAGTTTCCGTTAACCGCATTAATACTTAATGTCCCGCGCTTTTTGTCTCCCGGACTGTTTCATCTGACGCTTGTCCTGACGGCAGTCGTGATTGCTCTGGTTATTGTTCGCCACGCAGGTCTGCTTCACCTGCCGCGACGCGTCGCGGGTTTCCTGCCTGACATCACGCGCTACACGCCGCTCCTGCGCCTGCTGGGTCGCGCTGGCAGAAACCGACAACAGCATCAGAATAATGAAAGAAAGGACAGGAATGACAGATAACGATCTGTTCATGAAGGGTTAGCAAAAGAATAGCAGTTTCAGAAGGGCTGAATGGGGAAGGCGTTAATAATATAAGGCCGCACAAGGCGGCCTTATACGCTGCGTTATGCCGTCAGGCGGAACTTCTGCACCGAGCGCTGAAGCTCTTCGGTCTGGCGCTCCAGCGCCGCCGCCGCGGCAGAAACTTCTTCAACCAGCGAGGCGTTTTGCTGGGTAACGCCGTCCATCTGGGTAATGGCAATCCCGACCTGCGAAATACCCTTGCTTTGCTCCTCAGAGGCGGAAGCGATTTGCTTCATGATGGTTGTCACTTCCGTCACGTCTCGCAAAATCGCATCCATGGTGGTGCCGGTGTCGCTCACCAGCTGCGCCCCCTGTTCGACGCGGGAAACGGAATCGGTAATCAGCCCCTCAATCTCTTTGGCCGCGTTGGCGCTGCGGCTTGCAAGATTGCGCACTTCTCCCGCCACCACGGCGAAACCACGCCCCTGTTCACCCGCGCGCGCCGCTTCAACCGCAGCATTGAGTGCCAGAATATTGGTCTGGAAGGCAATGCTGTTGATCACGTTGGTGATTTCAGCAATTTTCTTCGAGCTTTCCGAAATACCGCTCATGGTGGTCACTACCTCTTCCACCAGCGAGCCGCCGCGGCTGGCGGTGGTTGAGGCCACATCTGCCAGTTGGCTGGCCTGGCGCGCGCTTTCCGCGTTCAGTTTCACCGTGGCGGTCAGCTGTTCCATGCTGGCTGCCGTCTCTTCCAGCGCAGCAGCCTGCTCTTCGGTACGGGAAGAGAGATCGTTGTTGCCGCTGGAGATTTCCGTCGCGCCGCGCCAGATATTTTCACTACCGGAGCGAATCGTGCTGACCGCTTCGCGCAGGCTGTCCTGCATGGCGCTCAGCAGAGGCACCAGCTGGCCCACGCAGTTACGACCGAACGGCTCAATGGGCTGGCTGAGATCGCCCTGGGCAATCTGGCGGAACTGCTGGCGAATGCGAGCCAGCGGTTTGACCAGCATCGCCACCAGGTAACGGTCGGTGAAGAGCAGGATCAGCAGGCCGATAATCGTGGCGGCGATAATCACCGTGCGGGTCATGCTTGTCAGGCCGTCCACCACCACGCGGGTGCTGTCGAGCGACTTCGCGGCGGCATTGTTGAACTCCTCAGCGGCCGCACCGAACGCGCGGCTCAGCGGTGGGGTGACGTTGTTGGCCTGCTGGCGATACCCCTCCAGATCCCCCTGCTTCGCCTGCTGCATTTGCGGCGTGACGCCCTGTTCAAGCAGCGCCTGCCAGGAGCCGATCACCCGGGAAGAGACCTGCTCGTCCATCGGGCCTGGGGAGATCGCTTTCATCTCGGCCAGTTTCTTGCCCATGTTATCCAGCGCCTGTTGGGCAGAGGAGAGATCCGGCGTGCCGCCTGCGGCTTTGACTTCCATCGCGCGGCTCAGACGGGTCACAAAGCGGAAATATTGATCGTTACCCTGGCTGAGTACCGTCATCTGTTTAACCAGCTGGCGATCGACCTCATTGCCATCTGATACGCGAGAAAGGGACCAGGTGCTGTACAACCCAACGCCCGCCCACATTAAACAAAAGATCCCGAGAATCGTCAGCATGACGAAGCGGATCGTGAAATTACGGAGCATATTCATAAGTCTTCCTTGCCGTGAGGGTGAGTTCGCCCAGAGGCGAGTACTACTCTCGTTATCGGCAGGAAAAAGGGAAATTATAACGTTTTGTGATCATTTTTAATTAGCGTGGCTTCACTGGTCACACAGCAGTCGTTAATCATTAAGCCCGCGCTTAGGGATGCAATTTGTGATGTGATAAGTGCAGAGTGGGAAAGCGCTTTGAATCTGTGGCAGGCGTCGTCGGATAAGTCGTCGGATAAATAGTGCGGTCTGATGCCCTCACCCCGGCCCTCTCCCACAGGGAGAGGGAGCTTAAGTAAGGGGAATTACTTCTTACTGATCTTATCCAGATACCCCATCACAAACGCAGACAGCACAAACGTCAGGTGGATGATGACGTACCACATCAGTTTGTTATCCGGCACGTTCTTCGCGTCCATAAACACGCGTAGCAGGTGGATAGAGGAGATCGCCACAATCGACGCGGCCACTTTATTCTTCAGCGACGAAGCATCCATTTTGCCCAGCCAGCTGAGCTTCTCTTTACGCTCGTCGATATCGAGCTGGGAGACAAAATTCTCGTAGCCGGAGAACATCACCATCACCAGCAGCCCGCCCACCAGGGTCATATCCACCAGCGACAGCAGTACCAGAATCAAATCCGCTTCGGCTATAGAAAAAATGTTCGGCAGAACATGCCAGATTTCCTGAAAGAACTTAATCGTCAGCGCGATAAGTGCCAGCGAGAGGCCAAAATAGACGGGGGCCAGTATCCAGCGAGAGGCGTACATGGCATTTTCAAAAAAGCGTTCCATAAAGTCCTGTTTGCAAAAGAAACCAGCGCCCAGTATATCTCAACGGCGCTGGCTGTTTGCAATAACTCAACGGTACGTCACTCAGACGTTGTCTGGGTTAACCTCGGGACGTGCGTACTCCGGCCAGACAAGCGCCACCAGTTCAGGATAGGCTTCCAGACTGAACTCGCGAAAACACTGGCGCAAATTTAATACGTCCAGATCGGAATAAGAGACCTTCTCGCCGTTAAGGCAGCGCTTTTTAATATTGTCATAATATTTATAGACTGCTGAATTCAGATCGCTACAGCGACGCTGCGCCTCAAACAGTCCGGGCGTGTCATTAATTTCCGACATTTTCATGCGCTTAATTGTCGCGTGTAAAAAGTCGATATATTCGTGGTTCACCCGCCAGTACCAGACAGGCGTAACGGAGTTCATCAATACAGAGAAATGGTCTTCCCCTTCCTCTTTTGTCATCAGTTCAGGTTGCGGGGGTTCACTGGTGTCTTTCGACACTTTCGTTTTATTGAACTCCTGCATCAATAAAAGCACACCAGCGGTCAGTAATAGTAATGTGATGACCGTAAAAAAAATGCTGTTCATGGGTAGGCTCCATTTTTTTTGATTTTAAATTTGCCTCATGATATTGTCAACGAATCTCACGCCTTTACCAACCCCACCCTGTTGAAATTAAAGGAAATTAAAAATGCTGCCCGACTATCTCGTCCCGGCTAAGTACCACATTACGCCTGTGGAACAGCAACCGACGGAAGCAGAAAAAGAGGCCAGTTTCACTCAGGGGAAAAGAAAGCTCTCTGATTTCGAGCCCGATATATTAATTGGTGTTTCCCGAACTGGCAAATCCCGAAATATGTTGCTGGAAGAGCACGATCGCCATATAAAAGACCGCTTATTTCGCGCCATAAAAATTGAAGCCTTTGTCCACCTGCTGAATGACCTGCAGGCCGAGGGTGAAATTGATGCCCAAAAACTCAGTCAAATAATGGCCGAGAAAACCGAAGAAATTAATGAAGCGGGCAATAAAATTTGGCTTAATTTAATTACGCGCGAAAAAAACAACCCAATTTTTTATAGCCTGGGGGAAGATTAACGTGAAAGAAGTTAAAAACAACGACGTTTATTTGACTTTAGAAGATAAAAAAAGTGATGAATTTATCTTAAAGCAAAATCTCGATGCGCTGAGAAACACAAAAAATGACGAGATGACGCGGATTACACAAGACCTGGTATCGATCCCGGCGACGCTGGTTCGTCTGAAATGGCAGAATCGTCGTGAAATTTATCCGCTACAGGTCAAAGAAGAAATTTACGGTGCCGTGATGAACGCCATCATTGAACAGCGTCCAGAACTGAAAGAGAAGCTTCTGGGACGTCTTGAGGCCAATTATCAGTACCTGCTTGCCAGAGAAATCGCCACCCTGCGTCTGACGCGCAAGCTGTCAGACGGTGAGTACCGTACCTCAAACGTCACCTACGTAGCGCTTGATGAGGACGCGCTGGTACCCCCTTCTACCGCACCGACGGATAATAAAAACGCATAAACCGACAGGCATAAAAAAGCCGGCTTTCGCCAGCTTCTTTATCACTTCGAGGCCGCTTTCTCTTCGCCGACCAGTCCAATCTTCAGGTAACCCGCCTGATGCAGCGTGTCCATTACCTTCATCATGGTTTCATAATCAACGGTTTTATCCGCACGGAAGAAGACCGTGGTGTCTTTCTTACCGCCCGTAAGCTGCTCCAGCGCCGGGATGACAGAGTCGGCCGTCACCGGGTCGTTCCCGAGGAACATGGATTTATCCGCCTTCACCGACAGGTAAATAGGCTTCTCCGGGCGCGGCTGGGGCTGGCTGGAAGATGCCGGCAGATTCACCTTCACATCCACCGTCGCCAGCGGTGCGGCCACCATGAAGATAATCAGCAGAACCAGCATGACGTCGATAAACGGCGTCACGTTGATTTCATGCATTTCGCCGTTATCGTCCAGATTTTCGTTTAGACGCATCGCCATACTCTTAACCTGCGCGCAGTTTAGACGCCGCGTGCACCGGCTTAACCGAGCTGGAATTCAGATCCAGATCGCGACTTTGCAGCAGCAGAACCTGCGCGGCAACGTCACCCAGCGTGGCTTTGTAGCTGCCAATCATACGCGCGAAAATGTTGTAGATGACCACCGCCGGGATAGCGGCAACCAGACCGATGGCCGTCGCCAGCAGCGCTTCTGCGATACCCGGCGCAACGACCGCCAGGTTGGTGGTTTGGGTCTGCGCGATGCCGATAAAGCTGTTCATGATGCCCCAGACCGTACCGAAAAGACCGATGAACGGTGAGATCGCGCCGATGGTCGCCAGATAACCATTGCCGCGTCCCATGTGTCGGCCAACGGCCGCCACGCGACGCTCCAGGCGGAAACCGGTACGTTCTTTGATGCCTTCGTTATCTTCACTGCCAGCGGAGAGTTCCAGCTCGTTCTGTGCTTCATTCACTAACAGGGTGGTCAGGCTTTTCGCGTGGAAGGATGAGGTCATATCTGAAGCCTGATCCAGAGAGCGGGCTTCTGCAAGCTGCTGCTGTTCCCGCTTAAGGCGACGCTTCTGCGAAAGCAGCTCGGCGCTTTTGCTGAAGAAGATAGCCCAGGTGACAACGGACGCCAGAATCAGGCCGATCATCACAATCTTAACCACGATGTCAGCATGCTGATACATGCCCCAAACGGAGAGATCCGTCTGCATCAAATTATTACCCACTCTGTATCTCCAGGACGCAAATCACAAAATCTGAACGTAATAATATCAAAACGTCGTCGAATTGATAGTAGTTCTCATTAGTATTTACATAGTGCCGTAATTTTCGCTCACTTTCCTTGCGCTTACGCAGTAAAAATTTCTTATGCGAATTTTTGCTAATATTTTCTGCTTATTCGATAAGCCTCGGGGTGCAGTTTTTTCCAATCGTGGTAGTCTGGACGTCCAGACGTATAAAAACAGGGTTAGCGAACATGACAAAGAAGCATCTTGATACCACGCTGGTACAGGCAGGACGCAGCAAAAAATATACGCAGGGATCGGTCAACAGCGTGATTCAACGAGCCTCCTCGCTGGTGTTTGATACCGTTGAGGAGAAAAAAATTGCCACGCGCAACCGCGCGAAAGGCGGGCTGTTTTATGGCCGTCGTGGCACGCTAACCCATTTTTCGCTGCAGGAGGCGATGTGCGAGCTGGAAGGCGGCGCGGGCTGCGCGCTGTTCCCGTGCGGGGCGGCGGCGGTCGCCAACACCATTCTGGCGTTTGTGGAACAGGGCGACCATATCCTGATGACCAACACCGCCTATGAACCCAGCCAGGACTTCTGCACCAAAATCCTCAGCAAGCTCGGCGTAACGACCGGCTGGTTCGACCCGCTGATTGGTGAAGGCATTGCCGAACTTATTCAGCCAAACACGCGCATTGTGTTCCTGGAATCGCCGGGATCGCTCACCATGGAAGTGCACGACGTGCCGGCCATCGTGAAGGCCGTACGCAGCAAAGCGCCAGAGGCGATCGTGATGATCGACAACACCTGGGCGGCAGGCGTGCTGTTTAAAGCCCTGGAATTCGACATTGATATCTCGATTCAGGCGGCGACGAAATACCTGATAGGCCACTCTGACGGCATGATTGGCACGGCGGTCTCCAACGCGCGCTGCTGGGATCAGCTGCGTGAAAATGCCTACCTGATGGGCCAGATGGTGGACGCAGACACGGCCTACATGACCAGCCGCGGACTCCGCACGCTGAGCGTTCGCCTGCGTCAGCACCATGAAAGCAGCCTGAAGGTAGCCGAATGGCTGGCGCAGCATCCGCAGGTTGAGCGCGTAAATCATCCCGCGTTACCGGGAAGTAAAGGCCACGAATTCTGGCAACGTGACTTTACGGGCAGCAGCGGGTTGTTCTCATTCGTGCTGAAAAAACGGCTGAATAACGACGAGCTGGCGAGCTATCTGGATAATTTTACCCTCTTCAGCATGGCCTACTCGTGGGGCGGTTTTGAATCCCTGATCCTGCCTAATCAGCCGGAACAGGTTGCGGCTCTGCGCCCCGGCGGTGAAGTAGACTTCAGCGGCACCCTGATTCGACTGCATATCGGTTTAGAAAATGTTGACGATCTGATTGCCGATTTAGCAGCAGGGTTCGAGCGTATCGTGTAGAGTGCTGGCTGAAAATGTACTCTCTGGACGCTTTTGTGGACACGGCAATGAGAAAAGTCTGCATGAGTTGCGCCCGGGATCAAACCCGACGGGCGAATAAGGGAGTACAATAGCGCTATATCTGCTGTTCCACAGGAAAGTCCATGGCTGTTATTCAAGATATTATCGCGGCGCTCTGGCAACACGACTTTGCCGCGCTGGCGGATCCTCACATCGTTGGTATCGTTTACCTCGTGATGTTCGCAACACTGTTTCTGGAAAATGGATTACTGCCAGCCTCGTTTTTACCCGGTGACAGCCTGCTTTTACTTGCCGGGGCGTTAATCGGGAAAGGCGTCATGGACTTCACGCCAACGATGGTTATTCTCACCTCCGCAGCCAGCCTGGGCTGCTGGTTGAGCTATCTTCAGGGCCGCTGGCTCGGGAATACCCGCGTCGTAAAAGGCTGGCTGGCGCAGTTACCGCATAAATATCATCAGCGTGCGACCTGCATGTTCGATCGTCACGGCCTGCTGGCATTGCTGGCGGGGCGTTTCCTGGCGTTTGTTCGCACCCTTCTGCCGACGATGGCGGGCATTTCCGGTCTGTCGAACCGCCGCTTCCAGTTCTTCAACTGGTTAAGCGCCCTGCTGTGGGTGGGCGTGGTCACGACGCTCGGCTATGCGCTAAATATGATCCCCTTCGTGAAACACCACGAAGATCAGGTGATGACCTTCCTGATGGTGCTGCCGATGTTCCTGCTGGTGGCAGGGCTGGTGGGAACCATCGCGGTGGTGATTAAGAAGAAGTACTGCAGCGCGTGATGTCAATTGCCGGGTAGCGCTGCGCTTACCCGGCCTGTGTTTCCCCTCAGGCACCCTGCATCGTTCTGATACGTGACGCATCCTCTCCCGGCGTGACGCCAAAATAGCGCTTAAACTCCCGACTGAACTGCGACGCACTTTCGTAACCCACCCGCATCGCCGCCGCGCTGGCCTTCATGCCGTCGTGGATCATCAGCATCCGCGCCTTATGCAGCCGGTAGGTTTTAAGGTACTGCAGCGGGGAGGTGCTGGTCACCGACTTGAAGTTATGGTGAAACGCCGAAACGCTCATGTTCGCTTCCGCCGCCAGCTGGTCGACGCTGAGGTTTTCCGTGTACTGGCTTTCGATACGCTTGAGCACGCGGCTTATCAGGCTGAAGTGGGTCTGTCGGCTCACCAGAGCCAGTAACGCCCCGCCGCCCGGGCCCAGCAGCACATGGTAGAGAATTTCGCGGACAATCTGCTTGCCCAGAATGCGCGCGTCCAGCGGCCTTTCCATCACGTCCAGCAGACGTTCGATGGCGCAGAGGATCTCTTCCGAAAGCGTCGCCGAGTTAATCCCGCTCGACGCCATCGAAGGCTGGAAGAACTCATCTTCGCCTATCTCCATCAGCAGCTCCTGCAGCTGAAGAATATCGACGTTGACGCGAATACCGGCCAGCGGAACGGCCTCTGTCGCGAAGGTTTCACATTCGAAGGGTAAAGGTACCGTCAGGAGCAGATATTCATTGGTGTCGTAACGGAACACGCGTTCGTTGATATAGCCAATTTTATGGCCCGAGAAGAGAAAAACGATGCCCGGCTGGTACATCACCGGCGTGCGCGTCCCGGGCTGCGTGCCATAAAGCAGGCGAATGTCAGGAAGCAGATCGCTGACGCCATTTTCTTTATCTATCAGTCTTTTAATCTGCGCAGTGAGCTGCTGGCAGATAGCCTCACGGTTCATCTTGCGTTACTCCGGGTACGTTTTTCGACGTTGACAGTGTGCGTCGTTTTCCGCGCTTTCTCCAGCGCTCTGTAGAAATGGGCAAGACATCGGCAGGAATGTGCATTGAGAGGATAGCCCCGGACAGCCACAATGTGCAGCATCAGGTCGCCCTCAGCGCCACCACGGTTTTTCACCCACTAAAGGGAACGAGCAATGAACAACTTTAATCTTCACACCCCAACCCGCATTCTGTTTGGTAAAGACGCCATCGCCGACCTGCGCGCACAAATCCCCGCTGACGCCCGCGTGCTGATCACCTACGGTGGCGGCAGCGTGAAAAAAACCGGCGTGCTGGATCAGGTTTACAGCGCCCTGGACGGTCTGGACGTGCGTGAGTTCGGCGGCATTGAGCCAAACCCGTCTTACGAAACGCTGATGAACGCGGTGAAAATCGCCCGCGAAGACAACATCACCTTCCTGCTGGCGGTCGGCGGCGGCTCCGTGCTGGACGGCACCAAATTCATCGCGGCGGCAGCGCACTACGCTGACGGCATCGATCCGTGGCACATTCTGGAAACCCGCGGCAGCGACATTAAAAGCGCCATCCCGATGGGCTCCGTGCTGACCCTGCCAGCGACCGGCTCTGAATCCAACAAGGGCGCGGTGATCTCCCGTAAAACGACCGGTGACAAACAGGCCTTTATGAACGAACACGTTCAGCCTGTGTTTGCCATTCTGGATCCGGGGTATACCTACACCCTGCCTGCGCGTCAGGTGGCGAACGGCGTGGTCGATGCCTTTGTTCACACCGTTGAGCAGTACGTCACGTATCCGGTCGATGCCAAAATCCAGGATCGCTTCGCGGAAGGCATTCTGCTGACGCTCGTCGAAGACGGCCCGAAAGCGCTGAAAGAACCGGAAAACTACGACGTGCGTGCCAACGTAATGTGGGCCGCAACCCAGGCGCTGAACGGCCTGATCGGCGCTGGCGTGCCGCAGGACTGGGCAACCCATATGCTGGGCCACGAGCTGACGGCGATGCACGGTCTGGACCACGCTCAGACGCTGGCCGTTGTGCTGCCTGCGCTGTGGAACGAAAAGCGGGATACCAAGCGTGCCAAACTGCTGCAGTACGCAGAACGCGTGTGGAACATCACCGAGGGTTCCGACGATGCGCGTATCGATGCCGCCATCGAAGCGACCCGCAGCTTCTTTGAAGGTCTGGGCGTGCCAACGCGTCTCTCTGGCTACGGTCTGGACGGCAGCTCCATCCCTGCCCTGCTGGCGAAACTCGAAGAACACAGCATGACCCACCTGGGCGAGCACGGCGACATTACGCTGGACGTCAGCCGTCGCATCTACGAAGCGGCACGCTAAGCGTTTTTGCCCTCCCGACTTTCGTTTTTTGACATTTCGTCCAGACTTAATGCACACCCCATCGCCGGAGTCTCCCTCCGGCGATGCGCACCTGAAGGAGGAAAAATGGCAAACCAAACCGTAATCAAGCTGCAGGACGGCAACGTGATGCCCCAGCTGGGGCTAGGTGTATGGAAAGCCGGTAACGACGAGGTCGTCTCCGCCATTCATAAAGCCCTGGAAGTCGGCTATCGGTCTATTGATACCGCTGCCGCATACAAGAACGAGGACGGCGTGGGTAAGGCACTTGCCAGCGCTGGCGTCCCCCGCGATGAGTTATTCATCACCACGAAACTGTGGAACGACGATCAAAAACGCCCCCGCGAAGCGCTGGAGGAGAGCCTGGAGAAACTCCAGCTCGATTTCGTCGATCTCTGGCTGATGCACTGGCCGGTTCCGGCTATCGACCACTACGTTGAGGCCTGGAAAGGGATGATTGAACTGCAGAAAGAGGGGCTGGTGAAAAGCATCGGCGTCTGTAACTTCCAGGTTCATCACCTGCAGCGGCTGATTGACGAGACGGGCGTTACGCCGGTGATTAACCAGATCGAGCTGCACCCGCTGCTGCAGCAGCGCCAGTTACACGCCTGGAACGCTACGCATAAAATCCAGACCGAGTCCTGGAGCCCGCTGGCGCAGGGCGGCGAAGGGGTGTTTGATCAAAAGATTATCCGTGAGCTGGCGGATAAATACGGTAAAACCCCGGCGCAAATCGTCATTCGCTGGCATCTGGACAACGGTCTGGTGGTCATTCCGAAATCGGTCACGCCGTCGCGCATCGCCGAGAACTTCGACGTCTGGGACTTCCGGCTGGATAAAGATGAGCTGGGTGAGATTGCGAAGCTGGATAAGGGCAAGCGGCTTGGGCCGGACCCGGACCAGTTTGGCGGGTAATACCTAAAACGAGCCCGGTCTTCCGCCGGGCTCGTTTTAATTTATAAACCGGACTGACATCTCGCTTCTCCGGGAAGGTCAGGCAATGTGCAAATAACGTTATACGCTTTCCCTTCAAGGTTATGTGGCCCACCGAGACCGCCGCCTGCATCTGCTTCATATTCCTTTCCGTTGACGCTTATCTGGAGCGGGGTGTGATAAATCCAGTCCATCGGACCTATTGGCAGAAAAAAGATCCACTCATGCTGGCTCTTAAAAGCAAAACGACCGTTGTCGTCAGAAAGCGTCTGCTCCCTCTCTAATATTATTTTTGCGTCCGGGACTGGCTTACCTGCGCTGTCGACTAGACGTCCTTCCACTTCTGGCTGCGTCTGGCGGTGCATTACACAACCGCATAGCGTCAGGCCAATCAGCATAACTCCTGTTAACTTCCTTAATTTCATTCTGGGCCTCCTACCCTTATGCAGAAAAAAGCCGGGTGGCGGCTTCGCCTTACCCGGCCTACGCGCCGACCTGTAGGCCCGGTAAGCGCAGCGCCACCGGGCATTGTCACAGGTTTAACCGATCTTACGTTTTACGTTCTTCTTCGTTCCCGCCCCACCGTTCGAACGCTGATGCACAATCGGCGTGTGCTTGGTCAGCGCCGGGCGCGTATTGCGGTTCTGGCGACGCGCTTCGCGCATCTCATCCAGCGTCGGGGCCGGTACCAAACAGTCGCGGCGCGAGCCGATCAGGTGTTTTTTACCCATCTCTTCCAGCGCCTGACGGATCAGCGGCCAGTTTTTCGGATCGTGGTAGCGCAGCAGCGCTTTATGCAGACGACGCTGTTTATCCCCTTTCGGCACCACCACCTCTTCACTCTTGTAGCCAATCTTACTCAGCGGGTTCTTGCCGGTATAATACATGGTCGTCGAGTTGGCGAGCGGTGACGGATAGAAGTTCTGCACCTGATCCAGGCGGAAGCGACGCTGCTTCAGCCACAGCGCCAGGTTCACCATGTCTTCATCGCGCGTGCCCGGGTGGGCGGAGATGAAGTATGGGATCAGATACTGCTCTTTACCCGCCTGCTTCGAATAGGTATCGAACAGCTCTTTAAAGCGATCGTAGCTGCCCATGCCCGGCTTCATCATCTTCGACAGCGGGCCTTCCTCGGTGTGCTCCGGCGCAATCTTCAGATAGCCACCGACGTGGTGCGTTGCCAGCTCTTTGATGTAGCGCGGATCTTCCACGGCGATGTCGTAACGTACCCCGGAGGCTATCAGGATCTTCTTGATGCCCTTCAGGTCGCGCGCGCGGCGGTAGAGGTTGATCGTCGGCTCATGGTTGGTGTCCATATGCTCGCAAATGCTCGGATAGACGCAGGAGAGGCGACGACAGGTTTGCTCCGCGCGCGGCGATTTGCAGCGCAGCATGTACATGTTCGCGGTTGGGCCGCCAAGGTCGGAAATCACGCCGGTAAAGCCCGGCACCGAGTCGCGAATCGCTTCGATCTCATTGATTATCGAATCTTCAGAGCGGCTCTGGATAATACGCCCTTCGTGCTCGGTAATGGAGCAGAAGGAACAGCCGCCGAAGCAGCCGCGCATGATGTTGATCGAGAAGCGGATCATCTCATATGCCGGGATACGGGCGTTACCGTACGCCGGGTGTGGCACGCGCTTGTACGGCAGCGCAAAGACGCTGTCCATCTCTTCGGTAGAGAGCGGGATCGCCGGCGGGTTGATCCAGATAAAGCGCTCGCCGTGCTTCTGCATCAGCGCGCGGGCGCAGCCCGGGTTGGTTTCATGGTGCAGAATACGGGACGCGTGCGCGTAGAGCACCTTGTCGGCTTTCACCTTTTCGTAGGACGGCAGCAGCACGTAGGTCTTTTCCCACGGTTTCGGGCGCGGCGGCTGCACAACGATAGCCTTCGCTCCCGCTTTTTTCGGCTCAACCGGCTTGTTATCGGCACACGGCAGATCTTCGCCGTACGGGTGCGGGATCGGGTCGATTTTGCCCGGCATATCAATGATGCGGGAATCCACCCCGCTCCAGCCCGGCAGCGCCTCTTTCACCATGATGGCGGTATTGCGCACGTCGCGGATGCTGCTCACCGGTTCACCCTGCGACAGACGGTGCGCCACTTCCACCAGCGGACGCTCGCCGTTACCGTAAATCAGCATGTCGGCTTTGGAATCCACCAGCACCGAGCGGCGTACGGTATCTGACCAGTAGTCGTAGTGGGCGGTGCGGCGCAGGCTCGCCTCGATGCCGCCCAGGATCACCGGCACGTCTTTCCAGGCTTCTTTACAGCGCTGTGTATAGACCAGGGTCGCACGGTCCGGACGTTTGCCCGCCACGTTATCGGGCGTGTAGGCGTCGTCATGACGCAGCTTGCGGTCGGCGGTATAGCGGTTGATCATCGAGTCCATGTTGCCTGCGGTGACACCGAAGAACAGGTTCGGTTTACCCAGACGCATAAAGTCGTCTTTGCTGTTCCAGTCAGGCTGGGAGATGATCCCCACGCGGAAGCCCTGCGCCTCAAGCATACGGCCACAGATGGCCATACCGAAGCTCGGATGGTCAACGTAGGCATCGCCCGTGACCAGAATGATGTCGCAGCTGTCCCAGCCCAGTTGGTCCATCTCTTCCCGGGACATCGGCAGGAATGGCGCCGGTCCAAAGCAGGCCGCCCAGTACTGGGGCCAGGAGAAGAGGTCACGATCCGGCTGGATCAGGGAAATTGCGCTCATAATGCTTCCGAAGAAAAAATAGACAAAAGGAGCGGGATTATACGCTGTTCATCCGCCAGATTTGAAGAAAAGGATGCCGGAAGCAGGCAGATATTCGTGGAAGTCGTTAAAATACGGCGCCCTGATAATTTTGAATCATAATATTCACTATATTTTCCGGTGATTTGCCCCGGAACGTGTTATTGCGCGGAGCTCTGTCGTGAAGCCCAACGATTCGTTACATGTATCCCAGCTGCGGGTTGTCCTTCATCTCTGCGGTTTTCTGGTTCTGCTGTACAGCCTTTCTATGCTGGCGCCGATGGTTATCGCCCTGCTGAATAAAGAGCGGACCTACTTTGCCTTTCTGACCACCTTTTTAACCTTTTTTACTCTTGGAGGGCTAACCTGGCGGGCAACCCGTCACGCGGGAATACAGCTGCGCACCCGCGACGGGTTTGTGATTATCGTGCTGTTCTGGCTGCTGTTTTCATTCATTAGCGCCATGCCGCTCTGGATGGACGACGGGCTGCAGCTCTCCTTTGCCGACGCGCTCTTTGAAGGGGTTTCCGGGATCACCACCACCGGGGCAACGGTGATCGGGGACGTCAGCGCCCTGCCTAAGTCGTACCTTTATTACCGCGCTCAGCTGAATTTCATTGGCGGGTTAGGCGTCATCGTGCTGGCCGTCGCGGTCCTGCCGCTGCTGGGCATCGGCGGCATGAAGCTCTATCAGTCAGAGATGCCGGGGCCGTTCAAGGAGGAGCGCCTGACGCCCCGCCTTGCCGATACCGCGCGCACGCTGTGGGTGACCTACTTCGCGCTGGGGGTGGCCTGCACCCTGGCCTACTGGCTGGCGGGGATGTCCTTTTTTGATGCCCTCTGTCACGGGCTGTCGACCGTGTCGTTGGGCGGGTTCTCCACCCGCAGCGAGAGCATTGGGTTTTATGACAGCCATGCGATTGAACTGGTCGCCGGGGCGTTTTCACTGCTCTCCGCGTTCAACTTCACCCTCTGGTACGTCGCCATTGTCCGACGCACCCTGAAGCCGATTCGCCGCAGCCCTGAGGTTAAATTCTTTCTGAGCGCCGCCGCGGTGATTATTGTCATCACCGCCTGGCAGGTCTGGCATGCCGGGATGTACAACGCCACGGATAGCCTGGTGCACGCCTTCTTCCTTGCCAGTTCGATGATGACCGATAACGGCCTTTCGACAGCCGATTATGCCCAATGGCCCGCACACACCATTTTCCTGCTGTTGAGCGCCAGCTTTTTTGGCGGCTGCGTAGGCTCGACCTGCGGCGGGATCAAAGCCCTGCGTTTTCTCATTATGTTCAAGCAGAGTATTCAGGAGATGAACCAGCTGGCGCATCCGCGAGCGCTGCTGAGCATTAAGGTGGGCAAAAGCGTGGTGAATGAACGCGTCCTGCGCTCGGTGTGGAGCTTCTTCTTTCTCTACGTGATGATCACGGGCTTTTTTGTCTGGGCGCTTAATCTGATGGGCTACGATCTGTTTACGTCATTCGCGACGGTTGCCGCCTGCATCAACAACATGGGGCTGGGGTTTGGGGAGACGGCGTCGACGTTCGGCACGTTAACAGAGGGGGCAAAACTGCTGATGTGCGCGGCGATGATCTTAGGGCGTCTGGAAATTTACCCGGTGCTGATTCTGTTCTCGCGCTTTTTCTGGCGGGCATAAAACATTCCCGGCGAACCGGGAATGTCAGGATTATGGCGCAGGGTTGATCAGCATCTGCCCCACGGAGCCCCTGTCCATCATCTCCAGCGTCTGGCTGTGGAACAGGAACGGGAAGTGCGGCCACGAAGGCTGACCATAGTAGACAAGCAGTTCAACCTGACCGTCCACCCAGACAGTATCTTTCCAGCCGCGGTCTTCCGGGAACGGCATCGCACCGTTGACGTTGCGGATCAGGAATGCCACCCCTTCAATATGGAACGACTGCGGCATATCTGAACGGACCGTCCAGCGCTCCCAGGTGCCCTGCTGCGCGGTAATGTCGATGCGGTTGACGTCCCACAGCGCGCCGTTGATGCCCGGATCGTCGCCCAGGCTGATATCACGGCTGCGCACCGGCGAGCCGCTCATGATCTCCTGCGGCAGCAGGCGCATTGGCAGGCTATCGGTCACCAGCGGCAGCAGACCGGTCGGGCGCAGGGTCAGCACCAGGGTCGAGACAAGAATGCTCGACGGTTCAAAGAACCCGCGAATGCGGTCCACAATGCTGGCCGCTTCACCGCAGGTGACAGACACTTCATCCCCATTGGTCATATCAATGAGAACTTCGCGACGTTCTCCCGGCGAAAGCGCCAGCTGTTTGACGGACACCGGGGCCGGTAAAAAGCCCTGGTCGCCGGAGATCACGTGCAGCGGACGACCATCGCTCATTTGCAGCTGATAGCGGCGCGAGTTGGACGCGTTGAGCAGGCGCAGGCGCACCCAGCCGCGCGAGACCTCGACATACGGGCTTTGCGCGCCGTTAACCAACAGCGTATCGCCGACGAAGCCACCGCTGCCCGGCTCGCTGTATTCCGGCGTACCGAAATTATCCAGACGCTTGTCCTGGATGATAATCGGGAAGTCATCCACGCCGTAGTGGTTCGGGATCGGCAGGGATTTGCTGACCTCATCTTCCACCAGCCACATTCCTGCCAGGCCGTTATAAACCTGCTGCGCCGTACGGTTAGGCGTGTTGGCGTGATACCACAGGGTGGCCGCACTCTGGCGAATCGGCAGAACCGGCGCCCAGTCGGCGCTGGGTGACATCATTCGCGCCGCGCCGCCAATCAGAGGGCCGGGCACCTGTAGGCCACTGATGGTCATGGCGACATTTTCAGGGGTGCGGTTACTGTAGATGAGCTTTACGTCATCGCCATTCCACACGCGTATGGTCGGCCCAAGGTAACGTCCGTTAATGCCCCAGACCGGCGCGCGCGTCCCCTGGGTGAAGGACCAGTGGCTGCGCTGCAGCGTCAGGAAAAGCGGCTGACCGCGACGAGATTCAATTAATGGCGGAATAGGCAGCGGCTGTTGCTGCCCGGCGGCGCTGGCTGTCAGCGGCATCGCACCCGCACAAAGGGCGATCCCGGAAGCCTGAATAAACTGACGCCGACTGAGTGACATATAAGCTCCATCTGAAACGACTAACAACGCGGGAATTCGTTTTCCCTTCAACGCCGGATTAAATCTTACCGGCGGCTTCTCTCTCTGCGACTTCTTTGTCGAGCTGCGCAATATGCTGAGCCATCAGCTCACGGCAGTGCGCTGCCAGCTCGCGCACCTGGTCTTTACCGTATTTGCTGGTATCGACGGGTGGCAGCATTTCGACAATCACCAGCCCGTTATTCAGGCGGTTAAGATTAATCTTATTCGAAGTATTGGAAACGCACACAGGAATAATTGGAACACCTGCCGCAATTGCGGCATGAAACGCCCCGGTTTTAAACGGCAGCAGGCCGCGGCCGCGGCTGCGCGTTCCTTCCGGGAACATCCAGATTGAGATTTTGCGCTTTTTAAAATGATTGACCACTTCCGCAATGGTGCTGTGCGCTTTCGCGCGGTTGTTACGGTCGATCAGCAGGTTCCCGGTCAGCCAGTACAGCTGGCCAAAAAACGGGATCCACAGCAGGCTTTTTTTTCCCACCGTCACCGTCGGTGGAAGCACGATATTTGCGGCGGTCACCATATCGTAATTGTTCTGATGGTTGGCGATATAGATGGCGTTACCGAAATTCTCCGCCCCTTCAGGCAGACGTTTTTCAACCTTCAGACCAAACAGCGGCGCAAGACGACCGAACATATGGCCAAAGGTGGCAACATGCTTCGGATTACGCGGGCTGAAAAGACAATAAATAGAGCCGAAAATACAGACCAGAATGCAGTAGATAACGGTAAGAATAAGACGAACAATATATAGCATAGCGACCTCTGAAGCCCCAACAGCTGACAATTATACTTCACCTGTGGCCAGGTAAGGACTTTATTACGAGCGCGTATTGTTAATCGCAACGCACGAATTAACAACGATTTTACGGGAAATTTTATTGAAACTCCCCCTCCGGGCAGAGGGGGATATCACGACATTACTCTTCGCTGTCACCCGCGGTGCTGCGTGCAGGAGAGTCAATCTCCACGCGGTCGATGCGCTGCAGGCCGCGCATCAGCGAGCCGCGGCGACCGCGCTCACCCACCACTTTCTGCAGCTCTTCCGGACGAAGCTTGATCTTACGCTTGCCGACGTGAATGGTCAGCGTGCTCTGCGGCGGCAGGAGGAAGAGGTGCGCCAGGCCATCTTCGCCTTTCGCGGCTTCCGCCGACGGGATGTTGATGATCTTGTTGCCCTTGCCTTTCGACAGCTCCGGCAGATCGCTGACCGGGAACATCAGCATACGTCCGGCGGTGGTGATCGCCAGCAGCATGTCGCTTTCGTTATCGATCACCAGCGGCGCCATCACGTGGGCGTTGTCCGGCAGGCTTATCAGCGCCTTACCGGCACGGTTACGGGAGACCAGATCGTTAAAGGTACAGATAAAGCCGTAGCCCGCATCGGACGCCAGCAGCAGCTTCTGGTCATCGGCTTCCATCAGCATATGGTCAACCGTCGCCCCTGGCGGCAGCGTCAGCTTGCCGGTGAGCGGCTCGCCCTGCCCGCGCGCGGAAGGCAGCGTAATCGGGTCGATGGCGTAGCTGCGGCCGGTGGAGTCGATAAACGCCACCGGCTGGTTGCTCTTGCCTTTCACCGCCGCTTTGAAGCTGTCGCCCGCTTTGTAGCTCAGCCCCGGCGCGTCGATATCGTGGCCTTTGGCGCTGCGCACCCAGCCGCTCTGCGACAGAACAATGGTCACCGGCTCGGACGGCTGCATGTCGTGCTCGTTCATCGCCTTCGCTTCTTCGCGCTCGTGCAGCGGAGAACGACGGTCGTCGCCGAAGGCATCGGCATCAGCCTGCAGCTCTTTCTTCAGCAGGGTGTTCATCTTGCGCTCGGACGCGAGGATCGCCTGCAGCTGATCGCGCTCTTTTTCCAGCTCGTTCTGCTCGCCGCGGATCTTCATCTCTTCCAGTTTGGCGAGATGGCGCAGCTTCAGCTCGAGGATCGCTTCGGCCTGGGTTTCGCTGATGCCAAAGCGCGACATCAGCGCCGGCTTCGGCTCGTCCTCGGTACGGATGATCTCAATCACTTCATCGATATTGAGGAACGCCACCAGCAAACCTTCGAGGATATGCAGGCGCTTAAGCACTTTCTCCAGACGGTGGTTCAGACGACGGCGGACCGTATCGCGGCGGAACGTCAGCCACTCGGTCAGGATCTCCAGCAGGTTTTTCACCGCCGGGCGTCCGTCGAGGCCAATCATGTTCAGGTTGATGCGGTAGCTTTTTTCCAGATCGGTGGTGGCGAACAGGTGGTTCATCACCTGCTCCATGTCCACGCGGTTGGAGCGCGGCACGATCACCAGACGGGTCGGGTTCTCGTGATCCGATTCGTCGCGGAGGTCGTCGACCATCGGCAGCTTTTTATTGCGCATCTGGGAGGCGATCTGCTCCAGCACTTTGGCACCGGAAACCTGATGCGGCAGCGCGGTGATCACCACGGCGCCGTCCTCTTTATTCCACACCGCGCGCATACGCACGGAGCCGCGACCGTTCTGGTAGATTTTGCGGATTTCCGCGCGCGAGGTGATGATCTCGGCTTCGGTCGGGAAATCTGGCCCCTGCACGATATCCAGCAGCTCGTCGAGCGTCGCTTTCGGCTGCTCGATCAGGGTAATGGCGGCTTTCGCCACTTCACGCAGGTTGTGCGGCGGAATGTCCGTCGCCATACCGACCGCGATACCGGTGGTGCCGTTCAGCAGGATGTTCGGCAGACGCGCAGGCAGCATCTTCGGCTCCTGCATCGTACCGTCGAAGTTTGGCACCCAGTCAACGGTTCCCTGACCCAGCTCGCCCAGCAGCACTTCGGCATATTTAGAGAGGCGGGATTCGGTATAACGCATCGCCGCGAAGGATTTCGGATCGTCCGGCGCCCCCCAGTTCCCCTGCCCGTCCACCAGCGGATAGCGGTAAGAGAACGGCTGCGCCATCAGCACCATCGCTTCATAACAGGCGCTGTCGCCGTGCGGATGGTATTTACCCAGTACGTCACCGACGGTACGGGCGGATTTCTTGAACTTGGCGGTGGCGTTCAGCCCCAGTTCGGACATCGCATAGACGATGCGGCGCTGAACGGGCTTCAGGCCATCCCCGATAAACGGCAACGCCCTGTCCATGATGACGTACATGGAGTAGTTCAGGTAGGCGTTTTCCGTGAATTCATGTAGCGCGAGGCGCTCTGCCATATCGCTCATTACGTGTGATTCCTCAACTCAGAAACCGAAGGGTTTCAGGCAATATTGCCGCAGATACTACCCTATCTGACGAGTTGAGTCACAAAGAAAAAGGGCCGCTTATGCGGCCCATTTCGGGTTATTTGTTTAGCTTGATGACCTGCTTCACGTCGATTTCAAACTCGTTCCAGTCTTTATCAACTTTACCCTGAAGTTCGACCTTATCCTGCGGGGTGACGGTTACGCCGTTCCAGCGCTTGTGGTCGATCTCAACCACTACCGTGCCGGACTCATCGCGGAAGGTGTAACGATCATCGGACAGGCGCTCGGTGATGTTCCCGCGCAGCTTCACCCAGGCATCGTCTTTCAGATCCTTCACTTTTGCCGCGGTGGTGAGGTTGGCGTTGTTATCGACAAAACCGCCCTGCCGGGTTTGCGTCTGGGTCGCGGTTGCAGACGGGCCGCTAAATCCGCCCTGCGCAGCAAAAACAGGGGCAGTGGTCATCATCATGATGGCAGCAACGGCAGCGAATTTTTTCATATTAATCTCTCCCTTTAATGTGGTTTCGTAGTCCATTAAACAGGGTAATCCTTAACAACTTCTTAAGGGAAAAATTTATTTATTATTGCTGTACAGCAGGCGCTTACAGAGAGTTTACTGACGGCATCAAGGAGGGAACATGCGTATTTTACTGGTAGAAGACGACAGGTTAATCGGCGACGGTATCAAGGCGGGGCTAAGCAAAATGGGCATTAGCGTGGACTGGTTTACCGACGGTAAAACCGGCCAGGCCGCGCTCTCCTCTGCACCCTATGATGCCGTGGTGCTGGATCTGACGCTGCCGGAAATTGACGGTCTGGACATTCTGCGCGCGTGGCGCGAAAGCGGGCGCAGCGAGCCGGTATTAATTCTGACGGCGCGGGATGCGCTAAACCAGCGCGTCGAAGGGCTGCGTCTTGGGGCGGATGATTATCTCTGTAAGCCGTTCGCGCTGATCGAAGTGGGTGCCCGCCTCGAAGCGCTGGTCCGCCGCAGCCACGGACAGGCGCGTAGCGAACTGCGTCACGGGAAGGTCACGCTCGATCCGACCCGTCTCATCGCCACGCTGGACGGTGAGCCGCTGACGCTCAAGCCGAAAGAGTTCGCGCTGCTGGAGCTGTTAATGCGTAACGCCGGTCGGGTGCTGCCGCGAAAGCTGATCGAGGAAAAACTCTATACCTGGGACGACGACGTCTCCAGCAACGCCATCGAGGTTCACGTCCATCATTTGCGCCGCAAGCTTGGGAGCGAGTTTATCCGCACCGTGCACGGCATCGGCTACACCCTGGGTAACGCATGAAACTGACGCAACGCCTGAGCCTGAAGCTGCGCCTGACGCTTCTCTTCCTGCTGCTCTCTCTGACGGCCTGGTTTGCCGCCAGCCTGGTCGCCTGGCAGCAGACGACCCACAAGCTCGACAAGCTGTTCGATACCCAGCAGATGCTGTTTGCTAAACGGCTGCTGACGATGGATCTGGACGAGATCCGCGCCCCCGAACGCATGCGCGAGATCCCGAAAAAAGTGAAGCACGGTCGTCTGGACGACGACGCGCTGGCTTTCGCCATTTACGCCGTCGACGGCAAAATGCTCCTCAACGACGGTGAAAACGGACGCGATATTCCGTACCACTATCGCCGCGACGGGTTCGATAACGGGCAGCTACAGGGCGACAACGACGAGTGGCGTTTTTTATGGCTGACCTCACCTGACGGAAAATACCGCGTGGTGGTCGGCCAGGAGTGGGAGTACCGCGAGGAGATGGCGCTGGACGTGGTCAGCTCGCAGCTGACCCCCTGGCTGGTGGCGCTGCCCGTGATGTTGCTGCTGCTGATCGTCCTCCTGAGTCGGGAGCTGAAGCCGCTGAAAAAGCTGGCGCAGACCCTGCGCTCCCGCTCGCCGGATGCCACCGATAAACTGACGACGGAGGGCCTTCCTACGGAAGTGCGCCCCCTGCTCGACGCGCTGAATCATCTCTTCGCGCGCACCCAGGAGATGATGACCCGCGAGCGCCGCTTTACGTCCGATGCCGCCCACGAGCTACGCAGCCCGCTGGCGGCCCTGAAGGTGCAAACTGACGTGGCGCAACTGTATCAGGACGATCCCGAGGCGCAGTCCAAAGCCCTTTCGCAGCTACATGCGGGTATCGACCGCGCCTCCCGGCTGGTGGATCAACTCCTCACGCTGTCGCGCCTGGACTCGCTGGATAACCTTGACGATGTCGAACCGATTCCCCTGGCCGACTTGCTGCAGTCAGCCGTGCTGGATATCTGGCATCCGGCGCAGCAGGCGGGCATTGATCTTCGCCTGAACATCCATGCACCAGAGGTTACACGCACGGGCCAGCAGCTCCTCATGAGCCTGCTGGTGCGCAACCTGCTGGATAACGCGATTCGCTACAGTCCGCGCGGCAGCGTGGTGGACGTGACGCTGGACGCGCGTGGCTTTACCGTGCGCGACAACGGCCCAGGCATTTCACCTGACGCGCTGGCGCGCGTCGGCGAGCGCTTTTATCGTCCGCCGGGTCAGGATGCCACGGGCAGCGGGCTGGGGTTATCCATTGTAAAACGCATCGCCACCCTGCACGGGATGCGCGTTTCGCTGAGCAATGCGCCTGAAGGCGGTTTTGAAGTGAAGGTCAGCTGGTAGGGATTATTGCGTTTAACGCAAAAGACTTTGCACATTTTGCTCATTTTACCGCACCGTCCTCGCGCGTAGAATACTGGCCATACTCTCATCATCGAGGACAAATAATGAGCAACATCCTGATTATCAACGGTGCAAAAGAATTTGCGCATTCTAAAGGCCAGCTGAATGACACCCTGACCGAGGTCGCGGACGGTTTCCTGCGCGACGCCGGGCATGATGTTAAGATCGTGCGCGCGGACAGCAACTACGACGTGAAGGCCGAAGTGCAGAACTTCCTGTGGGCTGACGTGGTGATCTGGCAGATGCCAGGCTGGTGGATGGGCGCGCCGTGGACCGTAAAAAAATACATGGACGACGTGTTCACCGAAGGTCACGGTTCACTGTATGCCAGCGATGGCCGCACCCGCTCTGACGCCTCCAAAAAATACGGCTCGGGCGGCCTGATTCAGGGCAAAAAATATATGCTCTCCCTGACCTGGAACGCCCCGCTGGAAGCCTTCACCGATAAAGATCAGTTCTTCGAAGGCGTGGGCGTCGACGGCGCGTACCTGCCGTTCCACAAGGCTAACCAGTTCCTGGGCATGGATCCGCTGCCGACCTTTATCGTCAACGACGTGATTAAAATGCCTGACGTCCCGAGCTATATCGCAGAATATCGCAAGCATCTCGCGAAAATTTTTGCTTAACTGGTAGCCTGGAATTAAAGGAGTAGTAAACATGCTTACCGTAATCGCAGAAATCCGTACTCGTCCAGGTCAACATCACCGTCAGGCGGTGCTGGATCAGTTCGTGAAAATTATCCCGACCGTACTGAAAGAAGAAGGCTGCCACGGCTACGCGCCGATGGTGGATGCCGCCACTGACGCCAGCTTCCAGGCGACCGCGCCAGACTCAATCATCATGGTTGAGCAGTGGGAAACCGTCGCGCACCTTGAAGCGCACCTGCAGACCCCTCACATGAAAGCGTGGAGCGATGCGGTGAAGGGTGACGTGCTGGAGACCCACATCCGCATTCTGGAGCAAGGGGTTTAAGTTTCCCCTCACCCCGCCCTCTCCCACAGGGAGAGGACGAACAGAACCAGGCCCGGTGAGCGTCAGCGCTACCGGGCTTTGTTTTTAGGTGCTTTTCTTCCCCGGCTTTAACCCACGGTGTAACTCGTTGATGCGCTTCATCGACTTGATGGTGCGCTGCGGCTCGGTGGAGGCGACGGATAAAATGATCATCTCCAGACACAGCAGCACCGTGCCGTGGAGCGGAATTTTGCCTTTTTCGCCGCCGCGCGGAACGTGGATCACCACGCTGGCCTCCTTGCTGAAACGCGAATCGAGGGCATTGGTTAGCAGGATGGTGGGAATGCCCAGACGTTTTGCTTCACGCAGCGTGGTTTGCCCCTCCCGGTGCGCGGATTTCTGCGCCATCATCACCAGCACGTCGCCGCGCTGAAGCGCAATCAGCTGCTCGGCAAGCCCTATCCCTGTACGGTTAAGCGGCGTGGCGGGTAACCCCATACGACTGAACAGCCTGGCGGTGTACTCGGCCAGAATGCCGGAGGCGCCAATGCCAAATATGGCGACCTGCCTCGCCTGCGCCAGTAGAGAGACCGCCTGGGCCATTGCGTAGCGGTTGTGGGGCTCGGATAACACTTCACAGGTGTGCTGATGCCCCTCCAGCACGAAATCAATGCTCGC
The DNA here is from genome assembly GCF_049236945.1 of Enterobacter cloacae complex sp. SHL020. Lineage (NCBI taxonomy): Bacteria > Pseudomonadati > Pseudomonadota > Gammaproteobacteria > Enterobacterales > Enterobacteriaceae > Enterobacter > Enterobacter cloacae complex sp. SHL020. The sequence continues at coordinate 147,372 of NZ_JBMKJF010000007.1, forward strand.
GTTGACGTCGCTGGCGAGCGTATTCACCGTGGTGGACATCTTTTCGCTGGAGGTGACCACCGGACCAAACCACTGCTCCAGCGTTTGCTTGAGATCGCGCAGCCCGGCGAAACCCAGCGCCTGAATGGCGCGGACCACCGTGGCATCAGAGGTTTTCAACAGCGTCGCGATCTCCATTGCGGTCTGTTCCATTACAGCTTCGCGGTTGTCATGAATATAGCGTGCAACCTGCAGCAGACGCGGCGTCAGCTGATGCGCACGCGCGCGAAAGCGGTCGCCATAGACATCCACGCGCCCTTTCTCTTTGCGGATCACCGTGACGCCTCCGGCAGCGGACGCCCGGCAATCTGCGACTGCACCTGCGCGGCCATCAGCCCTAACGAGGCGTACGAATTCGAGATGGCCTCTTCACGCGAGATCAGCACGTAATGCCCGGTTCGGCAGGCATTCAGGAACTGACACCAGCCCGGCATGACCGCATCCATCGCCGCCAGCTCGTCCTGCGGTTTACCGCCCGTATCCCCGCGCCAGGTGGCGAAGACGAAATCGGCATCCAGCTCCGGCAGGCGCTCGGCGCTGACGTCAATCCGTCCCCCTTCCGGGATGGACTCAATCAGCGGCGGGAATTTGAATCCTGCGTCGCGCAGAACGCGGCCCAGCGAGTGGTAGCTGTGCATGGCGTTAATCTTCCCCTGATTCGCCTGAATCACGGACACGGTCACCTTGCGGGTATCAATAGTCGCCTTCAGCGCCTTGATTTGCTCCTGATAGCGGCGTTCCAGAATGTCTAGCCTTGCCTGCGTGCCCGTGAGCTGAGCCAGCTTGCGGTAGATCTCCGGCGCGCCGCCGTCGAGATGATCGATGCTCACCGTCGGGGCAATTTTCGCCAGCTGTTCCACCGGAGTGTTGCGGGTCGGCTCGGTAACGATCAGGTCAGGCTTTGCGGCGGCGATGGCTTCAATGTCGATATCGGCCGTACCGATAAATTTAATGTCGGAATTATCGAAGTCGACGCCGGTCAACATGCCGCTTGAGCGCAGAAAGTGGCTGCCGTCCGGCCGCGTGCGGCCATGGCTCGCCACCGGCGGCACGCCAAGCTCAATCAGCGGAATGGTGATATCCAGATCGTGTAATGAAACAATCCGCTTCGGATGAACCGGCACCACCACTTTTCGGTTCAGATCGTCAGTAAACGTCTGCGTCGGCTCCGCCGCCCCCACCGCGAACCCCACCAGCAACAGCATCGAAAACAGTACGCGCATCATAGTCTCCTAAAATCTGTCCCGACGCTGCCAGAGCAGCAGCAGGAAAAACGGTCCGCCAATCAATGAAATCACAATTCCCGCCGGCAGCTGCAGCGGGAGGAATGCCAGACGTCCGACGTTATCCGCCAGCAGCACCAGCAGCGCGCCCAGCAAGGCGCTTCCAGTCAGGAACGCGGTTTGCCCACCGCGCAGCAGCAGGCGCGCCATATGAGGGGCAATCAGCCCCACGAAACCTATACTGCCCACGCACGAGACGCAGGCCGCCGTCAGCACCACCGGGGCGAGAACCCGCAGCAGCGCCAGCCGGGTTGTGCGCACGCCAAGGCCCACGGCGGCCTGATTGCCGAGCAAAGCCACGTCCGCAGCCCGTGCGGTAAACAGCAGCAGCGCAAACGCGGGGGCAGCCCAGAGCGCGGCTAACCCCACCAGCGTCCAGTTTGCCGCATGCAGGCTTCCCGCCAGCCACAGCATCGCCGTCTGCACGTCGCGCACGTCGGCGGTGGTGATAAAGACGCCCATTGCGGCGGCAAACGCCCACGACACGCCGATGCCGATCAGGATGAACCGCGGGCGCGAGATATCGCGTGCCAGGGCAATGACCAGCAGCGCGGTAAGCAGCCCACCGGCCATGCCGACCAGCGGACGCCAGGCCAGGCCCAGCGCCGGGAACTGAAAAATCAGCAGCAGTACCGCCGCGCTACAGCCCTCCTTCACGCCGATAAGCCCGGGGTCAGCCAGACCATTACGGGTGATGGACTGCATTGCCGCCCCCGCCATGCCGAGCATCGCGCCGCACAGCACCGCCATCAGCAGGCGCGGCAGGCGGATATCCATCACGATGTAGCGCGTCTCCGCCGTCAGGCTCTCAGGCGAAAACAGCGCCCGCCCGATGGCGGAGGAGGGAACAGGCAGAGAACCGTGCATCAGGCCAAAGCCCAGCAGGCTTAGCGCCACCAGAGATAAAAGCGTCAGGCACGCCAGCGCCCTCGGGCGAACCAGCGCCGATAAACGGCCAATACGGATCGCGCGGAATCCGGCCCGGTTCATTTGAACATCCTCGACGCCATAAAGATGAATACGGGTGCGCCGACCAGGGCCGTCATGATGCCGGTTGCCAGCTCCCAGGGCGTAAACAACGTGCGGGCGGCGATATCCGCCAGCAGCAGAACCAGCGCGCCACACAGGGCAGACAGCGGCACCATCACGCGTAAATCGACCGACACCAGACGGCGGATGAGCTGCGGCACGACGAGGCCGATAAAGCCAATCGGCCCGGCAATGGAGACGGCCGCGCCGCAGAGCAGCGCGATAGCCAGCAGGGCGAGCAGGCGAGTTTTCAGCAGCGACACCCCAAGCCCCTGCGCCATTCGGTCTCCCAGCGCCAGCGTATTGAGCGAGGGCGACAGCGCGATGGCGAGAACAAAACCGGCTGTCGCAGCCCACAGGGCGCTCCGGAGCGTCTGTATGCTGATCCCGGCCAGGTCCCCTGCCAGCCAGGTGCGCATGGCGAGCAGCGTCTGTTCATCGAGGATTAACACCGCGGCGGTAATCGACGAGGCAAACGCCGACATAGCCACGCCGCACAGCGTGACCTTCATCGGCGTAAGCCCGGTGCGACCGGACGAGGAGAACATCAGCACCAGCAAAAACAGCGCGGCGGCACCGGCGGCGGCAACGAGCGGGCGACCAAACGGCAGCGACAGCCCAAGCGCGCTGGTAATCACGACCGCCAGCGCGGCCCCGGCGTTGAGTCCCAGAATATGCGGCTCGCCGAGCGGGTTGCGGATCACAGACTGCAGCAGCACGCCCGCCACGCCGAGCGAGGCGCCCGTCACCATCGCGGCGCAGAGGCGCAGCAGTCTTAATTTGATAATGACGTTATGGTCGAAATTGCGCGGATCGAAATGGAAAAATGCCTCCACCACCGTCTGCGGGGCAATGAAGCGTGCGCCGATGCCCAGATGCATTATCGCGCCCAGCGCCAGCAGCAATGCGAAGATCGGGAAGGCCAGAGAGGAGCGCATCATGGCTGAACGATGCTCTGGCGAAACGGCATAAAGAACGGCTTGCCGGTCAACGGGTTGATGGACATATGCACATCCACATCAAACACCGCTTTAATCAGCTCCGGCGTGCAGGCATCGCCCTCATGCAATACGCCTTCAACTTTCCCCTGGCGTAAAAAGACCAGCGAATCGCCGTAGTTTACGGCGAAGTTGAGATCGTGCAGCACCACCACGACGGTACGTCCGTGCTGGCGGGTCAGGGCGTGCAGCAGTTCCAGGATCTCCACCTGATAGCGAAGATCAAGAAACGTCGTGGGCTCGTCAAGCAGGATATACGGCGTTTGCTGCGCCAGCGCCATAGCGATCCAGCAGCGCTGACGCTGGCCGCCGGATAAGCTTTCCACCGGCATATGGGCAAACTCTGCCGTGCCGGTCAGGCGCAGGGCCTCTTCCACCGCCAGCTCGTCCTCGTCGCTCCACTGGCGCATAAAGTTTTGCCAGGGAAAACGCCCGCGCGAGACCAGCTCAAAAACGGTTAACCCTTCCGGCAGCAGCGGAGACTGCGGCAGGATACCCAGCTGGCGGGCGACAGCTTTGGTCGGCTGCTCGTGGATCGCCTTACCGTCGAGAACTGCCGCGCCGCCAAGCGGCTGAAGCAAGCGCGCAATGGTGCTCAGCAGCGTGGATTTTCCGCAGCCGTTCGCCCCTACCAGCACGGTCATTTTCTGCTGTGGGATCGCAAGGGAGATATCATCAACGATGATTTTTTTCTGATAGCCCGCAGAAAGGTTCTCCAGAACCAGTCCCGGTTTTTTTGTGTTGTGAGCCACGTGAATGCCAACGTAATAAAAAAGCGCAACAAATATAAATAAAAATCATTCTCTTTTGAGAGTTTGACGCTGCGCCATGTAGTAGTCAAGAGAAGAAACACCCTGATAAAGCCAGGGATAAGACTGAGGGAAAATGAATACGTAACGGCTTGCAAAAACATTTATTTCAATAAGTTAATCATTATTCCGTGGCGCTTGTCTGCCCGGTTAAACGTTGTAGTCGATTTTTTCTTTTTTCCATTTACTACTACATTCGTGCATGATTGAATGATTCTCAATTACATGTCCGATGCCCGCCGTGGCTAACGGACAGACCGTAAAGGGCAATGACTCACACATTTTTCCGCGAAACGTCATTCGCGGGATATTTCGGGATAACAGATGTAATGGCTACGTTCACACCTTCGCTCTCTGGGATAAAAGGGCGCGCGCTCTTTTCACTGCTGTTCATGGCGCCGCTGGTGCAGGCAGCAGATAACACCGCGGCTAAAGACGGCGAAACGCTTACCGTCACCGCCGATCCAAATACGACGGCGGAGGCCACGAATGGCTATCAGCCGCTGAACACCTCCACCGCGACGTTAACCAACATGCCGATGCTGGATATACCGCAGGTGGTCAATACCGTCAGCGATAAAGTGCTGGAGGATCAGCATGCCACCACGCTGGATGAAGCGCTCTATAACGTTAGCAACGTGGTGCAGACCAACACCCTGGGCGGTACGCAGGATGCCTTCGTGCGCCGCGGGTTTGGCGCGAACCGCGACGGCTCGATCATGACCAACGGCCTGCGCACCGTCCTGCCGCGCAGCTTTAATGCCGCAACCGAGCGCGTGGAGGTGCTGAAAGGCCCGGCCTCGACGCTCTACGGCATTCTCGATCCGGGTGGTCTGATCAACGTCGTCACCAAACGCCCGGAGAAAACCTTCGGCGGTTCCCTCTCCGCCACCTCTTCCAGCTTTGGCGGCGGCACCGGACAGATCGATGTTACCGGCCCGATTGACGGTACGCGCCTGGCGTATCGCCTCACGGGTGAGTATCAGGATGAGGATTACTGGCGTAATTTCGGCAACGAACGTAGCACCTTTATCGCCCCGTCGCTGACCTGGTTTGGCGACGATGCCACCGTAACCGTGCTCTATTCGCATCGCGACTATAAAACGCCGTTCGATCGCGGAACGATCTTCGATCTCAACACTAAAAAAGCCGTCGACGTCGATCGCAAAACCCGCTTTGACGAACCGTTTAACGTGACCGACGGCCAGTCCGATCTCGCTCAGCTCAACGCGGAGTATCGCCTCAACAGTGAGTGGACCGCAAAGTTCGACTATAGCTACAGCCAGGATAAATACAGCGATAACCAGGCCCGCGTGATGGCCTACGATTCCAAAACCGGCAACCTGACCCGCCGCGTGGATGCGACCCAGGGCTCGACCCAGCGTATGCACACGACGCGCGCGGATCTGCAAGGGAACGTGGACATCGCGGGCTTTTACAATGAGATCCTGACCGGCGTGTCGTATGAGAATTACGATCTGCTGCGTACGGACATGATCCGCTGTAAGAACGTTAAGGGTTTCAATATTTACCACCCGAGCTACGGCAGCCTCGGCAAGTGCACCACCGTCTCGGCATCCGACAGCGATCAAACCATTAAGCAGGAGAGTTACTCCGCCTATGCGCAGGACGCGCTGTACCTGACCGATAAGTGGATCGCCGTCGCAGGCATGCGCTATCAGTATTACACCCAGTACGCGGGGAAGGGCCGTCCGTTTAACGTGAACACCGACAGCCGCGACGATCAGTGGACGCCAAAGCTGGGTCTTGTTTATAAGCTCACCCCGGCGGTCTCGCTGTTTGCCAACTATTCCCAGACGTTTATGCCGCAGTCTTCCATTGCGAGCTACATTGGCGACCTGCCGCCAGAAACGTCAAACGCGTATGAAATCGGCGCTAAGTTTGACATTTTCGACGGCATTACCGCTAACATCGCGCTTTTTGATATCCATAAACGCAACGTGTTGTACACCGAAAGCATTGGAGATGAAACCGTCGCCAAAACCGCGGGCCGCGTACGCTCGCAGGGCGTGGAAGTGGATCTCGCCGGATCGCTGACCGAGAACACCAACATTATCGCCAGCTATGGCTATACCGACGCGAAAGTGCTGGAAGATCCGGACTACGCGGGCAAACCGCTACCGAACGTGCCGCGCCATACCGGCTCCCTGTTCCTGACCTACGATATTCACAATGCGTTTGCCGGGAATACCCTGACGCTGGGCGGCGGCGGGCACGGCGTGAGCCGTCGTTCCGCAACCAACGGTGCGGATTACTATCTGCCGGGCTATTTCGTAGCGGATGCGTTTGCGGCGTATAAGATGAAGCTGCAGTATCCGGTGACGCTGCAGGTGAACGTGAAAAACCTGTTTGATAAGACCTACTACACGTCGTCCATTGCGACCAACAACCTGGGCAACCAGATTGGCGATCCGCGCGAAGTGCAGTTTACGGTGAAGATGGAGTTTTGACGTAAAAAAGCCCGGTGGCGCTAGCGCTTACCGGGCCTACGATCCATTCCCTCTCCCGGCAGGAGAGGGTTAGAGGGGTGAGGGCATCAGGCCTCAATATCCGCCATATCGCCTTTCTCCTGAAGCCAGTTACGTCGGTCTTCCGAACGTTTCTTGGCAAGGAGCATATCCATCATGGCGTTGGTTTGCTGCTCGTCTTCATCGCTGATCGTCAGCTGCACCAGACGGCGCGTGTTCGGATCCAGCGTCGTTTCGCGAAGCTGCATCGGGTTCATCTCGCCCAGCCCTTTAAAGCGCTGTACGTTCGGTTTGCCCTTCTTACGCTTCAGCTGTTCCAGCACGCCCGCTTTCTCTTCTTCCGTCAGCGCGTAGTAAACCTCTTTGCCGAGGTCGATACGGTACAGCGGCGGCAGCGCCACGTGGACGTGACCGTTTTTCACCAGCGTTTTGAAGTGCTTCACGAACAGCGCGCAGAGCAGCGTGGCGATGTGCAGACCGTCGGAGTCCGCATCCGCGAGGATACAGATCTTGCCGTAGCGCAGCTGGCTCAGATCGTCGCTGTCCGGATCGATGCCGATCGCGACCGAAATATCGTGGACTTCCTGCGAGGCCAGCACTTCATCGGACGAGACTTCCCAGGTATTCAGGATCTTACCCTTGAGCGGCATGATCGCCTGATATTCACGATCGCGCGCCTGCTTGGCCGATCCGCCCGCCGAGTCCCCTTCCACGAGGAACAGCTCGGTACGGTTGAGATCCTGCGCGGTACAGTCCGCCAGCTTGCCCGGCAGCGCAGGGCCGCTGGTCAGCTTTTTACGCACCACTTTCTTCGCGGCACGCAGACGACGCTGGGCGCTGGAAATCGCCATTTCGGCCAGCATCTCTGCCGCCTGCACGTTCTGGTTCAGCCACAGGGTAAACGCATCTTTCACCACGCCGGAGACGAACGCCGCGCACTGACGTGACGACAGGCGCTCTTTGGTCTGACCGGCAAATTGCGGATCCTGCATCTTCACGGAGAGCACGTAGGCGCAGCGATCCCAGATATCTTCCGCCGACAGCTTCACGCCGCGCGGCAGAATATTGCGGTATTCGCAGAACTCACGCATCGCGTCCAGCAGCCCCTGACGCAGGCCGTTGACGTGGGTACCGCCGAGCATGGTCGGGATCAGGTTGACGTAGCTTTCCGTCAGCAGCTCGCCACCTTCAGGTAGCCACAGCAGCGCCCAGTCCACCGCTTCGGTATCACCGCTAAAGTTACCGACGAACGGTTTTTCCGGCAGCGTCGGCAGGCCGTTTACCGCTTCGCACAGGTAATCGTTCAGACCGTCGGCGTAGCACCAGGTTTGTGCGGTATTGTTAACGTGATCGGTAAAGGTTATTTCCACGCCCGGACACAGCACCGCTTTGGCTTTCAGCAGGTGCGTCAGGCGAGAAACGGAAAAGCGCGGGCTGTCGAAGAAGCTTTCGTCAGGCCAGAAGTGGACGCTGGTGCCGGTGTTGCGTTTGCCGCACGTGCCGACAACCTGCAGATCCTGCACCTTATCGCCGTTTTCAAACGCGATGTTGTAGACCTGACCGTCGCGACGGACGTTCACTTCCACGCGTTTGGACAGGGCGTTGACCACGGAAATGCCCACGCCGTGCAGACCACCGGAGAACTGGTAGTTCTTGTTGGAGAACTTACCGCCCGCATGCAGACGACAGAGGATCAGCTCAACGGCAGGCACGCCCTCTTCCGGGTGGATATCCACCGGCATGCCGCGCCCGTCGTCGATGACTTCCAGCGACTGATCGGCGTGCAGAATGACGTCAACGCGTTTGGCATGGCCCGCCAGCGCTTCGTCCACACTGTTATCAATAACTTCCTGGCCCAGATGGTTTGGGCGCGTCGTATCGGTGTACATCCCCGGGCGGCGGCGAACCGGCTCAAGCCCGGTGAGGACCTCAATGGCATCAGCGTTATAGGTTTGCGTCATGATTTAAACTAGCAATTCGCATTGATTGTCAGTGGCTGTGCAGTCCAAGAAAATCGACAATCTGGGTGAAATGATTCTCAAAGCCCGTGAAAGCATGGTTTCCGCCCTCTTCTATAGTCTGGCGGCAGGAGGCGTAATACGCCACTGCCTGGCGGTAATCCAGCACTTCATCACCCGTCTGTTGCAGCAGCCAGATGAGATCCGGTGCCTCAAGCGGGTCGACCTGCATAACTTTGAGATCGTAAATATGGCGTGACTCTAGCACATATTGCTGCCCGGTGTAGGGGTTCTCGTTTTCGCCAAGAAAGTCCCGCAGCAGCTCAAATGGCCGTACCGCCGGATTAACCACAACGGCGGGCAGCATGAAGCATTGCGAGAGCCAGGTGGCGTAATACCCGCCCAGCGATGAACCGACCACACCGAAGGTTTCGCCGCCGTGCGCAAGCACAATAGATTCCAGCATCTCCGCGGCCTCTGCCGGGTAAGGCGGCAGCTGCGGGATAATCATCTCAAGGTCGGGGTGATGCTCGCTCAGCCACTGGCGAAACTGTGTCGCTTTTGCGGAGCGCGGCGAGCTGTTGAATCCGTGCAGATAAAGGAGCGTAGACATCAATAGCCTTCTGAAGCGGTATCCGGGCGGAATTTTGCACCGGTCAAACGGCAGACTTCCGTGGTCAGCGTGCCGTCGGCATGCAGTTCCAGCCAGCGCCAGCCTGGCGCGATGGTATCCAGCGTAAAGTTGGCGCAGTGCGGCTTAAACTGAACGCAGGTCGACGGCGTCGCCAGCATGCGGCGCCCGTTCCAGTCGAGATCCTGTTCCTGATGAATATGTCCACACAGCAGATTTTTCACCCGTGGGAATTTAGCCAGCACGCGATCCAGCGCTGCGGAGTTGCGCAGACTGTGCTGATCGAGCCAGCTGCAGCCCGCAGGCAGAGGATGATGATGCAGCAACAGCAGCGTGTGACGTTCAGGTTCAGCAGCCAGTTTGGTCTCAAGCCAGTCGAGCTGAAACTCGCTTAACTCACCGTGCGGGACGCCGAACACCTGGCTATCGAGCAGCAGGATCTGCCACTGTTCACCCGCAAAAACAGATTTCGCCGGAGAAATCCCCGCATCCTGAAGAGAACTGTACATAGCAGGCTGGAAGTCATGGTTGCCTGGCAGCCAGACGCAAGGCACGCTAAAGCTCGCGATGCCTTCAGCAAAATGCTGGTAGGCCGCGGAGGACTGATCCTGCGCCAGATCGCCCGTTGCGACAATCAGATCGCATGCACGGTTTTCGGCGTGAATGGCGCTAAGTACCGCCTGATAACTCTCCCAGGTATTCACCCCCAGCAGCGTTTCATGCTTTTCGGCAAAAAGGTGGGTATCGGTGATTTGTAATATCCTGACTGGCGCCCCACCAGCAACAGTCAGGTTCAACAGGCTTTCCAAATGGTGTCCTTAGGTAGGTTTATGACGCTAACAAACCGGAATCGCCATTGCTCCATGTGCTAAACAATATCTTAGCCAGTCGGCTAAAAACTGGTTAATTTGATGCTTTTCGTCGCGTTGATGCAACTTTTTATTCGGGTAATCATACCGCGCCTTGAAGCGAAAGATCTGCTGGCTTGAACACACTTCAGCGACCATCGCGTCGTGATAGAGGCGCACCGTCATTGACGGCAGGCTCCAGTAGCTAATGCTGGGTGCCGTTTGCTCAATCTCCACCAGAGTAGTGTAGCGCGTTGATTCTGTTATCGTTAACCGATACTGCGCGTTGCTCACCTGATAGCTTACCGTTTCGCCGGGTGCGTCGTTTCGCGGCAGCAGGCGGCGCAACTGTGCGAAATTGGTTTCGCACAGGCGCATCATTTCTGGGAAGTCAGGCGTATAGCGCTTCATTTTTTCCACTCGTTTCGTAATGTCTGATAATGCAGCTGTAGCCATTGCAGGGCGATGACAGACGCTGCGTTGTCGATTTTCCCCTCTTCTACCCACTGATAAGCCTGTTCCCGGCTCACCACATGAACCCGAATATCTTCGTTTTCATCTGCCAGACCGTGGATCCCTTCCGCCGTCGTGGCGTCCACTTCGCCCACCATAATGGACAAGCGCTCGCTGGTGCCCCCAGGGCTTGCCAGATAGCTCAGCACCGGTTTAGTGCGGCCCACCACCAGCCCGGCCTCTTCCAGCGCCTCGCGTCGGGCGACGTCTTCAACCGTCTCACCTTCTTCGATCATCCCGGCCACCATCTCCAGCAGCCACGGGCTCTCACTGACGTCATAAGCGGCGATGCGGATCTGCTCCACCAGCACAACTTCGTCACGCACTGGGTCAAAGGGTAGCAAGACTGCCGCATGCCCGCGCTCAAAAATTTCGCGTCTGATTTCGCTGCTCATTTCCCCGTTAAACAGGCGATGCCTGAAACGGTAAAGATCCATTGAAAAAAAACCGCTATAAAGCGTTTCTCGTGCAATAATTTCTACATCGTTTTTGGCGAATGTCACGGGCAACTTTTCTGGTTTTTGCATGAGTCGAGTCCTGGTAGCAATGGTGATGAAATTGTGAATTTCAAGGCTGTTTGGCTGCCGTTTGTAAGGCTATATGGTAGATTGGTGCAAATTACCGCCAGATGGCACGTTACGCCAACCTTTTGGTATGGAAGATTCTGTTAGAATCGGCAATTATTTTTTAATTAGATCAGCGCTAATACTGCTTCACAACAAGGAATGCAAATGAAGAAATTGCTCCCCATCCTTATCGGCCTGAGCCTGACGGGCTTCAGTGCAATGAGCCAGGCGGAAAACCTGTTACAGGTCTACCAGCAGGCACGTCTGGGCAACCCTGATTTACGTAAATCAGCGGCCGATCGTGATGCTGCGTTTGAAAAGATTAACGAAGCGCGTAGCCCCTTGCTGCCACAGTTAGGTTTAGGTGCAGATTATACCTACAGCAACGGTTTCCGCGACGCTAACGGCGTAAACTCCAATGCTACCAGCGCCTCACTGCAATTGACACAGACGCTGTTTGATATGTCCAAATGGCGCGCCCTGACCCTGCAGGAAAAGAGCGCGGGCATCCAGGATGTGACCTATCAGACCGATCAGCAGACGCTGATCCTGAACACTGCCACGGCGTACTTCAACGTACTGAGCGCAATTGACGCACTCTCCTACACCGAAGCGCAGAAACAGGCCATTTACCGCCAGTTAGATCAAACCACCCAGCGTTTCAACGTGGGCCTGGTCGCGATCACCGACGTGCAGAACGCCCGTTCACAGTACGACACCGTGCTGGCTAACGAAGTGACCGCGCGTAACAATCTCGACAACGCGCTGGAATCCCTGCGTCAGGTCACCGGGAATTACTATCCTGAGCTGGCGTCGCTGAACGTGGACAGCTTTAAAACGGATAAACCGCAGGCCGTTAACGCCCTGCTGAAAGAGGCGGAAAACCGCAACCTGAGTTTGCTGCAGGCGCGTCTGAGCCAGGACCTGGCCCGCGAGCAAATTCGTCAGGCGCAGGACGGCCACCTGCCAACCCTGAGCCTGAGCGCGTCTACCGGCGTTTCCGACACGACCTACAGCGGCTCTAAAACCAATACGTCCCAGTACGACGACAGCAATATGGGTCAGAACAAAGTGGGTCTGAGCTTCTCCCTGCCGCTTTACCAGGGCGGTCAGGTCAACTCTCAGGTGAAACAGGCGCAGTACAACTTTGTTGGCGCGAGCGAGCAGCTGGAAAGCGCCCACCGCAACGTGGTGCAGACCGTGCGTTCCTCCTTCAACAACGTGAACGCCTCGATCAGCAGCATCAACGCCTATAAACAAGCCGTGGTGTCTGCACAGAGCTCCCTGGACGCGATGGAAGCGGGCTATTCGGTCGGTACGCGTACTATCGTGGACGTGCTTGACGCGACCACCACGCTGTACAACGCGAAACAGCAGCTCTCCAGCGCGCGTTACCAGTACCTGATTAACCAGCTGAACATCAAACAGGCTCTGGGTACGCTGAACGAGCAAGACCTGCAGATGCTGAACAGCGCGCTGGGCAAACCGGTCTCCACCTCTCCGGACAGCGTTGCGCCGGAGAACCCGGAGCAGGTTGCTGCGGTTGATAACTTCAACGCTAACGGCAATACCCCCGCGGCACAGCCAGCCGCTGCGCGTACCACTACATCCGCCAGCAAAGGCAATAATCCGTTCCGTAATTAAGTTATGACCAGGCCCTCTCCCACAGGGAGAGGGCGCATCTGAATCACATCCGAACGTAAGCCAACGTAAAGATCCCCCTGATTCCGCCCCTCTTCGCTTCATTTTCAACCACTCATCCTCTATCCTGAGCGTTATTACCACTGGGTCCTGGAAGACAAAGATGAAACGGACAAAATCCATAAATCACGCTTCGTTCCGTAAGAGCTGGAACGCGCGTCACCTCACCCCTGTTGCGCTGGCGGTCACGGCTGTCTTTATGCTGGCAGGCTGTGAGAAAAATGACGAAACGGTATCGCTGTATCAAAACGCAGACGACTGCTCCGCCGCAACCGGCAAAGCCGCTGAATGTAAAACGGCTTACACCAGCGCGCTGAAAGAAGCGGAACGTACCGCGCCGAAATATGCCTCACGCGAAGACTGCGTGGCGGAGTTCGGTGAAGGTCAGTGCCAGCAGGCACCGGCTCAGGCAGGCACCGCACCTGAAAATCAGGCGCAGGCGCAGTCCAGCGGCAGCTTCTGGATGCCGTTGATGGCAGGCTACATGATGGGTCGCCTGATGGGCGGCGGTGCGGGCTACCAGCAGCAGCCGCTGTTTAGCTCGAAAAACCCGGCCAGCCCGGCTTACGGTCAATATACCGATGCCAGCGGCAAAGGCTACGGCGCAGCGACCCCTGGCCGCACCGTGACCGTACCGAAAACGGCGATGGCGCCGAAGCCTGCCACCACCAGCACCATCACCCGCGGCGGGTTTGGTGAATCAGTGGCGAAGCAGACCAGCATGCAGCGTAGTGCGACAGGCACCTCCTCTACTCGCTCAATGGGCGGCTGATCATGGAACGAGTCAGTATCACCGAGCGCCCGGACTGGCGCGAAAAAGCCACCGAGTACGGTTTTAACTTTCACACCATGTACGGCGAGCCGTACTGGTGTGAAGACGCCTATTACAGGCTCACGCTGGCTCAGGTGGAAAAACTGGAAGAGGTGACGGCCGAGCTGCACCAGATGTGCCTGAAGGTTGTGGAAAAGGTCATCGACAGCGACGAGCTGATGGCAAAGTTCCGCATTCCGAAGCACACCTGGGGCTTTGTGCGCCAGTCGTGGAAAACGAATCAACCTTCGCTTTACTCTCGCCTGGATCTGGCGTGGGACGGCAAAGGTGAACCGAAGCTTCTGGAAAACAACGCCGATACGCCAACCTCTCTGTACGAAGCGGCGTTCTTCCAGTGGATCTGGCTGGAAGACCAGGCCAATGCCGGAAACCTGCCGGAAGGCAGCGACCAGTTTAACAGCCTCCAGGAAAAGCTGATTGAGCGTTTTGCCGAGCTGCGTGAACAGCATGGCTTTAACCTGCTCCATCTCGCCTGCTGCCGCGACACGGAAGAAGACCGTGGCACGGTTCAGTATCTGCAGGACTGCGCCGCAGAAGCGGAAGTGGCGACCGAGTTCCTCTATATCGAGGATATCGGCCTGGGTGAAAAAGGTCAGTTTACGGATATGCAGGACCAGGTGATCAGCAACCTGTTCAAGCTATACCCGTGGGAATACATGCTGCGCGAGATGTTTTCCACCAAGCTGGAAGATGCTGGTGTGCGCTGGCTGGAGCCGGCATGGAAGAGCATTATCTCTAACAAAGCCCTGCTGCCGATGCTCTGGGAGATGTTCCCGAACCATCCGAACCTGCTGCCAGCATATTTTGCGGAAGATGATTACCCGCAAATGGAGAAATACGTCGTTAAGCCGATCTTCTCCCGCGAAGGCGCAAACGTCTCGATTATCGAAAACGGTAAGACGCTGGAAGCGGTTGAAGGGCCGTACGGCGAAGAAGGGATGATCGTCCAGGAGTTCTATCAGCTGCCGAAATTTGGCGACAGCTATACCCTGATTGGCAGCTGGCTTATCAACGATCAACCGGCCGGGATTGGTATTCGCGAAGATCGCGCGCTGATCACGCAGGATCTGTCGCGGTTCTATCCGCATATTTTTGTCGAATAGGCCGCAGCCTGATGCCCTCACCCCGCCCCTCTCCCACAGGGAGAGGGTGCAAACACTAAAAACGGCAACCTGAGGTTGCCGTTTTGCTTTTATTATCCCACCTGCACCGACAGCATACTCAGACTTCCCATCTCAATACCGTCGACCGGAATGGTAATTGGCTCCTGACCGTCCCATGCGCCTAATACATAAAGCAGCGGCAGGAAGTGTTCCGCCGTCGGGTTAGAGAGCGAACCGCCTTCGTGATCCAGATAGTTCACCAGCGGATGCTTCTCAGCCGGACCTTGCCAGGCCAGGTTCGCTTTGACGTAGTCGTTAAAAGAGGTTGCCCACGGGTACGGCGTGTTCTCACCGTGCCAGCGTGCGGTACGCAGGTTGTGCACCACGTTGCCGCTTGCCACCAGCATGATGCCTTCATTACGCAGGGTTGCCAGCTTACGCCCCATCTCCAGATGCCAGGCCGCCGGTTTGGTGCTGTCGATGCTCAGCTGCACCATCGGGATATCCGCGTCAGGATACATTTTGATCAGCACGCCCCAGGAGCCATGGTCAAAGCCCCAGGCCTCTTTATCCAGCGTCACAGGGACAGGTGCCAGCAGCTCCACCAGCTTTTGTGCCAGCTCAGGCGAGCCGGGGGCCGGATAATGCGTGTCGTACAGCGCCTGCGGGAAGCCGCCAAAATCATGAATGGTTTTTGGCGCTTCCATGGCCGTCACGCCCGTCCCACGGGTAAACCAGTGCGCAGACACCACCACGATCGCTTTCGGCCGCGGCAGCGTCTCGCCCAGGTGACGCCAGGCGCGGGTATAGACGTTGTCTTCCAGAACGTTCATAGGGCTACCGTGGCCTAAAAACAGGGCTGGCATACGGGAAGAAGTCATGGTGATATCCTCACAGAAGGTGTCAATTTAATGGTGCTACATTACGCGCAATCCGGCAAAGATGAACGCAGATAAGCGTGAAGATCATCATCAGGAAATTTGAATGTAAGGAATGTGTAAAGCCGGGTTTTCACCCTCGCTTTGCCAGAAATGGATCATTTATATTAATGAGAATGATTATCAAAAGGAGCAATGCATGTCAGTCCCCTTGATCCTGACCATACTGGCGGGCGCCGCGACCTTCATCGGTGCGATCCTCGGCGTGCTCGGCCAAAAGCCCTCTAACCGCGTACTGGCCTTTTCACTGGGCTTTGCTGCCGGGATCATGCTGCTCATCTCCCTGATGGAGATGCTGCCTGCCGCGTTGGGCACAGAAGGCATGTCTCCGCTGCTGGGCTATGGCATGTTTGTCTTTGGCCTGCTGGGATACTTTGCCCTCGATCGGATGCTACCGCACGCGCATCCGCAGGATTTAATGCAGAAAAACGTGACGCCCATGCCGCGCAATATCAAGCGTACCGCCGTGTTGTTAACCCTTGGCATCAGCCTGCACAACTTCCCGGAAGGGGTCGCGACCTACGTGACGGCCAGCAGCAATCTGGAGATGGGCTTTGGCATCGCGCTGGCGGTCGCCTTACACAATATTCCTGAAGGACTGGCCGTCGCCGGACCCGTGTATGCCGCAACGGGATCGAAACGCACCGCGGTTTTCTGGGCGGGCATTTCCGGGATGGCCGAAATCCTCGGTGGCGTGCTGGCCTGGCTGATCCTTGGTAGCCTGGTCTCTCCGGTAGTGATGGCGGCGATTATGGCCGCGGTCGCCGGGATCATGGTTGCGCTTTCGGTGGATGAACTGATGCCGCTGGCGAAGGAGATCGATCCTAACAACAACCCCAGCTATGGCGTGCTGTGCGGAATGTCGGTGATGGGATTAAGTCTGGTTCTCCTGCAGACCGCAGGAATCGGGTAAAAAAACGCCGGGACATCCCGGCGTTTTTATTATCAGCTGGCTTTGCGCTCGTGCGCCTGGCGATACTCAACCAGATCTTCAATCGTTACCACCGGCATGTTGTGCAGGCGGGCAAAGGTGATGCACTCCGGCGCGCGCGCCATAGTGCCGTCATCGTTGGTCAGTTCGCACAGCACGCCAGCAGGTTTGAAGCCAGCCAGCGTCACCAGGTCGATCGTCGCTTCGGTATGACCACCGCGGGTCAACACGCCGCCCGCCTGCGCACGCAGTGGGAAGACGTGGCCTGGACGGTGCAGATCGGATGGCTTCGCACCATCTGCAATCGCGGCACGTACGGTGGTCAGACGGTCAGCCGCAGACACACCGGTGGTCACACCATGCGCCGCTTCAATGGTCACGGTAAAACCGGTACCAAAGGCGCTAGTGTTGTTTTCGACCATCATCGGCAGATCGAGCTGCTTACGACGATCTTCATTAATACACAGGCATACGATACCGCTGCCGTGACGGATGGTCAGCGCCATCTGTTCAACGGTCATGTTTTCGGCGGCGAAAATCATGTCGCCTTCGTTTTCACGGTTTTCATCGTCAAGCACCATCACACCGCGGCCTTCGCGCAGTGCATCCAGTGCATGTTCAACACGTTGAGTTGAAGTGCCAAAAGAGGAAAGTAGCGTCTGATTCATGGTAAAAAAACCTCATTAACATTATGGTTACCAGAATCAGGGCAGTCTTAGGAGCGCCGTATAAGCGGCAAAAAGATAACGTGAGCGGGCCCATGCCCGACTTGATCGTTACTCTCTCCCATCCGGACTCTAACCGTCGGCCCCGGAATTACACCGGATCTGCTGACCTTTGAGTATTCACCCAAAGCGCTCGCGGGCTTTCAGCGTCACGCTGATTTACCGCCGGTGGGGAATTTCGCCCCGCCCTGAGAATAAGCGAGATAACTATAACGCTATTGATTATCCTGGGCAATGCATAAGCATCAAACAATTTTGTTTACCCCGGGCATGACGCGCTACAATGGACACTAACACTTTTCCATCAAGGGAAACGCCAATGATTGACCCGAAAAAAATTGAGCAGATCGCGCGTCAGGTTCATGAATCTATGCCAAAAGGCATTCGTGAATTTGGTGATGACGTAGAAAAGAAAATCCGCCAGACGCTGCAGGCGCAGTTGGTTCGCCTTGATTTAGTCAGCCGCGAAGAGTTCGACGTGCAGACCCAGGTTCTGCTGCGCACCCGCGAGAAGCTGGCGCTGCTGGAACAGCGTCTGAGCGAGCTGGAAAACCGCAATGCGCCGGAAGACGTGAAGCCGGCACCGGCCATTCCACCGGTGGACGACCAGGCGTGAAGTTAATGCAAAACGGCAACCTTGGTTGCCGTTTTTTTATCTTTACTCCC
Organism: Enterobacter cloacae complex sp. SHL020; assembly: GCF_049236945.1. Lineage (NCBI taxonomy): Bacteria > Pseudomonadati > Pseudomonadota > Gammaproteobacteria > Enterobacterales > Enterobacteriaceae > Enterobacter > Enterobacter cloacae complex sp. SHL020. The sequence goes on from NZ_JBMKJF010000007.1 coordinate 165,431, forward strand.
TCTCCCTATGGGAGAGGGTTGGGGTGAGGGCATCAGCCCGCACGAACTACTGACTGTCTTTCTGGATCTTCTTGATGATGTTGGTGGTTGAGCACCCGTCCTCAAAGTTGAGCACCATCACTTCACCGCCGTTGGCCCAGACCTCTTCGCTACCCGCGATTTGCTCCGGCTTGTAATCCCCGCCTTTTACCAGCAGGTCCGGCAGAATGCCGGCAATCAGGCGCTGCGGGGTATCTTCTTCAAACGACACCACCCAGTCCACGGCTTCCAGCGCGCCGAGCACAATCATGCGCTGCTCGAGCGGGTTCACCGGACGCGTTTCACCCTTCAGGCGTTTCGTCGATGCATCGCTGTTAACCGCCACAATCAGGCGGTCGCCCAGCTTGCGCGCGTTCGCCAGATACGAAACGTGGCCCGCGTGCAGAATGTCGAACACGCCGTTGGTCATCACCACTTTTTCACCGCGCTTGCGCGCGGCGGCGACGGCCACCTTCAGCTCGTCTTCGGTCATGACGCCAAAACCGGTATCCGCACGACCGCGCACCGCGTTTTCCAGCTCGATTGGCGAAACGGTTGAGGTACCGAGTTTACCGACGACCACGCCCGCCGCGGCGTTAGCGAAGTAGCACGCCTCTTCCAGCGAGTTTCCTGCTGCCAGCGTCGCCGCCAGCACGCCAATCACCGTATCACCGGCACCGGTCACGTCGTACACTTCCTGCGCCTGGGTTGGCATATGCAGCGGCGCTTTGCCCGGCTGCAGCAGCGTCATCCCCTGCTCGGAGCGGGTCACCAGCAGAGCGGACAGCTCGAAATCAGCAATGATCTTCATGCCGCGCTCAACCAGCTCTTCCTCGCTTTTGCACTTGCCCGCCACCGCTTCAAACTCGGAGAGGTTCGGCGTCAGTAGCGTCGCGCCGCGATAGCGCTCAAAATCGGTCCCTTTCGGGTCGATCAGCACCGGCACGTTAGCTTTACGCGCCAGTTGGATCATCGTCTGCACGCTGGCCAGCGCGCCTTTTGCGTAGTCCGACAGCACCAGCGCGCCGATATTGCCCAGCGCCTGGTTGATACGCTCGTGCAGCGGCTCGGGATCAACGCCTTCAAACCCTTCTTCAAAGTCGAGGCGGATCAGCTGCTGGTTGCGCGACAGCACGCGCAGTTTCGTAATCGTTGGGTGGGTCGGAACAGAAACGAAGTCGCACTTCACGTTCACGTCCGCCAGCGACTTGCTCAGCGCGCGCGCCGCATCGTCGATGCCGGTCAAGCCCACCAGACGCGACTGCGCGCCCAGGGAGGCAATGTTCATTGCCACGTTTGCCGCGCCGCCGGGACGCTCTTCAATGGTGTCGACCTTGACCACCGGTACCGGTGCTTCCGGAGAGATGCGGCTGGTCGGTCCATACCAGTAGCGATCCAGCATCACATCCCCAACAACCATAACCCCAGCACGTTCAAACTCTGGCAGTGTTACTTTCATTCCTGACTCCAGAAAGATTCACAATTTGCGCGCGATAATATCACACTTGATTTGTTACGCACGGTTCCACCAGCCACTTCTGCCAGCTGGCCGTTACCTGAGCACGTTCATGAGCAAAACAGTCCAGCGCCACGTGCCCCGGCTCCTCCTGCAGCGCCAGGTGATGAAGCTCATCGCGCAGCGTCGTGTAGGCGCGGGTTAAGGCCTGCGCCTCCTGCTCGTCCATGATGTCGTTTTGCGCCAGCAGCTCCAGAATGCGCACGTTATCGGACCAGCGCGTCAGCTTCGGCTTGTCGTGGGCGTGCAGCAGCACCAGATACTGGGTAATGAACTCAATATCGGTAATACCGCCCTCGTCGGCTTTAATATCAAAGCGATCGCGGTGTTTATTGCCGAGATGCGCGCGCATTTTCTCGCGCATTTCCCGCACTTCTGTTTGTAATGTGGCGCCCTCTCGCACCGTCGTCATAACGTCCTTACGGATGACGTCAAACTGCGTTTTGAGCTGCGGATCGCCATACACCACGCGAGCGCGCACCAGCGCCTGATGCTCCCATGTCCAGGCTTCATTCTTCTGGTAATCGGCGAAGGATTCCGTTGAGGTCACCAGCATGCCCGCCGCGCCGGACGGACGCAGACGGGCATCGACTTCATACAAAATGCCCGACGAGGTGCGGGTGCTGAACAGGTGCATGATGCGCTGCGCCAGGCGAAGGTAGAACTGGCGCCCGTCAATCTCGCGCTCGCCGTCGGTCATCACGTCAACCGGGCAGTCGTGCAGGAAGATTAAATCCAGATCGGAGCTATAGCCCAGCTCCCAGCCGCCGAGCTTGCCGTAACCCACCACGGCAAATCCTCGCCCCTCACGATCGGCAAGGTGCTTCGGCTGGCCGTAGCGGGCCACCATCTGCACCCATGCCTGTTGCACTACCGCGTCGATGATCGCCTCTGCCAGCCAGGTTAAGTGATCGCTCACTTTCATCACCGGCAGCGTTCCGGCGATGTCCGCCGCCGCCACGCGCAGCATCTGAGCCTGCTTAAACTGGCGCAGCGCCTCCAGCTGCTGCTCTTCGTCCTCTTCCGGCACGCGCAGCAGATACTGACGCAGCTCGTCCCGGTAGGCATCCGTCGCCGTGGGCTGATACAGCGTATTCGGATCGAGCAGCTCATCCAGCAGCAGCGGGTAACGCGCCAGCTTGTTCGCCACCATCGGCGACGCGGCGCAGAGCGTAATCAGGTGCTTGAGTGCCCCCGGAAACTCGCTCAGGAGCTCCAGATAGGTGGTACGCGTGATAATCCCGCTCAGCAGCGGCATCATGCGCGACAGCGGCACCGGCGCATCCGCCCGCGAGCAAACCTCGCTCAGCAGGTGCGGCATCAGGTGATCCAGCACCTGACGGCCGCGCGGGCCGATGGCGCGTTTGTTCAGCTCAAGACGGAAATCAGCGATCAGCGCCACCACGCGATGGCGCGCGTCGTCGGTTAAGTGCGTCAGCACCGGCGTGGTGTCATCTTCCTGGAGCGCGTCCTGCCACAGCTCGCGCCAGTGCTCGGAAAGCGCATCGTCCTGCGATTCGCTTTCGTCATCACCGATCAGCTCGTTAAAGATGCGGCGTACGCCCGCCATGTGGGTATCCAGCCGTTCGGTCAGCGTTGACCAGTCGTCCACGCGCATGCCCCAGGCCAGGCGCGCCCGGTTAAGATCATCGCCCGGCAGGGTCTGGGTCTGTTCGTCGTTGATGCTTTGCAGCAGGTTTTCCAGACGACGCAGGAACAGATAGGCCTCGCGCAGGGTTTGCGCATCGCCGTCCGGCAGCAGGTGAAGCTGCTCGATGGCGCTAAGGGTCGGCAGCAGCGAGCGGGACTGTAACGACGGCTCACGCCCGCCGCGAATCAGCTGGAAAACCTGAACGATAAATTCGATTTCGCGAATGCCGCCCGCGCCGAGCTTGATGTTGTCCTTCAGCCCGCGACGGCGCACCTCACGGGCGATCATCCCTTTCATATTGCGCAGGGACTGGATGACGCTGAAGTCGATATAGCGACGGAACACGAACGGGCGCAGCATGGCGCGCAGCTCGTTGGCGTAAGCGTCGTCGCTGTCGCCCATAATCCGCGCTTTAACCATCGCATAGCGCTCCCAGTCGCGCCCCTGCTCCTGGTAGTAATCTTCCAGCGCGGCAAAGCTCAGCACCAGCGGTCCGCTGTCGCCAAACGGGCGCAGGCGCATGTCCACGCGGTAAACAAAACCGTCCTGCGTCGGCTGATCCAGCGCCTTAATCAGACGCTGACCGAGACGGGTAAAGAACTGGGCGTTGTCCAGTTCGCGACGGCCGCCGCGCGTGGAGCCGTTCTCGGGCCAGGCAAAAATCAGGTCGATGTCGGAGGAGAAGTTCAGCTCGCAGCCGCCCAGCTTGCCCATCCCCAGAATCAACAGCGGCTGAGGAACCCCTTCCTCGCTGCAAGGCGTGCCCCACTCTTTACAGCAGGCGGCGTAGAGCCAGTCGCGCGCGGCGACAATCAGCGTTTGCGCCAGCTCGCTTAACTGCTGCAGCGTGCTCTCTTCGCTCACTTGCTCCAGCGCCTGAGCCCAGGCAATGCGCACCATCATCCGACGGCGGAACTGGCGCAGGACGCGCATCAGCGTCGCTTCATCCGCAACGTCTTCGAGCGCGGTTTGCAGCCAGCCGGCATACTGCCGCCACTCGTCCGCCTTCGGCGGCGCGTTCTCAAGCTCCGTAAGCCAGTCCGGGTTGGCGGTGATGTTTTCCTGCACAAAATCACTGAAGGCGAGCACGCTCTTTGCCTGCTCGCTTAACGATGACGCCGGTAATGACTCAGGCAGACGTTCGCAAACGGTCTGCCACTGCTGCTGTAACGGTGAAGAAAGCGGCATTATAGGGGTTCCTTGCCAGAGTTAACGTTTTCCGCTGTGCAGCCAGAACGGCTCCTGCGAAATGGCCTCGTTACGGAAATGCTCAATCTCAATATGCTGGCGGGTTTCGATGGCATGCTTCAGCCCCTGCCAGTTTTCCAGCCACGCCTGCGCCTGTGGCCCGTCGTAGGCACCGGAAAGGAGCAGCATGCTGTCGATGTTGCGCGAAAGACGGGGAAGCTGATCGCCATACTTATCGCCGAGCGGATACGCAAAGGTGCTCTTCAGCTCGGCGGCATGACGGGAAAGATGAATGTCCGCGAAACGCTTGAAGTTTTCCGCGATTTTGGTCTCCGCTTTCGCATCCAGGAAGGCGCGCCAGCCGCGCGTGACCAGAAACTCGGTCAGCGCCAGTTTTGCCGAAGCGGCCTGCGGGCTGTAAATCGCCGTTTGCGCCGAGACGTCCGAGAGCATCAGCGTTTCGGTTTGCGTCAGCAGATCACGTAAGTGAGCGCTCGCTTTGCGAGGAACGATACCGCCGAACAGCGCCAGGGAATGGCGCACCAGGGCAATCGCCGCCAGCACGTGGGATTTGGCGTTTTTCACATTTCGCACCCACAGCTCTTCGTGGTACTGCCACTGCGAAAGCGCCAGCTCCAGCGCGGCTTCCAGCCCCTGCTCAACGCTGGCTTTCGGCGCAACGCGCAAAATGGTCGTCTCTTTCAGGACGCGCGGCGCATTTCCGGCCGCCAGATGGTAACCCCGCGCGGCTTTACTCAGGCTTCCCTGACGCAGTCCGGACTGGCTCACCAGCCTGCGCGCCAGCTTCAGCACGTCATTCGCGTCCCCTTCCAGCAGCTCAAGCTCCAGTTCACAAATGGGTTCCTGGAACTCCCCCGCCTTCACCTCACCGAGATCGAGGGCGATTTCGATGCGACTTTTACCTTCCGTCACCAGCCATTTCTCGCGCCAAAAATCGGTGCTGAACAGCGGCTGCACCTGTTCTGCCAGCGTGGCAGGCAGCTCGCCTTCCGGCCAGACTTCCGCCGGGAAACGTTCGAGCTCAAGTTCTGGCTTGCTGATGTCGATATTGTATTCCGGGCGCTGATGTAAACCGCCGACCACGCGGCCGGCAATTTTCATCGTCATCTCGTAGCGCCCGCTCGCGCCGCGGATGCGCAGCCCCATATCGTGGCGGCGCAGCCAGTTGTCTGGCGTTTCGTAATAGATATTAAGCAGTTGTACCGGTGCATGGTGTTCGCCGGAAAGCGTATGCAGATGCTGGCGGAGTGCGTCAACGCTGTATTTTTCGACGATAAACTTTAATTCAATTTCTTGTGCCATAGCCTTGTACTTTTGCGGGCGTCACAGACGCGTCAATGAGGGCGAACTTCCTCGCCATTTGTTTGTCAGTACATAGTATTTTGCGCCAAATTGCCATGCAATGAGCAATTTGTCGGGCGTAAATGTGTAGAGTCGTGACACAGATGATTCTGATTGCTGACGAATGCTTTGCGTAGAGACACTGTTGCCACTACTATCGTTCCACTATTTATGAAAATAACGACTAATGATGCTTAAATTACGCCTGATTGGACTTACTTTACTCGCTTTTAGCGCCGCAACCGCAGTGCACGCTGAAGAGAAGCGTTACGTTTCTGACGAACTGAACACCTGGGTACGCAGTGGCCCCGGAGATAATTATCGCCTCGTGGGCACGGTGAATGCCGGCGAGGAAGTCACCCTGTTACAGACCAACGCGGACACCAATTACGGTCAGGTTCGCGACAGTACCGGCCGTACGTCCTGGATCCCACTGAAAGAGCTGAGCACCGTGCCAAGCCTGCGCACGCGCGTGCCGGATCTGGAAAACCAGGTGAAGACTCTGACCGATAAGCTGAACAACATCGACGGCACCTGGAACCAGCGCACCGCTGAAATGCAGCAGAAAGTGGCGCAAAGCGACGGTGTGATTAACGGTCTGAAAGAAGAGAACCAGAAACTGAAAAACGAGCTGATTGTCGCGCAGAAGAAAGTGAATGCCGCCAATCTGCAGCTCGACGACAAACAGCGCACCATCATCATGCAGTGGTTTATGTATGGCGGCGGCGTGCTGGGCGTAGGTCTGGTGCTGGGTCTGGTGCTGCCGCATCTGATCCCAAGCCGCAAGCGTAAAGATCGCTGGATGAACTAATTCGTCTTCTCTGCCAGACTTACGTATCATTCTGGAAAAGAGAAAACGGGAGAGTTGGGCGTGAAGAGTTATCTGGTCGGTGGTGCGGTACGTGATGCGTTGTTAGGTCTGCCGGTCAAAGATAAAGACTGGGTGGTGGTTGGCGCCACCCCGGAAGAGATGCTCGACGCGGGCTACCAGCAGGTAGGCCGCGATTTTCCCGTATTCCTGCACCCGAAAAGCCGTGAAGAGTATGCCCTGGCGCGTACCGAGAGGAAATCGGGCTCGGGCTATACGGGCTTCACCTGCTATGCCGCGCCGGACGTCACGCTGGAGCAAGATCTTCTGCGCCGCGATCTCACCATCAACGCGCTGGCGCAGGACGAGAACGGCCAGATTGTTGACGCCTATGGCGGTCAGGACGATCTGCGCAACCGTCTTTTACGTCACGTTTCCCCGGCGTTTTCTGAAGATCCGCTCCGCGTGCTGCGCGTGGCGCGCTTTGCCGCGCGTTACGCCCATCTCAGTTTCCGTATTGCCGATGAGACCATGGCGCTGATGGCCGCCATGACCGAGGCGGGCGAGCTTGAACACCTGACGCCAGAGCGCGTCTGGAAAGAGACGGAAAATGCCCTCACCACGCGCAACCCGCAGGTCTTTTTCCAGGTCCTGCGCGACTGCGGCGCGCTGAAGGTGCTGTTCCCCGAAATAGACGCGCTGTTTGGTGTGCCTGCCCCGGCAAAATGGCACCCGGAAATTGATACCGGCGTGCACACGTTGATGACGCTCAGCATGGCCGCCATGCTCAGCCCTGACGTGGACGTGCGCTTTTCCACCCTGTGCCACGATCTCGGCAAAGGCCTAACGCCAAAAGAATTCTGGCCTCGCCACCACGGGCACGGCCCGGCGGGGGTGAAGCTGGTCGAGGGGCTGTGCCAGCGTCTGCGCGTGCCGAACGAGATCCGCGATCTGGCGAAACTGGTGGCCGAGTTCCACGATCTGATCCACACCTTCCCTATCCTGAAACCGGCCACCATCGTTAAGCTTTTCGATAACATCGACGCCTGGCGTAAACCCCAGCGCGTAGAGCAAATCGCGCTCACCAGCGAAGCTGACGTGCGTGGTCGTACCGGGTTTGAAGCGTGCGATTACCCGCAGGGACGTTTACTGCGTAAAGCCTGGGACGTTGCGAAAGCGGTACCCACGAAGGATGTTGTCGAAGCGGGATTCAAAGGGCCGGAAATTCGCGAAGAACTCACGAAACGGCGCATTCAGGCGGTGTCGGACTGGAAGGAAAAGCATTGCCCTCAGCCGAAAGACTGAGGGCTATCGGTCAGAAGAAGACCACGTACACCGCAGCCGCCACGATAAAGCGATAGATCGCGAACGGAATAAACGAGATACGCTTAATCAGCTGAAGAAAGGTTTTAATGGCAATCAGCGCCACGATAAACGCGGTGATGAAGCCGACGGCGAACATCGGAATGTCGCCCGTGGTAAGGAAACCAATGCTTTTATAGAGGTCAAGCGCGGTGGCGCCCATCATCATCGGCACCGCCAGCAGGAACGAGAACTCTGACGCGGCGTAACGGCTTACGCCCATCAGCATCCCGCCGGAGATGGTTGCGCCTGAACGAGAGAAGCCCGGCCACAGCGCCAGACACTGGAAGCAGCCAATGATAAACGCCTGACGATACGTCATATCGTCCAGCCCTTCCGCGCGCGGCGTTTTTGGCTTCAGCACTTCCGCGGCGATCAGCAGGAAGCCACCTACCACCAGCGCGTACATCACGTTAATCGGGTTAAACAGAGATTTGATGGCATCGTGGAACACCAGGCCCAGCACCACCGCAGGGATCATCCCGAGCAGAATATGGATCAGCGACAGGCGGCCTTTACTCATCCCTTCGTGCTGAGGCGGACGGCCAAAATGGATGCCAATCAGACCAAACAGACGGCGCCAGAACATCACCACCACCGCCAGAATAGACCCCAGTTGGATAACCACTTCAAACGTTTTGGCGGTATCGCCTTCGAAGCCCAGCAGATGGCCAACGATAATCATATGGCCGGTACTGGAAACCGGTAAAAACTCCGTCAATCCTTCGACCACACCCAGTATTGCCGCCACCAGCAGCGAGTGCATATCGCTCATCTATAAACCCCTAAAAAGATATAAAAAAACGGCGTCCCATACGGACAACCGATAAAGATACATTCCTGAGACCGGTATAACCTAAAATGGTTTAGCTATTATGACGTTAAATCTTTCCTTTCAGATTTGTGCCACGCTCGATAATGACCCCTACATTGGCGGCGCGTGCCACCGCGCCCGGTTTGCTCAGCTTGATGCGCACCCACGGTGAGTTGAATTTTTTCAACAGCAATTCTGCGACTTCTTCCGCCACCCGTTCGACCAGCGCAAAACGTTGCCCTTCAACGTGGGCGATGACCGTTTCACTGATATCGGCATAACTCAGACAGTCTTTCACGTCATCGCTTTTTGCCGATTTGCGGTTATCCCATCCCATTTCGATATCGAACACCAGTTTCTGTTCGATGGTCTGTTCCCAGTCGTAAACACCAATTGTGGTGATTACCGAAAGTTGCTCTATAAATACAATATCCATCACGACCTGCCTGCTTTTTGGCTAAACCGGATACCACTTCCGGCGAATTATGCGTATTATCCACAGATGCTGAGAATACAGATACATTTTCAAAACGGAACAGCGTTATGAGTGCAATCGCGCCTGGAATGATCCTCCTCGCCTATCTTTGCGGCTCAATCTCCAGCGCCATTCTGGTCTGCCGCATTGCCGGGTTACCTGACCCGCGTGAAAATGGTTCCGGGAATCCGGGGGCGACCAACGTACTACGAATTGGCGGCAAGGGAGCAGCCGTAGCGGTTTTGATTTTTGATGTTCTGAAAGGGATGCTGCCCGTCTGGGGCGCCTATGCGCTGGGCGTCACGCCGTTCTGGCTGGGGCTTATCGCCATCGCCGCCTGCGTCGGCCATATCTGGCCCGTTTTCTTTGGTTTTAAAGGCGGAAAAGGTGTGGCTACCGCCTTTGGCGCCATTGCGCCCATCGGCTGGGACTTAACCGGCGTAATGGCCGGGACCTGGCTGCTCACTATTCTTCTGAGCGGCTACTCGTCGCTAGGCGCGATCGTCAGCGCGCTGATTGCCCCGTTCTACGTCTGGTGGTTCAAACCCCAGTTCACCTTCCCGGTGTCGATGCTCTCCTGTCTTATCCTGCTGCGTCATCACGACAATATCCAGCGCCTGTGGCGTCGTCAGGAGACCAAAATCTGGACGAAGCTCAAGAGGAAGAAAAAAGACGCTCCGAAGGGTTAGTTATGCCTTATAGCCAAATGTGATTTTGGTCACCTTCTGCCTGTGGTAACTGTTAGGGACACAACACAACCACATAAGAAGAAAATGGCTGAAATCACAGACACCACTTCCCTTTCAACGGCAGGTAATCCTCCTGATGGCGACATCCAGTGGGTGCGCAGCGCATCGGATGTATCACACCTCGTTAATGACGGCTCTCAGGGCCGGGCAAACGCCCGTATCGTGGTCGGTATCGCGCTGGGCGGAATTTTCCTCGATGCCTACGATCTGGGCGCGCTGGCGTTCGGCATTAAAGACATCACCCGCGAATTTAACCTGACGCCCGCCGGTACCGGTATGGTGGCCTCGGCGATTACCTTTGGTGCCATTGTCGGGGCGCTGCTCGGCGGTTACCTCACGGATAAAATCGGGCGCTACCGCGTTTTTATGGCTGATATGGTGTTCTTCGTGGTGGCAGCCATCGCCTGTGCGCTGGCCCCGAACGAATATGTGCTCGCGGGTGCCCGCTTTGTGATGGGGCTGGGGGTCGGGATCGACCTTCCCGTGGCGATGGCGTTTTTAAGCGAGTTCGCCAGGCTGAAAGGGCCCGGAAATAAAGCCTCCAGCGTCGCCATGTGGTGCCCCACCTGGTATGCCGCCATCAGCATCTCCTACCTGCTGGTGCTGTTCTTCTACGCCGTGCTGCCGGAAAGCCACAGCGACTGGCTCTGGCGTTTGATTCTCGGCTTTGGCGCGGTGCCCGCGCTGGTGATTATCGCCATCCGCAGCCGCTATATGAGCGAATCTCCGGTCTGGGCGGCGAATCAGGGCAACCTGAAAGAGGCGGCGTCAATTTTACGCCAGTCGTATAACATCAATGCCCACGTGCAGCAGGACGCGCTCGGCCAGCCCGCACCTGTCGTGAATAAAGCGAAATGGTCAAACTATCTGAACCTGTTCCGCGGCATCTACTTGCGCCGCACGACGCTCGCCACGCTGCTGTCCGTCGTCTCGTCGTTTGCCTATAACGCCGTGGCGTTTGGCCTGCCGGTGATCATCTCCAGCTTCTTTGTCCAGTCAATGCTGACCACCATCCTGATTTCTCTGGTGCTTAACCTGCTGTTTGCCTTCGTCGGCGGACTGCTGGCGGTACGCTACGTGCCGCGCTTCGGCGCATGGCGAATGTCGCTTGCGGGTTATGCCTGCCAGCTTGTCGCATTGCTTGGCCTGGCGCTGATTGGCCGACCAGAAGGTGCCTCTGAAGGCGTGCTTGCCGTGGCGATGCTGGCGCTTTTCCTGTTCGGTCAGGGCTTCGGCCCGGGCGCGCATACCATGACGTTCGCCTCTCTGAGCTACCCGACCTCGCTGCGCGGCGTGGGCGTGGGTCTCAACCAGACGCTGATGCGCAGCAGCTCGACGCTGTCGCTGTTCCTGTTCCCGCTGCTGGTCGCGTCTCTCGACACCGCCGTGTTCTGGGTGATTGCGCTGGCGCCGTTTATCGGCCTGGCGTCACTGCTGGCGATCCGCTGGGAGCCGTCCGGGTATGATGTGGATGCGGAGGACTATCGGTAACGACACATTACTTCGGTGGGTTCACCCCACCGAAGGGTTCTTACAAATCGTCGAGCAGCGTTCGGGAGAGTTTTTTTAGCGTCTCAAGCTCATCGTCATTCATCCGCATGCTGCAGCGAATCTGGTCCGGCAATTCCATCACCCGTTTTTTCAGTTCTTTCGCCTTATCGGTCAGTACGACATTTTTCATCCTTTCATCACCCACAACCGCGATACGGTTGAGGAATCCTTTTGCCTCAAGCTTTTGTACAAGCGGGGTCAATGTGCCCGAATCAAAAAACGTCTTATCGCTGAGATCGCGAAGTGGGATGTTGTCTTTCTCATAAAGCGCCATCAACACAACGAATTGCGGATAGGTCAGATCCATCTCTTGCAGTAAGGGGCGATACTGGCGAACAAACGCGTTGGTGACCGAGTACAGCGAGAAGCAAAGTAAATCGTCTAGCGTTTTGTTTTCTTTCATTTTTCTATCAACTCCAAATCGGTTGCCTAAAAAAATTATAAATAATGTTTGACTAAAAGTATCTTGCGCGCAAGTATTACACCAACAACTAAGTAGCACACTACTTAATCATCTCATCCGATCAAATACGCTTAAAGAGGCACTACCATGAAAACACTCACCGCCATCCTGGTTTCTTCCGTCTTCGCGTCAGCCGCGGCATCCGCTCAAACCACCAATACCCCAACCCCGACCGCAGGCGTACAGGCATTTCTTAATGTTTTGAATTCCGGCAAGGGTAAGCCAATGGAACAGATGACCCCGCAGGAGGCCCGCCAGGTACTGATTGGCGCGCAGCAAGGCGCAAAACTGCCGCCCGCTCAGGTTTCTGAAAAAACGATCCAGGTAAATGGCCAGGCGATAAAACTGAAAATAGTGAAACCTGAAAACGCCAGCGGCACGCTCCCCGCCTTTATGTTCTTTCACGGCGGCGGTTGGGTGTTGGGTGACTTCCCTACCCACGAGCGCTTAATCCGCGACCTCGTTCGCGCTTCGGGTGCCGCTGCGGTTTACGTCGATTACACCCCGTCACCTGAGGCCCATTTCCCGGTGGCCATTAATCAGGCCTATGAAGCGACAAAATGGGTCGCCGAGCACGGTCAGGAAATTGGCGTGGACGGTAGCCGTCTGGGTCTGGTGGGTAACAGCGTCGGCGGCAACATGGTGGCTTCGGTGGCGCTGCAGGCCAAACAGTTCAATGGGCCAAAGATTCGCTACAACGTCATGCTCTGGCCGGTTACCGATGCGAACTTTGATACTGCCTCGTATAACCAGTTCGAAAATGGCTATTTCCTGTCGAAAAACATGATGAAATGGTTCTGGGATAACTACACCACCAGCGCTGCCGATCGCAACAATATCCTTGCCTCTCCGCTTCGCGCCAGCACCGCGCAGCTGAAAGGCTTCCCCGAGACGCTGATCCAGACGGCTGAGCTGGACGTTCTGCGGGATGAAGGTGAAGCATTCGGGCGTAAACTGGATGCGGCTGGCGTCCCGGTGACCGTCACGCGCTATAACGGCATGATCCACGACTACGGCCTGCTTAACCCGCTGAGCCAGGAGCCAACGGTTAAAGTTGCCCTTGAGCAGGCAGGTGCAGCGTTGCATGAACACCTGAAGTAGGATCGTCATTCTTAATACAGAGCACGGCCCCGGCCGTGCTTTTTTATTTCTCCTGCCTGGCCATCCATAAGCGACTCGTATGACAGGCTTCATTTCCGCCAGGGCATACTGAAACGTATCCCGATGGTGTGGAAATGGATGCAGCATGTTAGCAGCTCAGGTCACTGATAATACGTATAAAGGCTGGCAGGCGTCGCTTGCCCTGCAGTTTTGTCACACCCCTGAGAAAACCCTCCTGCACTCCGCCCACCACGTCGGGCCGCTCACCGTTCAACGTCCGTTTTACCCCGAAGGGGAAACCTGCCACCTTTACCTGCTGCACCCGCCCGGCGGGATTGTGGGCGGCGATACGCTGGACATTTCCGTTCGGCTGGACGCCAAAAGCCACGCGCTTATCACCATGCCCGGGGCGAGCAAGTTCTATCGCAGCAGCGGCCCGCAGGCGCGTCTTAACCAGCACTTTTACCTCGACGAAGATTCCACGCTGGAGTGGCTGCCGCAGGACACCATTATCTTCCCCGGCGCGAATGCCGCGCTGCATTCCGTCTTCCATCTGAAGGCCTCCAGCACGCTGCTGGCGTGGGAGCTGTACTGTCTGGGTCGCCCGGTGATCGGTGAGACCTTCAGCCACGGCACGCTGGAGAGCCGCCTTGAAATCTGGGTTGAAAACGAACCGCGCCTGATCGAGCGTCAGCATCTTAGCGACGGCGATCTCACGCCCGTCGCCGGACATCCGTGGCTTGGCACGCTGCTGTTCTATCCGGCCAAAGAAGAACATCTCGACGCGGTGCGCGAACGGCTCGCCCCGCTGGAAAATTATGCAGGTGCAACGCTCGCTGACGATCTGCTTTCGGTGCGTTTTCTCTCCGACGACAACCTGATTTGCCAGCGGGTGATGCGCGACATCTGGCAGTCGCTTCGCCCGCTTCTCACCACCAAAAACGCCTGTTCGCCGCGTATCTGGCAGACATAAGAGAAACGTTATGGAACTGACCCCCAGAGAAAAAGACAAGCTGTTGCTGTTCACCGCCGCGCTGGTTGCCGAACGCCGCCTTGCGCGCGGGGTAAAGCTCAATTACCCGGAATCGGTCGCGCTGATCAGCGCCTTCATTATGGAGGGCGCGCGCGATGGCGAAACCGTCGCCTCGCTGATGGAAGCGGGCCGCCACGTCCTGAGGCGCGACCAGGTAATGGAGGGCGTCCCGGAGATGATCCCGGATATTCAGGTCGAAGCCACCTTCCCGGACGGATCGAAGCTCGTCACCGTCCACAACCCGATCGTCTAAGGAGCGCGTGATGATCCCAGGTGAATACCAGATCCAGCCCGGAACGATTGCCCTCAACGTCGGGCGTGAAACCCAACGCGTGGTTGTCGAAAATCACGGCGACAGGCCGATCCAGGTCGGCTCGCACTACCACTTTTACGAGGTCAACCCGGCCCTGAAGTTCGACCGGGAAGCCACCAAAGGCTTCCGACTGAACATCCCGGCGGGCACCGCCGTGCGCTTTGAGCCCGGTCAGAAGCGGGAAGTGACGCTGGTTGAGGTCACCGGGGCGCAGCGCATTTTCGGTTTTCGCGGCGAGGTGATGGGAGAGGTGAAACATGGCTGAGATTTCACGCCGGGCTTATGCCGATATGTTCGGCCCCACTACCGGGGATAAAGTGCGGCTTGCCGACAGCGAGCTGTGGATCGAAGTGGAAGACGATCTCACGGTCTACGGCGAAGAGGTCAAGTTCGGCGGCGGAAAGGTGATCCGCGACGGCATGGGTCAGGGGCAGATGACCGCAGACGGCTGCGTGGATCTGGTTCTCACCAACGCGCTGATCGTCGATCACTGGGGGATCGTGAAGGCCGATATCGGCATCAAGAACGGGCGGATCTTCGCCGTCGGCAAAGCCGGGAACCCGGACATTCAGCCCGGCGTGACGATCCCGATTGGCGCGGCAACGGAGGTGATTGCCGCCGAGGGGAAGATCGTCACCGCCGGCGGGATCGACACCCACATCCACTGGATCTGCCCGCAGCAGGCGGAAGAAGCGCTGGTCTCCGGCGTCACCACCATGATCGGCGGCGGCACCGGACCGGCGGCGGGCACCAACGCCACCACCTGCACGCCGGGGCCGTGGTATATCGCCCGCATGCTGCAGGCTGCCGAAACGCTGCCGGTGAATATTGGCCTGCTCGGCAAAGGTAACGGCTCCAACCCGAACGCCCTGCGCGAACAAATCGCCGCGGGCGCCATCGGGCTGAAGATCCACGAAGACTGGGGCGCGACGCCCGCGGCAATTAACTGCTCGCTGGAGGTGGCTGACGAGATGGATATTCAGGTGGCGCTGCACAGCGACACGCTGAACGAGTCCGGTTTTGTCGAAGACACGCTGGCGGCAATCGCTGGGCGCACCATCCATACCTTCCACACTGAAGGCGCGGGCGGCGGCCACGCGCCGGATATCATCACCGCCTGCGCGCACCCGAATATTCTGCCCTCCTCCACCAACCCGACCTTGCCCTACACGGTGAACACCATCGACGAGCATCTCGACATGCTGATGGTTTGCCATCACCTCGATCCGGATATCGCCGAGGACGTGGCGTTTGCCGAATCCCGCATTCGCCGGGAGACCATCGCCGCGGAAGACGTGCTCCACGACATCGGCGCGTTCTCGCTCACCTCGTCAGATTCACAGGCGATGGGCCGCGTCGGGGAAGTGATTATCCGCACCTGGCAGGTGGCGCACCGCATGAAGGTCCAGCGCGGCGCGCTGCCGGACGAGACAGGCGATAACGACAACTTCCGCGTGAAGCGCTATGTCGCCAAATACACTATTAACCCGGCGCTCACCCACGGCATCGCCCATGAAGTCGGTTCGATTGAGGCGGGCAAGCTGGCGGATCTGGTGGTCTGGTCTCCGGCGTTCTTTGGCGTCAAACCCGCCACTATCGTCAAGGGCGGGATGATCGCCTGCGCGCCGATGGGCGATATCAACGCCTCGATCCCTACGCCGCAGCCGGTGCATTACCGCCCGATGTTTGGATCGCTGGGCGCCGCGCGCCACGCCACCCGAATGACGTTTATCTCGCAGGCCGCCAGTGCGAACGGCATCCCTCAGCAGCTCAACCTGAAGAGCGCCACCGCGGTGGTGAAAGGCTGCCGGACGGTGAAAAAGGCGGACATGATCCACAACGGCCTGCAGCCGAATATTACCGTCGACTCGCAAACCTACGAGGTGCGCGTCGACGGTGAACTGATAACCAGCGAACCGGCTGACGTTCTGCCGATGGCGCAACGCTATTTCCTGTTTTGAGGAGTGATGATGATCTATTTAACCCAACGTCTGGACCATGCCCACCCCGTCACCGCCAGCGTCACGTTGCCGATTGACGTACGGGTGAAAAGCCGCGCTCGCGTATCGCTGAACGACGGCCGCGAAGCCGGACTGATGCTGCCGCGCGGCCTGCTGCTGCGCGGGGGCGACCTGCTGACTACCGAAGACGGCAGCGAAGTTGTCGAGGTTATCGCCGCCCCGGAGTCGGTTTCCGTGGTGCGCTGCGCCGATCCGTTCCTGCTCGCCCGCGCCTGCTATCACCTGGGCAACCGCCACGTGCCGCTGCAGATCATGCCCGGCGAGCTGCGCTATCACCACGACCACGTTCTCGACGACATGCTGCGCCAGTTCGGGCTGGAAGTGGCCTACGCCAGCCTGCCGTTTGAACCGGAAGCGGGCGCTTACACCAGCGATGCCCATAGTCATAGCCACTCTCACGCCCATTCACATTAAGGATTAATCATGCGTAAGTATTTACCTCTGCTGCTTCTGGCCTTTTCCGTTCCGGCGCTCGCCCACCCCGGCCACGGCACCGACAGCTTTCAGGCCGGTTTTCTCCATCCGCTGACCGGGCTCGATCATCTGCTGATGCTGACCGGTGCGGGCGTGCTCTCTGCGCTGAGCGGACGCAAACTCCTGCTGCCGTTTGCCACCCTCGGGATGATGCTTGTCGGCGCCATTGCGGGCAGCCTGCTCGGCAGTTTTAGCGGTATGGAGATGCTGATTATCGCCTCGCTGGCGGTATCCGGCGTGATGATGTTTAAAACTGAAAACCGTCTGCTGCTGGCGGTGCCTGCCCTGGCGATGTTCCACGGCTGGGCGCACGGCGTGGAGATGTCCGGCCACAGCTTCTGGCTCTTCACCAGCGGCTTTATGCTCGCCAGCGCCACGGTGCTGTGCGCCAGCTTTGCCGCGGGGCTGCTGCTGCGCCGTCACGACGGCCTGCGTAAAACCTTCGGCGGCGGGCTGATCGTCTCTGCCCTGCTGGCGCTGATGAGCTGATGGAGCACGCCCGCCAGAGGCTGCGCCTGATGCAGCTCTCCAGCAGCAGCCTGCCGGTCGGGTCGTTTACCTGGTCGCAGGGGCTGGAATGGGCCGTTGAGGCAGGCTGGGTCACCAACGCCGACGCGTTCAAACGCTGGCAAATCCAGCAGATGGAGCAGAGCTTTTTCTGCGTCGACCTGCCGCTGTTTATTCGGCTATTCCGAGCCTGCGAGCAGCAGGATCTGCCGATGGCCAAACGCTGGACGGCATACCTTCTCGCCTGTCGGGAAACGCGCGAGCTGCGCGAAGAGGAGCGCAACCGCGGGGCGGCGTTTACGCGGCTGATTAAGAGCTGGGAACCTGACTGTCCGCCCGAATGGCTGCCGCTGTTTATGCAAAGCCAGCTCTGCGGCATGGCCTGGCTCGGCGTGCGCTGGGGCATTAGCGCGCGCGAGCTGGCGCTGAGCCTTGGCTACAGCTGGATAGAGAGCGCGGTGATGGCGGGCGTCAAGCTGGTGCCGTTTGGGCAACAGGCCGCGCAGCAGCTGATTATCGAACTGGGCGACCATTACGCCGCCGGGCTTGAACAGGCATTTTTGCTTAGCGACGACGCGCTGGGGGCAGCAACGCCGCTGTCCGCCATCGCTTCCGCGCGCCACGAAACCCAATATTCACGACTATTCCGTTCCTGAGGAGTCAACATGGCTGATTACAAACATCCCCTGCGCGTGGGCGTGGGCGGCCCGGTAGGGTCGGGCAAAACCGCGCTGCTGGAAGCGCTCTGCAAGGCGATGCGCGACACGTATCACCTTGCGGTGGTGACCAACGATATCTACACCAAAGAGGATCAGCGCATCCTGACCGAGGCGGGCGCGCTGGAGCCAGAACGCATCGTGGGCGTGGAGACGGGCGGCTGTCCGCATACCGCCATTCGTGAAGATGCGTCGATGAACCTGGCGGCGGTGGAGGCGTTAAGCGAGAAGTTCGGCAATCTGGATCTGATCTTCGTTGAAAGCGGCGGAGACAACCTGAGCGCGACGTTCAGCCCTGAGCTGGCGGATCTGACTATTTACGTGATCGACGTGGCCGAAGGGGAAAAAATCCCGCGCAAGGGCGGGCCGGGGATCACCAAATCCGATTTCCTGGTGATCAACAAAACCGACCTCGCGCCGTACGTCGGCGCGTCGCTGGAGGTAATGGAGCGCGATACCAACCGCATGCGCGGCGAGCGCCCGTGGACGTTTACCAACCTGAAGGCGGGTGACGGGTTAGCGACGATTATTGCGTTTCTGGAAGAGAAAGGGATGCTGCGGGTGTAATCAAACGATCCCCTCTCCCTTTGGGAGAGGGTTAGGGTGAGGAATTACGCCTCCGGTAGTTCCGCCAGCGGCCAGCGCGGACGCACGGACACGCTCAGGTCGGACGTTGCGCCCGCATTCAGGCGCACCATTCCCGCGTAAGCGATCATCGCGCCGTTGTCGGTGCAGAACTCCGGACGCGCATAGAACACTTCCCCGCGACGCTTTTGCATCATCTCGGCGAGCTTCGCGCGCAGCGTGCGGTTAGCGCTCACGCCACCGGCCATCACCAGACGCTTAAAGCCGGTCTGATCCAGCGCGCGCTTGCACTTGATCATCAGCGTGTCCACCACCGCATCTTCGAACGCGCGGGCGATATCGGCGCGGGTCTGCTCGCTGTCATCGTTATTGCGAATCGTATTCGCCGCGAAGGTTTTCAGCCCGGAGAAGCTGAAATCCAGCCCTGGACGGTCGGTCATCGGACGCGGGAAGACAAAGCGCCCTTCTGTTCCCTGCGACGCCATTTTGGACAGCATCGGGCCGCCCGGATAATCCAGGCCCAGCAGCTTGGCGGTTTTATCGAACGCTTCCCCGGCGGCGTCGTCGATCGATTCGCCCAGCAGCTCGTACTTGCCAATCCCCGTTACGCTAATCAGCTGCGTATGGCCACCGGAGACCAGCAGCGCCACAAACGGGAATTCAGGCGGATTCTCTTCCAGCATCGGCGCCAGAAGATGCCCTTCCATATGGTGAACCGGGATCGCCGGCACATCCCACGCAAACGCCAGCGAACGGCCAACCGTCGCGCCGACCAGCAGCGCGCCGACCAGGCCCGGGCCAGCGGTATACGCCACTGCATCAATCTCTTTTGCCGTTAATCCCGCTTCTTTCAGCGCCGCCTGAATCAGGGGAACCGTTTTACGCACGTGGTCACGAGAGGCCAGTTCAGGTACGACGCCGCCGTAGTCAGCGTGCAATTTCACCTGACTATACAGCTGGTTGGCCAGAAGTCCTTTTTCGTCGTCGTAAATGGCGATGCCGGTTTCATCGCAGGATGTTTCAATACCCAGTACACGCATGACTTGTTTTACCTCGTTTCAATACCGCGCAGTGTAGAGCCTGGGCGGGTTGATGTAAAACTTTGTTCGCCCCAGGAAGAAGGCTCGTGTATACTCCTCACCCTTATTAAAGTCCCTTTCAAAATCGCATCGGTGCTTTACAAAGCAGCAGCATTTGCAGTAAAATTCCGCACCATTTTGAAATAAGCTGGCGTTGATGCCAGCGGCAAACCGAATTTATTAAAGGTGAGAGTTACATGCCGGTAATTAAAGTACGTGAAAACGAGCCGTTCGACGTAGCACTGCGTCGCTTCAAACGTTCATGCGAGAAAGCAGGTGTTCTGGCTGAAGTTCGTCGTCGTGAGTTTTATGAAAAACCAACGACCGAACGTAAGCGCGCTAAAGCTTCCGCTGTGAAACGTCACGCGAAGAAACTGGCTCGCGAAAACGCACGCCGTACTCGTCTGTACTAATTGGTTGAGGGCCTCAGCCCTCAATTGACAGACAGAGTAATAGTCGTAAGGCCGTGCTTCCGGAAGGAATGCGCGGCTTGTTTTCGTTTATAAGTCGCTTAAAATTTTGGGGCATATGGCCGGAAGAATCCCACGCGTTTTCATCAATGACCTGCTTGCCAGAACCGACATCGTCGATCTCATCGACGCGCGGGTAAAGCTGAAAAAACAGGGCAAGAACTACCATGCGTGCTGTCCGTTCCATAACGAAAAAACCCCCTCCTTCACCGTAAACGGTGAAAAGCAGTTTTACCATTGCTTCGGCTGTGGTGCTCACGGTAATGCCGTTGATTTTTTAATGAACTACGACAAGCTCGAGTTTGTTGAAACCGTCGAAGAGCTGGCGGCAATGCATAATCTTGAAGTGCCGTATGAAGCAGGCAGTGGGCCAAGTCAGATCGAGCGCCATCAACGGCAAACGCTGTATCAACTGATGGATGGCCTGAATTCGTTTTACCAACAGTCTCTTAAGCAATCTGCGGCTGAGCCTGCGCGTCAGTATCTGAACAAGCGCGGACTGAGCGACGATGTCATTGCGCGTTTCGCTATTGGTTACGCCCCGCCCGGCTGGGACAACGTGTTAAAGCGTTTTGGCGGCAATAGCGAAGATCGTAAGTCTCTCATCGATGCAGGCATGCTGGTCACCAACGACCAGGGACGAAGCTACGACCGCTTCCGCGAACGGGTGATGTTCCCAATCCGCGACAAGCGAGGCCGGGTAATTGGTTTTGGTGGTCGCGTGCTGGGTGATGCCCTGCCGAAGTACCTCAACTCCCCGGAAACCGATATTTTCCATAAGGGCCGCCAGCTGTACGGTCTTTATGAGGCGCAGCAGGATAACGCGGAACCTCCGCGTCTTCTGGTCGTCGAAGGCTATATGGACGTCGTGGCGCTGGCGCAGTACGACATCAACTACGCGGTTGCGTCGTTAGGTACGTCCACCACCGCCGATCATATTCAACTGCTGTTCCGGGTGACCAACAACGTCATCTGCTGTTACGACGGTGACCGCGCAGGACGCGACGCCGCCTGGCGTGCGCTGGAAACCGCGCTACCCTATATGACCGACGGACGCCAGCTGCGCTTTATGTTCCTGCCCGACGGTGAAGACCCGGATACGTTGGTGCGTAAAGAGGGCAAAGCGGCGTTTGAAGCGCGGATGGAGCAGGCTCAGCCGCTCTCCACGTTTTTGTTTAACAGCCTGATGCCGCAGGTCGATCTGAGTACCCCTGACGGGCGCGCGCAGCTCAGTACGCTGGCGCTGCCGTTAATCAGCCAGGTGCCCGGCGAAACGCTGCGCATCTATCTGCGTCAGGAGTTAGGCAACAAGCTCGGCATTCTGGATGACAGCCAGCTTGAACGTTTAATGCCAAAACAGGCTGAAAACGGTGCGGTTCGCCCCGCGCCTCAGCTAAAACGCACAACCATGCGTATACTGATAGGGTTGCTGGTCCAAAACCCCGAGCTCGCACCGCAGGTGCCGTCGCTGGCGGGTTTAAACCACGAAAAACTGCCCGGACTTGGCTTATTTTCAGAACTGGTCAACACGTGTTTGTCTCAGCCAGGTCTGACCACCGGACAACTTTTAGAGCATTATCGCGGCACAAAAGAGGCCGCTACCCTTGAAAAATTGTCGATGTGGGACGATATAGCAGATAAGGACATTGCAGAAAAAACGTTCACCGACTCACTCAACCATATGTTTGATTCGATGCTTGAGCTGCGCCAGGAAGAGTTGATTGCTCGCGAGCGCACACACGGTTTAAGCAGCGAAGAACGCCGGGAGCTCTGGATGATTAACCAGGAACTGGCGAAGAAATAAAAAATTTAACGGCTTAAGTGCCGAATATCGATCGGGAAGCCCCCGGCAGCCGCACTGAGAGGCAGCGGCAAAAATATAAGTACGCCCTCGCTTTAAAGGTTGGCAGCCCCATCGCCGACACCAATCAAACGAATTAAGTGTGGATACCGTCTTATGGAGCAAAACCCGCAGTCACAGCTGAAACTTCTTGTCCAACGTGGTAAGGAGCAAGGCTATCTGACCTATGCCGAGGTCAATGACCATCTGCCGGAAGATATCGTCGATTCAGATCAAATCGAAGATATCATCCAAATGATCAATGACATGGGCATTCAGGTGATGGAAGAAGCACCGGATGCCGATGATCTGTTGCTGGCTGAAACCTCCAACAACACTGACGAAGATGCGGAAGAAGCTGCTGCACAGGTACTGTCCAGCGTGGAATCTGAAATCGGGCGTACCACTGACCCGGTCCGCATGTACATGCGCGAAATGGGTACCGTTGAACTGTTGACCCGCGAAGGCGAAATTGACATCGCAAAACGCATCGAAGACGGGATCAACCAGGTTCAGTGCTCTGTTGCCGAGTACCCGGAAGCGATCACCTATCTGCTGGAGCAGTACGATCGCGTTGAAGCGGAAGAAGCGCGCCTGTCTGACCTGATTACCGGTTTTGTCGACCCGAACGCTGAAGAAGATATGGCTCCTACCGCCACTCACGTCGGTTCTGAACTGTCTCAGGAAGAGATGGATGATGACGAAGACGAAGATGAGGAAGAGAGCGATGACGACACCGCGGACGATGACAACAGCATCGACCCGGAGCTGGCGCGTGAGAAGTTTGCCGAGCTGCGTACCCAGTACGAAGTAACGCGTGACACCATCAAAGCGAAAGGCCGCAGCCATGCCGCCGCTCAGGAAGAGATCCTGAAGCTGTCAGAAGTATTCAAACAGTTCCGCCTGGTGCCAAAACAGTTCGACTACCTGGTGAACAGCATGCGCGTGATGATGGATCGCGTACGTACCCAGGAACGCATCATCATGAAGCTGTGCGTTGAGCAGTGCAAAATGCCGAAGAAGAACTTCATCACCCTCTTCACCGGCAACGAAACCAGCGAAACCTGGTTCAACGCGGCTATCGCGATGAACAAGCCGTGGTCTGAAAAACTGCACGACGTGAAGGACGATGTGCATCGCGGCCTGCAGAAACTGCATCAGATTGAAGAAGAGACCGGCCTGACCATCGAGCAGGTTAAAGACATCAACCGTCGTATGTCCATCGGTGAAGCGAAAGCCCGCCGTGCGAAGAAAGAGATGGTTGAAGCTAACTTGCGTCTGGTTATCTCTATCGCCAAGAAATACACCAACCGTGGCCTGCAGTTCCTGGATCTGATTCAGGAAGGCAACATCGGTCTGATGAAAGCGGTAGATAAGTTTGAATACCGTCGTGGTTACAAGTTCTCCACCTACGCAACCTGGTGGATCCGTCAGGCTATCACCCGCTCTATCGCGGATCAGGCGCGCACCATCCGTATTCCGGTGCATATGATTGAGACCATCAACAAGCTCAACCGTATTTCCCGCCAGATGCTGCAGGAGATGGGCCGCGAGCCGACGCCGGAAGAGCTGGCCGAGCGCATGCTGATGCCGGAAGACAAGATCCGTAAAGTGCTGAAGATCGCCAAAGAGCCAATCTCAATGGAAACACCAATCGGTGATGATGAAGATTCGCATCTGGGTGATTTCATCGAGGATACCACCCTCGAGCTGCCGCTGGATTCTGCCACTACCGAGAGCCTGCGCGCTGCGACGCACGACGTTCTGGCCGGCCTGACCGCCCGTGAAGCAAAAGTCCTGCGTATGCGTTTCGGTATTGATATGAACACCGACCACACGCTGGAAGAAGTGGGTAAACAGTTCGACGTTACCCGCGAACGTATCCGTCAGATCGAAGCGAAGGCGCTGCGTAAGCTGCGTCATCCAAGCCGCTCTGAAGTGCTGCGTAGCTTCCTGGACGACTAATCTGTCCTGACAGTGAAAAAGCTCCCAATCGGGAGCTTTTTTTTGTGAACTCTCTCTCCCTGTGAGAGAGGGTCAGGGTGAGGGCATCAGGCCGCAGAGGATTACAGCCCCCGCACCATCAGCGCCTCATCCAGCTCGCGATACGCCTCCACCAGCTTATCCAGCGTTGCTCTGTTGAGCCCGCTCGGGTTCGGCAGCACCCACACCTGCGTCACACCGATAGTAATGTTCTGCTTACCCCACTTAGCCCCGCGCTGGCTAAACGCCTGCTCGTAGGCCTGCTTGCCGAGGATCGCCAGCGCGGCCGGCTGGTAGTCTTCAATTTTCTTCACCAGCTCCCGCCCGCCGCTGCGCAGCTCATGCAGGTTGACCTCACTTGCCTGCACCGTAGGCCGCTCGACCAGCATGGTAATTCCACAGCGCGTGTCCAGCAAATGCTGTTCCTCTTCGGGCTTGAGTAGCCTGTCGGTAAACCCGGCCTGGTAGATCACCTTCCAGAAGCGATTCCCCGGATGGGCAAAGTGAAAACCGGTGTGCGCCGAGGACTTACCCGGGTTGATTCCGCAGAACACCACCCGCAGGCCTGGGGCCAGAATATCGTTGATCATCTCTACTCCCGCTTGATACATCGTCAGGGAAGTATAAAGGATTGATTATGCGTTGTTTATAAAAACAGCAGGCAGGTGTGAATGGCTGGATTGCTGCGGGGAGTTACTTTATAATTCACCGCCACGGCCCCTTAGCTCAGTGGTTAGAGCAGGCGACTCATAATCGCTTGGTCGCTGGTTCAAGTCCAGCAGGGGCCACCAATTTTTTTTTAGAATCATATAATTAAGCCACTCGACTGAGTGGCTTTTTTATTGGTTTTTTTGAGCAGCTAACCGTGGTTCAGCGAAGCCGTTTGGACACGCTCAGAGGCGCCAGGGGTCGCAATCAGGCGCTCCACGGACTCCATCGTCACGAACGTACAGCTGCAGTCCACATTGGTGCACTGGTGATAGCGCTCTTTGGTATTTTCACTTAGATAGCGACTGGTACGCGCATGCGCAGAGTGCTTGCACTTAGGACAATGAAACATGTACCCCTCCATTTAATTCACATTTTGTGAATTAATAATACCCAAAATAAAACCAATAGCAACTACATTACTCACTATCAACAGTAAATTTTTCGTCGCTGACGTTCAGCTCAAGCTTAAGCTGCGTGGTAAATCCGCTATCGTTGAGGGTATGCACCACCTCGCTGATGATCCACGCCTGCTCGTCGATGACGCGTTTAAAACCGTTTACCAGCACCGGCGTTTCAGGGAACAGATCGGCGCGTCCCAGCGCAAGCTGGATGGAAAACTCTACGGTTCCCCGCTGAAGCGCGCGCCACTTCGCCTCTGCGGCCCTGAGCGCCTGCTCTTCAGAAGCATAAACCGTAGTGAGCTCAAATACGTTTTCCGCCGATCCCACCAGCCTCTCTTGCGGTTTCTGCTCCTTGCCTCCTGCTCCCGCTACCGGTGCGGCGGCATCCGGGTGCTGCAGTGCTTCTGTCTGCTGCCCTCCGGACTGATGATTAATACTCAATTGAGGATTTTGTTGTTTGGGGTCACGCGTTTGCAGCCATTTGGCCGTTACGCCGGAATAATTTTCACGGTCAGCGACGGAAAAAAGGTGCCGATCGCCATCCCCACGCTCAATCATCATTAAGGAAAGCGGAGTGCCGCTGGCCGTCACGGCCTGGCCCGCTTTCATAAAGATAATCTTCCCGGCTTTGATTGAAACAAATGCTCCATTACGTTCAGCAAGGCGGGAGAGGAACGCCGCGTCAGTCTCCTGAGACTGGTCAATATGAGAGATGGCGATGGATGCAAGCCCCGCCGCGACGCTGGCGGTCAACTGGTTACGCTGAGCAATGGTATCGACTATCGCGCCAATCGTCGTGTCATGCCAAGACTGTTCGCGCCGCACGTTTAGCTTCCCACGAAAATCTGCGCTGCATCCCCGGATGGTCAGCGTGTCCGGCGCACCCCGGAATTCAATCGCATCTATCGTAAAGTCCCCTTTCGGCTGGAGCGGGGTTCCCTCCCATCCCAGCCATAAGGACAGCCTTGCCCCCCGGGCAGGCAAGTCCAGCAGCCCGTCGGAATCATCCAGCAGAATATCCAGCTGATCGGCTTCCAGCCCCCGTTTGTCGGTCATGGTCAGGCTGATAAGACGATGGCTGAAATTTTGCGTGATATCACGATCGTCAAGCTTAAGCATAAAATCAGGGGCGATTTTTCCACCCGCCCGGATATTCATTTCGGCGATCATCCCACCAGCCCTCCAATGCTATTCCGTGCGCTTTCCACCAGCTCTGAGGCCTGCGTTCGCAGGTCGCCAAACGTCGTCATCAGCGATTCGTCCACGCGTTTTAGCGACAGGGTAAACTCAATTTTTCGGGCGGTACCGTCACTGTAAAAATCCGAATGCGTGTGCGTGACTTTATCAATGATAAACATGCCGTGAATGATGCCGGTACCGTCTATCAACGGCCATGCCCTCCCTTCATTTGCCATCAGCTCAACCGCCTTGAGGGAAAGCCGCCCTCCCGTGAGTTCCGGGTAAAGTAAGCCGGAGAGGCTAAAGGATGTCTCACCTTCGCCAAGGTACTGCCAGGCTTTGGGTTTCCCGATGCGAGCGCTGGATGCCCAGCGGTAGTCTTTTGTGAATATCATTGACTGATAGGGTAAGGTTCGTCGCTCAAAGACAAACAGACCCAGCACCATTAACATTTTCTCTCTCCTCAACTATACATAAAGCTGGATTGCTGCCGTCTCGCTTTATCCTGTTCAATATTATCTATCGTCTCCCGGATTTGACGCGTCAGATCCGTTCCGGAGGCCGTGCCCCCCTGCAGCGTGATGTTATATTCGCTTTTACTCTGATCGACGTAAGAGCGTCCTCCAGTAGCGATGGTCGGCTGATACTCCAGGCTGCCGCCAGAGATCCCCGCGCCTGGAATATAAGCGCTGCCCGACGGTGAGGATGCCGCTTCTGCTTTTGCCGCAGCGGCGTCGAGATCGCCCGACTCGTTTTTGATAATGCCGAGCTTCTCCAGCAGCCAGCTGGCCTTGCCGCTCAGGCTATTAAAGAGATCAAGCGGTGCCATTAACGCATCGCCCAGCGCCTGACCAAAAATCACGCCAGCGTTTTTACAGCCATCCAGCGTTTCCTGCGTCGCCTTGATCGGCGTAAT
>NZ_JBMKJF010000008.1:0-167437 GCF_049236945.1 Enterobacter cloacae complex sp. SHL020
GAACTCAGAAGTGAAACGCCGTAGCGCCGATGGTAGTGTGGGGTCTCCCCATGTGAGAGTAGGGAACTGCCAGGCATCAAATAAGTGAAGAGGCCATCCGAAAGGATGGCCTTTTTGCGTTTATACGCTGCACAAACTAATCCCCCAACGCCCTGCTTATACGGTAAACTACCTGCGTTTTTGCATCAGGATAGCGTCTATGAACCACTCCCTTAAGCCCTGGAATACCTTTGGCATTCAACGCAATGCTAAACAAATTGTACGTGCCGATACTGCACAGCAACTGCTGGATGCATGGCAAAGCGCAACAGAAAAAAACGAACCCGTACTGATTCTGGGCGAAGGAAGTAATGTCCTGTTTCTCGATGATTTTGCGGGAACGGTGATCGTTAACCGCATCATGGGAATTGATGTGGAAGAGCGTGCCGATAGCTGGCACCTGCACGTGGGGGCCGGTGAAAACTGGCATCATCTGGTGCAATTCACCCTCGAAAAAGGGATGCCGGGCCTGGAAAACCTTGCGCTTATTCCAGGCTGCGCCGGATCGTCACCTATTCAAAACATCGGTGCCTACGGCCTCGAACTGAAACATGTCTGCGAATATGTCGACTGTATCGAACTGGCGACCGGAACGGCAAAGCGTTTAACGGCGGAACAGTGCCGGTTTGGCTATCGTGACAGTATCTTCAAACATGAATATCAGGATCGCTACGTGATTGTCGCCGTGGGTCTGCGCCTGTTGAAGAACTGGCAGCCCGTGTTGACCTACGGGGATTTAACGCGTCTCGATCCGGCTACCGTAACCGCCCGTGACGTTTTTGATTCCGTTTGCCATATGCGAATGACCAAACTTCCCGATCCAAAAGTAAACGGAAACGCTGGCAGTTTCTTCAAAAACCCGGTTATCAGCAGCGAAAATGCAAAAGTCTTTCTTGAAGGATGGCCAGCCGCGCCACATTACCCTCAGGCGGATGGCAGCGTGAAGCTTGCCGCGGGATGGCTTATCGATCAATGCCAGCTAAAAGGCACTTCAGTAGGCGGTGCTGCCGTTCACCAGCAGCAGGCTCTGGTGCTGATTAATCAGCGCGATGCGACCAGCGATGATGTTGTACAGCTGGCTCATTACGTTCGTCAGCTTGTGGGCGAAAAATTTAACGTCTGGCTGGAGCCAGAAGTTCGCTTCATTGGCTGTACAGGTGAAGTTAATGCCGTGGAGGCCATCGCGTGAAGGACAATACCATTCCCTTAACCCTGATTAGCATCCTTGCTGACGGTGAGTTTCATTCTGGCGAGCAGCTGGGTGAGCAGCTTGGCATGAGCCGTGCTGCTATCAATAAACATATCCAGACGCTTCGCGACTGGGGTGTTGATGTGTTCACGGTTCCCGGAAAAGGCTACAGCCTGCCGGAGCCGATTCAATTGCTGAATGAAGAAGCGATCCGCAGCCAGATCGGACACGGCAATGTTGCGGTGCTGCCGGTGATTGATTCGACGAACCAGTATCTTCTGGATCGTCTGCCTGAGCTGACATCCGGCGATGCCTGCGTTGCTGAATATCAACAGGCCGGTCGCGGCCGTCGCGGTCGCAAATGGTTTTCGCCATTTGGCGCTAACCTCTATTTGTCCATGTACTGGCGACTCGATCAGGGCCCGGCCGCTGCTATTGGCCTGAGTCTGGTCATCGGCATCGTCATGGCGGAAGTGCTGCACGATCTGGGGGCGGATAAAGTACGTGTTAAGTGGCCTAATGACCTTTACCTCAACGATCGTAAACTTGCCGGCATTCTGGTCGAACTGACGGGAAAAACGGGCGATGCGGCGCAAATCGTCATTGGCGCAGGCCTCAACATGGTGATGCGCAATGTACAAAATGATGTGGTGAATCAGGCCTGGACTAACCTCCAGGAGGCGGGGATCGTCATCGATCGTAACACCCTTGCCGTGCGTATGATTAAAGAGTTGCGCAGTTCACTCACGCTTTTTGAGCAGGAAGGACTGGCATCGTTCCTGTCTCGTTGGGAAAAGCTGGATAACTTTATCAACCGCCCGGTGAAACTGCTGATTGGTGATAAAGAGATCTACGGAATTTCCCGCGGTATTGACGCACAGGGCGCGCTGCTCCTGGAGCAGGATGGCGTGATCAAACCCTGGATGGGCGGTGAGATTTCACTGAGAAGTGCCGAATAACCGGATCGAGTTAATTATGCGAAAACCCGTGTGCGCGACGCTGGCCGTCATGATGAGTCTGCTGTTCTCGCCTCTCTCTCATGCGGATCGGGCCTGGGAGAGTTACAAGGCCCGCTTTTTCAAACCGGAAGGCCGTATTGTTGATACCGGCAATGGCGGCGTGTCGCATACGGAAGGTCAGGGTTTTGCCATGCTGATGGCGGTGGCCAACGACGATAAAGCCACGTTCGATAAGCTCTGGCAATGGACAGAAAGTCAGCTGAAGAACAAAGAAAATGGTCTGTTTTACTGGCGCTATAATCCCGCAGAGTCTAACCCTGTCGCCGACAAAAACAACGCAGCAGATGGCGATATGCTGATTGCCTGGGCGTTGCTGAAAGCCGACGCCCGCTGGCATGACAAGCGCTACGGCGCCGCATCGGATGCAATTACAAAAGCACTGATTGACCACAGCGTGATCCGCTATGCCGGTTACCGCGTGATGCTGCCCGGCGTCCAGGGGTTTAAGCTTGAGGGTGACGTGGTCCTCAATCCTTCCTATTTCGTGTTTCCGGCCTGGCAGGCCTTCTCCAGACGCAGTCATTTGCCGGTCTGGCGCGATTTGATTAAGGACGGGAAACGCCTGCTGGGGAAAATGGGCTCGGGTAAAGCGAATCTGCCCACTGACTGGGTTTCACTGGCATCAGGTGGCAAGCTGGCTCCTGCTAAAGGCTGGCCGCCGCGAATGAGCTATGACGCGATTCGTGTTCCGCTGTACGTCGCCTGGTCTGATAAGCAAAGCCCGCTTCTGACGCCGTGGAAGGCCTGGTTCGGACAGTTCTCCCGGGAACAAACTCCCGCCTGGGTTAACGTCACGACCAACGAATATGCGCCCTACATGATGGAAGGCGGCCTGCTGGCTGTACGCGATTTTACGATGGGGCAGTCTTCCGGTGAACCCGAAATCACCTCTCAAGACGACTACTATTCGGCAAGTCTGAAAATGCTGGTGTGGATCGCCCAGCAATAATGTCGAGATTGTCCCTCTCCCCGATGGGGAGAGGGACGTCATACCGTGTTACTGCGGATACGGCACCCAATCCCCGCCGTTCAGGCGAACGTAAGGTTTGTTTTGATACTG
Organism: Enterobacter cloacae complex sp. SHL020; assembly: GCF_049236945.1. Classification (NCBI taxonomy): domain Bacteria; kingdom Pseudomonadati; phylum Pseudomonadota; class Gammaproteobacteria; order Enterobacterales; family Enterobacteriaceae; genus Enterobacter; species Enterobacter cloacae complex sp. SHL020. Next base: position 3,308 of record NZ_JBMKJF010000008.1, read on the forward strand.
AATGACGACCGCGTTAGCGTTCTCTGAGACTTCTGCCGTTTGCGGCAGGTTGCTGGTGAGCTGATCCCAGTTCACGCTATCTTCTACAAACAGCTTCCCGTCAACGGCGCGGGCAACCAGCTCCGAGATCGCCAGATAGCTGGTTGGCTGCGTAATCTCAATCGGTGCGCCCTGATGCGGTGCCTTCATCCCAAAGAATTTGATGCCTGCAGGCACGTTGGTGATGGACGGGCTTGGGATATCACGCAGACCCGACACCTGCATTCTGTCACCTTTCAGCGCGCCGCCGTGCTCAGGTACCACAACCACCATCACTTTACGGCCTGATTTTTCCAGCTCCGTGAAGAACGCGTCCAGCTCGTCGAAGAACTTCTGCGCACGCACTTTATAATCAGCCGTTTTGCTCACGCCCGGGAAATGGTTACCGTCGTGGAGCGGCAGGGTGTTAAAGAACGTCGCGCTGCGCGGATTACTGTCTTTTTCGATGGTCTGCAGCCAGCGTTGCAGAACGGCGGTATCGTCATAAACGGGCGAACCGTCGAAGCCCAGCAGAGAGACAGGAAGACCGGTTTGATCCATCAGCGGCGCCTGCATGCCGCCCTGTTCGCGCACCTCTTTCAGGAAGTTACCGAACTGGCCGTTATGCCCCAGCATCAGGTGCTGCGTAAAGCCCAGTTTTGCGAGGTTATCGAACAGATAACACTGGTTGCCGGCGGGTTGATACAGGTTTTTATGCGATGTCTGGCCGCAGCTTGCACGCAGCAGGCGGATCGCCGCCGGGCCGCTGTACGAGGTGGCAGAGTTGAAATCTTTAAACTGAATGTCGAAGTGTGACCACAGCGGATGAGACATCAAACCGGCGGCGTCCACGTCGGCCCAGGAGAGAGAGCAGATGTTGATCACCAGCAGTTCAAACGGCTGAGCATCCGCCGGCAGCGCGTCCGGGAATTTAGTCTGTCGCTTGTCTTCCGCGGTATAGAAACTGGAGAGCCATGCGTTCAGGTTGGTAGAGGTCGGCGGTGCGGTCTGGGTTGGGATATCACCCACCACAGGCGTATCGCCTGCCGTTGTGACGGTTGCCGCCGCGCTACCCCCGGTGGTGGTCACCGTTGCGGTTGGTTGACCGGCAGGCCACAGCGAAAAGCTTGGCCCAGCCAGCGTCAGCACGTTAAGCCAGATCATTATCGCGACGACAAACACCGTAACGCGGATCCACTGTGACAGGAACAGCCAGGCAACCAGCAGCACAAATACCGCGCCAATCATTTGCCAGTTAATAAAGCGCTCGGTCAGGTCAAGCATATAGTCTGCACTGAAGCCCGCCACCTGCGACCCCTGGCTCATAATGCTGTCTGGCCCCGGTAGCCAGGTATCATGCCAGAACAGCGCAAAACCGACAGGTACAGCGACCCAGTGGCGTAAGCGATGCAGCCTGATATTCGGCAGCGGCATCAGCAGGAAGGCCATAAACACGAGGTTGAGAAGGGGATGGAAATTCAGATAGCCTGCCCACAGCAGGCCAAACTTCACCAGAAAGTAGAAGTTCCAGCCGGAAAGGCCGCGCCAGTATTGCCAGAGCGGCGAGGGTGACGAAGCGGTATAGGTAGAATTAGTCATGTTTTCGGTCTGCCTTGACGTGTGATGCCCGTGTCAGTGTTCCGGCTGGTTTTACATAGCGAGGTTTAATAAACAGCACTCTGGCCGTATCACGGATACGGCGTATGGAATGGCGCGCATAGTAGCCAAGCGGGAAAAAGATCAGCGCACAGAATATAACCAGTTGAATGATATCGCTGATATTCATGATGATGCGTTCTCCGCGTTGTCTGTTAATAAGCGAAGGGGTTCCGGAATTCGACGCCAGACGTGCCCATCATGTCTGGCATTGAGGATCGGTTTGGCATCGCTCTTGATAGTGAGCGGTTTGGCCCATTGTTCAGGCTGGAGCGCACGCATCTGCACCAGCTCCGCGCTAATCGTATTATCTTCGAACCAAATCATACGGTTCGAGAAAATATCCCCGGTAGGCAGGGGAAAGATGTGGTTAAGTGCCGTATCGAGATCGTTTACCCGGCAGAAGGACAAAAACAGCACCAGGCGATTGTCGCCAATGGTCATGATGTCCCCTGTACGGTTCGGGCGACATAAGGTGAGAGCCTGTTCAACGCGAATACCCGGTACAGGACGCAGGGCAACCATGACCCCTTTTCCGTCTGCAGGAAGAAGCGTGTTGTTCATCATGTTGCCCACGGCGTCGCAGAAGGTATCCCATTTTTGGTACCCGCGCAGCTTCATCGGCTGCGTCATGGAGAGCAGCGTGGAAATATCTTCCGGTACGTGGCGGCTAAACTGCTGGCCCTGAACGCTTTCGATAAGCGTCAGGCAGCGTGACAACGGCGCATTCCAGGGAATAACCATATTGGCGCCGCAGCCCAGAAGCAGGCGCTCATCGGTGGCGCGCAGGCTGGTATTATTTTCGCGCACGATGATTTTCAACGCACTTCCGCGCTGGCGGCGTAAGGTGTGGATTTGTCGTGCCAGCGTCTCAATCTGGTTATTCTGCATCAGCGAGAAAATAAGGGTTGCCGCCTGGGTTGTGCGGGCTTCATGGAAAAGGGCTTCGTTAGAATCAAACAACGTCCAGTTTTCCGACAGGGCGGGCGCCCCCTCTAAAACCGCGATATGGCTAAGAATGCGTTTTTCGTCACTGCGCGGCTGCACCACGGTTTCTTCCTGCTGCGCCAGGTGCCACTCGCCCTCGATATGTTTCAGCGTAAGCTGTTGCCTGGCGCTCACGCCTTTTTCATTACACCAGAATGCAATATCGTAGAGATAGCTGCCCACCTGGTCGCGCACGCTTGCCAAACCGAACAGGGAGCGATATTCGGCCATTAAAAGTGAGAACAGCTTGTCATTATTACTGCCGGGATTGACGACCAGAAGCGTGCAATTTTGAAATTTTGCCCATTTATTGATTTTTTCCAGCCACGACAGCAGTTTTTCCGCAGGTATATTTTGCAGAACGTTATTTGCACATTTAAGGATCACTAAATAGTGATCCGGGTCAATAGAGCACTGAACGTCGCGGGTCAAAAAGTATAGACTATCGGCTTCCGATGTCATGGAAAATAATCGCACCGTCTGGGGGCCGCGGTCACTTTCAAGCGTGATAATGTTCTTCGGCTCTTCGCCCATGCTAATGACGGCCACGCGGGAATCCTTATCCTGAGCAGCAATTGTCTGGTTTACAAGACTGATAGCATCTTCATTACGGTCCGTATTAATCCACCAGACTCCTCCGACTGGCATGTGGCTCAATTCGTCCCATAATGACTGGATGCCAATAGAAAATATGGAGTCCACGGTGTCCCTCTTTTCGTCTAATTTATCTGTATCTCAGTTTACTAGCGAAAGCGTAGAAATAAACCTAACATTGAAATTAAAGAACATCAGATTTAGCATGTAAATGAAATTTGTCAGGGCAGGAAGCCCCGCAACTTCTTTAGCGTGCGATTTTCCTTAAAAGGGATGGAAAAAGAATGGATAATAACGAACCTGGAACCCCAGTCGACTCGACTCTGGGTTACACATTCCAAAACGATTTTCTGGCGCTGACGCAGGCCTTTTCTTTACCTGAAATAGATTACACCGATATTTCCCAGCGGGAACAGTTGGCCGCGGCTATTAAACGCTGGCCGTTATTAGCTGAATTCGCCCATCAACAATAAGGGAGCCATTGATGGCCATACTCGGATTACAGGGTGTCCGTGGCGGTGTGGGTACCACATCAGTTACCGCGGCGCTGGCGTGGTCATTACAGCTTTTAGGTGAATCGGTGCTGGTTATTGACGCCTGCGCCGATAATTTGTTGCGTATGTCGTTTAACGTCGACTTTTCTCGCGAAGAGGGCTGGGCCCGCGCGCTGCTTGATGATAAAAACTGGCAGGATGCAGGGATGCGCTATACCTCCCAGCTCGATCTGCTGCCGTTTGGTCAACTGACCACCACGGAACGCGAGAATGAAGCCGCGTATCAGCGCCTGTTTTCGCAGTTCACGCTTGCGCTGCAAACCCTGAAAGAAAAGGGGCATTACAAATGGATCCTGCTGGATCTGCCGCACGGCGCCGGCACGCTGACTCGACAACTTATCGCCCAGTGCGATCATATACTTTCCATCGTAAACGTCGATGCGAACTGCCATATCCGCCTGCATCAGCAGGGGCTGCCTCAGAACGCTCACCTTCTGATAAACGATTTGCGCATTGGCAGCCAGATCCAGGACGATCTCTATCAGGTGTGGCTGCAAAGCCAGCGTCGTCTGCTTCCTATTGTCATTCATCGTGATGAGGGAATGGCGGAATGCCTTGCGTCTAAGCAACCGCTCGGCGAATACCGCAGCGATTCACTGGCGGCAGAAGAGATTCTGACGCTGGCTAACTGGTGTCTGCTGAACTTCGCCAACCGGGCGGAGCATGCAGGGAGTGATGTATGAGTCGTCTCGCCAGCTGGTTACTCATCCCGCCGGTCAGTTCGCGTTTGAGCGAACACTACCGGCATTTCCGCCGGCACGGTGCTTCGGCATTTAGCGCCGCGCTAGGCTGTTTCTGGATGATTCTGGCCTGGATGTTTATTCCACTCGAACACCCGCGCTGGCAGCGCATACGTGCCCGGCACAGTGAGCTATATCCGCACATTAATCCCAACCGGCCGCGTCCTTTAGATCCAGCACGTTATCTCATTCAGGCTATCTGGCTGGTGGTCACGTCATCCCGCTCAGATAAAATAACGCCGCACTGGCGCAGCTTCTCTCGCGTTCAGCAGTTACGTGAGCGCTACCACCAGTGGCTGGACAGACTGCCCAACAGCGTCAGCGATAAGACCAGCCATCTGGATAACCATAAAGAGCTCGGACATCTCCATCCGGGCCTGCGGCGTTTTATCCTCGGCGTGATCGTCGTGTTCTCGCTCATTCTGGCGCTGGTCTGTATTACGCAACCTTTCAACCCTCTGGCGCAGTTCACCTTCCTGATCCTGCTGTGGGGCGTGGCGCTGTTGGTCCGCCGTATTCCGGGCCGCTTCTCGGCGCTGATGCTGATCGTGTTGTCGCTGACCGTCTCCTGTCGCTACATCTGGTGGCGCTATACCTCAACCCTGAACTGGGACGACCCGGTCAGCCTGGTATGCGGTCTGGTGCTACTGTTTGCCGAAACCTACGCCTGGATCGTGCTGGTGCTGGGCTATTTCCAGGTCATTTGGCCGCTCAACCGCCAGCCCGTTCCGCTGCCAAAGGACACGACCCAGTGGCCAACCGTCGATCTCTTCGTGCCGACCTACAACGAAGACCTGAGCGTGGTGAAAAACACCATTTATGCCGCGCTGGGCATCGACTGGCCGAAAGACAAGCTCAAGGTCTGGATCCTGGATGACGGCAACCGTCCTGCGTTCCGCCAGTTCGCGGAGGAGGTCGGCGTCGAATACATCGCCCGTCCGACGCATGAACACGCTAAGGCCGGGAACATCAACAACGCGTTGAAGTATGCTACCGGGGAGTTTGTCTCGATCTTTGACTGCGACCACGTGCCGACGCGCTCGTTCCTGCAGATGACCATGGGCTGGTTCCTGAAGGAGAAAGAGCTGGCGATGATGCAGACGCCGCACCACTTCTTCTCCCCGGACCCGTTTGAACGTAACCTTGGCCGTTTCCGTAAGACCCCGAACGAAGGCACCCTGTTCTATGGACTGGTGCAGGACGGAAACGACATGTGGGACGCCACCTTCTTCTGCGGCTCGTGTGCGGTTATCCGCCGTAAGCCGCTGGATGAAATTGGCGGTATCGCCGTCGAAACGGTCACTGAAGATGCGCACACCTCTCTGCGCCTGCACCGTCGTGGCTATACCTCGGCGTATATGCGTATTCCGCAGGCTGCCGGTCTGGCAACGGAGTCTCTGTCGGCGCACATTGGTCAGCGTATTCGCTGGGCGCGCGGCATGGTGCAGATTTTCCGTCTCGATAACCCACTGATTGGGAAAGGGCTCAAGCTGGCGCAACGTCTCTGCTACGTCAACGCCATGTTCCACTTCTTATCCGGTATCCCGCGGCTGATCTTCCTGACCGCGCCGCTGGCGTTCCTGCTCCTTCACGCTTATATCATTTACGCCCCGGCGCTGATGATTGCGCTGTTTGTTCTGCCGCACATGATCCACGCGAGCCTGACGAACTCGAAGATACAGGGTAAATATCGCCATTCCTTCTGGAGTGAAATCTACGAAACGGTGCTGGCCTGGTACATCGCGCCGCCGACGATGGTGGCGCTGATTAACCCGCACAAAGGGAAATTCAACGTCACCGCGAAGGGCGGCCTGGTGGAAGAGGAGTACGTCGACTGGGTGATATCCCGTCCGTATATCTTCCTGGTATTGCTGAATATCGTTGGCGTCATCGCCGGTATCTGGCGTTACTTCTACGGCCCGGAAAACGAAATCCTGACCGTCTTTGTGAGTATGGCCTGGGTCTTCTACAACCTGATTATCCTCGGCGGCGCGGTAGCGGTGTCGGTGGAGAGTAAACAGGTCCGTCGTGCGCATCGCGTTGAAATCTGCATGCCTGCGGCGATCGCCCGTGAAGATGGCCATCTCTTCTCCTGTACCGTGCACGACTTCTCTGACGGTGGTCTGGGGATCAAAATCAACGGCCAGGCGAAGGTGCTGGAAGGCCAGAAAGTTAACCTGCTGCTTAAGCGCGGCCAGCAGGAGTATGTCTTCCCGACGCAGGTTGTGCGCGTGGCGGGCAATGAAGTCGGCCTGCAGCTGATGCCGTTGACCAAAAAGCAACATATCGATTTTGTGCAGTGTACGTTTGCCCGCGCGGATACGTGGGCTCTCTGGCAGGACAGCTTCCCGGAAGATAAACCTCTGGAAAGCTTGCTGGATATTCTGAAGCTGGGGTTCCGTGGCTATCGTCACCTTGCAGAATTCGCCCCGTCGTCGGTGAAATTAATTTTCCGGTCACTTACTTCGCTGGTTTCCTGGGTCGTGTCGTTCATTCCTCGTCGTCCTGAGCGGGATGAGGCGAAGCAGGCGGACCCGGTTATGGCTCAACAATGATGATAACGCGATGAAAACAAAACTTTCCTGGTTATGTGCAGTGGCAATGGGGATGAATGTCCTCCCCGCAACAATGGCTAACGCAGCTCCTGGTAACGCAGCGGCAACGCCTGCGCCAACGGTACCTGTCGTCGCGCAGGCAACCGATCCGGTTGTCACCGCGGCACCTGGTCAAACAGAAAATATCGTGCCGAACCAGCCAACGGAGGGGAACACCCTGCCGGCAGACGGCCAGGTCATCGGGCAGGTGATGCCGGGCGTCCGGGGGGCGAATGCGCCCGTCGTTGCGGACAATGCGCCGTCGCGGGACGTGAAGCTGACCTTCGCGCAAATTGCACCGCCTCCGGGCAGTATGGTGCTGCGCGGCATCAACCCTAACGGCGGCATTGAGTTTGGCATGCGCAGCGATGAGGTCGTCTCTAATGCGGTGCTGAACCTTGAATACACGCCGTCGCCGTCCCTGCTGCCGACACAGTCTCAGCTGAAGGTTTACCTGAATGACGAGCTGATGGACGTACTGCCAGTCACCAAAGAGCAGCTGGGCAAGAAAACCCAGGCGCAGGTGCCGATTAACCCGCTGTTCATCACCGACTTTAACCGTATCCGTCTGGAATTTGTCGGTCACTACCGCGATGTCTGCGAAAACCCGGCCAGCAACACGCTGTGGATGGACGTCGGGCGTAACTCCTCGCTGCAGATGACCTACCAGTCGCTGGCGCTGAAAAACGATCTCTCGGCATTCCCGGTTCCGTTCTTCGATCCGCGTGATAACCGTCCGCTCACGCTGCCGATGGTGTTTGCATCATCCCCGGACGTGACCGAGCAGCTGGCGGCCACCATTGTGGCGTCCTGGTTTGGTTCACGTGCTGGCTGGCGTGGACAGAGCTTCCCGGCGATGTATGACAAACTGCCGGACAGAAATGCCATTGTGTTTGCGACCAACGCGAAACGCCCGGCCTTCCTGCGCGATCATCCGGACGTCAAAGCGCCAACCGTTGAGATGATAAGCCACCCGGAAAACCCGTACGTGAAGCTGCTGGTGGTCTTTGGCCGCGACGATAAAGATCTGGTGCAGGCCGCAAAAGCCATTGCCCAGGGCAACGTCCTGTTCCGCGGCAACAGCGTGGTGGTGGATGAGGTGAAACCGCTGCTGGCGCGTAAACCTTATGATGCGCCAAACTGGGTGCGTACCGACCGTGCGGTAACCTTTGGCGAGCTGAAAACCTATGAAGAACAGCTGCAGGCGACGGGGCTTGAGCCAGCGCCGATTAGCCTGTCACTGAATCTGCCGCCGGATCTGTATCTGCTGCGCACCAACGGCATTGATATCAATCTGAACTACCGCTATACCGCGCCAGCGACCAAAGACAGCTCGCGCATGGATATCAGCCTGAACAACCAGTTCCTGCAATCGTTCAGCCTGCAAAGCACGCAGGATACTAACCGCCTGATGCTTCGCCTGCCGGTGTTGCAGGGGCTGCTGGACGGTAAAACGGATGTCTCCATCCCGGCACTGAAGCTCGGCGCGATAAACCAGCTGCGCTTTGACTTCCAGTACATGAACCCGATGCCTGGCGGTTCTGCGGAAAACTGCATCACCTTCCAGCCCGTACAGAACCACGTTGTGATTGGCGATGAGTCGACCATCGACTTCTCGAAGTACTATCACTTCCTGGCGATGCCGGATCTGCGCGCTTTTGCTAACGCGGGCTTCCCGTTCAGCCGCATGGCCGATCTTTCTGAGTCCATCGTAGTAATGCCAAAAGCGCCAACTGAAGGGCAGGTAACGACCCTGCTGGATACCATGGCGACCGTTGGAGGACAGACGGGATTACCGGCGATTAACGTCACGTTGACGGACGATGGCAGCCAGATTCAGAACAAAGACGCGGACATCATGGTGATCGGTACCATTCCGGATAAGCTGAAGGATGACAAACGCATCGATCTGCTGGTGAAAGCGGCCCAGTCCTGGGTTAACACGCCGCTGCGCCAGACCGAGTTCCCGAGCATTATGCCGGATGTGAATGACCGTCAGGCCAGCGCGCAGACGACGGTAACGTCTCAGGGGGCAATGGCCGCGGTGGTGGGCTTCCAGTCGCCTTACAACGAACAGCGTAGCGTGGTGGCGCTCCTGGCGGACAGCCCGCGCGGGTATGAACTGCTCAATACGGCCATGAACGACAGCGGTAAACGTGCCGCGATGTTTGGCTCCGTGTCGGTGATCCGTGAGTCCGGCGTCAATAGCCTGCGCGTGGGCGACGTGTACTACGTGGGCCATCTGCCGTGGTTCGAACGCCTGTGGTATGCGCTGGCTAACCATCCGGTTCTGCTCGCCATCCTGGCGGCGGTCAGCGTGGTCTTGCTGGCATGGGTGCTGTGGCGTCTGCTGCGAATCATCAGCCGTCGTCGTCTGAACCCGGATGAGTAAGATGTGATGAAAGCCTTTCGCTGGTGTGTATTAGCAGCAGTGATGCTGGCGGCGCTTCCTCTTCGCGCCGCCTGTACCTGGCCTGCCTGGGAGCAGTTTAAAAAGGATTACATCAGCGAGGGCGGGCGTGTCGTTGATCCCAGCGACACGCGCAAAATTACGACCTCGGAGGGGCAAAGCTACGCCCTGTTCTTTGCCCTTGCGGCGAACGATCGCAGCGCGTTTGACCAGCTGCTGACCTGGACGCGCGATAATCTTGCCAGCGGCAATCTCAACGACCATCTGCCCGCCTGGCTATGGGGCCAGAAAGATAAAGAGACGTGGGCGGTGATTGATACCAACTCCGCCTCTGACGCCGATGTCTGGATCGCCTGGTCTCTGCTCGAAGCGGGCCGGTTGTGGAAACATCCGGACTATACCCGCACGGGTAAGGCACTGCTGAAACGCATTGTCAGTGAGGAAGTGGTGAAGGTGCCGGGGCTCGGCGCAATGCTGCTCCCCGGTAAAGTCGGCTTTGCCGATGAAAACGTCTGGCGTTTTAACCCCAGCTATCTTCCTCCGCAGCTAGCGAGTTATTTCACGCGCTTTGGTCCCCCGTGGACCCAGCTTCATGAAACCAATCAGCGTCTGCTGCTGGAGAGCGCGCCGAAAGGGTTTTCGCCGGACTGGGTGCAGTATCAGAAAAACAAAGGCTGGCGGTTACAGCAGGATAAATCGCTGGTGGGCGGCTACGACGCCATCCGCGTTTATCTCTGGGTGGGAATGATGAGTGATAAAGATCCTCAGAAAGCCCGGCTGCTGACGCGCTTCCAGCCGATGGCGGCAAAGACAATGAAACGGGGTGTGCCGCCGGAGAAAGTGGATGTGGCGACGGGTAAACGCACCGGGAATGGCCCGGTCGGGTTCTCTGCCGCCATGCTGCCGTTTTTACAACAACGTGATGCCCAGGCGGTTCAGCGCCAGCGCGTTGCGGACCATTTTCCCGATAACAATGCCTATTACAGCTACGTGCTGACTCTCTTTGGGCAAGGATGGGATCAGCATCGTTTTCGCTTCACCGCAAAAGGTGAATTAATACCGGATTGGGGCCAGGAATGCGCAAGTTCACAATAAATCTACTCACTTTATCGCTTGGCCTGGCGCTTATGCCGTGGGCCCAGGCCGCCAACTCTCCGCAGCAGAAACAGCTGCTGGAACAGGTTCGGCTGGGCGAATCGACACAGCGTGAGGATTTGGTTCGTCAGTCGCTTTATCGTCTGGAGCTGATTGACCCGAACAACCCTGACGTCATTGCCGCACGCTTTCGCTATCTGCTGCGCCAGGGCGATAACGCCGGTGCGCAAAAAGAGCTGGATCGTCTGAAAGGGATCGCGCCGGGCTCAAGTGCGTACCAGTCATCACGCAACACGATGCTGCTTTCTACTCCGGATGGCCGCCAGCAGCTCCAGCAGGCGCGATTGCTCGCCACCACGGGACACACGCAGGAGGCGATTGCAGCCTATGACAAGCTGTTTGACGGCAACCCGCCGGGCGGCGACGTGGCGACGGAATACTGGAACGTCGTAGCGAAAGACCCCGCTCGCCGGAATGCAGCCATTAGCCAGCTCAAGAAAATAAATACCAGCAGCCCCGGAAATACGCAGCTGCAGGCAACGCTGTCCCAGCTTTTGTTCCAGAGCGGACGCCGTGATGAAGGCTTTGCGGTATTGCAGGAGATGGCTAAATCGACCAACGGGCGCAGCCAGGCGTCTGATATGTGGTATGACCAAATCAAAGGCCAGCCTGCCAGCAGCGCCAGCGTTAGCGCGCTGCAAAAATACCTGAGCGTATTCAGTGACGGGGATAGCGTCGCGGCGGCGCGTGCCCAGCTCGAAGAACAGCAAAAACAGCTCGCTGACCCGGCGTTCCGCGCGAAAGCGGAAGGGCTGGCGGCGGTGGATGCCGGGCAGGGGAGTAAGGCGGTGGCGGAGCTGCAAAAAGCCGTCAGCGCCAACCATGCCGACAGTGAAGCGGTGGGTGCCCTCGGCCAGGCTTATTCCCAGAAAGGCGACCGCGCCCGCGCGGTGGCGCAGTTTGAAAAGGCGATTGCCCTCGATCCCCAGAGCGATAACCGGGGTAAATGGGACAGTTTGCTCAAGGTTAACCGCTACTGGCTGCTGATCCAGCAGGGCGATGCGGCCCTGAAGGCGAATAACCCTGCGCAGGCGGAGCGTTACTATCAGCAGGCGCGCAGTATCGACAATACCGACAGTTATGCCGTGCTGGGGCTGGGCGATGCCGCCGCGGCGCGTAAAGATAACGACGCGGCGGAACGTTACTATCGCCAGGCGCTGCGTATGGACAGCGGCAACAGCAATGCGGTCCGCGGCCTGGCCAATATTTATCGCGCGCAGTCCCCGGAGAAGGCCTCGCAGTTTATCCAGTCTCTCTCCGCCAGCCAGCGCCGGAGCATTGATGATATTGAACGCAGCCTGACCAACGAGCAGCTCTCCGCTCAGGCCGAACAGCTGGAGAATGAGGGGAAATACGCCCAGGCGGCAGAGATCCAGCGGCGTCGTCTGGCGCTCTCTCCCGGCGACGTGTGGATAACCTATCGTCTCTCGCGCGATCTCTACAGCGCGGGTCAGCGCAGCCAGGCGGATACCCTGATGCGTCAGCTTGCCAGCCAGAAACCGTCCGACCCGGATCAGGTGTACGCCAACGGGCTCTATCTTTCCGGCAACGATCAGGACCGCGCCGCGCTGGCGCATCTGGACACGCTGCCGCGCAGCCAGTGGAACGGCAATATTCAGGAGCTTGCCGACCGCCTGCAAAGCAACCAGGTGCTGGAAACCGCCAACCGTCTGCGCGACAGCGGCAAAGAGCAGGAGGCGGAAAACCTTCTGCGTCAGCAGCCGACCTCCACCCGTATTGACCTCACGCTGGCGGACTGGGCGCAGCAGCGTGGCGATCTGGCGTCGGCGAAAACGACGTACAGCGCTGTCCTGCAGCGTGAGCCGCAGAACGAAGACGCGATCCTCGGCCTGACCGAAATCTACAGTGCACAAGGCGACAAAGACGCTGCGCGCGCAGAGCTGGCGAAATTGCCCGCCGCGCAAAACGGCCAGCCGCTGTCGCTCAACATGCAGCGCCGGATCGCGATGGCGCAGGCAGGTCTGGGCGATTCCGCTGCCGCAGAACAGACCTTCAACAACATCATTCCGCAGGCTAAATCGCAGCCCGGCTCCATGGAAAACGCGCTGGTGTTACGTGATGCCGCGCGTTTCCAGGCGCAAAACGGTCAGCCTCAGCAGGCCCTGGAAACCTATAAAGACGCGATGGTGTCGACGGGCATCACCACGACGCGTCCGGCCGACAACGACAGTTTCACCCGCCTGACGCGTAACGATGAAAAGGACGACTGGCTGAAGCGCGGCGTGCGCAGTGATGCCGGTGACTTGTACCGTCAGCAGGATGTTAATGTCACGCTGCAGCACGACTACTGGGGCTCCAGCGGCACGGGCGGCTATTCTGACCTGAAAGCGCATACCACTATGCTGCAGGTGGATGCCCCGCTCTCTGACGGGCGCATGTTCTTCAGAAGCGATCTGGTCAACATGGACGCCGGTTCATTTGATAACAATAACGGGACTTACGATCCAAAATGGGGGACCTGCTACGAAACGCCGTGTAGCGGCAACACCCATCAGTCCGGCAATGGCGCAAGCGTCGCCGTCGGCTGGCAGAATAAAACCTGGGCGATGGATATTGGCACTACGCCGATGGGCTTTGACGTCGTCGACGTGGTGGGCGGTATCAGCTACAGCAGCGATCTGGGCCCCATCGGCTATACCGTTAACGCCCATCGCCGCCCAATCTCCAGCTCCCTGCTGGCGTTCGCCGGGCAAAAAGATACTAACACCGGCACCACCTGGGGCGGCGTACGTGCCACCGGTGGCGGCGTAAGCATGAGCTATGACAAAGGGGAAGCGAACGGCGTCTGGTCAAGCCTGAACGCGGAAACGCTGACGGGTAAAAATGTGGAAGATAACTGGCGCGTCCGCTGGATGACGGGTTACTACTACAAGCTCATTAATAAAAACAATGAGCGCCTGACGGTCGGCGTTTCCAATATGCTCTGGCACTACGACAAAGACCTGAGCGGTTATACCCTGGGTCAGGGCGGCTACTACAGCCCGCAGGAGTATGTCTCCTTCGCACTGCCGGTAACCTGGCGTAAACGCACGGAGAACTGGTCCTGGGAGCTGGGTGGCTCGGTCTCCTGGTCTCATTCCAAAACCAAAGACGAGCTGCGCTACCCGATTCAGAATCTGATCCCGACCGATGAGCCAGACCGCTATACCGACCGGGGCGCGATGGAAACCGGCAGCAGTTCCTCAGGCACGGGTTATACCGCGCGAGCCATTATCGAACGCCGCGTCACGTCCAACTGGTTTGTAGGCATGGGCGTGGATATTCAGGAAGCGAAAGACTATACCCCAAGCCATGCGCTGATCTATGTGCGTTACTCTGCTGCAGGCTGGCAGGGCGATATGGACTTACCGCCGCAGCCGCTCATCCCTTACGCGGACTGGTAATCGGATTTTCCTTAATCCATTTGTAAGTCTCTCTTAATAGCGCGGCAATCGGGTATACTCAGGCGCGCCAGGTTTACACCCTGGCGCGCCCTGCGCTTCGAGTTTTGTGGAGAGTCATTTTGCGTGTCAGCCGTTCCTTAACAATCAAACAGATGGCGATGGTTTCTGCCGTCACCATGCTGTTTGTACTGCTCTTCTGCGTAATTTTGCTGTTTCATTCCGTACAGCAGAATCGCTATAACACGGCTTCGCAGTTAGAAAGTATCGCGCGCTCGGTGCGCGGCCCGCTCTCTGCCTCTATCCTGAAAGGGGATATTCCCGAAGCGGAAACCATTTTAAAACGCATTCAGCCTGCCGGCGTCGTTAGCCGCGCCGACGTCGTCTTGCCCAACCAGTTTCAGGCGCTGCGGATGAGCTTTATCCCGGAGCGTCCCGTCCCGATGATGGTGATGCGCCTGTTTGAACTGCCGGTGCAGATTTCGCTGCCCGTTTATTCGCTTGAACGCCCTGCCAATCCGCAGCCGCTGGCCTATCTGGTATTACAGGCGGACTCCTACCGCATGTATAAATTCGTCATGAGTTGGGTGGTTACGTTAGTGACCACTTGCTTACTTATGACGCTTATTCTCAGCGTGGCGCTCACCTGGTGCATTAACCGGCTGATTGTTCATCCGCTGCGCCGTATCGCCCGCGAGCTGAATGCGCTTGCGCCGCAGGATCAGATGGGGCATCAGCTTGAGCTCCCGCGTCTGCATCATGACGATGAGATAGGCATGCTGGTGCGCAGCTACAACCTCAACCAGCAGCGCATCCAGCGCCAGCAGGATGAGTTAAACAACAGCGCCACGCGCTTCCCGGTATCGGAGCTTCCCAATAAAGCCTTCCTGATGGCGATGCTGGAGCAAACCGTTGAGCGCCAGCAAACCACGGCGCTGATGGTTATCGCCTGCGAAACCCTGCAGGACACGGCTGGCGTGCTCAAGGAGAGCCAGCGCGAAATGCTGCTGCTCACCCTGGTGGAAAAGATCAAATCTGTCCTTGCCCCGCGCATGGTGCTGACTCAGGTCAGCGGTTACGACCTGGTGGTAATTGCCAACGGCGTAAAAGAACCCTGGCATGCGATCACGTTAGGTCAGCAAGTACTCACTGTCATTAATGAGCGGTTGCCCATTCAGGGTATCCAGCTTCGTCCAAGCGCCAGTATCGGTATTGCGATGTACTATGGCGATTTAACGGCAGAGCAGCTTTATCATCGCGCGTTCTCGGCGGCGTTCACCGCCCGGCGCAAAGGCAAAAATCAGATCCAGTTCTTCGCGCCGGAAGAGATGGAAAAGGCGCAGCAGCGCCTGACGGAAGAGAGCGACATCCTGACCGCGCTGGATAACCGCCAGTTTGCCCTCTGGCTACAGCCGCAGGTGAATTTGCTGACGGGAGAAGTGAAAAGCGCCGAGGCACTGCTGCGCGTGCAGCAGCCGGATGGTTCATGGGAGCTGCCGGAGGGGCTGATTGAGCGCATTGAGTCCTGCGGGCTGATGGTTACCGTCGGCTACTGGGTTCTGGAGGAGTCCTGCCGTCAGCTTGCCGCCTGGCAGGAGCGCGGCGTGACGCTGCCGCTGTCAGTCAATTTGTCTGCCCTGCAGCTGATGCACCCAACCATGGTTTCAGAGATGCTGGAGCTGATCCATCGTTACCGAATCAAGCCTGATACGTTAACTCTCGAAGTGACGGAGAGCCGACGCATCGACGACCCCAATCAGGCGGTCGCGATCCTGAAACCGCTGCGTAATGCCGGCATCCGCATTGCTCTGGACGATTTCGGCATGGGATACGCCGGGCTGCGTCAGCTTCAGCACATGAAAACCCTTCCGGTGGATGTGCTCAAAATTGACAAAGCGTTTGTCGACGGTCTGCCGGGCGACAGCAGCATGGTGCAGGCGATTATCCAGATGGCGCGCAGCCTCAACCTGCATCTTATTGCCGAGGGGATTGAAACCGAAGCGCAATGCGCCTGGCTGGCAGAGGCGGGCGTGGAGAGCGGACAAGGCTTCCTTTTTGCCCCTGCCGTTCCGTCGGATGTCTTTGAAGAACGATACCTTTCTGGTGCTGACAATAACGCAAAAGTGTAATTTTGTTGCTGGCTTGTGCGAGCCAGCTCAAAGTTCTTAACATTTGTGTTTCAAATTTGAACTGAGTTTATTTCTGTCCTGTTATGTGGGTGTTATTTTAAAGCCGCAGGTTAACCATAACCTTACAAAGCCTGTGGTTTTTCTTCCCAAGGACACCTTATGAAAACCTCACTCTTCAAAAGTCTTTATTTCCAGGTCCTGACAGCCATCGCCATCGGTATTCTGCTGGGTCACTATTACCCTGAGCTGGGCGCGCAAATGAAACCGCTTGGCGACGCGTTCGTTAAGCTCATCAAAATGGTCATCGCGCCGGTGATCTTCTGTACCGTCGTGACGGGCATCGCTGGCATGGAAAGCATGAAGGCGGTCGGCCGTACCGGTGCAGTGGCGCTTCTCTATTTTGAAGTGGTCAGTACCCTTGCGCTGATTATCGGTCTGATCATCGTCAACGTGGTGCAGCCGGGCGCGGGGATGAACGTAGACCCGTCAACGCTGGATGCCAAAGCGGTCGCGGTGTATGCCGAGCAGGCGAAGGATCAGGGCGTGGTGGCCTTCCTGCTGGACGTGATACCGGGCAGCGTGATTGGCGCCTTCGCCAGCGGTAACATCCTCCAGGTGCTGCTGTTCGCCGTGATGTTTGGCTTTGCTCTGCACCGTCTGGGCAGCAAAGGCCAGCTTATCTTTAATGTGATCGAAAGCTTCTCGCAGGTGATTTTCGGTATCATCAATATGATCATGCGCCTGGCGCCGATAGGTGCTTTCGGTGCGATGGCTTTCACCATCGGTAAGTATGGCGTCGGTACGCTGGTGCAGCTGGGTCAGCTGATTATTTGCTTCTATATCACCTGTATCCTTTTCGTGGTGGTGGTGCTGGGCTCCATCGCCCGCGCGACGGGTTTCAACATCTTCAAATTTATCCGTTACATCCGCGAAGAGCTGCTGATCGTTCTGGGGACATCCTCTTCAGAATCGGCGCTGCCGCGTATGCTCGACAAGATGGAAAAGCTGGGGTGCCGTAAGTCGGTGGTCGGGCTGGTGATCCCGACCGGCTACTCCTTCAACCTGGACGGCACCTCGATATACCTGACGATGGCGGCCGTGTTTATCGCTCAGGCGACTAACAGCCATATGGATATTTTCCACCAGATTACGCTGCTGGTGGTGCTCCTACTCTCCTCTAAAGGCGCGGCAGGCGTGACGGGCAGTGGCTTTATCGTGCTGGCTGCTACCATTTCCGCTGTGGGTCACCTGCCGGTGGCGGGTCTGGCGTTGATTCTCGGTATCGACCGCTTCATGTCAGAGGCGCGTGCGTTAACCAATCTGGTGGGTAACGGCGTGGCAACGGTGGTGGTGGCGAAATGGGTGAAAGAGCTGGATCACAAAAAGCTCGACGATACTCTGAATAATCGTTCATCTGACAGCAAAAATCCTGGCTTATCCTCCTAATCTTGTCACAAATGCCCGTATTCCCTTGTCGGGATGCGGGCTCCTGCGCATAATAACTGTTCGTACCTGTCATAATTCGACAAGATTTTTTTTGGGTATATTTCACTTCTGACCGTGACGTTTTGCCGAACGCGCGGTCTAATCGACGTGTTTTCATCGTCATCTTTAAGAGTGAAGCGCGTCGCGAAACACTCTTTTTAACCAGGAATGTTGATCAGGGGTTCACATGCAGGGCACAAAAATTCGACTCTTAACCGGCGGTTTGCTGATGATGGCAGCAGCCAGTTATGTGCAGGCAGATGCGCTCCAGCCAGACCCGGCCTGGCAACAAGGGACCTTAGCGAACGGTTTTCAGTGGCAGGTTTTAGCCACGCCGCAACGTCCCAGTGACCGTGTAGAAATCCGTCTGTCCATTAATACCGGTTCCCTCACGGAAAGCACCCAGCAAACCGGTTTTAGCCATTTTATTCCCCGGCTGGCGCTCACGCAGAGCGGCAGCCTGCAAGCGGTTCAGGTGCGTTCGCTTTGGCAGCAGGCCATCGATCCGAAACGACCACTCCCTCCGGCGGTGGTCTCGTATGACTACACCATGTTTAACCTGAGCCTGCCAAATAACCGTAACGACCTGCTTAAAGAAGCGCTTACGTATCTCTCCGATGCCTCTGGCAATCTGGCGATTACGCCGGACACCGTCAACTATGCGTTGAGCAACAGTGACATGGTTGCGACCTGGCCCGGGGATACCAAAGAGGGCTGGTGGCGTTATCGCCTGAAGGGCTCGACGCTGCTGGGGCATGACCCGGCCGAACCGCTGAAACAGCCGGTGGATGCCGAACAGGTAAAATCGTTCTATCAGAAGTGGTACACCCCGGACGCCATGACGCTGATCGTGGTAGGTAACGTGGACAGCCGCGCGGTGGTGGAGCAGATCAACAAAGCGTTTGGTGATTTAAAAGGCAAGCGTGAAACGCCAGCCCCTGTCCCGACGCTCTCTCCGCTGCGCGCAGAGCCTGTCAGCATTATGACGGACGCCGTGCGTCAGGATCGCCTCTCCGTCATGTGGGATAACGCCTGGCAGCCCATCCGCGAGTCCGCGGCGATGCTGCGCTACTGGCGTGCCGATCTGGCGCGTGAAGCGCTGTTCTGGCACGTTCAGCAGACGCTGAGCAAGAACAACGTGAAGAATATCGGTCTTGGCTTTGACTGCCGCGTGCTGTTCCAGCGTGCGCAGTGTGCCATCAACGTTGAATCGCCGGGCGATAAGCTGAATGCCAATCTGGGCGTGGTTGCGAAAGAGCTGGCAAAAGTGCGTAAAGAAGGGCTTTCCGAAGAGGAATTCAACGCTCTCGTGGCGCAGAAAAAACTCGAGCTGCAGAAGCTGTTTGCGACCTACGCTCGCGCCGATACCGACATTCTGATCAGCCAGCGTATTCGTTCCCTGCAGAACCAGGTGGTGGACATTGCGCCGGAACAGTACCAGAAGCTTCGTCAGGATTTCCTGAACGGTCTGACCGTCGAGATGCTCAATCAGGACCTCCGTCAGCAGCTGTCGCAGGAGATGGCGTTGATCCTCCTGCAGCCGAAGGGTGAGCCGGAATATGACATGAAGGAACTTCAGAAGACCTGGGATTCCATTATGGCTACCGCGCCGCAGCCCGCGCAGGCCGCCACGGCTGATGATTTACATCCGGACGCGACGGATATTCCGCAGGGGCAGTAATGCTTAAACGTTCCCTCTCCCTGTGGGAGAGGGTTAAGGTGAGGGCATCAGCCCGCACCCTCCTTAAACAGGCATCGCCTCGCGCGGAATAATCGCTCCGCGATACTGAATCACCGTGCTGGCCGTCAGGTGCCCACGCTGTGCCGCCGCTTCCGGCGTTCCACCCGTCAGACGTACCGCCAGATAACCCGCGCTGAATGAATCACCGGCCGCCGTGGTATCAATCACTTTCTCTTTGGCAAGCTTCACTGCCGGAACGTCAACCAGCGCTTCGCCCGCCACCGCGACCAGGCACGAATCTGCACCGCGCTTAATCACCACTTCGCTCACGCCTGCCGCCTGCGTGCGTGCAATCACGTCCTCTACCGGTTTCTCACCCCACAGGGCATCTTCATCGTCGAGCGTCAGGAAGGCGATATCGGTGCACTGCAGCATCTGTTGGTAGACCTGCTGCGCCTCTTCGCGGCTGGCCCACAGGCGCGGGCGGTAGTTGTTATCGAAAATAACCTTGCCGCCGTTTGCCCGGCATTCGCGCAGAAGCGAGAGCAGCTTTTCACGGCTGGTGGGGCTTAAAATCGCCAGGCTAATCCCGCTCAGATAGAGGTAGTCAAAGGTCGCCAGCTCTTCGCAGATGGCCGCGGCCGCGTCGCTCTCCAGCCAGAATTTGGCCGCTGCCTCGTTGCGCCAGTAATAAAACGTGCGTTCGCCGGTGCTGTCGGTTTCGATGTAATAAAGCCCCGGGAGGCGGTTCTCCATACGCTGAATCAGCGACGTTTCAACATGTTCACTCTGCCAGGCCTCCAGCATTTGCTGGCTGAAGCTGTCCGTGCCCAGGGCGGTCACGTAGTTCACGGTGAGCGCCTCAGGCGCGACCTGACGGGCAATGTAAACCGAGGTGTTTAACGTATCGCCACCAAATCCGCGGCTGACTTCCGCGCCTTTTTGCGACAGCTCAATCATGCATTCGCCAATCACGGCAATTTTTTTGGACATAATCGTTAACCTGAACAGAAGAATTATCAGCAGTGTGCGCTGACTGAATTAACCGGTCAACTATATTAAAACAACGTTCCATTATTTTATTTGAGCCAGCGCGTGTTACCGCGCATTTCTGTCATCTTAATTTCATTTTCCCGGTGAATTGAACATAAAGTTCTCAATTTTCGCGCCGATAATCCTGTGACGAGTCCAGAAAGGCTATCCCAACAACAGGACATCTGAAATGAAGTCAGAGCAGGTTATCCAGCGGCTGAGCACTACGCCTGAGGCAAGTATTGAGAACTTGCAGGAGCATCGCTACTGGCTGCAATGTGAGCGTGCGTACACCTATCAGCCGATTTACCGAACAGATGGTCGACTGATGGCAATTGAAATATTAACCGTCGTTACGCACCCCACAAACCCTACTCAGCGCATCCCGCCGGATCGCTATTTTGCCGAAGTTGCCGTTCGCCAGCGTCTGGACGTGCTGGAAGAGCAGCTTCGTATGCTGGCGACGAAGCAGCCCTTTTTCGAACAGCACGATATCCTCGCCTCGGTGAACGTCGATGGTCCAACCCTGCTGGCGCTGCGTCAGAACGCAAAATTGCAGGAGCTGATCGCCACTCTTCCGTGGATGCGCTTTGAGCTGGTGGAGCATGTCCGCCTGCCGCAGGATTCCTCGTTTGCGTCGATATGCGAATACGGCCCGCTGTGGCTGGATGACTTTGGCACCGGCATGGCGAACTTCTCCGCCCTGAGTGAAGTGCGCTACGACTACATTAAAGTGGCCCGCGACCTGTTCATTATGCTGCGTCAAACCCCGGAAGGGCGGAATCTGTTTACGCTGTTATTACAGCTGATGAACCGCTATTGCCAGGGCGTGATTGTTGAAGGTGTGGAAACACTGGAAGAGTGGCGTGATGTGCAAAACTCTCCCGCAGCGGCGGCGCAAGGCTATTATCTCTCCCGCCCGGTACCCATGGATCGCCTCGATAGCGTGATAATGACCCTCTGATAAGCCCGCTTCCCTTTGTCTGGACTATAGTTTTACAGGACAGGTCATCAGGAAAGGGGATAAAAATGACGAGAACAACCAGGGTAATCTCCTGGACAGCAGGGATTTTCTTGTTGTTGATCGTGGTCGTCGCCATCATTATTGCGACGTTTGACTGGAACCGTCTCAAGCCGACCATCAACCAGAAAGTCTCAACCGAACTGAACCGCCCCTTCGCCATACGCGGTGATTTAGGGGTGGTGTGGGAGCGTCAGAAAGAGGAGCCAGGCTGGCGAAGCTGGATCCCCTGGCCACACGTCCATGCCGACGACATCATTCTCGGCAACCCGCCGGATATCCCGGACGTCACCATGATCCACCTGCCGCGGGTTGAAGCCACGCTGGCTCCGTTAGCGCTTCTGACCAAAACAGTTTATCTGCCGTGGATCAAACTTCAGCAGCCCGATGCGCGTCTGATCCGACTTTCAGAAAAAAACAACAACTGGACGTTTAACCTTGCCAGCGACAGCGAAAAAGATCCGAATGCCCAGCCTTCCTCCTGGTCATTCCGTCTCGACAATATTCTTTTCGATCGCGGACGGATCGCCATCGACGATAAGGTCAGCAAGGCGGACGTGGAGATCCTGGTCGATCCGCTGGGCAAACCGCTGCCGTTTAGCGAGGTCACGGGCACGAAAGCGAAAGGTGACGCGGCAAGCGTGGGTGACTATGTCTTCGGCCTGACGGCAAAAGGACGATATAACGATCAGCCTCTCAGCGGTAAAGGGAAAATCGGCGGGATGCTGGCGCTTCGGAGCGAAGGCACGCCGTTCCCGGTACAGGCGGACTTCCGTTCCGGGAATACCCGCGTGGCGTTCGTGGGAACGGTCAACGATCCGATGAATATGGGCGGCGTCGACCTTCAGCTTAAATTTGCCGGCGATTCGCTGGGAGAGCTGTATGAACTCACCGGCGTGCTGCTGCCGGATACCCCGCCGTTCGAAACGGACGGGCATCTGGTCGCCAAAATCGATACTGAAAAAGCGTCCGTTTTTGACTACCGGGATTTCAACGGCCGGATCGGCGATAGCGATATCCACGGCACCCTGACCTACACCACCGGAAAACCGCGCCCGAAACTGGAAGGGGATGTTGAGTCCCGTCAGCTGCGCCTGGCCGATCTGGGCCCGCTGATTGGCGTGGACTCAGGTAAAGGCACCAAGTCGAGAGAGGTCAAAAAGGACGTTCAGCCTGCCGGCAAAGTGCTGCCATACGATCGCTTCGAAACCGACAAATGGAACGTGATGGATGCGGATGTGCGCTTCAAAGGCGGAAAAATTGAACATGGCAGTACGCTGCCGATCAGCAATCTTTCGACCCATATCCTCCTCAAAAACGCCGACCTGCGCCTGCAGCCGCTGAAGTTCGGCATGGCGGGCGGGACGATTTCTTCGAACATTCATCTGGAAGGCGATAAGAAGCCGATGCAGGGACGGGCGGAGATCCAGGCGCGTCGATTGAAGCTGAAAGAGCTGATGCCGAACGTTGAGCTGATGCAGAAAACCCTCGGTGAAATGAACGGTGATGCCGACATTCGCGGCGTGGGGAACTCGGTGGCGGCGCTGCTGGGCAGCGGCAATGGTAACCTGAAGCTGCTGATGAACGACGGGCTGGTGAGCCGAAACCTGATGGAGATCCTGGGGCTGAACGTCGGTAACTACGTCATCGGGCAAATTTTTGGTGATGACGAGGTGCGGGTGAACTGCGCGGCGGCCAATCTGGATCTGGTTAACGGCGTGGCGCGTCCGCAGATATTTGCCTTCGACACGGAAAACGCGGTGATTAACGTAACCGGTACCGCCAGCATGGCCTCGGAGCAGCTTAATTTGACGATTGACCCGGAAAGTAAGGGGATCCGCATCATCACCCTACGCTCGCCGCTTTACGTGCGCGGAACCTTCAAAAACCCGCAGGCGGGCGTGAAGCCCGGACCGCTGATTGCGCGCGGTGCGGTGGCTGCAGCCCTGGCGACGCTGGTTACCCCAGCCGCAGCCCTACTGGCGTTGATTTCACCGTCAGAAGGCGAGGCCAATCAGTGCCGGACTATTTTGTCGCAGATGAAGAAGTAGCTCCCTCTCCCTGTGGGAGAGGGGCGTCAGGCCGCAGTGAATTACAGAGCCTGGTGCTTAGTTTCGTGCGTCAGCAGCAGCGCAATCAGCGTCAGCGCCGCCATTGCCGCCAGATAGACCCCCACATAGAACAGACCATAGTTCGCCTGCAGCCAGGTGGCGATATACGGCGCAACGGACGCGCCCAGAATAGAGGCAACGTTGTAGGAGAATGACGCACCGGTATAACGTACTTCCGTCGGGAACAGCTCGGGCAGCAGCGCGCCCATTGGGCCGAAGGTCAGCCCCATCAGGCTCAGGCCAATCAGCAGATAGGCCATCACCAGCGCCGGGCTACCTGAACCCAGCAGCGGCGGGAAGACGAACAGAGCAAACAGAATGATGAGCGTGGTGATCGTAATCATGCTCGCACGACGACCGAATTTATCCGCCAGCAGGCCAGCAATCGGTACCATCACACCAAACCCGATCACCGCCATCATCAGCATCCACAGCACTTCGTTACGCGGCAGGCCCAGGCCAACCGGCGCGGCGGCGGTACTGAACGTCATGGAGTAGACGGTCATAATGTAGAAAAGCGTATAGGTAGCCAGCATGATGAACGTGCCCAGTACGGTCACGCGGACGTGTTTGGTCAGCAGCGTACCCAGCGGCACTTTCACCTGCTTGTTCGCCGCGGCCACTTTCGCGAAAACAGGCGTCTCATGCAGCGAAACGCGCACATACAGGCCAATCAGCACCAGCACGGCTGAGAAGATAAACGGGAGACGCCAGCCCCAGCTCATGAACTGTTCATCCGTCAGCAGCCAGGAGAGCAGCAGGAACGTCCCGTTGGCAAAGAAGAAGCCAATCGGTGCGCCCAGCTGCGGGAATGAACCGTACAGCGCGCGCTTGCGCGCCGGGGCGTTCTCGGTGGCCAGCAGCGCCGCGCCGCCCCATTCACCGCCCAGCCCCAGACCCTGACCAAAACGCGCCAGCGCCAGCAGGACCGGCGCCAGAATGCCGATGGTTTCATAGGTCGGCAGCAGACCGATCGCCACGGTGGAGATGCCCATCGTCAGCAGCGAGGCCACCAGGGTGACTTTTCGGCCAATGCGATCGCCAAAGTGTCCAAACAGCGCAGAGCCAATCGGACGCGCAACAAACGCGATGGCAAAGGTCGCCAGAGACTGCAGCGTGGCCGCCGTTGGGTCACCCTGCGGGAAGAAAATATGCGGGAAGACGATGACCGCGGCGGTGGCATAAATATAAAAGTCGAAGAACTCAATGGCGGTGCCAATCAGCGATGCGACGACGACTTTATTGCGCGAGTTTACCGGAACGTTTTCCGTTCCTGAGTCGAGTGTGGTGGCGGTTGCTTGCATAATATTTTCTTATTTTTGTCGAACGAAAGGCCATATTACGCACAGCAAAAGCGACATTTCAATCTGTAACAAAGTCGCGGGCTGGTGATAAAAACAACAAAAAGCGGATAATTTTCAGACCAGCGAAAACACGTCTATGAAATGCTTCACAGATTTTAAATATTGGTTAATTAAACTGGTTTTCGGTTAAATAAAAGTTACGGGCTGGATTTATATGCTGAAATGAAGAATCGGGCTGAAATTTCAGCCCGAGAGCGGGGCTAGCGGTGCGTTTTGCCCGGCATTCGCGTGTCGCCTTTGTACTCGGCGGTGGCAATCCATGCCGCGCAGAACAAGGTCAGGCGGGCGAAGAAGTAGAAGAAGGCCATCAGCCCCAGCACCGAGCCAAACGCCGCGCCGGAAGGGGATTTCACCAGCGAAGGTAGCGTGTAGGTCATCACGATTTTGATCACCTCAAAGCCGATCGCCGCAATCAACGTGCCGCGGAGCAGTGCCTTCTTGCGCGGACGATGGCGCGGCAAGCGCCAGAAGATCCAGAAGAACAGCAGGTAGTTGGCGAAGATGGAAATGGCCAGCCCAATGCCGCGCCAGGCGGGCTTCAGCCATTCGATGTAATCAAGGTAAAGTGCGGAAATGATCATCTGCTGCGCCGAGCCCGCCACGGAGGTAATGGAAAGCGTCACGATCAGCGCGACGAGCAGGCCAATCAGCGAAACAAAATCGCGGAGATACTTAACCCATATTTTCTCCTGGTCCTGCGGCTTACGCTCCCAGACGTCGCGCGACTGGGCGCGAATGGCCTCGCGCAGGTTGCCCATCCAGTTAACGCCGGAGTAAAGCGCAATCAGCAAACCGACGATACCCACGGTGGTACGCTGCTGAACGGCGGTATTGATGGTGCTCTTGAGGGTGCTGGCAAGGGTCGGGTCACTGACGTTATTCAGGATTTTATTGAAGATATCCTGCAGTAGCGTCGGGTGCGACGCGAGCACAAAACCGGCTGCCGCAAACGACACCATCAGGATTGGGATCATCGACAGGAAGGAAAAATAGGTGATGGCGGCACCAAACTGGTTCCCCATGCGGTCATTAAAGCGCTCGGTCGCGCGTATCAGGTGCGCAACCATGGGAAACTGCTGAATTCTCGCGGCGATGCCGGTGACGGTCCCCAGCGCTTTGCTGGCGGTGCCTGGCGTTTTGGCCTCTTCGGGCCCGGTTTCCATCTTTTTGACGGGCTCATACTCTAAATGTTGGGTGGGTCGTTGCGGGTTGTTTTCCGGCGTCACGCGCATTTTCCTTTTCGTTGAGCTGGATGTGTTTTTGAATTATAGCTTGCGGCTAGTCCACGTAAGCTTTTGTGAGTTCGGTAAGCCACTCCATGAACAGATGGACCCGGCGGGAGAGGTTGCGGCGGTGAGGGTAAATCAGGGAGACGGGCATCGCTTCGGCCCGGTATTGCGGGAGGATCTCAATCAGCTTCTTCGCGCGCAGTAAATCGCGCACACCAACCCGCGGCACCTGAATAATGCCCAGCCCGGCGAGACAGGCAGCCTGGTAAGTTTCCGTGCTGTTGACGGTTAAGACCCCGCCCGTTTTTATCCACTGCGTTGCACTGCCGTTATAAAACTCAAAACCCTGCGGGCGTGTTCCCAGCGTAGCGGTGTAATGAATGACGGCGTGCGAGCCTAAATCGTCCAGGGTTTCCGGATAGCCAAAACGCGCCAGATAATCCGGGCTGGCGCAGTTAATCACCGATAGCTTGCCCAGCGGACGGGCAATCAGCCCTGAATCCTTCAGCGTGCCGACGCGCACCACGCAATCAAACCCTTCGCGGATCACATCCACCAGACGATCGCTGCTGCTGAGCTCGAGTTCAATGCCCGGATAGTGCTGCAGAAAAGCAGGCAGTTTGGGGATGACTAAATTTCGAGCAACGCCGACGGGCATATCCACGCGGAGCCGACCGCTGATGCTGGAGGGATCGTGCAGAAACATACCGTCGAGTTCATCAAGGTTTGCCAGCAGATCTTTGGCCCGCTCGTAATAGACCATGCCGTCCTGCGTCAGGCTGACGCGTCGCGTGGTGCGGTGCAATAGCTGGGTGCCAAGCCGGTTTTCCAGGGCCTGAATTTGCCGCGAGACGCTGCCTTTCGGCAGGGTTAACGTTTCGGCCGCGCGGGAAAAACTCTCCAGTTCCGCGACGCGGACGAACAACTGCATTGCGTGAATTTTATCCATAGACGAAGCTCATTGTTGTTTCTGCTGAAACAGTGAAGCGTTTTAACCCATCTTTATTGATTTTCTATCACCTAATAAGCTCTTTCTCAATCTCCTTAACAGCCAAAACGAGGTTTATGATGAGTGAACGTATCGCATTATTGACGGGTGGTAGCCGTGGTCTGGGTAAAAACGCTGCGTTAAAGCTGGCGGCAGACGGCACGGGAATTGTCCTGACATACAACCGTAGCCAGCATGAAGCGCTGGATGTTGTGCGTGAAATTCAGGAAAAAGGCGTCAAAGCAGCGGCATTACAGCTCAACGTCGGGGATATCACGAGTTTTGAACATTTTGCCCGACAGCTTCAGGAAACCCTTAGGACCGTCTGGCAGCGCGATACCTTTGACTATTTATTGAACAATGCCGGAACGGGTTTATACGCGCCCTATGCCGACACGACGGAGGCTCAGTTTGATGAAGCGCTGAACATTCATTTCAAAGGGCCTTTCTTTCTGACCCAGCGCCTGCTGCCGCTGCTTAACGACGGGGGACGGATCCTCAACGTCTCCAGCGGGCTGGCCCGTTTTACCCAGCCGGGCTCAGGGACCTACGCGGCGATGAAGGGGGCGATGGAAGTGCTGACGCGTTATCAGGCGAAAGAGCTGGGCGCGCGCGGCATTTCCGTCAATATCATTGCGCCTGGCGCGATAGAAACAGACTTTGGCGGCGGACGCGTGCGCGACAACGCGGAGCTAAATCAGATGCTGGCTTCGCAGACGGCGCTGGGACGGGTGGGTTTGCCGGACGATATCGGCGATGCCATTGCGGCACTGCTCAGCGATAAGCTGGGCTGGATGAATGCGCAACGTATTGAAGTCTCTGGCGGTATGTTCCTGTGATGCACGAGCTTAAGGGGAAGGATCCTCTTAAGGAGACCCTTAATCACAATATTTCGCCAGAGAAAGACCCTGATGTTTTTTTATTAACGCAATGGCCGCAGAAAATATTTCCAGCAAATGACGTTTGATATTCGTTTCCTCTTAATAGCGACACTAAAGAGGAAACGATGTCCGGGGAATATCTGCTAAAAAGCGGTTGGTCAGGAATTATTATTCAGGTATTCCTGCTGTAATAAACCAAATAGCCAGTCATTTTGCCAGTGCCCAGCAAGGTAATAGCTCTCGCGTAATTCGCCTTCCAGGCGAAAGCGGGCTTTTTCCAGCAGGCGTCTTGAAGCGACATTTCCCGCGGTGACGGTGGCGGTGAGTCGCCGTATACCGCCCTGATGAAAAGCGTAATCGCAAAGCGCTTTCAGGGATTCAAAGCCGTAACCTTTCCCCTGCGCCTCGGGTGCGAAAAGGAAGCCCACTTCGGCGCAGTTCTCCTCCCGATGAATATAGCCGGTAACGCCCAGCGGGGCCTGTGAGGCGGGGTCACGTACGACGAGACAAAGCCAGTGCGCGCTGCCCGGTGCCCATGGGGTCAGGCGCGAATCAAACGCCTCGCGGATCGCCGCGACGGGGCGGTCTTCCGCCACAAAGCGCATCACGTCCGGGTGCTGCTGTAGCGCCAGAAAAAAGGGCCAGTCTTGTTCCTGCAGGGGCGAACAGGTAAGGCGAGAGGTAATTAAAACCGGCATTCAGTTTCTCCTGAAACATTTTAAATCATTTTAGGGTTGTCACTTTATTTCAACAGAAAGTCAGGTATGGTTAACCGCGTATAAATAAAAAGAATAAAGGGCGTTTCGTGCCCATTCCGGATGTCTTCGTTGTCGCTTAAGGAAAACAATGACTCTCAGCACATCACATCATATTCGCGAACAGTTTGAACACTGTCTGGCGGTCATTCGCCTTGCGTCGGTGGAAATTTTACTCCTTCTGAATGTACATGCTTCTGAGGGCAAAGATCCACGCTGGTTCCTGGAACAACTCGACAGCGCGCGATTAGCTCTGGGCGGCTGGGGAGCCGTTGCGAAAAAACTCAACCTCAATGATGCCGAGATGTCGGAATTTACGCTCCAGCTACGCCTGCTGCAGCAGCGCGTTCCGCAGTATGAAAGCGGACAGGATGTGAGTGAAAACCAGCTTATTGCGGCGATGCGGTTTGTGACCGCGCTGGAACACCTTCGCCTGCAGCAGCCGCTGTTGACCTACAGCACTGACCTGGCACCGGGAAGCGAACTCCAGCAGCAGCAGGCACACAAGCAGGTACGCGCGATTGAGCTGATGATTAAAGGGCTCATCCAGCAGGCCTGGCCCGATCAGGTGCGGCTGAACAACCATCTTAAGACCCTGTTTAACGCTGACCGCGTGCGGCGCTGGCTGAAGCTTGGCGAGATCAATGATGTCCTCAGCGGCATGATGTTCAGTGAACTGGCGCAGATGCTGGTGGATAAAAAAGAGTTCAGCCGGTATTACGCTTCGCTGTTCAGCGACCCGTCGATGCTGACGCTGCTGGTTGAGCCGCGCAAAACGCTGCAAACCTTCCTCGATGACATTCGGCAAATCCGCAACAGCATCACCGTTCAGAAAACGTTAAGCTCGGCGCAAATCCAGCTGCTGGATAACTACTACACGCAGATCGCGCGGCCCGTGCAACGCGCGTTTGAAGAGGGGAGAACGCGCGTCAATCCGGCCGGATTCATGGCGGTAGATGCCAGCGAATTGCATACCTTCTGGGAAAAGGCGCAGAAAATGGATCGGGTTACCGGTGGGGATCTGTTTGAAGTCCGGGACACCATTGAAAAGCCGACCCAGCGCGCGCCGCGTACGCCCGAACAACGCGAGCAGCTCATTTCCGGTGCGCTATGGGGGGCGGTTGGCGTCATGGTGATTGCCATCGTGGCGGGGGGCTTCTGGCTGGTAACCAGCAGCAAGCCGCAGCCAGCGACCGTCAGCGCGGCTGAAGCGGCTCCTCCGCAGGAAATGCGCGAGACACCTTCTTCGCGCGAAACGCTCACGCGCATGGGGGTCACCTGGGACGAGAATAATTTCCGCTCGGCCATTAACCGCAACGATACCCGCGTGACCCAGCTTTTTTTGCAGGGCGGTATGGACTGGAAGCTGTCCTGGACCGAAGAGGCGATGTCGGCAGGCTATGACGATGTGCTGGAGCTGATGTTACGCTACCGGCAGAACATGGTGGAAGAGAAGCCGTGTCGTCGCTTCATCAACACGCTCAGCCACGCCATGTCGAACGGTGAGTCTCTGACCTCGGTTCGTAAAGAGTATCTCAAAGCTTTCTGCACCGTGCCTGCCGTGGTGAAACGCCAGCAGCACGATCTCGACATGGCCACACGCCGCGCGCAGTCGCAGCCGGATGCCACCACGAAAAAATGGCAGTCCATTCAGACTGCCATTTATGAGGTGATTCGCTGATCTCTTTTCCCTCTCCCTGTGGGAGAGGATCGGGGTGAGGGCACCAGACCGCACCCCGCTTAAGGCTCCCCATACAACCCAATCAGCCGCCGCACCACGCCGTTCGTCCAGCCGAAACCGTCCTGCAGCGGATACTCACCCCCGCCACCTTCGCGCGGCGTACTGCTGGCGATGTGGTACTTCTCAATCAGCTTATGATGCGTCTTATAAAAATGGTTCACCGTATGCAGCCAGCTCCAGGCGATCTCATCGCCCAGCGAGTCGTTGCCGTACTGCTTGAACCCCTGAATCGCCATCCACTGCAGCGGTGCCCAGCCGTTGGGTTTATCCCACTGCTCGCTGGTTTCGTACTCGGTCGCCAGAATTCCGCCCGGCGTCAGCAGACGCGATTTGACCGCATCAGACAAACGTTCTGCCTGCTCGTGCGTCGCCATTCCAACATACAGCGGCACAATGCTGGCGGCAGAAAACAGCGCCAGCTCTTCGCGTCGCCAGTCGTAATCGCGGTAACAGCCGCTCTCCTCATCCCACAGATAGCGGTTCACCGCCGCGCGGCGATCGTTGGCTTTCTGGCGGAACGTCTCTGCCGTCTCTTTATCCCCTTTCGACGCCGAGATGTTGGCGATAGCGCTTTCCAGCTTGAACAGGAAGGCGTTCAGATCGATGGGAATAAACTGCGTCGTGCGGATGCTGGCGAGCCGCGACGGATCGCGCAGCCAGCGGGACGAGTAATCCCAGCCGGACGCCGCACCCGCGCGCAGGTCGCGGTACACCTCATTGGGCGGACGACCCGAGTGGCGGGCCGTTTCCACGTCCTCAATCCACGATTCGTCGCGCGGGGTATCACGGTCGTCCCAGTAGCGGTTGAGCAGTGAACCGTCCGGCATGCGCACGGCGCTGCGGTAAGCCTGGTTAAGCAGCAGCGACTCCGCGCCGTCCATCCAGAAGGCGTACTCCATTTTGAGGTGATCCAGATAGCGTTTCGCACCGCGCACGCCGTCCTCCTCGAACAGCTCCACCATCAGGGCAAAGACCGGCGGCTGCGAGCGGCTGAGATAATAGGTGCGGTTGCCGTTGGGGATATGCCCGTAGCGTTCAATCAGCCAGGCGAAGTTGTCCGCCATACACTTGAGCAGATCGTTACGGCCACTCTCTGCCAGCCCCAGCATGGAGAAATAGGAATCCCAGTAGTAGGTCTCGCTGAATCGCCCGCCGGGGACGATATAGGCCTGCGGCAGGGCCAGCAGGGAAGACCAGGGAATATGATCCTGCGGCTCGCGCGTCAGCACCGGCCACAGGTTATCAATGTGTTCTTTCAGGGAGAGTCCCGGGTCGGAGACATATTCTGTGCCGTACGTTTCCGGCATCCAGAAGTGGTTCTCCACAAACTGGCGCAGGTCGAAATCCCGGTGGCGTCTGACCTTGCGGTAGCGGATCAGGATATCCAGCGGATCCATCTTTGGCGCGCAGTCTGGGAAGGTTTTACTGTCCGCAAACAGCCGCGTCGACTGCACATGCTCGAACAGTTCAAGATAGCGGTCTGCGGGCGTCAACGCATCGGAGGCGGGTAGCCCCTCGATCATTTCGGGTTCCGGCTCCGCCTCAATCATTTCATCCAGTTTCAACTCGCAGGGATCGGTCTCGTAGCGCAGCTCTTCTGCAATCTCGAACTCGATGTTCTCGGTAGCCTGTAGTTTCTGGTTGAACATGGTGATAGGGACCTCCGGTTGTGTGTTCAAAAGACAGGTTTATCCGGGCGTCTTATAAGCGTAGACATTCGCTTCGGTAGATGGGGAGGGAAATGTGCGGTAGATCACTATTTTCGGAGCATTCGTTTTGCAACGATTTATGAATGTTAAAAAAATGCCCCTCCGGGGAGGGGCATCAGGATTAACGCATGGTCACAAACTCTTCCGCGGCCGTCGGGTGGATGGCCACCGTGTTATCGAAGTCTTTCTTGGTTGCGCCCATCTTCAGCGCCACGGCGAAGCCCTGCAGGATCTCGTCCATGCCGAAGCCGATGCCGTGGATGCCGACAATCTTCTCTTCCGGGCCCACGCAGACCAGCTTCATGCGGCACGGCTGACGGTGCGAGGTGACGGCGGTGTACATCGCGGTAAACGCCGATTTATACACTTTCACCTGGTCGTCGCCATACTGCTCGCGCGCCTGCGGCTCGGTTAAGCCGACGGTGCCGATTGGCGGGTGGCTGAAGACCACGGTCGGAATGTTGCTGTAGTCCAGATGCTCGTCCGGCTTGTTGTTGAACAGGCGCTCGGAGAGACGACGGCCCGCCGCAACGGCGACCGGCGTCAGCTCAACCGCGCCGGTGTTGTCGCCAACCGCATAAATGCCCGGAACGCTGGTGTTCTGGAATTTATCGACGACGATATACCCTTTTTCGTCGGTTTTCACGCCAGTCACGCCCAGGTTGAAGTTATCGTTCGCAGGCTCACGGCCAATCGCCCAGATCAGGCAATCGACGGTCTGGCTGCGGCCATCTTCCAGCTCAAGCGTCAGGCTACCGTCCGCGTTTTTCACCACCGCTTTTGGCACGGCGTTGGTGTGCAGGGTCGGGCCTTCGGTGTTCATCACTTCAACCAGCGTATCGACAATTAGCGGGTCAAAGCTGCGCAGCGGCGCGTGTTTACGTACGAACAGGTGCGCTTCCGCGCCCAGGCCGTTAATCACGCCAGCCAGTTCCACCGCGATATAGCCTGCGCCAACAACGGCAACGCGTTTTGGCAGGGCAGGCAGCTCGAAGAAACCGTCGGAATCAATGCCGTATTCCACGCCCGGGATGTTCGGGTGGCTCGGACGACCGCCGGTGGCGATCAGGATGTGATCGGCGGTGATCGTCTCGCCGTTCACTTCGATCGTTTTCGCGTCCACAAAGCGGGCGAAACCGTGGATGACATCGACGTTATTTTTACCCAGCACGTTGTCGTACGAGGTGTGAATACGATCGATGTAGGCGGTACGGCTGGCGATCAGTTTGTCCCAGTCGAAGCGGTTGATGGTGGTGTCAAAGCCGTAGTCCGGGCCATACATATGGATAGCTTCACGGATTTGCGCCGCATGCCACATCACTTTCTTCGGTACACAACCTACGTTCACGCAGGTGCCGCCCAGCGCTTTGGCTTCAATCAGCGCGCACTTCTGGCCGTACATGGCCGCACGGTTGATGGAGGCGATGCCGCCGCTGCCGCCGCCGATTGCGATGTAGTCATAATGCTTAGTCATTGCTTTTGTCCTTAATCGTGAATTGCCGCGATTGTATACCTGAAATCAATAGTTTCCACCGATGACTGCGATTACTCCGGCACGATCCAACTGACGGTGGCGTGGCCTGTCCCCGCGGGCACCAGCGTTTTATGCAGCCATGGCAGCACGTTGTTCATCTGCGCTTCCAGCTTCCACGGCGGGTTGATCACAATCATGCCGGAGGCGGTCATGCCGCGCTGATCGCTGTCCGGACGTACCGCCAGCTCGATCTGCAGGATTTTGCGGATGCCGGTCGCTTCCAGGTCTTTGATCATGCGTTTGATCTGCGCGCGCAGCACCACCGGATACCACAGGGCGTATGTCCCGGTGGCGAAGCGTTTGTAGCCTTCGTGGATGCCGGTTACCACCGCCTGATAGTCGGTTTTGATTTCGTACGGCGGGTCGATCAGCACCAGGCCGCGACGTGAAACCGGCGGCAGTTTGGCCTTCAGCTGCTGGTAACCGTCGGCTTTTTCCACGCGGGCGCGGCTGTCTTTCTGGAATTCAGAACGCAGCAGCGGGAAATCGCTCGGGTGCAGCTCGGTCAGCTGGAGGCTGTCCTGCTCGCGCAGCAGCTGGCGTGCAATCAGCGGTGAGCCAGGGTAGTAGCGCAGCTGGCCGTTGCGGTTGAAGTGATTCACCACGCCGATGTAAGGCTCCAGCTCGGCAGGCAGGTCGTCCTGCTGCCAGATGCGGGCAATCCCTTCCAGATATTCACCGGTACGCTCGGCATGCTCGCCGCTCAGCTGATAACGGCCCGCGCCCGCGTGCGTGTCCAGATAGAGAAACGGCTTCTCTTTCTCTTTGAGCGATTCGATGATCAGGCTCTGAACGGTGTGTTTAAGGACGTCGGCGTGGTTGCCTGCGTGGAAGCTGTGGCGATAACTGAGCATGGATGAATGTGTTCCAGGTAGTAAACGTAGGCCCGATAAGCGTAGCGCCATCGGGCAAAAATAGAGCGTATCGCCACAGTATACAGAAAAGTTTCCACTGCCGCGAAAGCGCAACGTCCGGCATTGAAATCCTCTACACTTAACCCCATTCTAGATCCCATATGCACAGCGCCGGATGCGCGCTTCATTCACCTATTTCAACAGGACAGCGTTTATGACCAATCCATTACTGACGCCTTTTTCGTTGCCGCCGTTTTCTAAAATCCTCCCTGAGCACGTGGTTCCAGCCGTTACGCAATCGCTGGACAACTGCCGCGCGGCGGTAGAAAGCGTGGTAGCGCAGGGCGCGCCGTACACCTGGGAAAATCTGTGTCAGCCGCTGGCCGAAGTGGACGACGTGTTGGGGCGTATCTTCTCCCCGGTGAGCCACCTGAACTCGGTAAAAAACAGCCCGGAACTGCGCGAAGCCTACGAACAGACCCTGCCGCTGCTCTCTGAGTACAGCACCTGGGTCGGCCAGCACGAAGGGCTGTACAAAGCCTACCGCGACCTGCGCGACGGCGACCACTATGCCGAACTGAGCACGGCGCAGAAAAAATCGGTCGATAACGCCCTGCGTGATTTTGAGCTGTCCGGGATTGGCCTGCCAAAAGAGAAGCAGACCCGCTACGGCGAAATCGCCGCGCGCCTGTCCGAGCTGGGTAACCAGTACAGCAACAACGTGCTCGACGCCACCATGGGCTGGACGAAGCTGATTACCGACGAAGCTATGCTTTCCGGTATGCCGGAAAGCGCGCTGGCGGCGGCAAAAGCCCAGGCTGAAGCGAAAGAGCAGGAAGGCTTCCTGTTGACGCTGGATATCCCGAGCTATCTGCCGGTGATGACCTACTGCGACAACCAGGCCCTGCGCGAAGAGATGTACCGTGCGTACAGCACCCGCGCCTCCGATCAGGGGCCGAATGCCGGTAAGTGGGACAACAGCCCGGTAATGGCGGAAATCCTCGCCCTGCGTCACGAGCTGGCGCAGCTGCTGGGCTTCGAAAACTACGCCGATAAATCCCTCGCCACCAAAATGGCGGAGAACCCGCAGCAGGTGCTCGACTTCCTGACGGATCTCGCGAAACGCGCCCGTCCGCAGGGTGAGAAAGAGCTGGCCCAGCTGCGCGCCTTCGCGAAAGCCGAGTTCGGCGTGGACGAGCTGCAGCCGTGGGATATCGCGTACTACAGC
This sequence comes from Enterobacter cloacae complex sp. SHL020, assembly GCF_049236945.1. Classification (NCBI taxonomy): domain Bacteria; kingdom Pseudomonadati; phylum Pseudomonadota; class Gammaproteobacteria; order Enterobacterales; family Enterobacteriaceae; genus Enterobacter; species Enterobacter cloacae complex sp. SHL020. Next base: position 39,159 of record NZ_JBMKJF010000008.1, read on the forward strand.
GAAAAACAGAAGCAGCACCTCTACAGCATCAGCGACGAGCAGCTGCGCCCGTACTTCCCGGAAAACAAAGCCGTTAACGGCCTGTTCGAAGTGGTAAAACGCATCTACGGCATCACCGCCAAAGAGCGTACCGATATCGACGTCTGGCACCCGGACGTGCGTTTCTTCGAGCTGTATGACGAGAAAAATGAGCTGCGCGGCAGCTTCTACCTCGATCTCTACGCGCGTGAGAACAAGCGCGGCGGGGCGTGGATGGATGACTGCGTGGGCCAGATGCGTAAAGCCGACGGTTCTCTGCAGAAGCCGGTCGCCTACCTGACCTGTAACTTCAACCGTCCGGTAAACGGCAAACCGGCGCTGTTCACCCACGACGAAGTGATTACCCTGTTCCACGAGTTTGGTCATGGTCTGCACCATATGCTGACCCGCATCGAAACCGCAGGCGTGGCCGGTATCAGCGGCGTGCCGTGGGATGCCGTCGAGCTGCCAAGCCAGTTTATGGAAAACTGGTGCTGGGAGCCGGACGCGCTGGCGTTTATCTCCGGTCACTACGAGACCGGCGAGCCGCTGCCGAAAGCGCTGCTGGATAAAATGCTGGCGGCGAAAAACTACCAAGCGGCGATGTTTATCCTGCGCCAGCTGGAGTTCGGCCTGTTCGATTTCCGCCTGCACGCCGAGTTTAGCCCGGAGCAGGGCGCGAAAATCCTTGAGACCCTGGCCGAGATTAAAAAGCAGGTTGCCGTTATTCCAGGGCCGACCTGGGGACGCTTCCCGCATGCCTTCAGCCACATCTTCGCAGGCGGCTACGCTGCCGGCTACTACAGCTACCTGTGGGCCGACGTGCTGGCGGCGGATGCCTTCTCTCGCTTCGAAGAAGAGGGGATCTTCAACCGCGAAACCGGCCAGTCGTTCCTCGATAACATCCTGACCCGCGGCGGGTCTGAAGAGCCAATGGTGCTGTTCAAACGCTTCCGCGGCCGCGAGCCGCAGCTGGATGCGATGCTTGAGCATTACGGGATCAAAGGCTGATTGTTACGTGAAGATCTGCTTAGTAGATGAAACAGGCGCCGGAGACGGCGCCTTATCTGTTCTGGCGGCCCGCTGGGGGCTGGAGCACGATGAAGAAAACCTGATGGCGCTGGTGATGACGCCGGAACATCTGGAGTTGCGTAAGCGCGACGAACCGAAGCTCGGCGGGATTTTCGTCGACTTTGTCGGCGGCGCGATGGCGCACCGGCGCAAGTTCGGCGGCGGTCGCGGCGAAGCGGTGGCCAAGGCGGTCGGCATCAAAGGGAGCTACCTCCCGGACGTGGTCGATGCCACGGCGGGGCTGGGGCGCGATGCGTTTGTGCTGGCGTCAGTCGGCTGTCGCGTGCGGATGCTGGAGCGTAATCCTGTGGTCGCTGCGCTGCTCGACGACGGGCTGGCGCGAGGCTATGCGGACCCGGAAATCGGCCCGTGGTTACAGGAAAGATTGCAGCTGATCCACGCCTCCAGCCTGACGGCATTGACGGATATCACCCCGCGCCCGCAGGTGGTCTATCTCGACCCGATGTTCCCGCATAAGCAGAAAAGCGCGCTGGTGAAGAAAGAGATGCGGGTGTTTCAGTCGTTGGTGGGGCCGGATTTGGATGCCGATGGCCTGCTGGAGCCGGCTCGTCAGCTTGCCACGAAGCGGGTGGTGGTAAAGCGCCCGGACTATGCGCCGCCGCTGGCGGACGTTGCGACCGCTAACGCAGTGGTCACCAAAGGGCACCGGTTTGATATTTATCCGGGTACGCCGGAATAAAAAAAGCCGGGTGGCGGCTTCGCCTTACCCGGCCTGTGTCCTCGATCTATCCCCTCTCCCTGTGGAAGAGGGTTAGGGTGAGGGGAATTTAACGCACTTACTCGTCTTCTTCGTCACGCAGTGGAACAATCAGCATATCCACGTGAACGGTGTTAATCAGCTGGCGCGCTGATGACATCAGCTTGCTCCAGAAGTCCTGATGGTGACCGCAAACCACCAGGTCCATATCGTATTTCTTAATCGCATCAACCAGCACCTGGCCCAGGTCGCCGCTGCCGCTCAGGGTTTCGGTAATCGGATAGCCCGCGTTGGTGGAGAGTTCGCTCAGGGCATGGTGAGTCTCTTCGGAAATGCGTTTCTGCATATCGCCAAGATTCACGTCGATCAGACCGGTGTAGAGGTCGGAGTAATTCACATCAACGTGAATCAGCGAAACTTTCGCGTTGTAGGGACGTGCCATGGATACCGCTTTATCAACCAGCACTTTGCTCTCCGGAGAGAGGTCAACCGCGATGAGAATGTGTTTGTAAGCCATAGTGTTACTCCTTCCTTAAGTTATCGATGACTAAGTGAGAATGCCGTCGTCTGATACTTTCATTACGGCCCAGTTAAACATATTTTTCAAGCTTTGGTGTTGATAACGATTAACCTTGTGGCAAAAAAATTAACGGATCTCCTACACTATTAAATGAGCCGTTCGGATATTAAAACGCGAACCGGATCGACTTCTGGTCATTCTTTCACTGAACTGTCTGTCAGGGCATTGGGGTGCGGTAGCTCAGGAGCCTTGCTTCGTGGGCGGACGCCGGGGAGGATGTATGATTAGCACCGTCGCATTGTTTTGGGCGTTATGCGTGGTTTGCATAGTGAATATGGCGCGCTACTTCTCATCGTTACGTGCGCTGTTAGTGGTACTTCGTGGTTGCGATCCGTTGCTTTATCAGTATGTGGACGGTGGAGGGTTCTTCACCTCGCATGGACAGCCCAGCAAGCAGATGCGTCTGGTGGGATACATCTACTACCAGCGCTACCGCGATCATCACGATGAAGAGTTTATTCGTCGCTGCGAGCGCCTGCGTCGTCAGTTCATTTTGACCAGCGCCCTGTGCGGGCTGGTCGTGGTCAGTATGATTGCATTGATGATTTGGCACTGAGCATAAAAAAAGCGGGCCAGTTTCCTGACCCGCTTTTTTGTCGCCTTCAACCGATTAAATCAGCTTCAGCGAAATCCAGTACAAACCGCCAGACAGCAGGATTGAGGCCGGAAGGGTGAACACCCAGGCCATCAGAATGTTGGTCACGGTTTTGCGCTGCAGACCGCCGCCGTCAACAATCATGGTACCTGCCACGGACGAAGAGAGTACGTGGGTGGTCGATACCGGCATACCGGTGTAGCTCGCCAGACCGATAGACACTGCCGCCGTCATCTGCGCGGACATACCCTGCGCATAGGTCATGCCTTTCTTACCGATCTTCTCGCCGATGGTGGTCGCCACACGACGCCAGCCAATCATCGTACCGATACCGAGTGCCAGCGCGACGGCCATGATGATCCAGATTGGCGCGTACTCAATGGTGTTGAGCATATCGCTTTTCAGTTTCTTCAGCAGACGTTTGTCGTCACCATTCACCTCTGGCAGCTTCGCGACTTTATCGGTCACATCAGAGATACAGAGCATGATACGACGCAGCTGACCACGCTGTTCTACAGCCAGTTTGTCGTAGCTTTCGATATCGCCCAGCATGCCTTTCGCACGTTCCAGCGCGTTAATCGCGTTTGCCGGATGGCAGTGGAACTCGCCAGGCGCGGTGGTTGCACCGGCTTCTGGAGAAGGGATCAACTGATCAACGCCGGTCGCTTTTTTCAGCAGGTCAGGATGCTGCTGGAAATAGGTTTCAACGTTGTTGACCGCATCGCGGGTACGGGTGATTTCGTAACCCGAGGCGTTCATGTTTACCACGAAGCCTGCCGGTGCGACGCCGATCAGAACCAGCATCACCAGACCAATGCCTTTCTGCCCGTCGTTCGCGCCGTGAGAGAAGGCCACGCCGATAGCGGAAATGATCAGGGCGATACGCGTCCAGAACGGCGGCTTTTTCTTGCCGTCTTTCTTCTCACGCTCTGCTGGCGTCAGGTGGATACGCGCACGTTTTTTCGTGTTGCTCCAGTAGCGACGCAGGATAAAAATCAATCCACCCGCGACTACCAGGCCCACGATAGGGGAGATGATCAGGGAGCCGAAAATGCCCAATACTTTAGGCAGGTTCAGCGCATCAACGACGGAGGTTCCGGTCATCAGGGCATTGGTTAACCCGATACCGATAATCGCGCCGATGAGGGTGTGAGAACTGGATGCAGGCAGGCCAAAATACCAGGTACCGAGGTTCCAGATAATTGCAGCAAGCAGCATTGAGAACACCATAGCGAGGCCATGGCCAGAACTAACGTTAAGCAGCAGATCCGTTGGCAGCATATGCACGATGGCATACGCAACGCTCAGCCCGCCCAGGAGGACACCAAAAAAGTTAAATACCGCCGCCATAACAACCGCAAGCTGCGATCGCATTGCGCGAGTGTAGATAACCGTCGCTACTGCGTTTGCAGTGTCGTGGAAGCCGTTGATCGCTTCGTAAAACAGTACAAAAACCAGAGCAAGCAATAATAAAAGCCCGGTATGTAAATCCAGGCCGGCAAACAAATGTAGCATAGGACGTTACGCCATTTTGAGGACATGAACGCGGCGCATTATCCAGGACAAATGCGCGGCGGGCAAAGTGAAATATAGACTTTTTTTGACATACCACCTGATTTGAGAAATGCCTCATAAAGGATATTCTTTAAATTTCAATGGAATGCCTTTGTAATATCTTTTTACGCTGGTGTGACCACAGAGGAAACTTTACAATCCGCGGCAGTTAACAAAGAGGGTTTTGACGTGGAAAGGTTTGATGCCGTGGTAATTGGCGCCGGTGCGGCGGGTATGTTTTGTGCGGCAATGGCCGGACAGGCGGGTCGTCGCGTGCTGCTGCTGGATAACGGTAAAAAGCCCGGCCGTAAGATCCTGATGTCCGGCGGCGGGCGCTGCAACTTTACTAATCTGTATGTTGAGCCCGCGGCCTATTTGAGCCAAAACCGTCATTTTTGTAAATCTGCGCTGGCGCGCTACACCCAATGGGATTTTATCGACCTGGTCGGTAAGCACGGTATCGCGTGGCATGAAAAGACGCTGGGACAGCTGTTCTGCGACGACTCCGCACAGCAGATTGTCGATATGCTGGTGGCCGAGTGCGAGAAGGGCGGTGTGGTGATGCGTCTGCGCACGGAAGTGCTGGAGGTCGCCCGCGACGACCAGGGCTACACGCTGCAGCTGAACGGTGAAACCGTCAGCGCAGACAGCCTGGTGATCGCCAGCGGCGGCCTGTCTATGCCGGGGCTGGGCGCCTCCCCGTTCGGCTATAAGATTGCCGAACAGTTTGGCCTGAAAGTCTTGCCCACGCGTGCCGGGCTGGTGCCGTTTACGCTGCATAAACCGCTTCTGGAACAGCTGCAGACGCTGTCCGGCGTGTCTGTTCCCTCCGTCATTACCGCCGAAGACGGGACGGTGTTCCGCGAAAATCTGCTCTTTACCCATCGCGGCCTCTCCGGCCCGGCGGTACTGCAAATCTCCAGCTACTGGCAGCCGGGGGAGTTTGTCACGGTGAATCTGCTCCCCGATTGCGATCTCGACGCGTTCCTTAACGAGCAGCGTACCGCGCACCCGAATCAAAGCCTGAAAAACACCCTGGCAATGCAGCTGCCAAAACGTCTGGTGGAATGTTTGCAGGCGCTGGGGCAGATTCCGGATGTGTCTCTCAAGCAGCTGAACAGCCGCGAGCAGGAGACGCTGGTAGAGACGCTGACAAACTGGCGCGTGCAGCCAAACGGCACGGAAGGCTACCGAACCGCGGAAGTCACGCTGGGCGGGGTCGACACGAATGAGCTCTCGTCCCGCACCATGGAAGCGCGTAACGTGCCGGGGCTCTACTTTATTGGCGAAGTGATGGATGTGACCGGCTGGCTCGGCGGCTACAACTTCCAGTGGGCATGGGCAAGTGCCTGGGCATGTGCTCAGGCGCTGGCAGAAGACAAGTGACATAAGCGCGCTGCCACTCGTCGCGGTTGGCTTTACGAGCTGACGGTGGTTGCGTCCGTCACGGCCAGAATATTGCTCGCGGCCACGGTCCCCATCCTGATATATGACGCTGCGGTAACGCCGCCAATATGCGGTGAAATGACCACGTTTTCTACGGACTGCCAGAGGTGCGGCGCGGTCAGCGGCTCGTGGGGAAAGCTGTCCAGCGCGGCGCTGTGCAGCGTGCCATCCGTGAGCGCCGCCAGTAACGACTCATCGTGGATCAGTCCACCGCGTGCCGTATTGACCAGAATGGCGTTCCGCTTGCAGTGTGCGAGCGTTTCGCTATTGATCATCCCCCGATTCTCATCGGTCAGCGGACAGTGCAAAGAGATGACATCGGAACGGGAAAGAAGTCCGTTCAGCGTTTCTGCGCGTTCGCACAGAGCAGGCATAGTCTTAGCATAGGGATCGTAAGCCAGCACCTTCATGCCGAAAGCGTGACCAATAGTCGCCACGCGCGAGCCGATAGCACCCAACCCAATTAACCCCAGCGTTAAGCCCTCGAGTTCAATGGATTTATGCATCGCCTTATCCCAGTGCCCGTCCCGCAGCCGCTTGTCCAGAGGCACCACTGACTTTGCGCAGGCGAGGATCAGCGCCCAGGTATGTTCAGCCACTGCGGCCGCGTTTGCGCCTGGCGCAGCGCGGACGGCGATGTTGCGCTCGGCCGCTGCCGTCTGGTCTATCACATCGATCCCGCTTCCGTGCTTGGAAATAACCTGCAGTGCCGGGGCGGCATCCATGACCTTCGCGGTGATCCGGCCGTAACGTACCAGAATCGCCACAGGATTGTGTCGTTCACACAGCGCGATCAGGTCATCTTCTGTGGGCTGGCGGCCCGCAAACACTACCTCAAAGCCCTGCAACATCACCATGGCCTGCTCCGCCAGGTCGCTTCCGGTAACCAGAACTACGTCTTTGCCCCCCATCACAGCGTCTCCCCGTCAGCTAACATACCTGCCTTACGAAGCGCGTCATCAAGCCAGTGTGGACGTAAATCGCCTTCACGAATGGCGGCAAGACGCCGGGTCTCCATCTCCAGCTTTCCTTTTGCCAGCGCGATAACCTCCTGAACCTCATCGCGCGGGATCACGACCACGCCGTCGATATCCGCGACAACCAGATCCCCGGCCTGAACCGTCGCCCCGGCGACTGAAATGGGATGATTAACCCGGCCAGAAATTAACTTTGTCGGGCCGCAGGGGTTCAGACCGGCAGAAAAGACAGGGTAGTGACCTTTGCTCAGGGTGTCGGCGTCACGTACAGCGCCGTCAATAATGATGCCCGCAATACCGCTCGCCTGAGCCTGAGTGGCCATGATTTCGCCAAGCAGCGCGCAGCTCAGGTCGCCTTTGCCATCGACGACCAGGACATCGCCGGGCTGCGCCACCGCCATCGCGGCATGAATCGCCAGATTATCACCCGGACGGACTTCCACGGTGACGGCCGGACCCGCAACGGACATATGTGGGGCCAGTGGTTTGATGCGGCCATGAAGCGTACCGCGGCGACCGGCCACGTCGGCCAGAATAGCTGCTTGATACTCGGCAGCCCGACGAACGTCCTCAGCAGAAACGCGCTCGAACTGGCGATTAATCGGTTTTTTTTCAGTAACGGACATAAATGCCTCCATATTGTTTTACTGAGTACAATGCAGGTGTACAGAACAAAACAACTATAGCGGTGTTGCTTTCCTTTTAGCCAGACCCGAGGTGGCGTTTGTGATGTAAACACGAAGTGACTCACAAAATTTGAGGTACACTCACTGCCGGGCTAACAAGGAGATAATGATGGGGAATGAAGGCGTTGTAGCGGTTGAAAAAGCGCTGGCTTTACTGGATTGCTTCCGTCCTGGGGATGAGAGCCTGACGCTGACCGCGCTGGCACAGCTGTCGGGTTATCACAAAACCACGGTTTACCGCTTGATGAATTCTCTTGAACGGATGAATTACGTCGTCAGGCATGAAGACGGCAATTATGCGCTTGGCCCACGTCTGCTTTACCTCGGCAAGCTGTATGAACAATCTTTCCATCTTTCCCGGGTGGTTCAGCCAGAGCTTCAGGCCTTATCTCTGGCGTCTCAGGAGAGTGCCAGCTGGTATGTGCTGGAGGGAGGGCAACGCCTTTGCCTGTTTCGCGCTGAAGCGTCGCATGGCCTGCGACACAGCAATCTTCCCGGCAGCCAGTTCCCGCTCGATAATTCGGCCATCAGTAAGGTATTGCGTCATTGGGGGCTCAATGAAAGCCTGCCGGAGGAAGACGCTGAACTCCCTTTCTACACGTCAGGCGCACGCGATCCCCATACCGCTGCGTTTGCGATGCCTGTCTTCGGCGTTCACGACAAGCTGGTTGCGGCGTTAGCCCTGACCGGTCCCATCTCGCGGTTGACGGAAGATCGTCGTGAGAAGGAAATAGGGCAGTTGATGAAGGCGGCTGCAAGCCGTCTTTCGCAGAAAATGGGTGCCAGTAAGCCCTTCTGTCAGCAGTTCTTTGGTGAAACGAGCGACGCGACGGAAGAAAATCTTTAAACGCAGAAGCGGGACATTTGTCCCGCTCCTGTCATCACTAATGCGTGACCTGTTTTTCGTGTAGCTGAGCGTTGCGAGCCTGCCGTCCTATGATGAGTACCGCGATACCCCCGGCCACGCACAGCACGGCCAGCGGAAGCATAGCCAGCGTGTAGCTACCCGTCCGCTCATTGATAATGCCGTACGCGTTTACCATCACTGCCCCGCCTATCAGGTTTGCGATGGCACCAATCGCGGCCAGTCCTGCCGCCGCTGAGGTACTGCTCATCCAACCGGACGCCAGCGCCCAGAAAGGCCCTTTCATTGAATAAGCGCCTATCAGCATAATGCTGAGGATGACGATCGTGGCAGACAGCGAGACGCTCGCAAAGGCGGCAAACACGCCGGCGGCAATCATGAACAGCGTCAGCGCGGTATGCCAGCGGCGTTCGTTGGTACGATCGGAGTTCCGTCCCCATACAATCATGAGAACCGATGCCAGACCGTAAGGAATAGCGTTAAGCAGACCTGTCTCAAGATTATCGAGATGGAAGGATTTCAGCAGTTGAGGAGACCAGACGCTGATGGTGGTGCCCGCGGACGATGCTCCGGCGTAAATCAGCGCCATCAGCCAGATTTGGCGATGCTTCAGCAACTGCCACGTGGTCTGATGTCCGATATTCTTTTGCTGATTGCGCTCGGTTTCCAGCGTGGTTTCCAGCCATTGTTTCTGTTCGCTGCTAAGCCAGCTCGCCTGGTGAGGACGATCCCGGAGAATAAACCAGGCCGCAATACCCAGCAGCACCGCCGGCAAGCCTTCAATAATGAACAGCAGGTGCCAGCCGCGAAGACCCAGCCAGCCATCCAGTGACAGTATCAATCCGGAAAGCGGGGAACCGATGAAGTTAGCGAGCGGGATGGCGACCATAAAGGACGCAATAATGCGTGCGCGGTAGCGGGACGGGATCCACCAGGTCAGATACAGCACGACGCCCGGGAAGAAGCCCGCCTCTGCAGCACCGAGAAGAAAACGGACGATATAGAGCGATGTGGTGTTCTGCACCAGGGACATACACATGGAGACGATGCCCCAGCTGATCATAATGCGCGGGATCCACAGCCGGGCACCGACTTTCTGCATGGCCAGGTTGCTGGGTACCTCAAACAAAAAATAGGCCACGAAGTAAAGGCTGCTGGCGAAGCCAAACGCGGCTTTGCTGAGGCCAAGGTCCTCATTCATCTGCAGCGAAGCCATGCCGATATTCCCGCGATCGATAATGGAGACCAGGTAACTGACAATCAGAAACGGGAGAATACGCCAGATCACCTTCCGCATCGTCTCTCTTTCTATGTCCTCGGTGGCGGTAGCGCCGTTACGTAAATGTTCTGTCATTGTGTCCTCGCAGGGTTTGTTCTTTGTTTTATTAGGTACAACTCAGTTTTATTAAACAAAACCACTATAGCGACGGTGCGTTATTTTTATCCAGTTAATGGAAGGTTTAAATGATGTAAATAAGAGGTGACTCACAGATAGCGCGCTGCGGATACATCGCTTTTAGCTGCTAACCAGCCGCAAGCAGGACGCGCTGGCAGAGAAATAGTCACGCAGCGCAATTATTGCACCAACTTTTGCTTTCCATTCAACTAAGCTTCGACCAGGTGCCCCGCCGCGTTAGCGGGGCCATACTCCTTTTGGTCGAGCACGCATCATGCAGCTACTCAGTATTATTATTTTGCTTACCCTAACCGTGGTGATCCATTCGCTGTGGATGTTTGGCGTTTTAAAATTCATCAAATTAGAAGTCGATTCTGCGGTACGCATTGTTTTACGCAATGTCGGTATCGTGATCTCCATGATCTTCGCCCATCTCCTTGAGGCCGGGCTGTTTGCTGGGTTTTATTTTGTCATCGACGCGTTTAATGACTGGAACACCAGCTTCTATTTTTCACTGGTCAGCTACGCCACCGTGGGATACGGCGACGTCACGTTACCCCAGCACTGGCGGCTCATCGGCGGAGTGGAAGGGCTGGTGGGCGCGTTGATGGTAGGCTGGTCTGTGGCGGTTCTGGTGGCGGTGCTGCAGCGTTTGCGCGGTATGAGCGGCTAGACGACGGGTGTGCTAAAGTAACGATCTTTTTCTGTTACTGGCTTTTGTCAGTTTGTATGGTGTTGTGTATGTCTGCTGCTCATCTCGGTTTCCCGACGGAAACCGTTGTTGTCTTCGTGGTGATGGCCGTTGGGGCGATGTTTATCGACCTCTTTATGCACCGTCACGATAAACCGATCTCGCTGAAAAGCGCGGCGATGTGGTCCGTTTTCTGGGTCATGATGGCGATGGCCTTCGCCGGATTTCTGTACGTTCACCACGGCGCCGAGATGGCGAGCCTGTTCCTTACCGGCTATGCGCTGGAAGAGGTGCTCTCCGTCGATAACCTGTTCGTGATGATGGCGATCTTCGCCTGGTTCGGCGTGCCGGATAAGTACCGTCACCGCGTGCTCTACTGGGGCGTGCTGGGGGCGATTGTCTTCCGCGGCATCTTTGTGGCTATTGGCACCAGCCTGCTGAGTCTGGGGCCGTACGTTGAGGTGATCTTCGCGCTGGTCGTCGGCTGGACGGCGGTGATGATGCTCAGGCGCAATGAAGAGAGCGACGAAGTGGAGGATTACTCGGGCCATCTCGCCTATCGCATGGTGAAGCGCTTCTACCCGGTCTGGCCGAAAATCAGCAGCAACGCCTTTATTCTGACCCAGAAAGAGGTGGATGCGGAGCTGGAGAAACCGGAAAACCAGGAGGTGATGGTTGGCCGCGTGAAGAAGGCGAAGCGCTATGCGACGCCGCTGCTGCTTTGCGTAGCCGTCGTCGAGCTTTCTGACGTCATGTTCGCGTTTGACTCCGTGCCGGCCATTATTGCCGTGAGCCGCGAGCCGCTGATTATCTACAGCGCCATGATGTTCGCCATTCTCGGCCTGCGTACGCTTTACTTCGTGCTGGAAGCGCTGAAGCAGTATCTGGTGCACCTCGAGAAAGCCGTGGTTCTGCTGCTGTTCTTCGTGGCGTTCAAGCTCGGTTTAAATGCCACCGATCACTTCTGGCATCACGGTTACAGCATTGGCGCCACGGCCAGTCTGTTTGTGGTACTAGGCGTGCTGGCACTGGGGATTATTGCGAGCGTGATGTTCCCGGGAAAACGTGAGGCCTGATGCATCGTTTTCTCCCTCTCCCTGTGGGAGAGGGGCGGGGTGAGGGCACCGGACCGCACCTAACCCTTAATCGGTGAATTCCGACGCTTGCGCGGGTGGTGGAAGTGCCGCCAGTGTGGATCCTGCGCCGCCGCCAGCAGCTCGTGGTCGCCGCGGGTGTCTCCCCAGGCGCGCAGGTGATAGGCGTTCAGATCGCCATACACTTTTTCCAGCCTTGCCACCTTCTGGGCGCAGCGGCAGTTATTGCCCGTGATGCGCCCCGTCAGCTTGCCGTCTTTCACTTCCAGCTGCGTGCCAATCAGCTTAATGCCGAGCTTATCAGCCCATGGCTGGAGCACCAGCGCCGGGGACGCGGAACAGATGGTCACCTCCGCACCGGAATTTACCTCAGCCGCCACCGCCAGAACCCCTTCAGGGCGCATCAGCTTGTTCCAGTATTTTTCGCAAAAGGCTTCCGCCTGCTGACGCAGCCAGTGTTCATCCACGCCCGTCAGGAAGGTTTTAATCAGCACTTCCTTAAGCTCATCGCGCGTCAGCTTGCGACGCACGCAGTGGAGCGTGGGCAGCGCCATGCGCACCAGACGGCCCGCGAAGTAGCGTTTACCGAAGGCAAAACGCAGGAAAGGAATAAAGCTATCGTGGTGCGTTAATGTCCCGTCAAAGTCAAAGACAGAGAGCACGCTGGATTTAGCCACCGTCTCATCGGCAATCATATTGGTCATAAATACGTCTTAGCTGAAATACACATTCTGCGGATCAGTTTACCTGCTTTAGCTGGACAGTCCTTATACCACCACTCTTTTTTTCTCGATCTTGCGATCTCAAGGTGAGTCCATTTTTGGCCTCGATAACAATTGGTGAAAAAACGAGCTGTCTATATTATCGCCACATCGCAAGATATTTAGGGGAACCATTGGCCCCCACAGGTAAGGAAAAACTCACTCACTACTTCTTTCTTGATATGACACTTAGATCGCTTATTTCAATCCTCACGTTAAGTTTTGCTTCGTTTTCTGCGTTCAGCTTTCAACTGCCAGCGTCGATGTTATCGATGAACAGCGAACTGGCAGCATCACCGGCGAAATCTGCGCTGGTGCATCAGGAAACGGGCCCGCTGCGCTCGCGTATTCTCGATCAATACCAGAAGTGGAAAGGTACCCACTACCAGTGGGGCGGAACCACGCATCGCGGGGTGGATTGCTCCGCGCTGATGCAGCACTTGTTCACCGATGCGGCGCATCTTAATTTGCCGCGCACGACGAGTGAACAGATCCATCGCGGCGTGCAGGTGGCGCAATACCGCCTGAGAGCCGGCGATCTGGTCTTCTTCCAGACGGGTCCGAACCGCAAGCACGTCGGCGTTTATATTGGCGAAAACCAGTTTATTCATGCCTCAACCAGTCAGGGCGTAACGGTTTCAACCCTGACGGATGATTACTGGCAGGCACACTACATTACCGCCCGTCGGGTCGCAGGCAGCGCGGCCTGACAGCATCAGATGATGTCATCCACGACGCCACCGTCGACGCGCAGCGCCGCGCCCGATGTGGCGGAGGCCTGGGGCGAACAGACATAAATCACCATGTTGGCCACCTCTTCAACCGTGGCCGCGCGCTGGATAACCGAGCTGGGGCGGTTGGCCATCACAAACTCTTTCGCCAGCTGTTCCAGCGATTTGCCGGTTTTTTCGATTTCATCTTTCATCATCTCTGCGAAACCGTCAGACATCGTCGGGCCTGGCAGGACGCTGTTAACCGTCACGCCGCTCCCCGCCACGAACTTCGCCAACCCGCGCGCCAGTGAGAGCTGGGCCGTTTTGGTCACGCCGTAGTGGATCATATCCGCCGGAATATTGCAGGCCGACTCGGAGGAGATAAACACCACGCGTCCCCAGCCTTTCTGCACCATGCCCGGCAGCAGGGCGCGGGACAGACGCACGCCGGACATCACGTTGGTCTGCCAGTAACGCTCCCAGGTCTCATCGTCGGTGGCATAGAAATCCTGCGGACCATAAATCCCGGCGTTATTGACCAGAATATCGACGTTATTCGCAACCTTCAAAATCGACTCGACCCCTTCCGCCGTGCTGAGATCGGCAATCGCGGCGCGCACCTGTACGCCCGGCACTACCTGCTGGAGCTGCTGAATGCCTTTATTCACCGATTCCGTGCTCCGGCCATTGACGATCACTTCCGCACCGCTTTCTGCCAGACCTCTGGCAATGGCGAACCCGATCCCGCTGGTTGAGGCGGTCACCAGCGCCACTTTCCCCGCAAAGTCGATTTTCATCATCTGCTCCTTCTCGTTTTAACGTTCGGACCTTAAAGCGTAGCAGGTGAGGATGACGGCTCCTGGCTAAAAAGGCGCAATAGCGTCTCAACCTGTTCATCAAGCGGGGCGAGGGAGCGCTTAACTATCAGGTGTAGCGGCGTTGCCCTGCGCGCGCCATGGCTCAGCGGCAGGCGTTTCAGTAGGCCCTGATCCAACTGGGTCTGGATGCGTTCCTCTGGCAGCCAGCCGTAGCCGACCTGAGAGACGACGGCCTCTATGGCGGCATCGATGGTGGAGAAGGTCCACGACTCGCCGGCCGCGCGCGCGGCGGGCTGGCTGTCCGCAATCTGGATGAGCGGCCACGGGCGCAGCATCTCATCATTGAGCGGCGCGTCGAGGTGAAACAGGGGATGCTGATGATGGGCCACGGCAACAAAGTCGATATTCATCAGCCATTCGCCGAGCCCGGTAATGTCCTGGCGGCGGGTTAAGACCATCACATCGGCTTCATCGTTAATGGCATCGGCGCGGGTATTTTCCAGCACCTCGGTCAGACGGACCCGGGTCTGCGGATACTGCTGCTGGAACTGACGCAGGATGGCGAACAGGCGGCGGCGCGGGAAAATGGAGTCCACCACCAGATCCAGCCGCGTGCGCATTCCGTTGCGAAGGGTCGCTGCCCGCGTCTCAACATACGAAAAGGCTTTCAGCAGCGGTTTAACCTGATTGAGAAGAAGCTCTCCTGCCGGCGTTAACACCGCCCGTCGTCCCTCCGGCACCAGAAGCGCCACGCCGAGCCGCTCCTGCAGCAGCGACAGGTTATAGCTCACCGAGGACTGGCTGCGGTGCGTTTCTTCCGCCGCTCTGGCAAAGCTGCCCGCCTCAACTACCTTTTCCAGTAAAGACCATTGTTCAAGCGTCGTCTTATGCATGATTTATCTAAAATTTGGATGAATTTGATTAAAACATAGCGTTATTCATTCATTTTTTGAAGGGGTACGATCTTCTCATCAAAACAAAGGAGACATCTTATGAACACCTTCGACAAACACGACTTAAGCGGCTTTGTTGGTAAACATCTTGTATATACCTACGATAACGGCTGGAACTACGAGATTTACGTCAAAAATGAGACTACCCTGGATTACCGTATTCACAGCGGTCTTGTAGCCAACCGTTGGGTGAAAGATCAGCAGGCTTATATCGTGCGGGTAGGGGAGAGCATCTACAAAATTTCCTGGACCGAGCCAACCGGTACCGACGTTAGCCTGATCGTCAACCTGGGCGACAAACTGTTCCATGGCACCATCTTCTTCCCGCGCTGGGTTATGAATAACCCGGAAAAAACCGTCTGCTTCCAGAACAATCACATTCCGCTGATGAACAGCTATCGCGATGCGGGTCCGGCGTATCCAACGGAAGTGATTGATGAATTTGCTACGATCACCTTTGTGCGCGACTGCGGTGCCAATGATGAAAGCGTGATTGCCTGCGCGGCCAGCGAGTTACCGGAAGACTTTCCAGATAACTTAAAATAAGCGCGACAATTAACTAAAAAGAAAAGTTCCCGGTTATTTCTTCTTTTACAGAAATAGCCGGGATTTTTTTTGTTTGTTTATGCTTGGTTTAAAAATTACATCTTGTAAAAATTTAGTTGGATCACGAAATAAATAATTCATAATTATCTAACTCATTGTTTATAAAAAATATGTAATTGGTTTTGTTACATCTGCAATACACATCTTAATTTTTCCCTAAGAAATGAACGATACCTTGATATGAGTTTATGGTTCGTTGAAATAAACGAAAAAGTAATTGGTTAATATCAAGCGCGTGCCATTCTTATTGCAAGGAAATTAATGATGAGTGATTTTTTGCCTTTTTCCCGCCCGTCGATGGGTCATGAGGAATTAGCGGCGTTGCAGGAGGTTTTAACCTCTGGCTGGATCACCACGGGTCCTAAGAATCAGGAACTGGAAGAGGCATTCTGTCAACTTACCGGGAATCAGCATGCGATTGCCGTCTGTTCAGCTACCGCGGGCATGCACGTCACGCTGATGGCGCTGGAGATTGGCCCAGGCGATGAAGTTATTACCCCTTCCCAGACCTGGGTCTCCACGCTGAATATGATCGTGTTGCTGGGCGCCACGCCGGTCATGATTGATGTAGATAAAGATACATTAATGGTGACGCCTGAAGCCGTTGAGGCCGCCATTACCCCGCGTACCAAAGCCATTATTCCCGTTCACTATGCCGGCGCGCCGTGTGAAATCGACGCTATCCATGCCATCGGTGAACGTCACGGTATTCCGGTTATTGAAGATGCGGCCCATGCCGCCGGAACGTACTACCAGAACCGTCATGTGGGCTGGAAAGGAACGGCGATTTTTTCCTTTCACGCCATTAAAAATATGACCTGCGCGGAAGGCGGCTTAGTCGTCACGGATAATGCCCGGCTGGCGCAGCGGATCCGCAGCCTGAAATTCCATGGCCTCGGCGTAGATGCCTATGACCGCCAGACGCACGGCCGCGCGCCGCAGGCGGAAGTGATCGCGCCGGGCTATAAATACAACCTGGCGGACATCAACGCCGCGCTGGCGCTGGTGCAGTTGGGCAAGCTGGAAGAGGCCAACAGGCGCCGCCAGGAGATCGCCGAACGCTACCTGCGGGAGCTTGCCGATACGCCGTTCCAGCCGCTCACCGTTCCGTCATGGCCGCACGTGCACGCCTGGCACCTGTTTATTATTCGCGTTGACGAAGCGCGCTGCGGGATCTCACGCGACAGCCTGATGGCGGCGCTAAAAGAGAAAGGCATCGGTACCGGCCTCCACTTTCGCGCGGCGCACACCCAAAAATACTACCGCGAGCGTTTTCCTGATGTATCGCTTCCGAATTCTGAATGGAATAGCGCGCGTATTTGTTCTCTCCCTCTTTTCCCGGACATGACTCATGACGACACGACCCGCGTCATTACCGCACTCCATCAGCTTGCAGGACATTGATATGTTCAGTGCACCGCCTGTACAAAAAGTTTCCGTGGTAATCCCGGTTTATAACGAGCAGGAGAGCCTGCCCGAACTGATCCGCCGCACAACCGCCGCCTGCGACACGATGGGCAAGGCTTATGAAATTCTGCTGGTGGATGATGGCAGTAGCGATAATTCCGCGCTGATGCTGACCCAGGCCGCACAGGCCGAAGGCAGCCACATTGTGGCCGTGCTGCTCAACCGCAACTACGGCCAGCACTCGGCGATTATGGCGGGGTTTAGCCACGTCACGGGCGATCTGGTCATCACCCTCGACGCTGACCTGCAAAACCCGCCGGAAGAGATCCCGCGTCTGGTCGCCAAAGCCGATGAAGGCTATGACGTGGTCGGCACGGTACGTCAGAACCGTCAGGACAGCCTGTTCCGCAAGCTGGCCTCTCGCACCATCAACCGTCTTATTCAGCGCACGACCGGTAAAGCGATGGGCGATTACGGCTGCATGCTGCGCGCCTACCGCCGCCATATTGTCGACGCCATGCTGCACTGCCATGAGCGCAGCACCTTTATACCGATCCTCGCCAACACCTTTGCCCGCAAGGCAACGGAAATTCCGGTTCTGCACGCCGAGCGCGAGCACGGGGAGTCGAAGTACAGCTTTATGCGTCTCATCAACCTGATGTATGACCTCATCACCTGCCTGACCACCACGCCGCTGCGTCTGCTGAGCGTTTTCGGCAGCATCATCGCCGTGGCCGGTTTTGCGCTGTCCGTTCTGCTGGTGGTGCTGCGACTGGTCTTTGGTCCGCAGTGGGCAGCGGAAGGGGTCTTCATGCTCTTTGCCGTGCTGTTTATGTTCATCGGCGCCCAGTTTGTCGGGATGGGCCTTCTCGGTGAATACATTGGCCGTATCTACAACGATGTTCGCGCGCGTCCGCGCTACTTTATTCAACGTGTTGTCCGTCAGGAACACAAAGCATCTCAAGAGGAAATTCACCCATGAAAGCTGTTGTATTTGCCTATCACGATATGGGGTGCACGGGCACGCTGGCCCTGCTGGAAGCGGGCTATGACATTGCGGCAATCTTTACCCATCCGGACACGGCCGGAGAGAATAACTTTTTTGGCTCCGTGGCGCGTATCGCCGCCGAGCGCGGGATCCCGGTTTATGCACCGGACGACGTCAACCACCCGCTGTGGGTGGAACGCATCCGCGCGCTGGCGCCTGATGTCATCTTCTCGTTCTACTATCGCAACCTGCTTTCCGACGAGATCTTAGGTCTGGCCGCAAAAGGTGCCTTTAACCTTCACGGCTCTCTGCTACCCGCCTACCGCGGCCGCGCTCCGCTGAACTGGGTGCTGGTGAACGGTGAAACGGAAACGGGCGTGACGCTGCACCGCATGGTGCGCCGTGCGGACGCGGGCGCTATCGTGGCACAGCAGAAGGTCGCTATTGATGCGGACGAAACGGCGCTGCAGCTGCATCAAAAGCTGAATGCGTCGGCACAGACGCTGCTGCGTGATGCGCTTCCAGGCATCCTCAACGGCACCTTCAGCGAGACCGCGCAGGACGAAAGTAAGGCAAGCAGCTTTGGCCGCCGCGCGCCGGAAGATGGTCGTCTGGACTGGAACAAGCCTGCCCGCCAGCTGCACAACCTGGTGCGTGCCGTGACCGACCCGTGGCCGGGCGCGTACAGCTTTGCGGGCGTAAGCAAATTTATCGTCTGGAAATCCCGCGTGCGTGACGATATTCCGGCTGCCAAACCGGGCACCGTCGTCTCTGTCTCTCCGCTGATTGTGAGCTGCGGCGAGCAGGCGCTGGAGATCGTCACCGGACAAACCGACAACGGCCTGTACGTGCAGGGCACGCAGCTGGCACAGTCTCTTGGCCTGGTGGCCGGGGCGCTGATCACCAGCGCGCCGGTGGTTGCCATCAAGCGCCGCACCCGCGTGCTGATCCTCGGCGTGAACGGCTTTATCGGTAACCACCTGACGGAACGTCTGCTTAAAGACGATAACTACGAAATCTACGGTCTGGATATAGGCGCGGATGCCATCAGCCGTTTCCTCGATAACCCGCGTTTCCACTTCGTGGAAGGGGACATCAGCATCCATTCCGAGTGGATTGAATACCACATTAAAAAATGCGACGTGGTGCTGCCGCTGGTCGCCATTGCCACGCCAATCGAGTACACCCGTAACCCGCTGCGCGTGTTCGAGCTGGACTTCGAAGAGAATCTGAAGATCATCCGCGACTGCGTGAAATACGACAAGCGCATCATCTTCCCGTCCACCTCTGAAGTGTACGGCATGTGTACCGATAAGAACTTCGATGAAGACACCTCCAACCTGGTGGTCGGGCCGATCAACAAACAGCGCTGGATTTACTCCGTCTCCAAACAGCTGCTGGACCGCGTGATTTGGGCCTACGGTGAGAAAGAGGGCCTGCGCTTTACCCTGTTCCGTCCGTTCAACTGGATGGGGCCACGTCTGGATAACCTGAACGCGGCGCGTATCGGTAGCTCCCGTGCGATCACCCAGCTGATCCTGAACCTGGTGGAAGGCTCGCCAATTAAGCTTATCGAAGGCGGGAAACAGAAACGCTGCTTTACGGACATCAGCGACGGTATCGAAGCGCTGTTCCGCATCATCGAAAACAAAGATAACCGCTGCAACGGCGAAATCATCAACATCGGTAACCCGGAAAACGAAGCGAGCATTCGCGAGCTGGCCGAGATGCTGCTGGCCAGCTTTGAGCGCCATCCGCTGCGCGACAAGTTCCCGCCGTTTGCCGGCTTCCGCGAAGTGGAAAGTAGCAGCTACTATGGTAAGGGCTACCAGGACGTTGAGCACCGTAAGCCAAGCATTCGCAACGCGAAGCGCTGCCTGAACTGGACGCCGACGGTCAAGATGGAGCAGACCATTGATGAAACGCTCGATTTCTTCCTGCGCACCGTGGAGCTGTCGGAACAGGTCTCATGAAAAAAGTCGGTTTACGCATTGATGTCGACACCTTCAGGGGAACGCGTGACGGCGTACCCAAACTGCTGGAACTGCTGAGCAAACACGATGTGCGTTCCAGCATTTTCTTCAGCGTGGGGCCTGACAACATGGGACGCCATTTATGGCGTCTGATTAAACCGGCATTTCTGTTCAAAATGCTGCGCTCGCGCGCAGCATCCCTCTACGGCTGGGATATTTTGCTGGCAGGCACCGCCTGGCCCGGCAGACGCATCGGCGCGGGTAATGAAGCCGTTATCCGCGAGGCGGCGCAGCATCATGAGGTCGGTCTGCACGCCTGGGACCACCATGCCTGGCAAGCCTGGGCGGGCGTCTGGGATATCCCGCGCCTGTCCCGTGAGGTCGAGCGTGGGATGCTGGAGCTGGAGGCCATTACCGGTCAGCCCGTGCGCTGCTCCGCCGTGGCGGGATGGCGTGCGGATCAGCGCGTCGTTAAAGCCAAAGAAGCCTTTGCGTTTCGCTACAATAGCGACTGTCGCGGAACCGGGCCCTTTTTGCCGCTGTTAGGCGAAAATCGCTACGGAACGGTGCAAATTCCGGTTACGCTTCCCACCTGGGATGAAGTGGTCGGGCGCGAGGTGAAGGCGGATGAGTTCAATCGCTACATTCTGGACCGCATCCATCGTGACGCCGGCACGCCGGTGTATACCATCCATGCCGAAGTGGAAGGGATTGCGTATCAGCATGATTTCGACGAACTGCTGACGATGGCCGCTCAGGAGGGCATTGAATTCTGCCCGCTGAGCGAGCTGCTGCCGGACGATCTCAGCACCCTGCCCGTGGGCAAAGTCGTACGTAATGAAATGGCTGGCCGGGAAGGCTGGCTTGGCTATCAACAAACCGTGAGTCCGGCCCCATGAAAACAGCCCGTTATGGCTTAGCGCTTTTCGCACTGTTTATCGTTTACTACCTCATTCCGGTCGATATTCGTCTGCTCTGGCAGCCAGATGAAACGCGCTATGCGGAAATCAGCCGCGAAATGCTGGCATCCGGAGACTGGGTAGTCCCGCATTTTCTGGGGCTGCGTTACTTTGAAAAGCCGATTGCCGGCTACTGGATCAACAGCATCGGGCAGTTGCTGTTCGGACACACGAATTTTGCCGTGCGCGCCGGGTCTATCTTCTCTACTGGCTTAGCCGCGCTGCTGGTCATCTGGATGGCCTGGCGTCTTTGGCGGGATAAACGTGTTGCCTTGTTCTCCGGCCTGATCTTCCTGACCCTGTTCCTGGTGTATGGCATCGGCACGTATGCGGTGCTGGATCCTATCATCACCCTGTGGCTGGTGGCGGCGATGTGCAGCTTCTGGCTGGCCTCACAGGCTCAAACCGTTGCCGGAAAAGCGGGCGGCTATGTGCTGCTTGGGCTGGCCTGCGGGATGGGGGTGATGACCAAAGGTTTCCTGGCGCTGGCGGTACCGGTGATTGGCATGCTGCCGTGGGTGATCGCCCAGAAGCGCTGGAAAGAGGTGCTGATTTTTGGCTGGCTCGCGATCCTGAGCTGCGTGCTGATTGTTCTGCCATGGGGGCTGGCTATTGCGCAGCGTGAGCCTGACTTCTGGCGTTATTTCTTCTGGGTTGAGCATATTCAGCGTTTTGCCCAGAGCGACGCGCAGCACAAAGCCCCGTTCTGGTACTACGTGCCGTTCCTGATTGCGGGCAGCCTGCCGTGGCTCGCGCTTTTGCCCGGCGCGTTTCGTCTCGGCTGGAATGACAGACAAAACGCGGGTGGCGGGTTCTATTTGCTGGGTTGGGTGGTGATGCCGCTGCTGTTCTTCAGCATCGCCAAAGGCAAGCTGCCGACCTATATCCTGCCGTGCTTTGCCCCGCTGGCTATCCTGATGGCGCGCTATGCCTGCCTCGCGGCGGAAAAAGGTGCCAGAGCGTTACGCATTAACGGCGGGATTAACCTGGCGTTTGGCGTTATCGGCGTGGCGGCGGCGCTGGTGGTCTCGCCGTGGGGGCTGTCTAAGCATCCGGTCTGGACGTCGGTCGAACTGTATAAAGTCTTCTGTGCGGTGGTGGCGTTCCTCATCTGGGCCGCGGTAGGCTGGTTTACGTTCAGACAGAGCGAGCAGCGCTGGTGGCTGGCGGCACTGTGCCCCGCGGGGCTGGCGCTGCTGATTGGTTTTGCCATTCCGAACCTGGTGGTGGATTCCAAACAGCCGCAGTCGCTGGTTGATACCGTGCGCGAGCCGCTTCAGGAAAGCCGATTCGTGCTGGCCAATAACGTGGGCGTGGCGGCTGGCCTGGCGTGGGAGCTGAAGCGCAATGACATCACGCTGTTTGGTCAGAGCGGTGAGTTGCGCTACGGGCTGGATTATCCCGATGTGAAAGATCGTTTTGTCAGTGAGGACGACTTCGCGCAGTGGCTGGCAACGCATCGTCAGCAGGGACGCGTGTCGCTGGTCATGCTGCTCTCAAAACGCGACGATATTTCACGGGCGAATTTACCGCAGCCGGACAATCTCTATATCCAGGGGCGTCTGGCCCTGCTGGAGTACCTGCCGAAGTGATGACCTGGATTTGGCTAATACTGGCAAGCCTGCTCAGCTGCGCGGGGCAGCTGTGTCAGAAACAGGCTACCCGCCCGGCGAGAGCCGGACGGCGCGGGACGCACATCGCGCTGTGGCTTGGCCTGGCGCTGCTGGCGCTGGGCTGCGGGATGCTGGTCTGGCTGGTGGTGCTGCAACGTCTGCCTGTCGGCGTCGCGTACCCTATGCTGAGCCTCAATTTTGTCTGGGTGACGCTGGCGGCGAAGGCGTTCTGGCGTGAGCACGTTGCTGCGCATCACTGGCTGGGAGTGGGGTTCATCATCATTGGGATTGTTATCCTGGGAGGGAGCCTGTGAAAGGTGCATTCTGGGCCTTATGCAGCGTGCTGTTAGTCAGCGCCGCGCAGCTGTTGCTGCGCAATGCCATGCAGGCATTGCCACCGGTCAGTGAAATCCTGGCGTTTGTTTCCGCGCTGTGGCACTTCTCGTCCGGCACGGGTGCGCTGCTGCTGGGGTTGACGGGGTACGTAGCCTCGATGGGCTGCTGGTATCTGGCGCTGTATCGCATGGCGCTCAGCAAAGCGTATGCCCTGCTGAGCCTCAGCTATATTCTGGTGTGGGGCGCGGCGATCCTGCTGCCCGGCTGGGGAGAACGCTTCTCCTGGCACGGGCTGGTGGGCGTCGGGTTTATTATTCTGGGTGTGCTGGTGATTTTTCTGCCCCGAACGACCCAACGTGAATAATCGACTCGTGGGTCAGGGTGTAAGGGGTCGATGTGCAGACGGCAAGGCTCAGCGAGCCGACCTGTAGCTGACTGACCGCGTGCGTCTGCGCGGTGCTGTCGATGCTGACAATCTGCCAGGCGCTGCCGCCACGCTGTTTCACAATCGCTTCTTTCCGCGTCCAGATACGCCAGAACGCGGAAAGCCGTTCCTCGGGCGCTTCACGCTCCAGCTCGTCATGCTCCGTCATGCTGAATACCGCATTAGCCAGCGCCTGCCAGTTCTTCCTCGGGCGAATCACTTCGATATCGCAGCCGACTTCACCTTCATCGCTCATCAGCAGGGCGATATCGTCACCGCTGTGGCTCAGGTTGAACCACAGCGGATGACCCTTCGCAAAGGCCGGTTTCCCCTGCTCGCCGTAAATGATGTCGGGGAGCGGGCGAGGGGATAACGTTCTGGCGAGCAGCGTCCTCCCGGCCAGCCAGGAGGCCTGTCTGGCACCCTGAGGCGCCCCGTCTGCGAGCGCTGACGCCAGCGGGTCCGCGCAAAGGGTGGAGATTTTTCCCAGTACAAACTGGTACATAGTTACGCCCAGCGTTTAATGATAATCGAGGTGTTGATACCGCCAAACGCGAAGTTGTTGCTCTGCAAATACTCGCAGTCAATCTGGCGGGCTTCTCCCATAATATAATCCAAAGCACCGCATTGCTCATCCGGCTGCGTTAAATTGAGCGTCGGGGCAAACCAGCCTTCACGCATCATCTGCAGGCTCATCCACGCTTCCAGCGCGCCGCAGGCACCCAGCGTATGGCCAAAATAGCTCTTCAGCGAGGAAACCGGCACGCTGTCACCGTAGATAGCGGCGGTGGCCAGGCTTTCGGCGATATCGCCGCGATCGGTGGCGGTACCGTGCGCGGAGATATACCCCATATCCCGGGCGCTTAATCCCGCCATGGCCAGCGACTGCTCCATGCAAATCTGCATGGTGTCACGCTGAGGCTGGGTGATATGGGCCGCGTCGCAGTTGGTGGCAAAGCCCACGATCTCACCGTAGATTGTCGCCCCACGCGCTCTGGCGTGCTCCAGCTCTTCCAGAATCAGGGTGCCTGCGCCTTCTCCAATCACCAGACCATCGCGCTGCGTATCGAACGGAGAAGGGGTGGTTTTGGGTTCGTCGTTACGCTGGCTGGTGGCGAACAGCGTGTCAAACACCGCCGCTTCAGACGGACATAATTCTTCCGCGCCCCCCGCGACCATCACGGTCTGATACCCGTGGCGAATCGCCTCCCAGGCGTAGCCAATCGCCTGGCTGCCGGAGGTACAGGCGCTTGAGGTCGGGATGACGCGGCCACGTAGTCCAAAGAACAGCCCGGTATTCACCGCCGTGGTGTGCGGCATCATCTGGACGTAGGTTGTCCCGGTGATGTTATTGGTGTGCTTTTCGGTGAGCATGGTCGCGAATTCGCTGACCGGACCGGTACTGCCAGTCGAAGAACCGTAGGCGATACCGGTTTGGCCGTTGGTGAGCACCGCTTCGCCAATCAGCCCCGCCTGCTCCAGCGCCAGCTCGGTGGCGCGGGTCGACATCAGCGACACCCGGCCCATGGCGCGAATACGCTTGCGGGTATAGTGTTCCGGCAGCGTGAAATCGTCGATCGGCGCGCCCAGCAGGGTGTGCAGGCCATCATACACCTGCCATTCCGGCATTTTACGCACCGCGTTTTCATACGCCAGCAGCCTGCTGGAAACGGATTGCCAGCTTTCGCCAAAGGCGGTCACGCCGCCCATGCCCGTAATCACCACGCGACGCGTCATAGCATGCCTCCGTTAATGGAAATGACCTGGCGGGTAACGTAGCCCGCAATATCTGACATCAGATAGCTTGCCAGCCCGGCGACCTCCTCAGCCTGGCCCATACGTTTCATTGGGATGATGGACATGGCTTCCTTCAGCGCGGCCTCTTCCATCTCAATCATGCCGGTATCAATCAGGCCCGGGGCAATGCAGTTGACGGTGATTTTGCGTTTTGCCAGCTCAATCGCCAGGG
The DNA here is from genome assembly GCF_049236945.1 of Enterobacter cloacae complex sp. SHL020. Classification (NCBI taxonomy): domain Bacteria; kingdom Pseudomonadati; phylum Pseudomonadota; class Gammaproteobacteria; order Enterobacterales; family Enterobacteriaceae; genus Enterobacter; species Enterobacter cloacae complex sp. SHL020. The sequence goes on from NZ_JBMKJF010000008.1 coordinate 64,370, forward strand.
CTTTGGTGGCACCGATAATGCCCGCTTTGGCCGCGCTGTAGTTCACCTGCCCGCGATTGCCCATCACGCCGGACACGGACGATAAGGTGATAATGCGCCCCCCTTTACGGGTGCCAATCATCGGCATAATGCAGGGGTGAATGACGTTATAAAAACTGTCGAGATTGGTGTGGATCACGCTGTCCCAGTCGTCTTCGCTCAGCGCCGGAAAGGCGCCGTCGCGGGTAATTCCGGCGTTGCTGACCACGCCATACCATGCGCCATGGGCTTCAATCTCCTGCTCCAGCACCTCGCGGCACTGTTCGCGGTTGCCCACATCAAAGGCGAGTAAACGACCGTTGCCACCCGCCTGCGTGATGGCGTCCAGCGTCTCCTGCGCGCCTGCGGCATCACGATGGTAATGCACGCCTACGGTAAACCCGTCGGCGGCAAGCTGGCGGGCAATGGCGCGCCCTATGCCTTTGCTGGCCCCTGTGACCAGTACGGAACGACTCATGCGTTAGATCCCTGATTAAATAGCGATGTTAATTCTTCTGCGCTCGGCTGGAAGGTATTGACCCGGCCCGTGGCCAGCGTCTCTTCATTAGCGGAAATCGCGCATTCAAAGCTGCCGAAGCGTTCGTCCTGCATCAGCAGCTTAACGGTGATGTCCAGCGTCAGGCCTGCGGCGAAATGCCCGCTGGCGCAGACCAGCTCGCGCGCGCCGAGCACCATGCCCAGCGCGATATGTTCCTGCCCCTGCTGCTGGCGATGCCAGCCCGACCAGACGCCGACGGTCTGCGCCATCAGCTCGAGCGCGTACCAGCCCGGCAGGTCGCCATCGGCATTGAGAAACGGCGCCAGCACGCTTTGCCCGTTGACGGCAACGCGGCAGACCGCCGTGTCGTCCGTAACGTTCTCAACGGACCCCAGCAGCATCATTGGCGCCTCGTGCGGCAAATAGGCTTCGGGTGATAAGTAGCTCATGAGGCTCTCCCCAGCAGGATGCTGGCGTTATTGCCGCCAAACGCGAACGAGTTAGACAAAATGACCGGCTTTTTCAGAGCGGTGCGCTGGTGCAGCAGGCCGCACGACGCCAGCGTGTCGTCCGGCGCGTAGCGGGCGAAGTCCTGCGGCGGCAACGGCAGATCGCGCGTCAGCATCAGCCAGCTCAGGGCCGCTTCGGTAATACCGGCGGCGCCCAGCGTATGGCCGGTAAGGTGTTTGGTTGAGCTGCACGGCACGCTCTCCCCGAAGAGATCGTGAACTACCTGCGATTCAATCTGATCGTTGAGCGGCGTGGCCGTGCCGTGCAGGTTGATGTAGCCGATATCTTGCGGCCGCATGCCCGCTTCGTTAAGCGCCTGAGTAATAGCCCTTATCGCCCCTTCGCCCTGCGGATGCGGAGCGGAAATATGGTACGCATCGCTGGATTCGCCCGTCCCGAGCAGCGCCACGTCGGCGGGCTCCCGGCTCAATACCATCAGCGCGGCGGCTTCACCGATGGTGATCCCCCGGCGGTCGCGACCAAACGGCTCGCAGAGCGTGGGGGAGAAGGATTCAAGGCTGTTAAAACCGTTGACGGGCATCCGGCTCAGGGTATCGGCCCCGCCGACAATGGCGATGTCCACCAGCCCGGCTTCAATCAGACGTTTGCCGCCGATCATCGCCCGCGCGCTGGAGGAGCAGGCTGTGGAGATCGTGTAGGCCGGGCCTTCGAGCTGAAGCCAGTTGGCGAGGAAGCGGGACGGATCGCCAAGCTCCTGCTGCGGATACTGCCAGCGCGTGCTGGCCTCGCCGTCGGTCATGCGCCTGACGTGCTCATCGCCCTCATCCAGCCCGGAGGTGCTGGTCCCCAGCACCACGGCCACGCGGTCACGACCGACGCGGGCGATGGCCTCGTCAACGGCGGGCTGAATCTGCGCCAGCGCGGCCAGCAGCAGCTGGTTATTGCGGGTGCGGTGTGCGGAGAAGGCGTCCGGGATGGGCGGCAGTTCGCCTTCCACGCCGCCCAGAACGGCTTCGGGTAAATTCTGCAGCCAGCCGGTCCGGGCGTGCATACCCGGCGCGACGCCTGCCACCAGATTCGCGGCAATCTCATCGGGCGAGTTGCCCAGCGCGTTGACCATGCCAACAGCGGAAATATAGATCATCTCAGTCACCCAGATATTGAATGGTGATGTGGTATTTGAATACGTGTTGCTCGATGCTGATCGGCTCGCGCTTGCCTTTGCGCTGCAGGTAGACAATCTCCGTCACCAGCTTGCCGCTGGCGTTACGCAGCTCGCGTCGATCGCCATTGTCCGTTAGCGTCCAGCCCTTCGGCAACTGCGGCTGCCAGGCGCTTATCGGCCAGTGGCTGAGCATCACGTCCGCCAGCACCTGGCTGGCGGGCGGCAGCTGCGGCACCACGATCGACTGCTCGGTATGAATACCGGTCTCATCGTACGTTGCCAGGAACAGACGAATGCCCACGGAAGAGAGCCCGGCCAGCGTCACCTTATGCGCATCCGCGTTGAGCATCACCAGCAGGGACTGCGTTTGTCCGTTAAAGCTGCCGGTCAGCAGCTGCTGGGAGCTTACCGCCGGGCTGATGCCGGGCGGCGGCAGCGTAACTTTGGTGCCCGGCTGGAGCCAGGCCTGAGGCCGCGTCTCTTTGGTATCGGTCGAATGGCTGCAGCCTGCCAGCAGCAGCGCCGCGGCCAGCGCGAGCGCGCGGTAAAAAGCGTTCATTTACGTTTTCTCTCTTTCTTATCCGGCATCGCCAGCGGCGCCAGCAGGAAGGCGGTAAAAATACCGCTTACCAGCACGATACCAAAGCTGCTGATGGCCTGGGTGGCGCTGAAGACGAGCATGCCCAGCGTGAGCAGCGTGGTCATCATGGCTAGCGTAATCGCCAGCATTGAGGTCAGCGGCGTACCGCGCGGGTTGCTGAAAAACAGCGTGTAGTTAATGCCAATGCCGAGCACCAGCACCAGCGCCAGCAGTGAGAACAGATTCACCGGGTGGCCCGTTCCGGCCAGCACCGCCAGCCCGCAGCTCAGCGACAGTACGGACGGCACCAGGCTTATCAGCCCTTTACGCCAGCCGAGGCGCAGCATCGCCCCGCAGGCAATCACTGCCAGCGCGGCAAACAGTAGCCCCGTCAGCAGCGTGCGGTAGAGAGCAAACAGGCTGTCAAAGCTGGCTTTGCGATCGACCCAGACGACGCCGTCATGGCGCGCGGCCAGTTCACCGAGATACGCGCTGTTTTTCGCGCCGTCCACCGGCACGAGCACGCCGCTTTCCCCGCCGGGCAGGGTCAGCCAGAGCAGACGCCAGCCTTCGCTGGCCGGGCTTTCAAGCCACGCGTCCACGCTGACCGGCATGGCGTCGAGGTTCGGGGATACGGCGTTGAGCCCGGCGCTTTTCAGCACGTTCGTTACCGCAGGGGCAGCGTCGCGCAGCAGCTTCAGGTCGCTTTTCTGGCGGGCCAACGAGTTCAGCGGCAGGGTGCGCCAGCGGGCGATCTCTCCGGCTTTTTGCGCCTGCACCAGCGCCGGGGTAAAGGCTTCCAGCCGCTCCAGCGTTTGCTGAGGCGAGGCGCCATGAACCACAAACCATTTCTGATCGACGCTCTGTCCGGTCAGGGCGGTAATGGCCTTCTCCTGCGCCAGAATATCTTTCGGCAGCGCCTGCAGCTGGGCGATGTCGTCGTCCACCCTCAGGGTGCTCATCCCCACGGCGGAGAGCAGCGCCAGCGCGACGGGCAAACCAACGGACAGTTTTTTACTGCGCCGCCACGCGGCCAGCCAGCGCAGCATGATAACCATCAGCGGAACCGGGCGCACCGGTAAACCCCGACACAGCCACGGATGCCAGAAAATCACCGTCAGGCAGGAGGCGCTCAGCCCCACGGCGGCGAACACCGCCATCTGGCGGATCCCGGGGAAGGGGGCCAGCATCATAATCAGGTAGGCGGCAACGGTCGTCAGCAGCGCCAGCAGGAGCGCATTGCGTACTTTAGCCAGGCTTTGCCAGGGGGAGTGCTCCGCGCCGTGCACCATCCGTTCGGTCAGGTAGTAGAGCGTGTAGTCGGCTGAAATACCGATGATGCTCATGCTCATCACCAGCGTCATCAGATGCAGCTCGCCAAAGAGCAGCAGCGTCACCACCGTGCCCGCCAGCGCGCCGATGGCAATCGAGAGCACGCTCAGCAGCAGCGGACGCAAAGAGCGGAACACCGCGACGATGAGCAGGAACACGCCAAGCAGGGTGGCGATGCCCAGCGTCGAAACGTCGCGTTTGGCCTGCTGGCTGGCGTAATCGCTGTAGAACACGGTCCCGCGCGAAAGCAGCTGCGCCTGCGGGTAACGCGCTTTTAGCCTTTCCTGCAGCGCGTTAAGCGTCGTCACGAGCCGGTGGGTCTGCTGCATATCAAATGACGAGCCCGCCAGCTCGCCGTGCAGCAGATACCAGTAATTTCCCGCCTCATCTTGTGTGACCAGCCAGCCGTCCATCAGCCGCAGCTTCTGGCCGTTTTGCGCCAGAGCGAGCTGGGAGCCGCGCATCAGCATCAGGGGATCGTTTTGCAGCTCTTTGCCGCTGACGCCGGAAAAGGCCGAATAGAGCTGAGATAAAATCCACTGCGCCTGCGCTTCTCCGCCGTTTTGCAGGCGGGCGCGGGTGGCGGGATCGATCAGGCCATTTCGGTGCTGCCATAAGAACTCTCCCCAGGCCTTTTGCCCGGCGGCGTCCATCGGGCCTTTGACCTCGCTGAGCGAATCGCTGCTTTGTAGCAGCGTCAGCCACTGCTGCGCCACGCGCGGATCGGGCTCTTTGCCGGGGCTGACCAGCCAGACCAGCTGGCGGTCGAGACGCTGCATAAACCCGTCGTTGAGCGCCGGCGGGATCGCCCCCAGCGTCTGCTTCGGCAGCATGGCCAGCACGCTGCTGTTCAGACGCGCGCCGGGCAGCAGCGACAGCAGCACGCCCAGCAGAATCAGGCATAGCGTGGCCCACAGCAGCGCCGGGCGCAGGGATTTACGGTGCGGCAAAGCGTTGGCGTTCGTCATCGGTCAGGCTGGCGGGCGTCAGTTGGTGGCGTGAAAGGGCGATATCGGTACGGTCGCCCTGTTTATCGTTGAGACGAATCGTCTCCAGATAGGTCGCGCCGCCCAGATCGAGGGTGGCGAAAATCTTGTCCAGCGGCGTCGTTTTTGGCGTAAGCACCAGCGACCAGCGGCCGGCTCCCAGGTCTTTAAAATCGATGCGGAAGTTCTCTTCAAGCACCCTGCGGTCGGCCTGGAACAGGGCCCGCAGAAGATGGTTGAACTGGAACATCTGCGGATTATTGTCGGCGGTGACGGTCTGCGGCGGCTGGCCGTTAATGGCCTGCACCATCCGCTTGTCGTCCAGCAGGAGCGTCATCGGAAACGGCGCTTTTTGATCCCACAGCAGGCCGCTGTCGCGGGCGATCAGCATCTCGCCCTGCGAGCGCAGCGGCTGCGGCATATCTTTTATGGTGCGAACCTGTTCGAAGTGCGCGCGCACGACGGGCTGCCCGGTAAAGCGCTGCTGCAGTTCATCCAGCGTCACGGCGCTGACCAGCGGGCTGACGATCAGCGCCAGCAAAGGCAACCATTTCATGGCGTCACTCCCATTCGTTCAAACAGTATTGCCGGGCTCACAAAGCACATTTCGCGGGTGGCTTCTTCCACCGCCACCTGGATGGTGTAACCGGTGGTGGTGCGTTTGCCGGTCTGCGCATCGAAAATTTGATAGGCAATGCGCAGGCGGTTTTCATACTCTTCAACGTGCGCGCGGACGCGAATACGCTGCTCAAAGGTCACCGCATCGCGGTATTTCACCCGGGTATCGACGACGGGCCAGACGTAGCCGGAGGCCTTCATCTGGCGATAGCCATAGTCAAACTGATTGAGCAGCGCCTCGCGGGCGATCTCAAAGTAGCGGAAATAGTTACCGTGCCAGACCACGCCCATCATATCGACGTCGTGGAACGGAACGGTGATCTCAACTTCAGTCGTAAAGCGGGGATCGGTCAGCACCCTTTACTCCTTCTCTCTGGACTCTGGCAGATGCCAGAAATCGAAAAAATTAAACCAGTCGAGCGGCGACAGGAGGGCGTAATGCTCCAGCCGCTGCGCGTAGCGATCGACGGTCTCCTGCAGCGCCTGCTGGCGTTCACCGCGCGGCAGGCGCAGCGGGTCGGCAAACGGTTCGCTGTGCAGGACGAGCTTACCCTGCTGGCGCAGGGCAAAAATCAGCACCACCGGGCAGCGCAGGATGGAGGCCAGAATAAACGGCCCCTGTGGGAACGGCGCTGGCTGGCCCATGAACGGACTCCAGATCACCCGCCACTCGCCGCCACGCTGCGGATTCACCGCGATGCGGTCGCCCACAATCGCGACCCATTCTCCCCGCTCAAGCTTCTCTTTGATGGCAATCGCGGTGTCCGGGCCGATGTCGGTAACCGACATCAAATTCACGCCCGCCTGGGGTGCCATTTCGCTCATGATTTGCTTAAAGCGCTGGGCGTTTTCGCTGAAGACCAGGGCGGTGATAGTTTTGCTGCCGTCCAGCTGGGCCAGCGCCCGGCAGGCCTCTACGTCGCCAAGATGCGAGGCCAGCAGCAGCTTGCCCTGCGGCGCCGCGATATTAAGCGTTTCGCTCGCACCGGGGGCAAAGACCACGTCGCGATCAAACTGCAGCTCACCGCGCCAGCTGGCGACCTTATCCAGCATCGCGTTGCCGAAGCGCATGAAATGGAAAAAGCTGTTGAGCCGCGGGGGAACGGGCATGTTTCGCTGACGCAGCTCGTGCTTCACTCTCTCAACCCACTGCCGCGAGGCCTGCCGCGCCGGACGCGCAATAAGCCAGTACACGCCGATCACCGGCCACAGCAGCACGGTAAAGGCCCGCCGACCCAGCAGTTCCCAGACGCGCAGCATCAGGCGCATGCCCCACAGGCCTTTGACCTCGTCCTGCTGCGCCCAGTGCTGGCGGCGTCGACGGAAAAGCAGGCCGGGCATGCGGGGCAGCATGCCGAAGAACAGCCGGGTATGCATCAGGGAGATCCGCACGTTATCTTTTAACGCGTCGAAGTGGGACAACCCGTCCTGCGGGTAGGTGACGCGGGTGGGCAGAAAGATGCTGGTGTTGCCCTGCCAGTAGAGACGGACCATCACTTCGGTGTCAAAGTCCATCCGTTTGCCGAGCGTTTCACGCGCTGCCAGCCGCAGCGTGGGCGAGACCGGATAGACCCGAAAGCCGCACATGCTGTCTTTAAGCTGCAGGGATAAGGTCTCAATCCACACCCAGACGTGGGTTACCCAGCGCCCGTAGAGCCGCGAGCGTGGAATGGAATCATCGTAAATGGGCTGGCCGGAAATCAGCGCGTCCGGGTGGCGCTCCGCCAGCGCCAGCAGTTTGGGTATATCTTCGATCGCGTGTTGACCGTCCGCGTCCACCTGCACGGCGTGGGTATAGCCCGCGCGCGCGCACTCCTCCAGCCCCCTGATGACCGCTGCACCTTTCCCGGCGTTTTGCGCCAGACGGAGCAGCGTCATCTGCGGCTGCTCCGCCGCAAGGCGTTCGAGCTCCTGTCGGGTGCTCGCTTCGCTGCCGTCATCCACCACCAGGCACGGCAGGCCGAACGGTGCGAGACGCGACAGCACGCTGGCGATCATGGCGCCGTGGTTGTAGCACGGGATCAGCACGCAGGGGCGGAAGGTTACTGACATAGCCGAATTTTCCCGCTGCTGGTGGTATGGCGTTCAGCCCCTGCATGACGCTGGTAGCTGAAGGTCAGCATCTGACGTTCGGCATGCCACTCAAGCACCAGCGTGACCGTGGTTTCCGGCAGCAGAGGCGCCTGGAATTTTACGTTTTGAATGCTGTGAAAGCGGTAGCCCGGTGCCAGTAAGGTCGTGGCGTAGTGCATCACCCAGTCAAGCTGCGCAACGCCGGGCAGCAGCGGCTGTACGGCAAAATGGCCCTGAAACCAGAACAGCGCCGCGTCGAGATGCAAAATGATTTCCAGCTTCTCCGGCTGTGTCTGGTGGCGCTCAATTTCAGGAATTTTCATGAAATAACTCCTCTAACTGCGCATAGACACGCTTGTTCATACTGTTTACCGGCATTTCATCGACAATACGCCAGTAGCGTGGAACGGCGACCGGCTCAAGCCAGGGCAGCAGGGCGCGACGCCAGGCGAACTCCTGCGCTTTTTTATCCTGCATATAGCCGCGCTGGCGAACCGCTTCGTCCAGAACCAGCAGGACGCCAATCCCCTGACGGCCCCCGCGCGTGACCGGCAGTGCAGCCGCTTCGCAAATGCCGTCGAGTTCCAGCAGGCGACGTTCAATCTCGTTAAGCGAGATGCGCTTTTCTTCAATTTTGACCACCCGCCCGCGACGACCGGCGATGCTGAACAGCCCCTCGCTGTCGAAGTGGAGGATATCGTCCAGCTGGAGTCCTTCAGCCTCGTGGATCAGCGGCGACGTGACGCGACAGGCGTCATCTTCCTGATGGAAAATAACGCCGGGGAAGGGTTGCCACGGCACGTTATCCTGCTGGCGATGGCGCCAGGCGAGGATCCCGGTTTCGGTACTGCCATAAATTTCGTCCGGCCAGATGTTAAGCCAGCCAGCAGTGGTGGCGACGTCGCACCACGGCAGCATTCCGCCTGCTGAAATCAGCATTCTGACGGGCGGCGCGGGCAGCTCCGTATCCAGGCGCTTCAGAAACGCCGGGCTGCTGATGAACAGGTAATGCCTGTCATGAGGAAGGGCGGCCAGCTGCTCTGCGTAGTAGAGCATCGAGGCATGCAGCGGCAGGCCCAGCGCCATCGGCAAGACGATGCGGAAGGTCAGGCCATACAGATGTTGCGGTACGACCGAGGCGACAACGCTACAGCCGGCCAGACGCTCGCCGAAGCGGTCAGCCAGCAGACGGGCTTCGCGATCCAGGCTGACGATGTGCTTAATTACCCGGCGCGGGGTACCCGTGGAGCCGGAGGTGAACAGTTCAACGAAGCGGCTTTCGTCAATGGCCGGCAGGGGCGTCCAGTGGCGAACGGTCTGATGACTGGAGGCCACCACGATCAGCTTGCCATGGAAATCGAGAGTCCTGTCGCTCAGGACGCCGCTAAACAACGACTGCTGTTCTTCAAGCTGCGAAACGCGGCTATGGCCGGGAATGACCGGCGTTTTACCGGCATGCAGCGAGGCCAGAAGCGCAACGATAAACAGGTAGCTGTTTTCAAAGCACAGCGCCCAGCGCTCGCCATCCTGCTGACGTAGAGTGTCGACCAGTAAGGTCACGTCGTGGCGCAGCTGGCCCAGCGTCCAGGTACGATCGTCAAGCCAGGCAACGGGCATGTCGTCAGGGCGGGGCGCGTTTAACCACTGGCCCAGCGGAAGGGGGTTAGTCATTGTGCATCTCTTTTTTTATCACCCGCTGGCGCACCAGCCACTCGGTTGCCATCAGCGTTCCCATCAGGATGTAGGCCACCATACCGTTCCACAGCGTCCACAGATGCATGTCGCCGTGGAGCACGGTGAACAGCGCCATCGCGCCGTTTCCGATGAAAAAGCCGCACCAGACGAGGGTCACCCTGCGGGTATAGCGCACGCCCTCCGGGGGCAAATTCGGCTCGCGCAAGCGCGCCAGCCGTTCGACCAGCGGCATCGCGGTCCACAGCGAACCGCCGAACACGGCCAGCATCACAAGGTTGACGACCACCGGGTAGAACAGCAGCCACTGGTGGGTTTTCAGCAGGTAGCTTGCCGCGCAGAGCGCGATGCCCGCGAGCGCCACGCACTGCACCACATACCGCATCGGGCCAGCGTTCCGCCGCGCCTGGCGCAGCCGCAGCAGCAATACCAGCGCCATCACCGGCAACAGCCACTGCAGGCTGTTGTGCGTTAGCCCAAATCCAATCAGGAAGGGCCACGCCAGCAGCATCAGCCCCGTCAGCAGTGGGATGACCGGGAACGTCCGTCCACCACGCAACACGTCTTACTCTTCGCGCAGAAGCTGTTCGACGGCGTCTACCACATCCTGAACGGTACGAACCGATTTAAAGGTTTCCGGCTTGATTTTCTTGCCCGTTTTCTTCTGCAGATGAACAATCATGTCCACCGCGTCAATGCTGTCCAGCTCCAGGTCTTCGTAAAGACGGGCTTCGGGCGTAATGTCCTGCGGGTCGATTTCAAAGAGCCTGGTCAGAAGGCCGCAGACTTCCTGATAAATGGTTTCTTGTTCAGTCATCGTTCACATCTCAGGCGCGTTGAGCGTTGATAAAGGACGCCAGCGTGGCGACGGAAAAAAAGTGCTGGCGCATCTCTTCGCTTTCGGCAGAAAGCACCACGCCATACTGGTTTTTCACGGCCAGACCCAGTTCCAGCGCGTCAATGGAGTCCAGACCCAGCCCATCGCCAAACAGCGCGGCATCGGTATCAATATCCTCTGCGGTAAGCTCGTCCAGATTCAGCGTGGTGATAATGAGATTCTTAATTTCAAGATAAAGCGCTTGCATCATTAATTCCTGACAAAGATTGAAGGCCTGATGTTAATCGATGCTGCAGATGCCGGTTTAACTGCCTTGCCGCCAGCGCCGGTTCTTGTTCATTTGCATCGTAAAATTCGTCGATGTTCACGCGGTCGCGGACATCCACGGTGAAAACAGGTTTTTCTGGCGGTACATCATACCAGCGGCTTTTTTTATCCAGCAGGTGTTCGCTACAGTGGATCAGCACCACCCGCAGATCGCTGTTACAGCGCACGGCGATATTTGCCGCGCCGCGCTGGAGGGAGATAGCCTCGCCAAACCGGGTACGCGTGCCTTCCGGGAAGATTAACAGCGTGTCGCCCTGAGCCAGACGCTGCTGGCTGGCCGCGAGCAGGGGCTCGGCTTCACTGTTAATCAGATAATCCGCCGCGCGGATAACGCCGCTGACAAAGGGATTGCGCAGCAGCGCGCTTTTCACCAGACAGTCAGTTTCGGGCATCACCGACGCCAGAATCACGTAGTCAATTAACGTAGGGTGGTTAGCCACCACCAGACAACCCCGATCGCTGCGCAGCGCGTCAAGATTGTGAATGCGATAGTCCAGTACGCCGAGGCCGCGCGCTACGGTCAGGAAGAAGCGGAAGCTGGCCGCAATGCTGCGACGCGCCAGGCGACGACGGCTGGCGCGGTCGCGCTGGACGATGAGCAGCAGGTTGAACCAGACCAGCGACAACAGCAGCCCGCCCACGCCAAACAGCGCGAAGCAGAAGCCGGTCATCGCCAGGCGCCATAGCCAGTTAATTCGGGCAGCCAGGCGGTTCATGCGCGCGTCCATTGCCACAGCAAACGTTCGCCGGGCACCACGAACTGACGTTCCTCGCTGAGATAGCGCTGCAGGAACATCAGGCTTTGCGGCAGGGCGGGTTCTTCACCCGTGCTGCCGCTGCGGGTTTCACACTGCAATCCTTTGCCGGATTCAATCACCAGCGCCAGCGCGTAGGGCCAGGTGGGCATCTGCGGCGGTAGCGCCGGATGGTAAAATTCCGGCAGCGCGCCGTCAAAATCGACCAGCAGGACGCGGGAATAGCCCGCCTGCAGCAGGCTCAGCACTTCACATAAGGCCTGCTGGAAGGTGTCCAGTCCGGCAGAAATGGATGACGAGACGATGGCCTGGCGTGCGGTGATCGTGAGATTACCCACCGCGGAATTGTGCACGGACATCGCGAAGTCGGTCGGCGAAACGGACTGCCCGGTCGCCAGAGCATGCAGAATACGGTAGTTGCGCTCCAGCTCGCCGTGGCGGCTGGAATAGACGACGGCATCAACGGCGTGGTTTTGCAGCATGGTAAGACCAATATCCACCGCCAGCTTACTGCCTGAATTGAGGCGGCGCGCGGTCATCATGGGTAAAGCGGTCAGGCGGGGAAGCGGGGCCGCTGGGTCAACGGCCGGCTGCAGGCGCGACCACGCCTGCCACTCTGTGGCATCGCTGAGTCCTGGCGCTCTCGCCTGCCAGTCGATAATGTTCAGTGAAAATTTCATCTACGCGCGTCCGCGAAAAAAACCGTATTCAAAGGGCAGGCTGGGCCACCCGGGCAGCTACGCTGCTCTGTTGTTCACGTTTGGTGCATATCAGCAGGGTATGACCGACCCCAAGGTTGTCCAGCCGCTGTTCAACGCTGAAACCTGCGCTCTCCAGGTAGCGATAGAACTTCTCTACGCTGTAAAACCGGCTATTGCCATTCGCCATACAGGTGAAATAGAGCGAGGTGGCATTCAGGCTGAAAGAGGCTGCTTCAAATTTCTGTGCATCCCAGAAAAGCTCCATGATGCACAAACGTGCGCCTGGCTTCATGGCCTGTGCGACGCGCGTCAGCATGGCGACAATCTGATCCGGAGAGAAACAATCCAGGAACTGGCTCATCCACCAGACGTCGGCGTCATCCGGCAATGTTGCTGGGCTAAGCATATCGACAGCATGGAATGCAATACGATGAGAAAAACCTGCTTTTGCGATGTTTTCCTGCGCCAGCGCTATCTGTTGCGGCAGATCGAGGATCGTCACGGCAACATTTTCGTCATAGCGGCAGCAGCGTAACGACCATTTACCCGTATTTCCGCCCACATCGTACAATTTTGTCGGCGAGCTTGCGAATATATATGGCAACGCAGCGTCAAAAGCGGCGTCAGAATAGTAATGATCGAAGGCGAACCAACTCTCTTTCGCCGGAGCAGGTAATTGGGATAACGCCGGGTAGATGGTTGGCCAGTTGCCAAACACGGCTAATCCGGCCGGTTTTTCCTCCTGCAGGGCGTCCGCCAGGTGAAATAGCCCCTGGTAACAAACGTCCTGGGTGAAATCCATATTTACGCGGGTCATTTCGTCGTGCAGTAAAAAATGGCCCACTTTCGCCAGAAAATAACGTCCATTCTGTTGGGTAACGATTCGACCGCTTAATCCCATATCCAGCAGTACGCTGACGCCATAGCTGCCGAGCGTGCTGTGTTCGGTTATTTCCTCAAGGCTTGCCCCCTCTTTACCTTGTTTATCAAGCCAGGCGAGAACGCCTGAGTTACGCAGACAAAGCGCAGTCTGGAATAACATCGGGGCAAAGGCGATGCGTTGCGCTTCGGTAATGGCATCCAGTGCGCTGAGTGTGTCCTTTTCGTACATTCCTGCGTAACCTTTGAGGCTAAAAAAAAGGTTATCGGGCCATATGCGGCCCGACTTTAGAAAAATATTACAGCGCGGCGCCCGCGGAGAGGTTCAGCTGAATATCGTGGTCGAGGTTATTCACCCAGCGGTTATAATTTTTGTGAATTTTACCGTCTGCCGCTTTCAGGTTAAGGCTGTTTTCATAGTTGATTGAATAGCTTGTGGCCGTGTATGGAATACTCACCTGGACCGAGTGATCGCGTGACTGCAGACGGCCCTTAATCATTCCCGGGCCCGCTTCTGTCATGATCCAGTCACGCTTTTGGCCTGCTTTCAAAATTGCCGTTTTTACCTGATCGGCAGTATGGCCCGCGCTTACAATAGAGTGAACCTGAGCGATTGGGGCGGTACGCGCACAGCCTGCCAGTGCGCCAACGAATACGGCAGCAGCACACCATTTAACGATCTTTTTCATCAACAACTCCATATCAATATTAACAATTAAGGGTGGTGGTTTTCACAAATAATATCCGTCCGGCTTTCCGTTGGCGCCAGGCGTATTTTTAATCAATATTAATGTTTGCATTACGTTGCAGCGAAGACGGAAATAATAACATGGAAAATAAATAACTATTTCAATTTTTATAATTTGCGTTAAATCATGAATTGCGATTGAGCGTAATGCGCACGACGTAAATAAAAAGAGGATGAATATCGCCTTAACGCAAATAAAATACCGCGACGGATTAAGGACGCGGTAATTTACGGTGTATTACTGACGGTTTAAACCTACCTGTAAAGGTAGGTCGGTTATCCGGGTAATCGGCTTTTCGGCCTCCCCGGACCGAGCAGGATCGCCAGCTTGCTGCCGCCTTTGGTGGTTTCCATCCAGATTTTACATACGCTGGTCAGGGGAACCGACAGCAGCATACCGACCGGGCCCAGCAGCCATCCCCAAATCAGTAAGGATAAAAATACCACCAGCGTCGACATGCCCAGCCGGTGCCCCATCATGCGCGGCTCAAGAATATTGCCCAGCACCATATGCACGACGAGGAACAGCGCGCCGACCAGCATGCATTCGTAGAAGCCGTTAAACAGAAACGCCTGAATCATCGGCGGCACGGCGGAAAGCACCGCGCCAATATTGGGTACGTAGTTCAGCAGAAAGGCCAGCACGCCCCACATCAGGGCGAACTGCACGTCCATCAGCATCAGCCCCAGCCAGACAATCACCCCGGTCCAGACGCTCAGGAGCGTTTTCAGCGCCAGATATTTGGAGACGCCCTTCAGTGCCCGGTGTAAGCCGGCAATGTGAATTTGTGGGTTGTTCAGCGCAAAGCGCAGCTTATAGGGGACGTGACGAACTTCGAACAGCATAAACACCACCGTCATGACCAGCAGCAGAATGCTGGCCATCGCGCCGGAAAGCCCCGTCATCAAGGTGGTGGCGTAGGTCATGACCTTCTCGGAGTCCATCCTGCGCAGCATCCGTTCGGGTGAGATATGCAGATTAAGGAAGGGGACCATCTCCTGCAGCGCGACAATTTTACGCGTCAGCTCTTTGTTGTACTGCGGCAGCATGGTGGAGAATTCGCTCAGCGATGCCGCCAGCACGCCGAAAAGCGCCGTCAGGGCAATCAGCATCACGATGACGACGATGGTGATGGCTACCGGACGGCTGACGCCCCGGCGTAAAAACCAGGTGACCAGCGGATTTAGCACAATGGCAAAAAAGAGCGCCAGCAGGAGCTGAACAATAATGTCGGCGGCAGCATGGATACCCGCAAGGATAACCACCAGACAGGCGAGTTTTAATAAGATGTGGAGTCCAGCTTTGTCGGACGGGTTAGCGATCATGCGTGTTCCTTAATATGATGACCCGATAAGTGTAGTGCCCGGGCTTCGCTTCGTCTGGCACCGTTAATCTGAAAGTCGGGGCTGATTTTCTTATTGCGCCGTGGTAATAGTGAAACACTGTTGTAAAAAATCCAGGTAGAACCCCATGCCCGAACCTGCCGCTGAACCGGCACTGAGCGGACTGCGCCTCAATCTGCGCATCGTTTCCGTTGTGATTTTCAACTTTGCCAGCTATCTGACCATTGGCCTGCCGCTGGCGGTCCTGCCGGGCTATGTCCATGACGTGATGGGCTTCAGCGCCTTCTGGGCGGGGCTGGTGATAAGCCTGCAATATTTCGCCACGCTCCTCAGCCGCCCGCATGCCGGGCGCTACGCGGATACGTTCGGTCCAAAAAGCATCGTGGTGGTGGGACTGTGCGGCTGTTTCCTCAGTGGCCTGAGCTATCTGCTGGCTGCCGCAACCAGCCACTGGCCGCTGGTCAGCCTGGCGCTGCTCTGTCTGGGCCGCGTCATTCTTGGCATCGGGCAAAGTCTGGCGGGAACCGGCTCGACGCTGTGGGGCGTGGGGGTGGTAGGCGCGCCGCACATTGGTCGGGTGATCTCCTGGAACGGGATTGTCACCTACGGTGCGATGGCGCTCGGTGCGCCGCTCGGCGTGGCCTGCTATGCGCTGGGCGGGCTGTATGGGCTGGCCATCACCATTATGGCGGTCGCGCTGCTGGCAATTCTCTTTGCGCTGCCGCGCCCGAAAGTGAAGGCCAGCAAAGGCAAGCCGCTGCCGTTTCGGGCGGTGCTGGGACGCGTCTGGCCGTACGGAATGGCCCTGGCGCTGGCGACCACCGGCTTCGGCGTAATCGCGACCTTCATTACCCTGTTCTACGATGCCAAAGGCTGGGACGGTGCGGCCTTTGCGTTAACCCTGTTTAGCTGTGCGTTTGTTGGCGCCCGCCTGCTTTTCCCTAACGGCATCAACCGTCTGGGTGGGCTGAACGTGGCGATGATCTGCTTTGCGATAGAGATTGTCGGACTGCTGCTGACCGGAATTGCGATGGTGCCCTGGGTCGCGAAAGTGGGCGTGTTCCTCGCGGGGGCTGGCTTTTCCCTGGTCTTCCCGGCGCTGGGCGTGGTGGCGGTAAAAGCCGTGCCGCAGCAGAATCAGGGGGCGGCGCTGGCGACCTATACGGTATTTATGGATATGTCTTTAGGTATTACCGGCCCGCTGGCGGGGCTGGTGATGGCCTGGGCAGGGGTTCCAGTGATCTATCTTGCCGCGGCGGGGCTGGTGGTGATTGCGCTGCTGCTGACGTGGCGGCTAAAAAAATGGCCCCCGGTGCAGGCACCGGAGGCCACGTCATCGTCGTGAAGCGTTACTGGATCACGATGGTGTTAATGATGTTTTCAGCAGCCGTCTGCGCTTTCTGCTGATCTTCCGCTGGCAGGGTGATCTGCAGGGTCAGCAGTTTGTTATCGACCTTGCCCAGCACCACAGAAGAGTATGCGGTCTGGCCTTTTGCGGAGATGATGCTGTCGAGCTGTTGCAGCGTGTGGCCTTTCAGCTCGATGGATTTATTGGTCACGACCTGCAACTGCGGATCGCGGCCGCGCTGCTGATCTTCCAGACGTTTGGACAGGACGGCCAGGTCTTCGCTGGTGTCGTCGCCCACAATCACAATGACCGCTTTCTGCCCGGTTGCGTCGGAGTAAACGTGCATATTGTTCGCCTGAGTGCCCAGCTTGCCGCTCTGGTCAGTCATATCGGCTGGCAGAGAGAAGCTGAGTTTGCCATCCATCAGATTCACCGGCTGGCCGGTCGCGTTGCTCTCTGCGGATGCGCCCTGAGCAGGCGTTTTCGTGTCGCTGTTATCACAGGCTGCAAGACCCACAACCAGCAGGCCAATCCCGACATATTTAACCAGATTGCGCATTGACTTCTTCCTTTCGATAAACGGCCATAACGGCTCATTCGCTCATCTTATCACAACTGATAAAGCGAACCCTTAACCAGCCTGCAATGCCGTGATTTCAGATTTATCTGCCAGCCTTTTCAGCAGCATATTGAGCAGCACGCCGTACATCGGCAGGAAGAAAACAATGCTGATAAGGACCTTGAAGCAGTAGTCCACCAGCGCGATTTCCATCCAGTGTTCAGCCATGAACGCATCCGGGCTGCGCCAGAAGGCGATAAAGAAGAAGGCCAGCGTATCGCTCACGTTACCGAACAGCGTGGAGGCGGTTGGCGCCATCCACCAGCGATGATTCTGACGCAGGCGGTTAAACACATGCACGTCGAGGATCTGCCCCAGCGCGTAGGCCATAAAGCTTGCGGCGGCGATACGGGCAACGAACAGGTTGAAGTGGGTTAACGCCTCAAAGCCCTGCCAGCTTCCCATATAAAACAGAGACGAAATCACGTAAGAGATGAATAGCGCCGGGAGCATGACCGAAAAAATAATACGGCGAGCCAGCGGTGCGCCAAAGATACGCACGGTCAAATCCGTCGCGAGGAAAATAAACGGGAAGCTGAACGCGCCCCAGGTGGTATGAAAACCAAAGATGGAGATCGGGAGCTGCACCAGATAGTTGCTGGAGGTGATCACCAGCAGGTGAAAAAGAGAAAGCCAGAACAACGCTTTTACGCGCTGAGATTCAGAAAACGACGTCATATTGTGACCTTTTTATACGTTGGGGTGAGGGAACCCAATAAAAACCGCAGCATGATACTGCTTTGTCAGGACATTGCAATGGTTAGTTTTTACGCAATCGTTAACCTGGTTTGCATTGATCGCAACCGGGCGTAAACTACAGCCGTTTTTACCAGACCGAGAAGACCATGACCGACCTGTTTTCCAGCCCAGACCACACTCTTGATGCCCAGGGCCTTCGCTGCCCGGAGCCGGTAATGATGGTACGTAAGACCGTGCGCAACATGCAGACCGGTGAAACGCTGCTGATTATTGCCGACGACCCGGCCACGACCCGCGATATTCCCGGCTTTTGTACCTTTATGGAACATGAGCTGGTAGCACAGCAGACCGAGGCGCTGCCGTACCGGTATTTGATTCGTAAGGGGTAGGTGGGCGCCTCTGCGGCCTGATGTCCTCACCCCGGCCCTCTCCCGCGGGGAGAGGGAGAAAGTCATCCCTTCATCCACGCCCTGATCCCGTCCAGGAACATCTGGGTTGCCATCATAACCAGAATCAGCCCCATCAGGCGCTCCAGCGCGTTCACCCCTTTTTCTCCCAGCAGGCGCAGGAACAGCGACGACTGCAGCAGGATAATAAACGTCCCGCCCCAGGCGATCAGCAGGGCAATGACCAGATGGCTCATCTGGTTCGGATACTGATGCGACAGCAGCATCAGCGTGGCCAGAATGGTCGGCCCGGCGACGAGTGGAATTGCCAGCGGCACGATAAACGGCTCTTCACCCGCGGGCAGGCCGCTGCTGCTGCCTTCCGCGCTCGGGAAAATCATCTTAATGGCAATCAGGAACAGAATAATCCCGCCGGAAATCGACACGGTTTCGGCGCGCAGGTTCAGGAACGCGAGAATTTTTTCACCCGCAAACAGGAAGATAAACATCACCAGCAGGGCGATGAGCAGCTCGCGGATCATGATCGCCCGGCGGCGCTTCGGCTCGGTGTGCTTCAGCACCGACATGAAGATCGGCAGGTTACCCAGTGGATCCATTATCAGAATCAATAAAACCGCTGCGGAAATGATTTCACTCATGTAACTTATCCCTGAGGTTCTCTAAGGTTATTATGATAATTAGCTGTATTTCTGATTGCCGGGCAATCATCGATTAATTTCGCTTGCGACTTTGGCAGCATTTTGTAATGTGAAGCATATCCCAGTTCAATACTGGCTTGCACAATCAGCACACACCCTCAGCAGGAAAAAAATGCTATGAAAAACGTTGGTTTTATCGGCTGGCGCGGTATGGTCGGCTCTGTACTCATGCAACGCATGGTTGAAGAGCGCGATTTCGACGCTATCCGCCCGGTCTTCTTCTCCACTTCCCAGCTCGGCCAGGCTGCTCCGTCCTTTGGTGGTACCACAGGCACGTTGCAGGATGCTTACGATCTGGAAGCGCTGAAGGCACTCGACATTATTGTGACGTGCCAGGGCGGCGATTATACCAACGAAATCTATCCAAAGCTGCGTGAAAGCGGCTGGCAGGGCTACTGGATTGACGCAGCCTCTTCTCTGCGCATGAAAGACGATGCCATCATTATTCTTGACCCGGTGAACCAGGGCGTCATCACCGACGGCCTGAACAACGGCGTGAAAACCTTTGTCGGCGGTAACTGCACCGTCAGCCTGATGCTGATGTCCCTCGGCGGCCTGTTCGCGCAGGATCTGGTGGAGTGGGTCTCCGTGGCGACCTACCAGGCGGCGTCCGGCGGCGGCGCGCGTCACATGCGCGAGCTGCTGACCCAGATGGGCCAGCTGCACCAGAGCGTCGCGACCGAGCTGGCAAACCCGGCGTCCGCGATCCTCGATATTGAACGTAAAGTGACTCAGCTGACCCGCAGCGGCGAGCTGCCGGTGGATAACTTCGGCGTACCGCTGGCCGGTGGCCTGATCCCGTGGATCGACAAACAGCTGGATAACGGCCAGACCCGCGAAGAGTGGAAGGGCCAGGCCGAGACCAACAAAATCCTCAATACCGCGAACACCATTCCGGTTGACGGTCTGTGCGTGCGTATCGGCGCGCTGCGCTGCCACAGCCAGGCCTTCACCATTAAACTGAAAAAAGATGTGTCTATTCCGACCGTGGAAGAGCTGCTGGCCGCGCACAACCCGTGGGCGAAAGTGGTGCCAAACGATCGCGATATCACCATGCGCGAGCTGACCCCGGCTGCCGTTACCGGCACGCTGACCACGCCGGTTGGCCGTCTGCGCAAGCTGAACATGGGGCCGGAGTATCTCTCCGCGTTCACCGTCGGCGACCAGCTCCTGTGGGGCGCCGCCGAGCCGCTGCGCCGCATGCTGCGCCAGCTGGCGTAATAATTTGTTAACTACCGGGGGTGATTTTCACCCCCTTTTTTTGCGTACTACATGGAGTAACACGCGTATGTCTTATTTTTTATCAGGAGTCATCTAGAGCGTTGGCTATGCTTTAAGGAAGAGTCATTTCTTACCTGAGGTTCGAACGGAGCAGAATGGATGCACATTTTTGTGCTGTCCCGTTCAGGTCACATTAAAAGTCGTCCCGGAGCGCTTAAAAAGGACGACATAAAAAACAGGATGAATACCATGTCCGATCGTGTGGATAGAGACGTGATTAATGCGCTTATTGCGGGTCATTTTGCTGACCCCTTTTCTGTGCTTGGGATGCATCAAACTGAGGATGGCCTTGAAGTTAGGGCACTGTTACCGGATGCCACAGAAGTCTGGGTGATTGAACCCAAAACCGGCCGCAAGGTCGGTAATCTTGAATGCCTCGATTCCCGTGGCTTCTTCTCGGGCGTAATGCCCCGCCGTAAAAACCCTTTTCGCTATCAGCTCGCCGTTCTCTGGCACGGTCAGCAAAACCTGATTGACGATCCTTACAGCTTTGGCCCTCTGCTTAAAGAGATGGATGCCTGGCTGCTCTCCGAAGGAACGCATCTTCGCCCTTATGAAACCCTGGGTGCCCATGCCGATACCATGGACGGCATTACCGGCACGCGGTTCTCCGTGTGGGCGCCTAACGCCCAGCGCGTCTCCGTTGTCGGCCAGTTCAACTACTGGGACGGTCGCCGCCATCCGATGCGCCTGCGCCGGGAAACCGGCATCTGGGAGCTGTTTATTCCCGGGGCGCATCCCGGGCAGCTTTATAAATTCGAGATGATCGACGCCAACGGCAAGCTGCGCATTAAAGCCGACCCGTATGCCTTCGAAGCGCAGATGCGCCCGGATACCGCGTCGCTGATTTGCGGCCTGCCGGAGAAGGTCGTCCAGACGGAGGAGCGCAAACAGGCCAACCGCTTTGATGCGCCGATCTCCGTCTATGAGGTACACCTTGGCTCCTGGCGTCGCCACACCGATAACAACTTCTGGCTGAGCTACCGTGAGCTTGCCGACCAGCTGGTGCCGTACGCCAAATGGATGGGCTTTACCCACCTTGAGCTGCTGCCGGTCAACGAGCACCCGTTCGACGGCAGCTGGGGCTATCAGCCTACCGGGCTGTATGCGCCAACGCGCCGCTTCGGCACGCGCGATGACTTCCGCTATTTCATTGATGCCGCGCACGCCGCCGGGCTGAACGTCATCCTCGACTGGGTGCCGGGCCATTTCCCGTCGGATGACTTTGCGCTGGCAGAGTTTGACGGCACGAAGCTGTATGAGCACAGCGACCCGCGCGAAGGCTATCACCAGGACTGGAACACGCTGATCTACAACTACGGTCGCCGTGAGGTCGCAAACTACCTGGTCGGGAATGCCCTGTACTGGATCGAGCGGTTTGGCATTGATGCCCTGCGCGTCGATGCGGTGGCGTCGATGATCTACCGCGACTACAGCCGCAAAGAGGGCGAATGGATCCCGAACGAGTTTGGCGGCCGTGAAAACCTGGAAGCGATTGAATTCCTGCGCAATACCAACCGCATTATCGGCGAGCAGGTGGACGGTGCCGTGACCATGGCGGAAGAGTCGACCGACTTTGCGGGCGTCTCCCGTCCGCCGTCATTGGGCGGCCTGGGGTTCTGGTATAAGTGGAACCTGGGCTGGATGCACGACACGCTCGACTACATGAAGCTGGACCCGGTTCACCGCAAGTACCATCACGATAAGCTGACGTTCGGGATGCTCTACAACTACACGGAAAACTTCATGCTGCCGCTGTCGCACGATGAAGTGGTGCACGGCAAAAAATCGATTCTCGACCGCATGCCGGGCGACGCGTGGCAGAAGTTTGCCAACCTGCGCGCCTACTACGGCTGGATGTTTGCCTTCCCGGGCAAGAAACTGCTGTTTATGGGCAATGAGTTCGCCCAGGGCCGCGAGTGGAACCACGACGCCAGCCTCGACTGGCACCTGCTGGAAGGCGGCGACAACTGGCACCACGGGGTGCAGCGTCTGGTGCGCGACCTGAACCTGACCTATCGCCACCACAAAGCACTGCACGAGCTCGACTTCGATCCGTACGGCTTTGAGTGGCTGGTGGTGGACGACCACGAGCGCTCGGTGTTTGTCTTTGTGCGTCGTGACAAGGCGGGTAACGAAATCATCGTCGCCAGCAACTTCACGCCGGTGCCGCGCGAACACTACCGCTTCGGCATTAACCAGCCGGGCAAATGGCGCGAGATCCTGAATACCGACTCCATGCACTATCACGGCAGCAACGCCGGTAACGGCGGGCTGGTACAGAGCGACGCCATTGAAAGCCACGGGCGACCCAACTCCCTGAGCCTGACGCTGCCGCCGCTTGGCACCATCTGGCTGATGCGGGAGGGCGAATGACGCAGCTTACGGCAGGTAAACCCGAACCGCTCGGGGCGCGTTTTGACGGAAAGGGTGTCAATTTCACCCTCTTTTCCGCTCACGCTGAGCGGGTAGAACTGTGCGTGTTTGATGGGGAAGGTAACGAGCACCGTTACGATTTACCCGCGCGCACGGGGGATACCTGGCACGGCTACCTGGCCGGAGGACGGCCAGGCATGCACTACGGCTTTCGCGTACACGGTCCGTGGGATCCGGCGCAGGGCCACTGGTTCAACCCGGCGAAGCTGTTGATTGACCCGTGCGCGCACCGCGTGGATGGCGAATTTAAAGACGACCCGCTGTTCCACGTGGGCTACGGCGAGCCCGACCACCGCGACAGCGCGCCCGTCGCGCCAAAAAGCGTGGTGGTAAACGATCTTTATGACTGGGAAGACGATGCCCCGCCGCAGACGCCGTGGGGCAATACCGTCATTTATGAAGCCCACGTCAAAGGGCTGACGTACCTGCACCCGTCGATCCCCAAAGAGATGCGCGGCACCTATAAGGCGCTCGGGCATCCCACCATGATCGCCTACCTGAAACACCTCGGCATCACCGCCCTGGAACTGCTTCCCGTCGCCCATTTTGCCAGCGAGCCGCGTCTGCAGCGGCTGGGGCTGAGCAACTACTGGGGCTACAACCCGCTGGCGATGTTCGCGCTCGAACCGCGCTATGCCGTCCATCCGGAAAAGGCGCGGGACGAGTTCCGCGATGCGGTAAAGGCGTTCCACGCGGCGGGCATTGAGGTCGTTCTGGACGTGGTGCTCAACCACAGTGCCGAAAGCGATCTCGACGGTCCGACGCTCTCTATGCGCGGAATTGATAACCGTAGCTATTATTGGATCAGGCAGGATGGCGATTATGAGAACTGGACCGGCTGCGGTAACACGCTCAACCTCAGCCATCCGGCGGTCACGCATTTTGCTTATGAATGCCTGAAATACTGGGTGGAGACGTTCCACGTCGACGGTTTTCGTTTCGATCTGGCGCCCGTGATGGGACGCACGCCAGCGTTCAGCCAGCAGGCTCCGCTGTTTGAGGCGATAAAAAACTGTCCGGTGCTCTCGCAGGTGAAGCTGATTGCCGAGCCGTGGGACATCGGCGAAGGCGGTTATCAGGTCGGGAATTTCCCGCCGCTGTTTGCCGAGTGGAACGATCACTACCGCGACGCCGTACGCCGCTTCTGGCTGGAACGCAATCTGTCGCTGGGGGAGTTCGCCGGATGCTTTGCCGCGTCGAGCGATCTCTTTAAGCGCGACGGCAAACGCCCGTCGGCCACCGTCAATCTGTTGACGGCGCATGACGGTTTTACGCTCAGGGACTGCGTTTGTTTCAATCAGAAACATAATGAGGCAAACGGCGAAGAGAATCGCGATGGTACTAACAATAACCATAGCTTTAATCATGGTATAGAAGGGTTAGGCGGAAGCCTGGACGTCATCGAGCGGCGACGCGCCAGCGTTCACGCGCTGCTGACAACGCTTTTATTGTCGCAGGGCACGCCGATGCTGCTGGCAGGCGATGAACACGGCCATAGCCAGCACGGTAACAACAATGCGTATTGCCAGGACAACACCTTAACCTGGCTCGACTGGGGTGAAGCCAACAGCGGGCTGATTCATTTTACCGCTGCGCTGATCCATCTTCGCCAGCAGATCCCCGCGCTGACCGCCGACCGCTGGTGGGAAGAGGGTGACGGCAACGTTCGCTGGTTGAATAAAGACGCGCAACCGTTAAGCGCGCAAGAGTGGCAACACGGCGTACCACGCCTGCAAATCCTGCTCTCGGATAAGTGGCTGGTCACGCTGAACGCGACGAATGACGTCGCAGAGATTGTTTTACCTGAAGGGGAATGGCGAGCTGTTCCCCCCTTTGCCGGAGCGGATAATCCGGTAGTAATGGCTGTCTGGCACGGGCCTGCGCACGGAGTGTGCGTATTCCAAAGATGATAAAAAAGGAGTTAGTCATGGTTAGATTAGAGAAGAACGATCCCTTAATGTTGGCACGCCAGCTACCATTAAAAACGGTTGCCCTGATTCTTGCGGGTGGGCGTGGTACACGTCTGAAAGATTTGACCATCAAGCGCGCCAAACCGGCTGTTCACTTTGGTGGTAAGTTCCGTATCATCGACTTTGCGCTCTCCAACTGCCTGAACTCGGGCATTCGCCGCATCGGCGTCATTACGCAGTATCAGTCGCACACGCTGGTTCAGCATATTCAGCGCGGCTGGTCATTCTTCAGCGAAGAGATGAACGAGTTTGTCGATCTCCTTCCTGCTCAGCAGCGCGTTCACGGCGAGAACTGGTACCGCGGGACGGCGGATGCGGTGACGCAGAACCTCGACATCATTCGTCGCTACAGCGCGGAATACATCGTGATCCTCGCCGGGGACCATATCTACAAGCAAGATTACTCCCACATGCTCATCGACCACGTCGAAAAAGGGGCGCGCTGCACCGTGGCGTGTCTGCCCGTGCCCGTTGCTGAAGCGACGGCCTTTGGCGTGATGCACGTGGACGCCGACGACAAAATTATCGACTTTGTTGAAAAACCGGCGAACCCGCCAACCATGCCCGGCGATGACACCAAATCGCTCGCCAGTATGGGGATCTATGTCTTTGACGCAGATTATCTTTATGAGCTGCTGGAAGAAGATGACAAAGACGAAAACTCCAGCCACGACTTCGGTAAAGACATCATTCCGAAAATCACGAAAGCTGGCATGGCGTATGCACATCCTTTCCCGCTGTCCTGCGTGCAGTCCGACCCGAATGCGGAACCCTACTGGCGCGATGTGGGAACCCTGGAAGCGTACTGGAAAGCGAACCTCGACCTGGCGTCGGTCACGCCTGAGCTGGATATGTACGACCAGAACTGGCCGATTCGTACCCATATGGAGTCGCTGCCGCCGGCCAAATTTGTTCAGGACCGCTCCGGCAGCCACGGCATGACGCTGAACTCGCTGGTGTCCGGCGGGTGCATTATTTCAGGCTCGGTGGTGGTGCAGTCGGTGCTGTTCCCCCGCGTGCGGATAAATTCATTCTGTAATATCGATTCGGCAGTCTTACTGCCTGATGTCTGGGTAGGGCGCTCGTGCCGTCTGCGCCGCTGCGTTATCGATCGCGCCTGCGTCATTCCAGAAGGGATGGTGATTGGTGAGAACGCGGAAGAAGACGCGCGTCGTTTCTATCGTTCGGAAGAGGGGATCGTGTTAGTCACACGGGAAATGTTGCGGAAGCTGCAGATCAAACAGGAGCGATGATGCAGGTTTTACATGTATGTTCTGAGATGTTCCCGTTGTTAAAAACGGGCGGTCTGGCAGATGTTCTGGGTGCATTACCGGCAGCGCAAATCGCCGGAGGCGTGGATACCCGAGTCCTGCTGCCCGCCTTTCCGGATATCCGGCGCGGTATACCTGATGCAAAAGTGGTGACCCGCCGTGAAACGTTTGCCGGACGCATTACCCTGCTGTTTGGACATTACAATGGCGTAGGGATTTACCTGATCGACGCGCCGCACTTATACGATCGACCGGGCAGCCCGTATCACGATACGAACCTGTTCGCCTATACCGACAACGTGCTGCGCTTTGCGCTCCTCGGCTGGGTTGGAGCAGAAATGGCGACGGGGCTGGATCCGTTCTGGCGTCCGGATGTGGTGCACGCGCACGACTGGCACGCCGGGCTTGCCCCGGCGTATCTCGCCGCGCGCGGCCACCCGGCGAAATCGGTCTTTACCGTGCATAACCTGGCGTATCAGGGGATGTACTATGCCCATCACATGAGTGAAATCGATCTGCCATTATCGTTCTATAACATGCACGGACTGGAATTTAACGGGCAGATCTCGTTCCTGAAAGCCGGGCTGTACTACGCCGATCACATCACGGCGGTGAGCCCAACCTACGCGCGTGAGATCACCCAGCCGGAGTTTGGCTACGGCATGGAAGGGTTGCTGCAACAGCGCCACCGCGAAGGCCGCCTGTCGGGCATTCTGAACGGCGTGGATGAACAAATCTGGAGCCCGGAAACCGATCTCCTGCTGGCGGCGCGCTATGGCCGTGATTCCGTGGAAGATAAAGCGGAAAACAAACGCCAGCTGCAGATTGCGATGGGCCTGAAGGTTAACGACAAAGTGCCGCTCTTCGCGGTGGTCAGCCGCCTGACCAGCCAGAAAGGGCTGGATCTGGTGCTGGAGGCGCTGCCCGGTTTACTGGAGCAGGGCGGACAGCTGGCGCTGCTCGGCGCGGGCGACCCGGTGCTGCAGGAAGGTTTCCTTGCCGCCGCCGCGGAACATCCGGGACAGGTGGGCGTGCAGATTGGCTACCACGAAGCGTTCTCGCACCGCATCATGGGCGGCGCGGACGTCATCCTGGTGCCGAGCCGTTTCGAACCCTGCGGCCTGACGCAGCTTTACGGCCTGAAATACGGCACGCTGCCGCTGGTGCGCCGCACGGGCGGACTGGCGGATACCGTATCCGATAGCTCTCTGGAAAACCTGGCGGACGGTATCGCCAGCGGGTTTGTCTTTGAGGACAGTAATGCCTGGTCGCTGCTTCGGGCGATTCGGCGTGCTTTCGTCTTGTGGTCCCGTCCATCGCTCTGGCGTTACGTTCAGCGTCAGGCGATGTCCATGGACTTTAGCTGGCACGTCGCGGCGCAGTCATACCGCGATCTCTATCAACGCTTGATGTAACGAGGCGAAGTTACTGATATGAACGCTCCATTTAGCTACTCTTCACCCACGCTCAGCGTTGAGGCGTTAAAGCACTCCATCGCCTACAAGCTGATGTTCACCATCGGGAAAGATCCGGTTATCGCCAACAAACACGAGTGGCTGAACGCCACCCTGTTTGCGGTGCGTGACCGCTTAGTTGAACGCTGGCTGCGCTCAAACCGCGCCCAGCTCTCGCAGGAAACGCGTCAGGTTTACTACCTGTCGATGGAATTTTTGATTGGCCGCACGCTTTCCAACGCGCTGTTGTCGCTCGGTATTTATGACGACGTCAAAACCGCCCTGGAAGAGATGGGGTTAGATTTAGAAGAGCTGATAGACGAAGAGAACGACCCGGGCCTCGGCAACGGCGGTCTGGGGCGTCTCGCCGCCTGCTTCCTCGACTCGCTGGCGACGCTGGCGCTGCCGGGCCGCGGCTACGGTATTCGCTACGACTACGGTATGTTCAAACAGAACATCGTCGACGGGCGTCAGAAAGAGTCCCCGGACTACTGGCTGGAGTACGGCAACCCGTGGGAGTTTAAGCGCCACAATACGCGCTACAAGGTGCGATTTGGCGGACGTATTCAGCAGGAAGGCAAAAAATCCCGCTGGGTCGAAACGGAAGAGATCCTGGCCGTGGCCTACGACCAGATTATCCCCGGCTATGACACCGATGCCACCAACACGCTGCGCCTGTGGAGCGCCCAGGCCAGTAGCGAAATCAACCTCGGTAAATTTAACCAGGGTGACTACTTTGCGGCGGTGGAAGACAAAAACCACTCCGAGAACGTGTCCCGCGTGCTGTACCCGGATGACTCGACCTACTCCGGCCGCGAACTGCGCCTGCGTCAGGAGTATTTCCTCGTCTCCTCGACGATTCAGGATATCCTCAGCCGCCACCATCAGCTGCACAAAACCTACGCCAACCTGGCGGAGAAAACCGCGATCCACCTTAACGACACCCACCCGGTGCTCTCTATTCCGGAGCTAATGCGCCTGCTGATCGACGAGCATAAGTTCAGCTGGGATGACGCGTTTGAAGTGACCTGTCAGGTGTTCTCCTACACCAACCACACGCTGATGAGCGAAGCGCTGGAAACGTGGCCGGTGGACATGCTCGGCAAAATTCTGCCGCGCCATCTGCAGATTATCTTTGAGATTAACGACTACTTCCTTAAGACCCTGCAGGAGCAGTACCCGAACGATACCGGGCTGCTGAGCCGCGCGTCCATCATTGATGAGTCGAACGGGCGCCGCGTGCGCATGGCCTGGCTGGCGGTCGTCATCAGCCACAAGGTCAACGGCGTGTCCGAGCTCCACTCGAACCTGATGGTGCAGTCGCTGTTTGCGGACTTCGCGAAAATCTTCCCGACGCGGTTCTGTAACGTGACCAACGGGGTCACGCCGCGCCGCTGGCTGGCGCTGGCCAACCAGCCGCTCTCTGAGGTGCTGGACGAGAATATTGGTCGTACCTGGCGTACCGATTTGAGCCAGCTGAGCGAGCTGGAACAGCATATTGATTTCCCGACGGTGAACAAAGCCGTGCGCGAAGCCAAGCTGCTGAACAAAAAGCGTCTGGCGGTCTGGCTGGCGATGCACCTCAACGTGGTGGCCAACCCGAAAGCGCTGTTCGACGTTCAGATCAAACGCATCCACGAATACAAGCGTCAGCTGATGAACGTGCTGCACGTGATCACCCATTACAACCGCATCAAGGCCGATCCAACGGCCGAATGGGTACCGCGCGTGAAGATCTTCGCCGGTAAGGCGGCCTCTGCCTACTACATGGCGAAGCACATCATTCATCTCATCAACGATGTGGCGAAGGTGGTTAACCAGGATCCAGATATTGGCGACAAGCTGAAGGTGGTGTTCATTCCGAACTACAGCGTAAGCCTGGCGCAGATGATCATCCCGGCGGCGGATCTCTCTGAGCAGATTTCTACGGCGGGTACGGAAGCATCCGGCACCAGTAACATGAAGTTTGCTCTTAACGGCGCGCTGACCATCGGTACGCTTGACGGGGCGAATGTCGAGATGCTGGAGCACGTGGGCGAAGAAAATATCTTTATCTTCGGTAATACGACGGAAGAGGTGGAAGCGCTGCGCAGGAAAGGCTACTCGCCACGTCAATATTACGAAGAGGATGAAGAGTTACGCCAGGTGCTGACGCAGATCGCGACCGGCGTGTTTAGCCCGGATGAACCGAGCCGCTATCGCGATCTGGTGGATTCGCTGATTAACTTTGGCGATCACTACCAGGTGCTGGCGGATTATCGCAGCTACGTGGATTGTCAGGACAGGGTGGACGAACTGTATCGTCAGCAGGAGAAGTGGACCAGTGTCGCGATGCATAACATCGCCAATATGGGGTATTTCTCGTCCGACAGGACCATCAAGGAGTATGCCGAGACGATCTGGCATATTGATCCGGTGAGGTTGTAAAAGCAAAACGGCAACCCCGGTTGCCGTTTTTAGCGTTTGTTCCCTCTCCCTGTGGGAGAGGGGCAGGGTGAGGGCATCAGCCCGCACCGATCGTATTACGACGCCAGCGACAGCTCACGCTTCCCCGCATTTTGCTGTAACCACTGCGCCACGCGAGACTGTTGCTCGGCGTTGAGCCACATCCCTTCTTTGGTACGACGCCAGATAGCATCATCCAGACGACGAACCCACTCGTGCTCAACCAGGTAGCGCAGCTCGGCTTCGTACAGCTCGTGGCCGAAATGCTCGCCCAGATCCGCAATGTCCTTCGCGTCGGCCAGGAACAGTTCGGTATTGCTGCCGTAGGTGCGGGCATAGTGGCGCGCCATCCCTTCGGTGATGAACGGGAAGCGACGGCGCAGCTTCGCGGCGTAATCATCGCGATTATCGCCGATATCACCGCCGGGCAGTACCGCGCCTTTGGTCCATGCCGGGCCAATGCCTTTATAGTACGGCGCCAGTTTTTCCAGCGCGTGCTCGGCCAGCTTGCGGTAGGTGGTCAGCTTGCCGCCAAACACGGAAAGCAGCGGCGCCTGGCCGTCTACGTCGTGAATATCGAGCGTATAGTCGCGGGTGATGGCCTGCGGTGAGTCAGATTCGTCATCGCACAGCGGACGCACGCCGGAGTAGGTCCAGACCACGTCGTCGCGCGACAGCTGTTTCTTAAAGTGCGCGTTATACACGTTGAGCAGGTAGCTCACTTCGCTCTCGTCAATCTCGACGTTCTTCGGATCGCCTTTGTACTCCACGTCGGTGGTGCCGATGATCGAGAATTCGTCCATCCACGGGATCACAAACACGATGCGCTTGTCTTCGTTCTGCAGAATGTAGGCCTGCTTCTGGGTATGCACGCGCGGCACCACAATGTGGCTGCCCTTGATCAGGCGAATGCCGTACGGCGAAGGCAGATGCATGCCGTCGTCGAAGAACTGCTTCACCCACGGACCGGTAGCGTTCACCAGTCCGCGCGCTTTCCAGCTGAATTTCTCGCCGGTATCGATGTCTTCCGCTTCCACAATCCACAGGCCGTTTTCACGACGGGCAGAGGTCGCGCGGGTGCGGGTTTTCACCTCGCCACCTTTCTTCTCAACCATCTGGGCATTCGCCAGCACCAGACGCGCATCGTCCACCCAGCAGTCGGAATATTCGAAACCGCGCACGATTTCAGGCTTAAGGACCGATTCTGAGCCAAAACGCAAACCTTTCGAACCCGGGAGACTGGTGCGTTTACCCAGATGATCGTACATAAACAGACCGATTCGAATCATCCACGCCGGACGCAGATGCGGGCGATGGGGCAGGCGGAAGCGCATCGGAATCGCCAGATGCGGGGCCATTTTCAGCAGCACTTCACGTTCGGCCAGCGCTTCACTGACCAGGCGGAATTCGTAGTGTTCCAGGTAGCGCAGGCCACCGTGAATCAGTTTGGAGCTGGCGGACGACGTCGCGCAGGCGAGATCGTTAGCTTCCAGCATCAGCACGGATAAACCGCGTCCTGCGGCGTCGACCGCAATACCGGCACCGTTAATGCCACCGCCTATCACAATCAGATCTTTGGTTTCCATAACACCCTCATGCACTTTCGTTAAAGCCCAGAAATGTTCGATATCGCTCATAATAGCAAAGGAACGCGCTTTTGGTAACATCAAAAAAACAATTTAGAGTGATATGGATAACATAATGGCGTTTACCCGCCGCCAGGACGTACACTACGGGGTAAAATCTTGTCGTTGACCACTGTAAAGAGAACACCATGGATCAGTTTGAATGTATTAACGTAGAAGAAGCCCACCAGAAGATGCACCAGGGAAAAGCGGTGCTGGTGGACATCCGCGATCCGCAGAGTTTTGCGATGGGCCACACGCCGGGCGCGTTCCATCTCACCAACGACACGCTGGGCGCGTTTATGCGCGATAACGACTTTGAGACGCCGGTCATGGTCATGTGCTACCACGGCAACAGCAGCAAAGGCGCGGCGCAGTATCTGCTTCAGCAGGGCTACGACGCGGTGTACAGCGTCGACGGCGGCTTCGATGCCTGGCATCGTCATTTCCCGGCAGAAGTGGAATACGCTTTTGAGCGCTGATCCCGCTATACTGTCCCCTTTTGTGTGGAAATAAGCGACCGCTGCCCATGTTGATGATCACTTCTTTTACCAACCCGCGCGTCGCCCAGGCGTTTGTCGACTATATGGCGACGCAGGGCGTTATTCTGACCATTCAGCAACATAACCAGACCGACGTCTGGCTGGCCGATGAGAGCCAGGCCGCGCGCGTAAATGAAGAGCTGGCGCGTTTTCTTGAGAACCCTGGCGACCCGCGCTATCTGGCGGCCAGCTGGCAGTCCGGGCAGACCGACAGCGGATTGCACTACAGCCGTTTTCCCTTCCTCGCCACCATCCGCGAACGCGCCGGCCCGTTTACGCTGCTGCTGATGGCGGCCTGCATTATCGTCTTCATTATTATGAACGTGGTGGGCGACCAGAGCGTGATGATTGCCCTGGCCTGGCCCTATGACCCGTCTCTTGAGTTTGACGTCTGGCGCTACTTTAGCCACGCGCTGATGCACTTCTCGGTGATGCATATTCTCTTTAACCTGCTCTGGTGGTGGTATCTCGGCGGTGCCGTTGAAAAGCGCCTGGGCAGCGGCAAGCTGATCGTTATCACTCTTATCAGCGCCCTGCTGAGCGGCTATGTGCAGCACAAGTTTAGCGGGCCGTGGTTTGGCGGGCTGTCGGGCGTCGTGTATGCCCTGATGGGCTACGTCTGGCTTCGCGGGGAGCGCGATCCGGAAAGCGGCATCTATCTGCAGCGCGGATTAATAACCTTTGCGTTAATATGGCTAATTGCCGGATGGTTTGATCTGTTTGGTATGTCTATCGCCAACGGTGCGCACGTCGCCGGGCTGGCCGTGGGGCTGGCAATGGCCTTTGCCGACACGCTCCATGCGCGAAAACGAACATAATTCTCAGGGATAATTGATGAAACAAACACAACGTCATGACGCTATTATCGAACTGGTAAAAAAACAGGGATACGTCAGCACCGAAGAGCTGGTGGAGCAGTTTGCCGTCAGCCCACAAACCATCCGTCGTGACCTGAACGACCTGGCCGATCAGAACCGTATTCTTCGCCACCACGGCGGGGCGGCGCTGCCGTCCAGTTCGGTCAATACCTCATGGCATGACCGTAAGGCGACGCAGACGGCAGAGAAAGAGCGCATTGCCCGCAAGGTCGCCAGCCAGATCCCGAACGGGGCGACGCTGTTTATTGATATCGGCACCACGCCGGAAGCGGTCGCTCATGCGCTGCTGGATCACGAGAACCTGCGCGTGGTCACCAACAACCTGAACGTGGCCAATACCCTGATGCAGAAAGATGACTTCCGCATCATCCTCGCGGGCGGCGAACTGCGCAGCCGCGACGGCGGGATTATCGGCGAAGCGACCCTCGATTTTATCTCTCAGTTCCGCCTCGACTTTGGCATTCTCGGGATCAGCGGCATCGACAGCGACGGCTCGCTGCTGGAGTTTGATTATCACGAGGTGCGCACCAAGCGCGCGATTATTGAAAACTCACGTCACGTGATGCTGGTGGTAGACCATTCGAAGTTTGGTCGTAACGCGATGGTGAACATGGGCAGCATCAGCATGGTGGACGCGGTCTACACCGACGTGATGCCGCCGGCGGGCGTGATGCAGGTGATTAAGGATAATAATTTGCAGTTAGAGTTGTGTTGAAAAGCCGTTCCCCCTCTCCCTGTGGGAGAGGGCATCAGGCCGCATTAAACCTAAACCCCGTACCCCATCATCTTCAACAGCTGCTGCGCATGCTGCACCGCATCCTGACGATGCGCCACGCCCAGCTTTTGATACAGATTGCGGATGTGCGTTTTGATGGTGGTCGCCGCCACCGCCAGCTCGCCGGCAATTTGCTCGTTGCTGTAGCCTGAATAAATCAGCCCCAGAACCTGCCACTCGCGCTGAGTGAGCGGGCTGGTGCGGATAAGTTCCGGCACTTCCGGGTGGTTCAGCAGACGTTCAACAAAGTTCTCATCAAAATGCGCAAACTTGTGCCGATGATGCTGGTTTATCTCGCGCAGAATACGCTGGGCGCGATGCTGATCCAGCTCCGGCAGCGTGTTGAGCTGAATAAGCTGGCGCAGCTGCTGCGCCATCACTTCACCTTCAATCACAAAGTGGCTGATAAAACCGGTGCGGTTAGCCAGCTGCAGCGCTTCCAGCAGCACGCGCTGGGCATCGTTTTTACGACCCGCCTGCCAGTAGAGCTGGTTTTGCAGCAGCAGGTTGCGGTTCAGGTCGCTCATCAGACGCAGGCTGCGCGCGTTCTCGTTCAGCTCTTCCAGCACAATCTCTGCGGGCTCTACTTCACCGAGCAGGATCTGCGCGCGGGCAATGTTGCGCCACTGGCTCTGCAGGAAGTGGTTGTTAGCAAATTCCGGTTTTGGCGTCTGGCGCAGCCAGTTGGCGGCGGATTTTTTATCGCCGGTCATCTGCCAGTAAATCACCCGGACCTTATCGGCGTTTGAAACCCAGTCGCTGTGATACTGACCGTTGCCGAGCAGGTTCTCCAGGCGGTTAAGATGGTTGCGGGCGTTATCGAGATCGCCGCGTGCCAGCGAGCACTGCACCAGCAGCGCCAGGCACTGCAGCTGCTGCTGAGGCTGGAAGCTGGAAAGGACATCCACACCCTGCCGGGCGCAGCTTTCCGCTTCATCCAGACGCGACCATGCCCACAGCAGCTGAGCGCGAATACGCAACAGGAACTCGTGCATCGGCAGCTGTTCCAGATGCTGTTCACGAATCAGCTGGAACGCTTTTTCCTGGTTCTCCCAGGCGGCCTGCAGGAACCCCTGCGCGAATAAAATCTCGCTCTGTTGGATCAGGCTCCACAGCGCGTAATGCCAGACATCATGACGACGCGCCATCTGTTCGGTTTGCTGCATCAGTGAGAGCGAACGCGTGAGGTCGCCTTTGCAGTGCAGCACTTCGCCGTGCACCGAGGTCGCAACGATGCGGCTGTAGAAATTAGCCAGCGGCAGTTCATCCAGCGCGACCATCGCCAGACGTTCGGCTTCCTCCGGGTCACCGTCGTTAATCGCCACCTGAGCGCGCAGCGCGTTAAATTCGCCGTGCAGGGTGCTATCCATTTCGCTTTCCATCTCCTGCTCGGCGCGCGCCAGCAGGGTGTTCACTTCGCTGTAGCGGTGCTGGCTCTGCATCAGCCAGGCCTGCAGCAGCACCAGACGCGGGTTCTCCAGCAGGCTTTCCCACGGCAGGGCTTTGAGAGACTCTTCCAGCAGCGTCAGCTCGCTGTGGTTAAACAGGCCCCACGCATGGTTGAGAAGGATATCGCGCAGCATGCTGGCATCACCGGCGGCCAGCGCGTGGTGGATTGCCTCGCTCGGGAAGCCTTGCGCCATCCAGCTTTCGGCAGCGGCGCGGTGGATCTCCGGCAGTTCAACCGCCAGTTCCCACTGACAGCGCTGGCGCAGGAAGCTACCAAACAGCGGATGATAGCTAAACCACTCGCCCGGATCGTCCATGCGCGTCAGGAAAAGGCCCTGACGTTCAATCTCTTCGAGCTGCAGCTGACCGTTTTCACAGCCCGTCACGCGCACGATGAGCGCATCGTTCATAGAACGCAGCAGAGAGCTTTTCAGCAGGAAATTACGCGTCGAGGGATCGACGCTGTCCAGCACCTCATCCACCAGATAGTCAGAAAGGTGACTGGCGTTGATGCCCGCCAGGCGTCGCGCAGACTGATGCGCCGGACTGTTGTTTTGCCGGGCAGAGAGCGCGATAAGCTGCAGCGCCGTGGCCCAGCCCGCGACGTCGTCGCACAGCCGACTGCTCTCGGCGGCCTCAATCGGTGATGTCAGGCGACAGTCAAAGAACTGTTTCGCTTCCTGGTGGGTAAAGGCCAGCTGCTGGCTGCCCACTTCCAGGAGCTGATCGCGCACGCGCAGGTTGGCGATACCCAGCTGCGGCAGGTTGCGTGACAGCACCACTAAAGTCAGGTTTTCCGGCTGATGGCGCAGGAAGAAACGCATCGATTCATGAATCACCGGGTTAGTGATGAGATGGTAATCATCAATCACCACGTAAAGCGGGCGATGCCATTCGGCCAGTTCGATAAACAGCTGAGAGAAAAGGGAGGACAGGCTGGCGTACTGGCGCTTTTGAACCATCACCTCACTGGCGACGCAGTGTCCATGGGTGGCTTGCTGTATGGCGGCAATCAGATAGCTGGCAAAACGCTCTTGCTGGTTATCGCCCTCGTCGAGGGAGTACCAGCCAAGATCGCTCTTACCTGCGGCCCATTGCGAAATGAGCGTTGTTTTTCCATAGCCTGCAGGGCTCGTAACCAGCGCCAGTCGGAAATTATGCGCGCCGGAAAGTTTAGCCAACAGACGCTCGCGGACCACTGTATGGTCAAGACGAACCGGGCGACTTAATTTAGACGGAATCAACATAGGTTTCACTTCACTGTGGGGAACGAGAGATTTTATTTTTTTTGGGCTTCGTAATTAATACGATATAAGGTCGAACAGAAAGAGAACTATTGCAAGTTATGTCTGGGTTTTGTGGTTCTGAATTTGCACTCTGTCACAAAACATTCAGGCAAATGTTGGAACTTTCTCGAAATGGCCGTAACGCCGCGTCACTGCTGGCTTGTCTGTATACATTGCCGCTGCGCTGAAACTGGTTTCATAAAGGTATAGTGACGTCAAATTTAATAAAGTGCGGGTAAAGTTGAGTGAGAGTAATAGTCTCCTGAGAGGTAACCCGATGGCTAATTTATTATTCTACGTAAGTAATCATTTCAGAACGGATTAATTTCACCCGAAACTGCATTTCATTTCTTTGACATTCTCCCCGGTTAGTTTTTTATCTTCCGGGCACACTCGAACTATGCTCTGAGAGTGGCCTCGATCACACTTTTCTGCTCATCCCCGCTACTCCTCCCTGTCTAATCCCCCACGGGAGGAGGAAGAGGGGAAATGAGCCAGGCACACTAGCGCCAACTTGTGTTTTCTTTCTAAAGGATGCCGATCCCCTATGTCACAGCCTACCTTCAACAAAGCTCAATTCCAGGCTGCCCTGACGCGTCAGTGGCAGCGTTTTGGCCTTCATGCTGCAAACGAGATGACGCCTCACCAGTGGTGGCAGGCCGTGAGCGGTGCGCTCGCAGAGCAGCTGGATGCTCAACCGGTGGCAAAGCCTGTTAAGGGCCAGCGTCACGTGAACTATATCTCGATGGAATTCCTGATTGGCCGTCTGACGGGCAACAACCTGTTGAACCTTGGCTGGTATCAGGACGTTGGTGACGTCCTTAAAGAACACGATATTAACCTGACCGACCTGCTGGAAGAAGAGATTGACCCCGCGCTGGGCAACGGCGGCCTGGGACGTCTGGCGGCCTGTTTCCTCGACTCCATGGCAACCGTCGGCCAGTCGGCGATTGGCTACGGTCTGAACTATCAGTACGGCCTGTTCCGTCAGTCGTTTGCCGATGGCCATCAGATGGAAGCGCCGGACGACTGGCATCGCAATACCTATCCGTGGTTCCGCCACAACGCGCAGCTGGATGTCCAGGTTGGCATTGGCGGGAAAGTGACAAAGCAGGGGCTCTGGGAACCGGCGTTCACCATTACCGGTGAAGCCTGGGATCTGCCGGTGCTCGGCTACCGTAACGGCGTGGCGCAGCCGCTGCGTCTGTGGCAGGCGAAGCACGCCCATCCGTTTAACCTGACCAAATTCAACGACGGCGATTTCCTGCGCGCCGAGCAGCAGGGCATCGACGCCGAGAAGCTGACCAAAGTCCTCTACCCGAACGACAACCACCTGGCCGGTAAAAAGCTGCGCCTGATGCAGCAGTACTTCCAGTGCGCCTGCTCCGTGGCGGACATTCTGCGTCGCCATCATCTGGCGGGCCGCAAGCTGGCGCAGCTGCCGGACTTCGAAGTGATTCAGCTCAACGACACGCACCCGACGATTGCGATCCCGGAACTGCTGCGCGTGCTGATCGACGAGCATCAGCTGAGCTGGGATGACGCCTGGGCCATCACCAGCCGTACCTTTGCCTACACCAACCACACCCTGATGCCAGAAGCGCTCGAGTGCTGGGATGAGAAGCTGGTGAAAACGCTGCTGCCGCGCCACATGCAGATCATCAACAAGATTAACGACCAGTTTAAAATCCTGGTGGATAAAACCTGGCCGGGCAACAAGGCGGTCTGGGCGAAGCTGGCGGTGGTTCACGATAAGCAGGTGCGCATGGCGAACATGTGCGTGGTCAGCGGCTTTGCGGTGAACGGCGTG
Organism: Enterobacter cloacae complex sp. SHL020; assembly: GCF_049236945.1. Classification (NCBI taxonomy): domain Bacteria; kingdom Pseudomonadati; phylum Pseudomonadota; class Gammaproteobacteria; order Enterobacterales; family Enterobacteriaceae; genus Enterobacter; species Enterobacter cloacae complex sp. SHL020. The sequence goes on from NZ_JBMKJF010000008.1 coordinate 102,389, forward strand.
GCGGCGCTGCACTCGGATCTGGTGGTGAAAGATCTGTTCCCGGAATACCACCAGCTGTGGCCGACCAAATTCCACAACGTGACCAACGGCATCACGCCGCGTCGCTGGATCAAGCAGTGCAACCCGCTGCTGGCGGGCCTGCTGGACAAGACCCTGAAGAAAGAGTGGGCCAACGATCTGGACCAGCTCATCAACCTGGAAAAACAGGCTGACGACGCGAAGTTCCGCGAGCAGTACCGCGCGATCAAGCTGGAGAACAAGGTTCGCCTGGCGGAGTTTGTGAAAATGCGTACCGGGATTGAGATCAACCCGAATGCGATTTTCGATATTCAGATCAAGCGTCTGCACGAGTACAAACGCCAGCACCTGAACCTGCTGCACATTCTGGCGCTGTACAAAGAGATCCGCGAGAACCCGCAGGCCGATCGCATCCCGCGCGTGTTCCTGTTCGGTGCGAAAGCGGCCCCGGGCTACTATCTGGCGAAAAACATCATCCTCGCCATCAATAAAGTGGCGGCGGCGATCAACAGCGATCCGAAAGTGGGCGACAAGCTGAAGGTGGTGTTCCTGCCGGATTACTGCGTCTCGGCGGCTGAAATGCTGATCCCGGCGGCAGATATCTCCGAGCAGATCTCAACCGCAGGGAAAGAAGCCTCCGGTACCGGCAACATGAAGCTGGCGCTGAACGGCGCGCTGACCGTCGGCACGCTCGACGGGGCCAACGTCGAAATCGCCGAGAAGGTGGGTGAAGAGAACATCTTTATTTTCGGCCACACCGTGGAAGAGGTGAAAGCCATCAAGGCTAAAGGCTATGACCCGGTGAAATGGCGTAAGAAAGACAAAGTGCTCGACGCTGTGCTGAAGGAGCTGGAAAGCGGTAAATACAGCGACGGCGACAAGCACGCGTTTGACCAGATGCTGCACAGCATGGACAAACACGGCGGTGACCCGTATCTGGTGATGGCGGACTTCACGGCCTATGTAGAAGCGCAAAAGCAGGTCGACGTGCTGTATCGCGACCAGGAGGCGTGGACCCGCGCGTGCATTCTGAACACTGCGCGCTGCGGTATGTTCAGCTCTGACCGTTCAATCCGTGATTATCAGGCCCGTATATGGCAGGCAAAACGCTAAGGAAGCGCGATGGAGAGTAAACGTCTGGACAGCGCCGCGCAGGCGGCGGGGATCAGCCTCAGTTACATTAATGCTCACGGCAAACCGCAGTCTATTGGCGCCGACACCAAAAGACGTTTGCTGGACGCCATGCACAAAACCGACGCGAAAGCGTCGGTTGCGCCGGTGCCGAACGTGAAGGTATTCACCGCAGGCAAAAAGATGCCGCTGGCAGTGGAGGGGCACGGCGAGTTTTGCTGGCTGCTTACCACCGAAGAGGGGCATCAGCACAAAGGCCACGCCACCGGCGGCAAAACGTTAAACCTTCCGGCGAAGCTGCCGGAGGGGTATCACACCCTCACGCTCACCCAGGATGACCTGCGTTTCCACTGCCGGGTGATCGTCGCGCCGAAACGCTGCTACGAGCCGCAGGCGTTGCTCGAAGGTAAAAAGCTGTGGGGCGCCTGCGTGCAGCTCTACACGCTGCGTTCCGACAGCAACTGGGGCATCGGTGATTTTGGCGATCTGAAAAAGATGCTAGTGGATGTGGGCGAGCGCGGCGGCGCGTTTATCGGCCTCAACCCGATCCACGCCCTCTACCCGGCCAACCCGGAGAGCGCCAGCCCGTACAGCCCGTCGTCCCGTCGCTGGCTGAACGTGATTTATATCGACGTTAACGCGTTAGATGACTTCAAAAACAGCAAAGAGGCGCAGGCGTGGTGGAAACTCAGCACCACGCAGCAGGCCCTGAAGCAGGCGCGCGACGCAGAGTGGGTGGATTATTCCACCGTCACGGCGCTGAAAATGGCCGCGCTGCGCCTGGCGTGGAAAGGCTTTTCGCAGCGTGACGATGAGCAGATGGCCGCGTTCCGCCAGTTTGTGACGCAGGAGGGTGAGAGCCTGTACTGGCAGGCGGCGTTTGATGCGCTGCACGCGTATCAGGTGAAGGAGGACGAAATGCGCTGGGGCTGGCCGGTCTGGCCTGAAGCGTATCAGTCCGTCGACACGCCTGAAGTAAAAGCGTTTTGTAAAAAAAATGCCGATGAAGTGGATTTCTTCTTGTGGCTGCAGTGGCTGGCGTACAGCCAGTTTGCCGCCTGCTGGCAGGTGAGCCAGGGCTATAAGATGCCGATCGGCCTGTATCGCGATCTGGCCGTCGGCGTGGCAGAGGGCGGCGCGGAAACCTGGTGCGACCGCGAGCTTTACTGCCTGAAGGCCTCCGTGGGTGCGCCACCGGATATCCTTGGCCCGCTCGGCCAGAACTGGGGACTGCCGCCGATGGATCCGCACGTCATGGCGGCGCGCGCGTACGAGCCGTTTATCGACCTGCTGCGCGCTAACATGCAGAACTGCGGCGCGCTGCGTATCGACCACGTGATGTCCGTGCTGCGTCTGTGGTGGATCCCGTACGGTGAAACGGCCGATCGCGGGGCGTACGTACAGTACCCGGTTGACGATCTGCTGTCGATCCTGGCCCTGGAAAGCAAGCGTCATCAGTGCATGGTGATCGGTGAAGATCTCGGTACCGTGCCGGTGGAAATTGTCAGCAAGCTCCGCGACAGCGGCGTCTACTCCTATAAAGTGCTCTATTTTGAAAACGACCATGAGAAAACCTTCCGCGCGCCGAAAGCGTACCCTGAACAGTCAATGGCAGTCGCGACGACGCATGACCTTCCTACGCTTCGTGGCTATTGGGAAAGCGGCGATCTGACGCTCGGTAAAACGCTGGGTCTGTATCCTGATGAAGAGGTTCTGCGCGGGCTGTATCAGGATCGCGAGCTCTCCAAACAGGGGCTGCTGGATGCGCTGCATAAGCAGGGGTGTCTGCCGAAACGTGCCGGACATAAGGCGTCATTGATGTCGATGACCGCGACCCTCAATCGTGGTTTGCAGCGCTATATTGCCGACAGCAACAGCGCTCTGCTGGGCCTGCAGCCGGAAGACTGGATTGATATGGCGGAGCCGGTGAACATCCCGGGCACCAGCTATCAGTACAAGAACTGGCGTCGCAAGCTGTCCACAACGCTTGAGAAGATGTTTGCCGATGATGGGGTGAACAAGCTGATTAAGGATCTGGACAAGCGACGAAAAGCTGCCGGGAAGTAGTAATAAAAAAACCCGCCAGGAGGCGGGTTTTTTATTGCCTGGTGGCGTCAAACCACCATATTCAACAGCAGTACCCCGACCAGACCACACACCGAAATAATAGTTTCCAGCGCGGACCAGGACTTGATGGTTTCACCGATAGTCAGGTTGAAGTACTCCTTGAACAGCCAGAAGCCAGGGTCGTTAACGTGAGAGAAAATCACGCTACCGGAACCGACGGCGATAACCATCAGTTCAGGGCTTACGCCCGTGGTCGCAATCAGCGGGGCAACGATACCGCCCGCGGTGATTGCCGCAACGGTCGCAGAACCCAGCGCAATACGCAGAACGGCGGCAATAGACCAGGCCATCAGGAGCGGCGATACGTTGGTTTCATGCATCATGGCAGCGATGTATTTGTCCACGCCGCTGTCGACCAGAACCTGCTTGAATGCACCGCCGCCGCCGATGATCAGGAGCATCATGGCAATGATTTTGATGGAAGAGGTCAGCGTATCGTTGATCTGATCCATTGAACGGCCGCGGTTCAGGCCGAAGGTGAACATCGCGATCAGCACCGCAATCAGCGTTGCCATCACCGGGTCACCCAGGAATTCCGCCACGGACAGGAACGCATGACCTTTCGGCAGGATCATCTCCGCCACGGCGCGCATCGCCATCAGGATCACAGGTACCAGAGAGGTCCAGACGCTGACGCCAAAGCCCGGCATCTCTTCTTCGGTGAAGGTTTTGGCGCTGTACAGACCTTCCGGAATCGGCTTATCAATGCCTTTCAGGAAGCGGGCATAAACCGGGCCGGCCAGAATCACCGTCGGGATCGCCAGAATCGTACCGAACAGCAGGGTTTTACCCATATCCGCGTGGAAGATGGTCGCGATAGCGGTTGGACCCGGGTGTGGCGGCAGGAAGCCGTGAGTTACGGACAGCGCCGCAGCCATCGGCACACCGACATACAGCAGCGGGATGCTTGCCGCAGCTGCGATGGTGAACACCAGCGGCAGCATCAGCACGAAGCCCACTTCATAGAACAGCGCGAAGCCGACGGTAAAGCCGGTTAACACCACCGCCCACTGGATGTTCTTCTTACCGAATTTGTCGATAAGCGTGGTGGCAATACGCTGGGCGCCACCGCAGTCCGCCAGCATTTTACCGAGCATGGCGCCGAAGCCCATGATCAATGCCAGGCTGCCGAGCGTGCCGCCGACGCCCGCTTTGATGGAACTGATAACTTTAACCAGCGGCATACCCTGCATCAGACCGACTGCAAGTGCCACCAGAACCAGAGCGATAAATCCGTTCATTTTGAAACGGATCATCAAGAGCAGTAATAACACAACACCGATAGCAACGATGACTAATGGCATGATTGACCTGGCCTTTTAATTGTTATGGGTAACGTCATTGTTTCAACGACAAATTCCGATTGTCCCAACTGGGAACAGAGAAGTAACGGCACTCATACTGATGCCTGCGAAACCATTAAGTTTAGTCGGCTGTTATAAGGGTGCTGAGTGCCCACGAGAATGATACGGGTAACATGGCGCGATTGAGAATCACCCTGGGAGGGTAAATTTGAATTATGAGACGCAGGTCAACATATGGCAGGTAAACGCAAAACGGTAACCATGAGGTTACCGTTTTTGATGTTTTCACCCTCTCCCGTGGGAGAGGGCATAGCGACGGATGCTGAATTAGTAGTAAGAGTGCTCGCCGCGCTGGTGCTCGGTCAGGTCACGCACGCCTTTCAGTTCCGGGAATTCGTTCAGCAGCTGCTTCTCGATCCCTTCTTTAAGCGTCACATCGACCATTGAACAGCCGTTACAGCCGCCGCCAAACTGCAGAATGGCAAAACCTTCGTCGGTGATTTCCATCAGGGAAACACGACCGCCGTGGCCCGCCAGCTGTGGGTTGATCTGGGATTGCAGCAGATACTCAACGCGCTCCATCAGCGGGGCATCGTCAGACACTTTACGCATTTTCGCGTTCGGCGCTTTCAGGGTCAGCTGAGAACCCAGCTGGTCGGTGACGAAGTCGATCTCCGCATCTTCAAGATACGGTGCGCTCAGCTCATCAACGTACGCGGTGAGCTGTTCAAATTTAAGGGCAGTGTCAGTCGCTTCCACAGCGTCCGGAGGACAATAAGAAACACCACATTCTGCATTCGGAGTGCCTGGATTAATCACAAACACGCGGATCTGCGTCCCTTCTTCCTGATTTGCCAGCAGTTTGGCAAAGTGCGCTTGTGCAGAATCGGAAATACGGATCATAGCTTTGGCCTAATAGTTGACTAAATTACCTGGGTATAATCATACGCCCATTGAAGAAGGGCTACAAGGTACGGCACAGACACCATACCTGAACCGACGCGGCGCCGCTTCGCAAAAGCAGTCGGGAAAGTTCAGCAACGGTACTGCCCGTGGTGACGACATCATCCACAATCGCGATATGGAGACCGTCGACCGGCAATTCAAGGCGAAAGGCGTTTTTGAGGTTTCTTTTGCGAAGCCGGGCGCTGAGCTGATGCTGGATGGCGGTGGCATGAACGCGTGTCAGCGCGCGGGCCTCATACCGGCAGCCGAGCCACCGCGCGAGGGGACGGCAGATCAGGTCACTCTGGTTATAGCCGCGCCGCCAGTGACGACGTTGGTAAAGGGGGACATTCACCACCATGTCGATTCTCGGCAGTGCCCGCTGACGTCGCGCCTGCAAAACCGCCAGCAACAGCAGGCGGGCAAGGGGCTGTGCCAGCGAGCTCTGCCCGGAAAACTTCAGCGCGTGGATCAGCCTGTTCAGCGGGGGGACATAATCATCCACCGCCACCAGCGCGCTCCACGGCGGGGATTTTTTCAGGCAGCGGCCACAGGGCAACGAGGGGTTTGTGGCCGGTAAACCACATTGTGGACAGATCCCGATACGCCATTGCAGCGATCGCGTGCAGACGGAGCAGACGCCCCACCCGCTGAGCGCCAGCGGCATTTGGCATAGCCAGCACAAGCCGGGTACTGTTAGCATGTGCAACCTCCATGTGAAAAAAGAGAACAGTAACTGATGAAGACGCTGTGGTGGCAGACCGTAGGGACAGGAAATTGCCATCTTGTGCTGCTGCACGGATGGGGCCTGAATGCGGAGATATGGCATTGCATACGTGAGGAACTTGCCTCGCATTTCACACTGCATCTGGTGGATTTACCCGGCTTTGGCCGCAGCCGCGGGTATGGCGCGTTGTCGCTTGATGAGATGGCGCAGCAGGTTCTGGACGCTGCGCCGCAAAACGCGGTCTGGCTGGGCTGGAGCCTGGGCGGGCTGGTGGCGAGCCAGATTGCGCTGTCGCAGCCTGACCGCGTAAAAGCGCTGGTAACGGTGGCGTCATCGCCCTGTTTTAGCGCGCAGGAAGAGTGGCCGGGGATCAAGCCTGACGTGCTGGCGGGCTTCCAGCAGCAGCTGAGCGAAGATTTCCAGCGGACCGTAGAGCGGTTCCTGGCATTGCAGACAATGGGCACTGACACCGCGCGTAAGGATGCCCGAACGCTCAAGCAGACCGTGCTTTCGCTGCCGATGCCGGAGGTTGAGGTGCTTAACGGCGGTCTTGAGCTCCTGAAAACGGTTGACCTGCGCGAGCCGCTGGCCGCCCTGACGATGCCGCACCTGCGTATCTATGGCTACCTCGACGGAATTGTGCCGCGCAAAGTGGTTCCGCTGCTGGATTCACTCTGGCCGGAGAGTGAATCGCAGATCATTGCCAAAGCCGCACATGCCCCGTTTATCTCTCATCCGACGGAATTTTGTTCAGCGCTGATTGCGTTAAGTCAACGTTTCGACTGATTATTTTCTATCCTGCCTGGAAAAAATAACACACCGCAACCATACTCCAGATGTCGTTGCGGTTGTTCTGCCTACGATAATCAAAACAACAATCCTATGGAGAGTCAGGCTATGAAACTTGTTACAGGTATTGTCACTTCTCTGGTTATTGGGTCACTGTCATTTGGCGTCTTTGCGGCAAAAGAGCTGGAAAAAGATAAAGTTGCCGGCATGAATCTGACGAAAATTGGTGAGATTTCTACGTCTGACACCACCGCGCCGATGGACGCGAGAAAAGAGCTTTCGAAGAAAGCGGATGAGCTGGGCGGAACGTACTACGTCGTCACCAGCGCAGAAAAACAGACCAAAAACGTACGCGCTACGGCGGACGTCTACAAGTAATACGATAAAGCCGGGCAGCGATGCCCGGCTTTGTTAACGCAGCGCCCACCACTCCCTGAGGCAGGCCTTTCCTTCCGGACAGCTTTTACAACTGCCGGAGAGACAACCCTCCGCTTCTTCCTGAATCCGCACGGCTTTCCCCATGGCTTCCAGTCTTTCCAGCATGGCATCGATCATCGGCTGCGGCGTATGCAGGCTGAGGCTCAGCTGTTTCGCCTCCATTCGCCCTTGCAGTGCCAGCAGGTCACGAACCTGAATCAACGATGCCATGGTTTGCTCCTTAGTGACAGTCGCCCGCCGGGCTGTTGCAGCAGGTCGCGGCAGTTTTACGGTTTGCCAGCAGGTCGATGTCGACGCGGCTGCGCGCCCGCCGCAGCAGACCGAGCACGATCGCGTTAAACAGCACAACCGCGAGAATACAGACCAGGCTGTAGCGCGGGTGCTGGCTGAAATTGACGGTTTGATAAAACAGCGTCGCCAGCGAGTAAGCGATATTCAGCCCCCACAGGACAGAGAAGCCCATCCAGCCGCGGCTGGACTCGCGGGCAATCGCCCCCATCACGGAGATGCACGGAATGTAGAGCAGAACAAAGATGAGGTAGCTGTAGGCCGCGGACGCGCTGCCAAATTTCTCGCCCATCACGCCTATGGCACCCGTCGCCATTTCGCCGTCGCCTTTGCTCGCTTCAATCGGGTTCGCCAGCACGCTCAGGCTGAAGGTATCTTTCAGGCTCTGCCAGGTCTCCTCTACGGCACCCAGCAGCTCATGGCCGAGATGAAACTCTGCCGGATTAAATTCCTGCTCCTGAATGTTCTCGGCGGTGTAAAGCGTGTTCAGGGTGCCGACAACCACCTCTTTCGCCATCGCGCCGGTGAACAGCCCGACGGTCGCCTGCCAGTTATCCTCATGCACGCCAATCGGTTTGAAAACCGGCGTGATGACGCGGCTGACGGAGGCGAGGGCAGAGTCGTTGATGTTATCTGCCGCCTGTCCGCTGAGGGTGAAGCTGTTCAGCGCGCTCAGGAAAATGCTGACGATGACAATCACCTTACCGGCGCGCAGCACAAAGCCCTTCAGGCGCTGCCAGGTCTGGATCGTCAGGCTTTTCAGATGCGGCACGTGATACACCGGCAGCTCCATCACAAACGGCGACGCTTCACCGCGCATGATGGTGTGCTTCAGCATCAAACCGGTAAGAATAGCCATCACGATGCCCAGCACATACAGCGAAAAGACCGCCAGCGCGCCCTGCTGACCAAAGAAGGCTGCGGCAAAGACCGCAAAGATGGCCAGACGGGCACCGCAGGACATAAACGGCGCCATCATAATGGTCATCAGACGTTCACGCGGCGCATCCAGGGTGCGTGCGCCCATTACCGACGGTACGTTACAGCCGAAGCCGACAATCAGCGGGACGAAGGATTTACCCGGCAGGCCCAGCGCCTGCATCAGACGATCCATCACGAACGCCGCGCGCGCCATGTAGCCGGAATCTTCCAGGAACGAAAGGAACAGGTACATCATGCCGATCTGCGGCACCAGCGGCAGAACGGTGTTGATACCGCCGCCGATCCCCTGTGCGAGGAAGATGGTTAACCATTCCGGGAAGTGCAGGGTGTAACCTACCCACTGAATCCCGTGGACGAAGACCGCGACGGAACCGGCGTCGAAAATGGGCTGGAGGGCGCCGCCGATGTTAATGGCGAGCAGGAACATCACGTACATGACCAGCAGGAAGATGGGCAAACCGAGGAAGCGGTTAAGCACAACTTTATCCACCGCCGCCGTAAAGCGGCTGGGCTCCGCCGTGAGGGCGTTGCTGACAACGTCGCAAATCGAGGCGATGGCCTGATAACGCGCATCGGCAATGTGCAGCGCCGGGTCGTCCAGCTCGTCGCTAAGACGGGCCAACGTCGCGTCCAGCTTATCTGCCGCATGCCCGGCGTAGGCGCGGCTGTAGATATCCCCTTCCAGCATCTGCAGGCCGAGCCACAGACGCTGTTTTGCAGGCATGCTGTTGTCCATCTCCTGTGCCAGTAAATTGGCTTCGCGCAGGAGAGGCTGCGCGTAATGGACCAGCTCAATGTCGCGATTACCCGCGTGACGGTCAATGGCCAGCTTCAGTGCATCAATACCGCGAGCGCGCGTCGAGACCAGCGGAACGACCGGGCACCCGAGACGTGCGGAGAGGGCATCAACGTCGATGCGCAGCTTTTGTTTCTCCGCAATGTCGAGCATGTTGAGCGCCACGATGCAGGGGATACCCAGCTCCAGCAGCTGCAGCGTCAGATAAAGGTTACGCTCGAGATTGGAAGCGTCGACCACGTTGATCAGCAGGTCCGCGTCGCCGCCAAGAATATAGTGGCAGGCAATCTGCTCATCGAGCGAGGTTTGCGACGAAATGGTGGTTAAGGAGTAGGTGCCTGGAAGGTCAACCAGCGTCACCTGGTTGTCCGTTGTCGTGAACTGGCCCTCTTTACGCTCAACCGTCACGCCCGCCCAGTTACCCACGCGCTGGCGTGCTCCGGTCAGCTGGTTAAAAAGCGTAGTCTTGCCGGAATTAGGATTGCCAATTAAGCCAATAGTTAACTTTTTCATTTTTTTAGACTCACTGAAACCGCTGGCTTGTTATCGGGATAAGGCTTCAACTTCTATTAACGCGAGATCTTTCTTACGCAGTACAAGATTCACGCGGCGGGTTTCGATATGAACCGGATCGCCCAGCGGCGCCACGCGCACGACCTGAAATGACGAGCCGGGCAGCATGCCCAGCGACAGCAGCTTTTGCCGATAGGCCGGGCTAATTTCGCGGGTAAAACCGGTAATTTTCCATGCACTGTCTGGAGTGAATTGCATAACGCCTGATTCCACGAAAGGTTAAATAATCTACTATGGGATGATAATGAGAATAGTTTTTATCAGCAATATTAAAACTGTGACGGAATGTTGTTTGCGGTATTAATTTACGGCCTGTTTGACCTGGCTCAATATTTGCTGAATGGCCTGGAAAACGAAAAGAAGAGTATTTGTTAACGGGGTGATAATTCGTGGTTTAAATATGGATGTGCAATCGGTTTCATATATTACGGCACGATATTCTTCCCTCTCCCCTGTGGGGAGAGGGTTAGGGTTTAGCGTTTTTTACCCATCGCGGCCGCCAGCGCATCCATCATCGCGCTGTTGCCAGCAGGCTGAGCATCACGTCCGCGCGGTTTTGCCGCTTTCGCGGCCGGACGCTGCTGTTCGCGGCCTCCGCCATTGCCGCCACGGCGCGCGTTGGCGTCGCCCGGCTGCTCGTCCAGACGCATGGTTAGCGCGATACGCTTGCGCTGCAGATCCACTTCCAGCACTTTGACCTTCACGATGTCGCCCGCTTTGACCACGGTGTGCGGGTCTTCAACGAACTTGTCGGCAAGGGATGAGATATGCACCAGACCATCCTGATGCACGCCGATATCGACAAACGCACCGAAGTTGGTGACGTTGGTCACCGCGCCTTCCAGCACCATGCCGGGCAGCAGGTCGTTCATGGTTTCCACACCGTCAGCAAAGGTCGCCGTTTTGAACTCAGGACGCGGATCGCGGCCCGGCTTTTCCAGCTCTTTGATAATGTCGGTGACGGTTGGCACACCAAATTTGTCGTCGGTGAAATCAACGGCTTTCAGGTTGCGCAGGGCGCTGTTGTCGCCCATAAGGTCTTTCAGTGCCTGCTGGGTGGCAGCCAGAATGCGCTCCACAACCGGGTACGCTTCCGGGTGAACGGTAGAGGCATCGAGCGGATTATCGCCGTGGTTGATGCGCAGGAAGCCCGCGCACTGCTCAAAGGCTTTTGGCCCCAGGCGGCTCACCTTCAGCAACTGCTGACGGTTCTGGAACTGGCCGTTCTCATCACGCCAGGCGACGATGTTCTGCGCCATCATGCGGGTTAAGCCCGCCACGCGGGTCAGCAGGGGAACGGAGGCGGTGTTCAGGTCAACGCCGACGGCGTTTACGCAGTCTTCCACCACCGCATCCAGCTTGCGCGCCAGCTGAGTCTGGCTCACGTCGTGCTGGTACTGGCCCACGCCGATGGATTTCGGGTCGATCTTCACCAGCTCCGCCAGCGGATCCTGCAGGCGGCGAGCGATAGAGACCGCGCCGCGCAGGGAAACGTCCAGGTCCGGGAACTCCTGGGCCGCCAGCTCGGACGCGGAATAAACGGATGCCCCCGCTTCGCTGACGATCACTTTCTGCGCCGTTACTTTCGGGAACTGCTTCTGCACGTCGAGATAGAAACGCTCGGTTTCACGGGACGCCGTACCGTTGCCGATGGCAACCAGCTCAACGTTGTATTTTTCGCACAGCGCCGCCACCACGACGGCCGCTTTCGCTGCCTGGCCGGTGTGCGGGTAGATAGTGTCGGTGGCGACCAGCTTGCCGGTGCCGTCAACGACAGCGACCTTCACGCCGGTACGCAGACCCGGATCGAGACCCATGGTCGCGCGCAGGCCGGCAGGAGCGGCCATCAGCAGGTCGTGCAGGTTACGGGCGAAGACGTTAATCGCTTCATCTTCGGCGCGCTCGCGCACGGTGCCCATCAGCTCGGTTTCGAGGTGCATCAGCACCTTGATGCGCCAGGTCCAGCTCACCACGCCTTTGCGCCAGCTGTCCGCCGGGGCGTTGTTCAGGCGCAGGCCGAGATGGTCGATAATGATCTGCTCGCAGTGGCTCTCCTTCGGCGGCTCGTCAAACTGCGGGTCGGCGTTCAGGGAGAGCTGGAGCACGCCTTCGTTGCGGCCGCGGAACATCGCCAGCGCGCGGTGCGAAGGGGTGGTGGAAATCGGTTCGTGGTGATCGAAGTAGTCGCGGAATTTTGCGCCTTCTTCCTCTTTACCCGCGACGACGGTAGAGACGATGTGGGCATTCTTCCACAGGTAATCACGCACTTTAGCCAGCAGGGCGGCGTCTTCGGCAAAGCGCTCCATCAGAATGTAGCGTGCGCCGTCGAGGGCGGCCTTGGTGTCCGCTACGCCTTTGTCAGCGTCGATAAATTTCGCCGCTTCGGTTTCCGGATCGTGGGACGGTTCGTTCCACAGCAGGTCGGCCAGCGGCTCAAGACCCGCTTCAATCGCAATCTGCCCGCGCGTGCGGCGCTTCGGCTTGTACGGCAGATAGAGATCTTCGAGTTCGGTTTTGCTCAGGGTGCCGTTGATGGCGCTTTCAAGCTCGCTGGTTAGCTTGCCCTGTTCGCCGATGGATTTGAGGATCGCCTGACGACGTTCTTCCAGTTCGCGCAGATAGCCCAGACGGGTCTCCAGGTTACGCAGCTGTGTGTCATCCAGACCGCCGGTGACTTCCTTACGATAGCGTGCAATAAACGGCACGGTGTTCCCTTCATCAAGCAGGCGAACGGCAGCTTCTACCTGTTCGGCTCTGGCCTGAATATCACCCGCAATAATGCGGCAGAGCGAATCTTTCATCATGGCTTTATCATCTGTTGAGTCGAAAAAAATCAGGGGATAGTTATACGGGCTGACACGGCAAAATGCCAGCCGGGGAGGGCGCTCTCGGACTATTTTACGTAGACGATCTCATTGACGTACCAGCTTGCTTCACCACCAGGGGTCTGAACGACGGCCAGATCGCCCACTTCCTTTTTCAGCAGCGCGCGAGCCATTGGGGAGTCGATGGAGATGTAATCCTTACGACCAAAAATTTCATCGTAGCCGACAATGCGAAAGCGCAGAGTGTCGCCATCGTCGTTTTCAATCTCCACCCACGCGCCGAAGAACACTTTGCCCTCCTGCTGCGGGGAGTAATCGACAATTTTGAGATTCTCGAGGCACTTCGTCAGATAGCGAACCCGGCGGTCAATTTCGCGCAGCCGCTTTTTGTTGTACTGGTAGTCAGCGTTTTCGCTGCGATCGCCCAGGCTTGCCGCCCAGGTCACCTTTTTGGTGACTTCAGGACGCTCTTCGCGCCAGAGGTAATCCATCTCTTTTTTGAGCTTTTCGTACCCTTCGCGGGTGATCAGGGGCGTTTTCATGGTAAAGCCTTTGCTGCCTGCCGGTTAACTGTCTTGCGCACAATACGTACCACACAGTGTAACAGACAGGATTAATAATGATTTATGTGATGAAATGAGCAGATAAGCTGCTGTTAAATATGCTTTGTAACAATTTCGACTAGAATTTATACCAGAATTAACTGGTCGAATACGTGCACTTTTTTAGAATACGCTGTTACAAAGACTATCCGAACCTTTGGGAGTACACACAATGCAAGAGAACTATAAAATTCTGGTCGTGGATGACGACATGCGCCTGCGCGCGCTGCTGGAACGTTATCTGACCGAGCAGGGCTTCCAGGTTCGTAGCGTCGCGAACGCTGAGCAGATGGACCGTCTGCTGACCCGTGAATCTTTCCACCTGATGGTTCTCGACCTGATGCTGCCTGGCGAAGACGGGCTTTCTATTTGCCGCCGTCTGCGCAGCCAGAGCAACCCGATGCCGATCATCATGGTGACGGCGAAGGGCGAAGAAGTTGACCGTATCGTGGGCCTCGAAATCGGCGCGGACGACTACATTCCAAAACCGTTTAACCCGCGTGAACTGCTGGCGCGTATTCGCGCTGTTCTCCGCCGTCAGGCGAACGAACTGCCTGGCGCGCCCTCTCAGGAAGAAGCCGTCATCGCCTTCGGCAAGTTCAAGCTGAACCTCGGCACGCGCGAGATGTTCCGTGAAGATGAGCCAATGCCGCTCACCAGCGGCGAGTTTGCGGTTCTTAAAGCGCTGGTCAGCCACCCGCGTGAACCGCTTTCCCGCGACAAGCTGATGAACCTGGCGCGCGGTCGCGAATACTCCGCAATGGAACGCTCTATTGACGTGCAGATCTCCCGCCTGCGCCGCATGGTGGAAGAAGATCCTGCGCATCCTCGTTATATTCAGACCGTTTGGGGTCTGGGCTACGTGTTTGTCCCGGACGGCTCTAAAGCATGAGGCGAATGCGCTTCTCGCCGCGTAGCTCGTTTGCCCGCACCCTGTTGCTGATCGTCACCCTGCTGTTCGTCAGCCTGGTGACGACCTATCTGGTGGTGCTGAACTTTGCGATCCTGCCGAGCCTCCAGCAGTTTAATAAGGTCCTGGCCTACGAAGTCCGTATGCTGATGACCGATAAACTGCAGCTGGAGGACGGCACGCAGCTCGTCGTTCCCCCGGCGTTTCGCCGTGAAATCTACCGTGAACTGGGCATTTCGCTCTACTCCAACGAGGCGGCGGAAGACGCTGGCCTGCGCTGGGCGCAGCACTACGAATTCCTCAGCCAGCAGATGGCGCAGCAGCTGGGCGGCCCAACGGAAGTGCGCGTTGAGGTCAACAAAAGCTCGCCCGTCGTCTGGCTGAAAACCTGGCTGTCACCCAACATCTGGGTGCGCGTTCCGCTGACCGAAATCCATCAGGGCGATTTCTCGCCGCTGTTCCGCTACACCCTGGCGATTATGCTGCTGGCGATAGGTGGCGCGTGGCTATTTATCCGTATACAGAACCGACCGTTGGTCGACCTGGAGCACGCTGCGCTGCAGGTCGGTAAAGGGATAATTCCTCCTCCGCTGCGCGAGTATGGCGCCTCGGAAGTCCGTTCGGTGACGCGCGCGTTTAACCATATGGCGGCAGGCGTGAAGCAGCTGGCGGATGACCGTACGCTGCTGATGGCGGGCGTTAGCCATGACCTGCGCACGCCGCTAACGCGTATTCGCCTGGCGACGGAGATGATGGGGGAAGAGGACGGTTACCTTGCCGAGTCCATCAACAAGGACATCGAAGAGTGTAACGCCATCATCGAGCAGTTTATTGACTACCTGCGCACCGGGCAGGAGATGCCGATGGAGATGGCCGATCTGAACGCGGTCCTGGGCGAAGTGGTGGCGGCGGAAAGCGGCTACGAGCGTGAAATTGATACCGACCTGCAGGCGGGTGAAATTCAGGTTCGTATGCACCCACTCTCCATCAAACGTGCAGTGGCGAACATGGTGGTCAACGCGGCGCGCTACGGCAATGGCTGGATTAAAGTCAGCAGCGGGTCTGAACTCAACCGCGCCTGGTTCCAGGTGGAAGACGACGGTCCGGGCATCAAGCCCGAGCAGCGTAAGCATCTGTTCCAGCCGTTTGTGCGCGGCGACAGCGCGCGCAGCACCAGCGGCACGGGCTTAGGCCTGGCGATTGTTCAGCGTATTATCGATAACCACAACGGACTGCTGGAGATTGGCACCAGCGAGCGGGGTGGGCTGAGCATTCGCGCCTGGCTGCCGGTACCGGTGACGCGGGGGCAGGTGAAAGAGGGATAGTGCGGTCTGATGCCCTCACCCCGACCCTCTCCCACGGGGAGAGGGAGAAAACATTAAAAAAGGCAACTTTCGTTGCCTTTTTGCTTTTACCTACAGCTTCGGTCCCGCGCTCACCAGCGCAGCACCCGCCGGGGTATCGGTATACTTCTCGAAGTTCTCAATAAACAGCTTCGCCAGCGATTCCGCTTTCTCGCGCCACTGCTCCGGAGAACCGTACGTGTTGCGCGGGTCGAGGATATGCGTATCCACGCCCGGCAGCGACGTTGGGATCGCCAGGTCAAACATCGGCAGCGTGAAGGTTTCGGCGTCGTCCAGAGAACCATCCAGAATGGCGTCGATAATGGCACGGGTATCTTTGATGGAGATACGTTTGCCGGTACCGTTCCAGCCGGTGTTCACCAGGTAGGCCTGCGCGCCGGATGCCTGCATGCGTTTCACCAGCACTTCAGCGTACTGCGTCGGGTGCAGCGACAGGAAAGCCGCGCCGAAGCAGGCGGAGAAGGTTGGGGTTGGCTCCGTCACGCCGCGCTCGGTACCCGCCAGCTTGGCGGTGAAGCCGGAGAGGAAATGGTACTGCGTCTGGCTGGCCGTCAGGCGAGACACCGGAGGCAGCACGCCGAACGCATCCGCCGTCAGGAAAATGACCTTCGTGGCATGACCCGCTTTTGACACCGGCTTCACGATATTGTCGATGTGGTAGATCGGGTAAGAGACGCGGGTGTTTTCCGTTTTCGACGCATCGTCGAAGTCGATGGAGCCGTCGGCACGCACGGTGACGTTTTCCAGCAGCGCATCGCGACGGATCGCGTGGAAGATATCCGGCTCGGCCTCTTCAGACAGGCGAATGGTCTTCGCGTAGCAGCCGCCTTCAAAGTTGAATACGCCGTCGTCATCCCAGCCGTGTTCGTCATCACCAATCAGGCGACGTTTTGGATCGGTAGACAGGGTGGTTTTCCCGGTGCCGGACAGGCCGAAGAATACCGCCACGTCGCCTTTTTCACCGACGTTAGCCGAGCAGTGCATGGAGGCGATACCGCGCAGCGGCAGCAGGTAGTTCATGACCGAGAACATCCCTTTCTTCATTTCGCCGCCGTACCAGGTACCGCCGATCAGCTGGATACGCTCGGTCAGGTTGAAGGCCACAAAGTTTTCGGAGTTCAGACCCTGCTCTTTCCACTGTGGGTTGGTGCATTTCGCACCGTTCATCACGATGAAATCAGGGGTGAAGTCCTGCAGCTCTTCGTCGGTTGGACGAATGAACATGTTTTTCACGAAATGCGCCTGCCAGGCCACTTCGGTGATAAAACGTACGGAGAGACGGGTATCGGCGTTTGCGCCGCAGAAAGCGTCGACAATGAACAGACGCTTGCCGGAAAGTTGTTGGGTGACGAGCCCTTTCAGGTGCTGCCAGGTTTCCGGAGAGAGCGGTTTGTTGTCGTTCTTCCCTTTGCCCTTATCAGCCCACCACAGCGTATCGCGGGTGGTTTCGTCTCGGACGATATACTTATCTTTCGGCGAACGACCGGTAAAAATACCGGTATCGACGGCGATAGCACCAAGATTCGTCAACACACCACGCTCGTATCCTTCCAGTGCTGGATTGAGCTCTTCCTGATACAGCGTATCGTAGTCGGGGTTGTAGACGATTTCCTGGACGTCGTGAATACCATAAGCCTTGAGATCTTGCGGGGTTAAACCAGTAACACGCATATCACTGCTCCTTAGCCAATATGTACTGCCTGAAATTGTAGGGTTTTTCTGAGGTTGTTAACCGCGACGGGGCTCATAGATTTACGCATCTGGACAAAACCCTTACTAACGGAAAACGCTGCGACTCCAGTCACAGCGCAGGCGGATTATCGCAGGAATCGCTTTTTGGTTGGGGAAAATGTTCCGAAAAGGTTAAAGAGTGGTGATTTTATCGGAAGGAATGTGAATGTAATCGCATACACGTAAGAAAATTACGTAAGAGTTACATAAGGAAAACGATTCAGCTTAAGCGGGGGTTTTTGCCCCTCACACCAGCCTCTCCCAAAGGGGAGAGGGTTAGGGTGAGGGGAAAGAGGTTTAGTGAACCTGCGGATCCGCCGGGGAGGCGTTATTGCGGATCTCAGCGATATCCATCGAATTGAACACGTAGTGCGTACCGCAGTAGTCACAGTGCATATCAATTTCGCCGTCTTCCGCCATGATGCTGTCGATCTCTTCATCCGGCAGGGTTTTCAGCGCGCCAGCGCAGCGCTCGCGGGAGCAGGTGCACTTAAATTCCACGGACTGCGGATCGTAAACCGTCACTTCTTCTTCGTGGTACAGACGCCACAGCACGTCGGTCGCCGACAGGTTGAACAGCTCTTCCGCTTTAATGGTTTCGGTCAGCGTCGCCAGGTGCTCAAAGTCATTGGTCTGCGCGTCCTGCGCAGGCAGAACCTGCAGCAGCATGCCGCCCGCAGCAGGCTGACCGTCCACTTCACCAGTGCGGATGAAAAGGCGCGTCGGCAGCTGTTCAGAACGCATGAAGTAATCTTCCAGGCAGGCTGCAAGGGTATCGCCTTCCAGACCCACCACGCCTTGATAGCGCTCACCTTCCTCAGGGGAGATGGTGATCACCAGGTAGCCATTACCCACCAGCGTTTTGAGGTCCGCATTTTCAGGCACGTCGCCCTGAACGCGCGCCACGCCGCGCATCTGCTGCTGGTTATTGCCGTTGATCACCGCCAGCGTCATCGGGCCGTCACCCTGCAGCTGCACGGTGATATCACCGGCAAACTTCAGCGTCGCCGTCAGCAGGCTGGTGGCAACCAGCAGTTCGCCCAACAGGGTCTTCACCGGCAGCGGGTAATTGTGGTTTTCCAGAATCTGTTTCCAGGTTTCGGATACGGTGACCAGCTCGCCGCGCACGGCGAATTGTTCAAACAGATAGCGGTGTAATTGGTCGTGTTGGGCCATTTTCATCTCTCGTGCGGGTGAGGTTAATCAGTCTCACCGTGTTTAAATTTCATCAGATCGCGGCGCTCTTTTTTATCCGGTCGCCGGTCCGGGTGGGGCATCGTCAGCGCGTTCATTTTGCGCGCCAGCGCGGTCTTCTCGCGCTTTTCAATGCTCTCCGCTGTCTCTTCATAAAGCAGTACGGCTTCCGCTGCAGGTCGACGCTGTTCGGTAATGGCTTTGATCACTACCGTACGTTCATCGTTGCCCTGACGCAGCGTTAAGGTGGCATTCAGCTCAACCAGCTTGCTCGGTTTGCTGCGCTGGCCGTTGTAATGCACTTTTCCGCCGTCAACCATCTCGCGGGCAAGGGCGCGTGTTTTATAAAAACGCGCTGCCCACAGCCATTTATCCAGTCTTACCCCGTCAGAGGGTTTTTCTTTCATGGCGCCTCCTTCACGGTCAGTGAGGGGATCATCTGGCGGTAGTCGTTCAGTCCCGGGTGGCGCAGATAGCTTTTTTCAGCCAGGCCAGAGTCAGGATTGGTCACGCCCAGACAGTAGCGAATGCCAAACCTTGCGGCAGAATCCAGAATGGGCTCGCTGTCATCAATGAACAGCGTACGTTCTGGCTGCAAACCCGTCTCTTCCTTCACCGCATGCCACAACCGCTGATCCTCTTTCGGATAACCAAATGTGTGGGTGGAAAGTAATAAATCAAGGTGCGACGCCAGGCCCGTATGCTCCAGCTTCACCGCCAGATTATGTGGATGCGCGTTGGTCAGCAAAATACGGCGCTTGCCGCTGGCTTTCAGCGCATCCAGAAAGGGCACGGTATCCTCGCGCAGAACGGCGCGCGGGCCCTGGGCGGTGGTCATGGCACATATATCCAAACCGAGGCGCTCGCTCCAGTAGTCAAGACAGTACCAGTTTAGCGTATGTTGCACCGCGCTATATTGCGAACGAATGAATGCCTGCGCTTCTGCCGGGGAGATCCCCTGCTGCTCGCCATAGGTTTCTGGAACCAGCGTTTGCCAGAAATAGTTATCAAAGGCGAGATCGAGCAGCGTGCCGTCCATATCCAGCAGAACGGTATCTACCTCCTGCCAGGCGATATCAAGATGCATAAGGGGGAACTCCAGCCAGAAGAAACGTGCGCGACAGGGTAGCACATCTTGTCGCGCGACGACGTTATCAGATCAGGCTCTCAGACGAGGGGATCAGCTTTGGATTAAGGCAGTTTTCATAATACTGCTGAATGTCGGCAAGCCGGGTGCGCGAGCGCTGGTAGCGGCGCAGGGCCATAAAGCCGTTCCAGAAAATGGCGGCAAGCATCGCGGTCATCAGCAGAGAGGTGCCGATGTAGCGCCACAGTCCTGCGCTGTCCGGCATTCGGTGCAGGCCGATATGGCGAGTGCCGTTGGCATCAGTATAAATACTCGTGACAATCCCTTCGGCGCTAAACGGCGTTTGCATCAGCATCTGCGCCAGGCGCTGGAACTGGCTCCACTGTTCCTGCGCTGGGTAATCATAAAGCGCGACCTGCGGGTAGGGCTGATCGACCAGGTCGCTGCCTTCATCGCTTGCTATCACAAAGCCGCCCGGAGCCGGGCTGTTCAGCGCCTGAGCCGCACGGGTAGTCTCGCGCATCATGAACGGCGACGTCGAGGTGGCGACCAGGTTATCCAGAGATTCAGCGCTCACCGGACGCAGCAGCACGTTAACGCCGTCCAGCCGTCCCGCTTCGGCGCGTTTAACCAGCGAGTCCCAGTCTTTACTGTTCCCCAGGTTTACCAGGGCGTTTTTAAGGCGTATGCACTCATCCTGAGAGGAGCATAAATCCTGTGTTTTCAGGACGATGTCACCAAAATCATCCAGCAGAACCATGCCTGATTTCTGAATGGCCGAGCGCAGCGCGGGGCTGACGCGCGAATCATCGTCCGGTTTCGGATGCAGCTGGCGGTTAACCGTCTGGGTGAGAGCCGTGGCCTTATTCACCACTTCGGATTCCGGCAGCGGCAGCGGCGGCGCGTCGTTCCAGATAATTTGCGAACAATCGAACGGCATGAACGGCGAGCTCTGACGTGTGTTCCACGCCCCCGGGGTGTGAATATTACACATCCCGGTACCCTTCAGGCGCAGCGTGTCCCCCACGCGAACACCGGCTTCATCCAGTTTGTTGACGCTGGTCGCTTCAATGGTTTGCGCCCCTTTGATCCACGACAGGGTGAATTTAATGGGCATATCCAGCGGCACGAAAAGCAGCAGCATGGCTAAGACCAGCGCGGCGCCGCCGGCAATGACCGTACTGCGTAGCCAGTGCTGAAGCGGGAAATTTTTCACTTCATCATGCAGAGACAGGAAGCGCCCCTGACGCACAACGTGGCGGTCAAGGTAGATATCAATATCGGTTTTCTGCCCTAAATCCTGTGCGATCCACGGCTGCCAGTGGCGCGGGTAGATCAGGTCGATAATACCGAGCGAAATATTGTTGAGATGTTCCTGATCGTTTTCACCGAACAGGCCCCAGCGCTTTGGCGTCCCGCGCAGGCAGTGGATTTCGCGCAACGAGGTTTTAGCCGGTGGAGCAAAGAGACCCCAAAGCCCGCCGGCCAGCAGCAGCAGCGCGCCGCCAGCCAGCCAGGGGACAAACACATCCGGCGTGAGCAGGCAGATAAAAAAGAGCAGGAAGGCAGCAACGATCAGAATGGCTTCACGAATGCCGTCCGGGCGGCTCAGGGCATACTCTTCATGCGTTTCCTGGCGAATGTTCAGCAGTTCGATCTGCTCTGTCTCTTCGCCACGAATGGACGCCTGCGTTGAACTTGCGCGTTCCAGCGCAAAACGCGGGGCTTCCTGAAGGTAATCATTCAGCGTATGGCCGTTAAGCGAGATAACCAGGGGTAACGAATCGGTGTGAATCAGCTCAACGCTGTTTTCGTCATTAATGTATTGCTCCCAGGACGGGGGCAGATGCACTTCGACGGAATCAAGATAATAGCGCCATTTGTTGGGGTCATCAGTGGTGATGCCGTAGCGCGTGATGGAGCGAGTCACGCAGAGCACGGTATCACTTTGCGCATTAAGCTTGAGCGCGACGGGCGCAGCGGTAGCTCCCGTTGGCCCAGGCGTTAGCTGAGTACGGTTCAGGATTTCGAGATAGTTTTCAACCGCATCGCGCTCGTCTTGCGTAAGTTTACGCGTGCTCGCACCCGCAAATGCATTTAAAAAGGGCAGACGATAACGGCGCTGTACGCGGCGCCTGTACAACCACCCTGCAACCAACGCGCCGGCCAGCATAGCAGCGAGAACAATCAAAATGGTGCTCATGCTTTCCCCATCTTACTTATCTTCTTACAGGTGTATACCCGTCATACTTCGAGTTGTCTGTGCGTTGGCTTTCCTCGCTCACCTCAGTCACGTACTAATGTACGCTCCTGAGGATTCGCTGCGTCGCCGCCTTCATACAACTCGATTTATTTAGGGTAAAGTCAGTAGCACCTTTACATTGAATGAGAGTCTGTGGCTGGCTATCGGCAAGTATGGAGTCGAACTTGAGCATTCTGAAGCGCATCCCAGTGACCGGTGATGATAGCAAAGCCTGTTATGGCGCGATATCAGCAAATTCCTGGAAACATTTCAACCTCTTGACATTTGTTTTGAATTGAGGATTGATCCCAAATACGTTGCATAAATGTAAATAAAGAACAATTGACATTGCCGAAACCGTGCGGCGTATCGCACAATAACGCCAGTTCTCACTGCTAAGACCCATCAAGATGAGCAAACCACTACAAAAACCCACCATTCTGAATGTTGAAACTGTCGCCAGATCGCGCCTGTTTAATGTCGAAAGTGTGGACCTGGAGTTCAGCAACGGTGTGCGTCGCGTTTATGAACGTATGCGCCCCTCTTCGCGCGAAGCGGTGATGATTGTGCCGATTGTCGACGATCATCTGATTTTGATCCGCGAATACGCTGTGGGAACGGAATCTTACGAGCTTGGGTTCTCGAAAGGGCTTATCGACCCGGGTGAAACCGTCTTTGAAGCGGCAAACCGCGAGCTAAAAGAAGAGGTGGGCTTTGGTGCGAATGAGCTTTCATTCCTGAAAAAGCTGAGCATGGCGCCGTCCTATTTTTCCAGCAAAATGAATATCGTGGTGGCTGAAGACCTCTATCCTGAATCGCTGGAAGGGGATGAGCCGGAGCCGCTGCCGCAGGTTCGCTGGCCCCTAGCGCACCTGATGGATCTGCTGGAAGACCCTGACTTTAATGAGGCTCGCAACGTGAGCGCGCTGTTCCTGGTACGGGAATGGTTGAAGGGGCAGGGGCGACTGTAGTGGCCTGATGCCTCACCCCAACCCTCTCCCACGGGAGAGGGAGCAAACACAAAAACGGCAACCAGAGGTTGCCGTTTTGCTTTGTTGTCAGAACAGCTCGTGCGTCTCGCCGTTATCAATAATCTCTGTCCCCACCTCGTGCACCGCCTGCGTGGTTGGCTGCGTGCCCTCGATGAAATACTCTTCGCGGCTATTACCGCCGTTGGCGAGCTGACCGGTGCTGCGGTCGATATTAACCGTCACCACGCCCGGCGGTGGCGTTAACGGCTGCTCCGGCACGCCTTCAAGAACGGACTTCATGTAGGCGTCCCAGGCCGGCTGCGCGCTCTTCGCACCGCCTTCGTAGCCGGAAATCTGATCCTTAATCGCGCCGGAGGCCGTTGTACGACCTAAGTCACGGCGGTGATCGTCGAAACCGATCCAGACCGACGTTACCACGCCAGGACCGTAGCCGGAGAACCACGCATCTTTCGAGCTGTTGGTTGTCCCCGTTTTACCGCCGATATCATGGCGCTGCAAATCACGCCCTGCGCGCCAGCCTGTGCCCTGCCAGCCCGGTTCACCGAAGATGTTGGTGTTCAGCGCGCTTTTGATCAGGAAGGACAGCGGCGTGTTGATCACATGCGGGGCATACTCCGGCGCGCCGGTCTGTGCCACCAGAGACTGGTTAGCCTGCTCGAGCTGCGGCTGCGGCACGACGCCGTTCTGCTGCTCCTGAGACACGGCAGGGTCTTCCATGTCCTTGTTTTCAAGCACGTCGGATTTCGGCGTATTGCCATAAATGACCGGAATATCGCAGTCAGGGCAGGCAATCTTCGGCTTCGCTTCGAACAGCACGCCGCCCTGATCGTTTTCAATCTTGCTGATGAAGTACGGGTCAATCAGGAAGCCGCCGTTGGCCATCACCGAGTACCCGCGTGCGACCTGAAGCGGCGTAAACGAGGCGGAGCCTAACGCCAGCGACTCGGTGCGAACGATGTTCTGCGCCGGGAAACCGAAGCGCTGCAGATACTCTGCAGCATAGTCGACGCCCATCGCGCGCATGGCGCGCACCATCACTACGTTTTTCGACTGTCCCAAGCCCTGACGGAGACGAATTGGGCCGGCATACTCCGCAGGGGAGTTCTTCGGCTGCCAGTCGGAACCGGCACCGGCATCCCAGCGGGAGATTGGCACGTCGTTAAGGATGCTGGCGAGGGTCAAGCCTTTATCCATCGCTGCCGTGTAGAGGAACGGTTTGATATTGGAACCGACCTGACGCAGCGCCTGGGTGGCGCGGTTAAATTTGCTCTGGTTGAAATCAAACCCGCCGACCAGGGCCAGGATGGCACCGTTCTGTGGATTGATAGAGACCAGGGCCGAGTTAACGTCCGGCACCTGTGCCAGCCACCAGGATTCGCCTACCTTACGCACCCAGATTTGCTGCCCGGTCTGCACGGCATCGGTCACTTTACGCGGCGTTGCGCCCTGCAGGGTATCCGAGCGGTAAGGACGCGCCCAGCGGATACCGTCCATACGCAGCGAGACGGAAGTACCGTCCGCGAGCGTCGCAACGGCTTCCTGAGGATCGGCCTGCGTCACCACGGCAGGAAGGAGCGGACCATAGGTTGGCAGCGCCTTCAGCGTACTGGTGATTTTTTTACTGTCCCACGCGCTTTCGCCCACTTTCCAGAGCACGTTTGACGGGCCGCGATAGCCGTGACGCATATCGTAGTCCATCACGTTGTTCCGCACCGCTTCCTGAGCCGCCTGCTGGACCTTACGGGTGACGGTGGTGTACACGCGATAGCCATCTTCATAGGCCTTGTCACCATAGCGATTCACCATCTCCTGACGAACCATTTCGGTCAGGTAAGGGGATGCGAAGGCGATTTCAGGGGCGTGGTAGTTAGCGTCAATCACATCGTTACGCGCCTGGTCGTACTCGCTCTGGCTGATGTAGCCTTCGCTCAGCATACGTGACAGAACGACGTTACGGCGCGCGGTGGCGCGATCGAGCGAGTAGAGCGGGTTAAACGTGGACGGCGCTTTCGGCAGACCGGCGATGGTTGCCATTTCGCTTAAGGTCAGCTGCTCAACAGGCTTACCGAAATACACCTGTGCGGCAGCCCCCACACCATAGGCGCGGTAACCCAGGTAGATTTTGTTGAGGTACAGCTCAAGGATTTCGTCTTTGCTCAGCAGCTGCTCAATACGGATCGCGAGGAACACCTCTTTGATCTTACGTATCAGCGTCTTTTCAGGGCTGAGGAAGAAGTTACGCGCCAGCTGCTGCGTGATGGTACTTGCCCCCTGAGAGGCGTGACCAGAGAACAACGCAATGCTCGCGGCACGGAAAATCCCCACCGGATCGACACCGTGGTGCTCGTAAAAACGGCTGTCCTCCGTGGCGATAAAGGCTTTTACCATCACGGGTGGAATTTGGTTTAAGGTCAGCGGAATACGACGCTTCTCGCCATACTGCGCCATCAGCTCGCCATCGGCGCTATAGACTTGCATCGGGATCTGGAGGCGCACATCGCGAAGCGTGGCGACATCAGGTAGCTGTGGCTCAATATATTTGTACAAACCGTAAATCGAGCCTGCTCCCAGCAGAATGCAACAGACTGCAAGGATGAATAAATACTTTACGAACTTCACCGGAGATTTCCCATTTGGTTTCACTTGGGCAGTTTCTAAACAATCGCGCGGTAGTATAAAGGCAAGCCTGATTCATTGATATAGCCGTCAAGGCGACGGGCGATAAGGAGATCGTAAAGCATGGCTTTCAAAAGATGGCAAACGGGCGTTCATATTCAACAGGATAGGGTGCTGATCGTCGCCCTGGCCCGGGAGAAGTCGGGCTGGTGCTTGCGCCGCTGGTGGGCGATTCCTCTGGACGAGGGCATCAGTCGTGACGGCAAAATTTGTCAGCCAGAACAGCTGGTTGATGCGTTACGTGACTGGCGGAAAACGCTGCCGCACTACCATCGGGTGTTCCTCTCTTTCCCGGCAGCACGCACTCTGCAACGGTCGCTCCCCCGTCCGACCGTTGCGCTGCGCGACAGCGAGCAGCTCTCATGGCTTGGCGCGGCGCTCGCGCGCGAACTGGAGATGTCTGCCGATACGCTCTGTTTCGATTACGCGCAGGATACCTTCAGCAATACCTTTCAGGTGACCGCCGCGCAACACAACGAGGTCGACACCCTACTGGCGCTGGCGAAAACGCTGCGTTTGCGGCTGGTGGCCATTACGCCGGATGCCAGCGCGCTGGCGAATCTTCTTACTGCCGTGGCGCCAGCGACGTGCGTCGCCTGGCGCGACGATCGGCAGTGGCTGTGGGCGATGCGTCACCAGTGGGGACGCCGCTTTACCACAGAAGCCGAAAGCGTGGCCGAGCTGGCGGCGCTGCTGGCGCTTGGTCCGGATGACATCGCGCTGTTTGATAGCCGACGTGACCCGTGGGAAATCCTGGAGCGCTGCCATGCCCCGCTACCGGACAGCGGCGCTGATTATACCGTTGCGCTGGCGTTGGCCATGAGCGAGGTGCCCGGATGAGCATCATGAACTTTCTGCCCTGGCGACAGCAGCGGCGCGCACGATGCCTGCGTTTCTGGGGGGCAATGTGTGTCGGCACCGTGCTGTTGATGTTCGCGGTCATTTTCTGCCTGCGGATAAACCCTCTTATGAGGCTGCACGCGCTGCAAACGGAGCTGACGGGAACGCAGACCGTGCAGCACGCGCTTGCCTCCCGGCAGACACTCGCCTCACAGGCGCAGAAGCCAGCGCAGACCCTTCAACGACGCGCATGGCAACCGGTGCTGGAGTCCCTTTCCCGCGCCACTCCTTCACAGGTCTGGCTGACAGAGCTTCGCTATCAGCCTCCTGCTCTGACGCTGAGCGGGTATGCCATAACCCTGTCAGCCCTGTCTGCTCTGCGCGATGCGCTGGGCCAAATAGCGGGTTTTACGCCCGGAACGGCGGGTGAGCTTCGGCAGGACAGCCAGGGGCGGTGGATGTTCACCCTCCATCTTAAAAGCGAGGGGTAACGCATGGATACCCTGTTAGAACGCTGGTGCGAAAGCCGTCCCTGGTATCGGGTGCTTTTTTGGTGTCTGGGGAGTCTCCTGGCAGGACTGGCCGCGTGGGGCACCTTGCTCAGACCGCTAGACAGGCAGTGTGCTGAACGACAGCGACAGCTGATTCAGGACGCAAGGACGAACGCGGCGTTATGGCCTGCCGTCAGAAAGGTGCCGTTTCGTCCGGAAACAACGGACACACTGGCGCTGACGGCGTTTTCTCCGCTCGATTTTCAGGGCGATAACGCGACGCTGGTTCACTGGAAGCCGCTGCAGAACGGAGGGGAACTGATGCTGGAGGTGGAGTGGCAGGCTCTCCCGGCGCTTTTTTCCCAGCTGGCGCAGCGGGATGTGCAGATCGCCGCTTTCGCGATTGCACCACAAGGTACAGCGTTGCGCCTGCGGCTGGAGCTGGAACATGCGAAATAGCGCGCGATATTTGCTGGTTTGCTCAGCGCTGCTATTGACCGGCATGCGCGATCCGTTTCGCCCGCCGGACGATCCCTGCGCCATAGGCGAGCTGGCGCAGTGGCGCTACCGCGGCATGGTGGGAGGACAGCAGGCTATCGGCATTTTACAGGATGGGCAAAAGCGCTGGTACCGCCTGAAAATGCATGAGCGCTTCCCGGCAGGCTGGACGATAACAGCCATCAATGAAACGGAACTGGTTGTTGATGTGGGTGACACATGTGAACCAGGAATATGGACGTGGCAACGAGAAGGAACGAATAAGAATGAACTTACGGATAATGCTGTGGCTGCTGGCGTTCAGCCATCCGCTGTGGGCCGCCGCGCCAAAACCGGTCACGCTGGTGGTTGATGACGTGCCTGTAGTCCAGGTGCTGCAGAGCCTGGTTGCACAGGAGAACCGAAATCTGGTGGTATCGCCTGACGTCGGCGGCACGCTTTCGCTCAACCTGACGCGCGTCCCCTGGCGTCAAGCGTTACAGACGGTTGTCACCAGCGCTGGCCTTGTTTTGCGAGAGGAGGGCGGCATTTTTTATGTGCATACCGCGGCCTGGCAGCGTGAGCAGCAGGAACGTTCAGAACAGGAGCGAACGCGTCGACAGCTTGATGCGCCGCTGGTGTCTCACAGCATCGCTTTGTCCTATGCCGATGCCGGAGAGCTGCAAAAAGACGCGGAAAAGCTCCTGAGCCCAAAGGGAAGTTTGTCTCTCGACAAACGCACTAACCGGCTGCTGATTCGGGATAACCAGACGGTGGTGGAGACGCTGCAGCGTTGGGCCGCTCAGATGGATATACCCGTCGAACAGGTCGAGCTGGCGGCGCATATTGTGACCATTAATGAAAAAAGCCTGCGTGAGCTGGGGGTGAAGTGGAGTCTCGCCGACGCCGCCGACGCGGGCAAGGTTGGACAGCTCACCACGCTGGGCAGCGATCTTTCCGTCGCCAGCGCCACCAGCCACGTGGGTTTTAACATCGGACGGATCAATGGTCGGCTACTGGATCTGGAGCTCTCTGCGCTGGAGCAAAAACAGCAGGTCGATATCATCGCCAGCCCGCGGCTGCTGGCCTCGCATATGCAACCGGCCAGCATCAAGCAGGGGAGTGAAATACCGTATCAGGTCTCAAGCGGTGAAAGCGGCGCCACCTCCGTTGAGTTTAAAGAGGCGGTATTAGGAATGGAGGTCACACCGGTGGTCTTACCGGGAGGACGCGTGCGCCTGAAATTGCACATCAGTGAAAATATGCCGGGACAGGTTCTGCAGCAGGCTGACGGCGAAACGCTGGCGATCGATAAACAGGAGATAGAAACCCAGGTGGAGGTAAAAAGTGGAGAAACGCTGGCGTTGGGCGGAATTTTTTCGCAGAAGAATAAAACCGGCAGTGACAGCGTGCCGGGGCTGGGAAAAATCCCCTGGCTTGGACAGCTTTTTCGCCACGATGGTAAGGATAATGAACGGCGCGAGCTAGTGGTGTTTATTACACCACGTCTGGTCGGTATTCGCTGACGGGTAACGATCCCCGCAATGATTTTGCATTCAGTTTGTTGCAGATGTTTGACGTGGGGCATGAATTAGCATACAAGGAGTACCGATTTGAGTTGGACTTACGTCTTATTACCTTATGCGCCCGGCGCGGTGATTTAATCAGTTGCCAAACAAGCCGGAGTATTGAGATAATTTTTAGTCTGACTCTCGCTCTATTGCATATGAGGTTTCAGTTCATGTCCTGCTACGCTGGGTGTCTGCGAAGCGGGAATTACCATTAACGAATAGTCTTAGTAGTACCGATAAAATGGCAGAGAAACGCAATATCTTTCTGGTTGGGCCTATGGGTGCCGGCAAAAGCACTATTGGGCGTCAGTTAGCTCAACAACTCAATATGGAATTTTACGATTCTGATCAAGAGATTGAGAAACGAACCGGAGCTGATGTGGGCTGGGTTTTCGATGTAGAAGGCGAAGAAGGTTTCCGTGACCGAGAAGAAAAAGTGATCAACGAACTCACGGAAAAGCAGGGCATCGTTCTGGCAACAGGCGGCGGCTCTGTGAAATCTCGCGAAACCCGCAACCGTCTCTCCGCCCGTGGCGTAGTGGTCTATCTTGAGACGACCATCGAGAAACAGCTCGCACGTACGCAGCGCGATAAAAAGCGCCCGCTGCTGCAGGTTGAAACGCCACCACGCGAAGTTCTGGAAGCGTTGGCCGATGAACGCAATCCGCTGTATGAAGAGATTGCCGATGTGACCATTCGTACTGACGACCAGAGCGCTAAAGTGGTTGCAAACCAGATTATTCATATGCTGGAAAGCAACTGATTCTGGCTTTATATACACTCGCCTGCGGGTAAAAGCATTAAAGGTGGATGTCGCGTCATGGAGAGGATTACAGTTACTCTCGGGGAACGTAGTTACCCTATCACCATCGCGGCTGGTTTGTTTAACGACCCAGCTTCCTTTTTACCACTGAAAGCGGGTGATCAGGCGATGCTGGTCACCAATGAGACGCTGGCTCCGCTTTATCTCGACCGCGTACGCCACCTGCTTGAGCAGGCGGGCGTAAAAGTCGACAGTGTGATTCTCCCCGATGGCGAGCAGTATAAAAGCCTGAAGGTACTGGATACCGTCTTTACCGCATTGCTGCAAAAACCGCATGGTCGCGATACAACACTGCTTGCCCTGGGCGGCGGTGTTGTGGGCGATCTGACCGGCTTTGCGGCCGCAAGCTATCAGCGTGGCGTCCGTTTTATTCAAATCCCAACCACGCTGCTGTCCCAGGTCGACTCCTCTGTGGGTGGCAAAACGGCAGTCAACCATCCGCTCGGCAAAAACATGATTGGCGCGTTCTACCAGCCCGCATCGGTGGTGGTGGATCTCGACTGTCTGAAAACCCTGCCGAAGCGCGAACTGGCTTCGGGTCTGGCGGAAGTGATCAAATACGGCATTATTCTTGATGGCGAGTTCTTTAACTGGCTTGAAGAGAATATGGATGCGCTGCTGTGCCTGGATGAGGCTAAACTGGCATACTGCATTCGTCGTTGCTGTGAGCTGAAAGCAGAAGTTGTCGCAGCAGACGAGCGTGAAACGGGCTTACGTGCTTTACTGAATCTTGGGCATACGTTTGGCCACGCCATTGAAGCCGAGATGGGTTACGGCAACTGGCTGCACGGTGAAGCCGTCGCGGCTGGTATGGTCATGGCAGCGCGCACCTCTGAACGTCTGGGGCAGTTTAAACCTGAAGAGACGGCGCGCATCATTGCGCTGCTTGAACGTGCAGGTTTGCCGGTAACCGGGCCGCAGGAGATGTCGGCGCAAGCGTATTTACCCCACATGATGCGCGATAAAAAAGTATTGGCAGGTGAGATGCGTCTTGTACTCCCGCTTGCAATAGGGAAGAGTGAAGTGCGCGGCGGAGTGCCGCACGATGTCGTTCTTGGCGCTATCGCTGATTGTCAGCAGGCGTAACAACTAGAAAGGTCAGGCCACTGTCGCAGGTGGTCGTTTAGCTTCAGGTGAAATGCAAAGTCGTTAGCATAAGCCTTTGAGTGGGGTGTTAAATGGATGAATTCAAACCAGAAGACGAGCTGAAACCCGATCCCAGCGATCGTCGTACTGGTCGTTCTCGTCAATCTTCAGAACGTGATAACGAGCCGCAGATCAACTTTGACGATGTTGATCTGGATGCAGACGATCGTCGCCCTTCGCGCAGCCGCAACGCGCACGAAGAGCGAGCAGAAGAGGATTATGAGTCCGAAGAAGATTCAATGGACGAACAGCCTGTAGAGCGTCGCCCGCGTAAACGTAAAAAAGCCGCTGCGCCGAAACCGGCTTCCCGCCAGTACATCATGATGGGCCTGGGCGTTCTGGTGCTTGTGCTGCTGATTGTCGGCATTGGCTCCGCGCTCAAAGCACCGTCAACGAACTCAACCGAGCAAACAGCTTCCCCTGAGAAGAGCATCAACCTGTCCGCTAACGATGCGACCAATCAGGCGAATGGCGCACAGCCTGCACCGGGTGCGACTTCCGCAGAGCAGACCGCAGGTAACACTACAGCGCCGCAGGATGTTTCTCTGCCGCCCGTTTCTTCAACCCCTGCTCAGGGTCAGGCACCTGCTACGCCTGAAGGCCAGCAGCGCGTAGAAGTTCAGGGAGATCTGAACAATGCGCTGACGCAGCCGCAGAACCAGCAGCAGGTTGATAACGTCGTGGTTAACTCCACGCTGCCAACTGAGCCGGCAACCGTTGCGCCGATTCGCGGTGGTAACGCTCAGCCACAAACGGCTGCGACAGAAACCAAACCGCGCCAGACGCAAACTGCGACGCGTCCTGAACGTAAGCAGGCGGTGATTGAGCCTAAGCGTGAAACCAAACCTCAGGCAGTCGTAAAAGCGCCTGAAGTGAAAGCCGTACAGGCACAGCCGAAACACACCGAAACGGCTGCGGTGAGCGAGCCTGCTAAAGCGCCAGTCACGCAGACTGCGCCGAAAGCAACGGCGACCACAGCGGCACCTGCAGCAACGGCTCCAGCAGCCACGGCAACAGCCTCCAGCAGCGCCGCAGGTAAAACTGCAGGTAACGTTGGCTCGATGAAGTCTGCGCCATCCAGCAACTACACGCTGCAGCTGAGCAGTTCGTCTAACTATGACAACCTCAACGGTTGGGCGAAGAAATCAAATCTGAAAGACTATGTTGTTTATCAGACGACCCGTAATGGTCAACCGTGGTATGTGCTGGTCAGCGGCGTTTATTCGTCCAAAGATGAAGCGAAACGTGCCGTAGCGGCACTGCCAGCGGATGTTCAGGCAAAAAATCCCTGGGCGAAGCCGATTCATCAGGTTCAGGCCGATCTGAAGTAATGTTTAAAGCGCAGGATGCTGTCGGAGCTTTCTCCACAGCCGGAGAAGGTGTAATCAGTTAGTCAGCATGAAAAAAAATCGCGCTTTTCTGAAATGGGCAGGGGGGAAATACCCCCTGCTCGATGATATTAAAAAGCACCTGCCAAAAGGCGAGTGTCTAATCGAGCCTTTCGTGGGCGCAGGATCGGTGTTCCTGAACACCGATTTTTCACGTTATATCCTGGCGGATATCAACAACGACCTTATCAGCCTCTATAACATCGTTAAGCTGCGTACCGAAGAGTATGTTGCAGAGGCGCGCAAACTGTTTACGCCGGAGAATAATCAGCCGGACGTTTACTACCAGTTTCGCACTGAGTTTAATCAGAGTCAGGATCCGTTCCGCAGAGCGCTGCTGTTCCTCTATCTCAACCGACATGGTTACAACGGCCTGTGCCGCTATAACCTGCGCGGGGAATTTAACGTACCGTTTGGTCGCTATAAGCGTCCGTATTTCCCGCAGGACGAGCTGTATCACTTTGCCGAAAAAGCGCAGAACGCAGAGTTTCATTGCCTCTCCTATGAAGAGTGTATGGAGCTGGCAGGCGTAAACTCGGTGGTTTACTGTGACCCGCCTTACGCACCACTGTCTGCAACGGCGAATTTCACCGCTTATCACACCAACAGCTTCAGCCCGGCCGAACAGGCCCGTCTGGCGGAGATGGCGGAAAAGCTGGTCAGCAAAAGAATTCCGGTGTTAATTTCGAATCACGACACGCCTGATACGCGCGAATGGTACAAAGCCGCGAAGCATTTTCAGGTCAAAGTGCGGCGTAGCATTAGCAGCAACGGCGGCACACGTAAAAAGGTGGACGAACTTCTGGCTCTTTATCGCCCCTGAGCCGTTTTGCCCGCCGGTAAACACATTTCAAGGAGAAGCGGATGAAACAGTTTTTGATTGCTCCCTCAATTCTGTCGGCCGATTTTGCCCGCCTGGGTGAAGACACCGCCAAAGCTCTCGCGGCTGGCGCAGATGTCGTCCATTTCGACGTTATGGACAACCACTACGTCCCTAACCTGACCATTGGCCCAATGGTGCTCAAGGCATTACGTAACTATGGCATTACCGCGCCGATCGACGTTCACCTGATGGTGAAGCCTGTTGATCGCATCGTGCCTGACTTCGCCGCAGCGGGTGCCAGCATCATCACTTTCCATCCGGAAGCCTCTGAACACGTGGACCGCACGCTGCAGCTGATCAAAGAGAACGGCTGTAAGGCGGGCCTGGTGTTTAACCCGGCCACGCCGCTGAGCTATCTCGATTACGTGATGGACAAGCTGGACGTGATTCTGCTGATGTCCGTTAACCCGGGCTTCGGCGGTCAGTCTTTCATTCCCCACACGCTGGATAAGCTGCGAGAAGTGCGCCGTCGCATTGATGAGTCAGGTTATGATATTCGCCTGGAAGTGGACGGCGGTGTGAAAGTGAATAACATTGGTGAAATTGCGGCAGCCGGCGCGGATATGTTCGTTGCAGGTTCGGCAATTTTCGACCAACCGGATTACAAAAAAGTCATTGATGAAATGCGCCGTGAGCTGGCGAAGGTAAGTCATGGATAAATTGCAGGCAATTCGGGGTGTGGCATTCGACCTCGACGGTACGCTGGTTGACAGCGCGCCGGGCTTAACGAGCGCTGTAGACCAGGCGCTGTATGCACTTGAACTCCCCGTTGCGGGGGAAGAGCGCGTGGTAACGTGGATTGGCAACGGCGCCGATGTCCTGATGGAGCGCGCGTTGACGTGGGCGCGTCAGGAGCGCGCGTCGCAGCGTTCCGCGCAGGGGAAACCGAGCGTTGACCACGCTGATATCCCTAAGGATGAGCAGCTACGGATTCTGCGCAAACTGTTCGATCGTTTCTATGAAGAGACCGTCGAGGAGGGCAGTTTCCTGTTCCCGGACGTTCAGGAAACGCTGAGCGCGCTGCACGCGAAGGGCATCCCGCTGGGGCTGGTGACCAACAAACCCACGCCGTTCGTTGCACCGCTGCTCGAAGCGCTTGATATCGCGAAGTATTTCTCCGTGATTGTGGGCGGCGACGATGTGCAGAACAAAAAGCCGCATCCGGAACCGCTGTTGCTGGTGGCAGGAAAATTATCCTTAACGCCTGCAGAGCTGCTCTTTGTCGGGGATTCGCGCAATGATATTCTGGCTGCCCGAGCGGCTGGGTGTCCTTCCGTCGGATTAACCTATGGCTACAACTACGGTGAAGCCATCACATTAAGTGAGCCGGATGTGGTCTTCGACCACTTCAAAGATTTGTTGCCCGCACTCGGGCTTTCACACAGTGAACATCAGGAATTGAATAATGACTAAGCCCATCGTTTTTAGTGGCGCACAGCCTTCAGGTGAATTGACCATTGGTAACTACATGGGTGCGTTACGTCAGTGGGTCAGCATGCAGGATGACTACCATTGCATTTACTGCATCGTCGATCTCCACGCGATTACCGCGCGTCAGGATCCTGAGAAGCTGCGTAAAGCCACCCTGGACACCCTGGCGCTGTACCTGGCCTGCGGCATCGATCCTGAGAAGAGCACCATTTTCGTTCAGTCTCACGTGCCGGAGCACGCGCAGCTGGGCTGGGCGCTGAACTGCTACACCTATTTCGGCGAGCTGAGCCGCATGACCCAGTTCAAGGATAAATCCGCGCGCTACTCTGAAAACATCAACGCCGGTCTGTTCGACTATCCGGTGCTGATGGCGGCGGACATTCTGTTGTATCAAACCAACCAGGTGCCGGTAGGTGAAGACCAGAAGCAGCATCTGGAGTTGAGCCGCGATATCGCCCAGCGCTTTAACGCGATTTACGGCGATGTGTTCAAAGTGCCGGAGCCGTTCATTCCGAAGTCCGGCGCGCGCGTGATGTCGCTGCTGGAGCCGACCAAGAAGATGTCCAAGTCTGACGATAACCGCAACAACGTTATCGGCCTGCTGGAAGATCCGAAATCCGTCGTCAAAAAGCTCAAGCGCGCGGTCACCGACTCCGACGAGCCGCCTGTGGTGCGCTACGACGTGCAGAACAAAGCGGGCGTTTCCAACCTGCTGGATATCCTCTCCGGCGTGACCGGCCAGAGCATCCCTGAGCTGGAACAGCACTTCGAAGGCAAGATGTACGGCCACCTGAAAGGTGAAGTGGCAGATGCCGTTTCCGGCATGCTGACCGAGCTTCAGGAGCGTTATCACCGCTACCGTAACGACGAAGCTTTCCTGCAGAAGGTGATGAAAGACGGCGCGGAAAAAGCCAGCGCGCGCGCGTCCGAAACCCTGAAAGCGGTGTACGAAGCGATTGGGTTTGTTGCGAAGCCTTGAGTCTGCTTGCCGGGTAAGCGTTAGCGCCACCCGACTAAAAACCACACTCTCCAAAACTAAAAAACCGGGATATCCCGGTTTTTTTTACGCCTGAAAAACGCTTACTGCTCCGCCGCCGGGCCGCAGCCACCGATGATCTTCGAAATGGAGATCGCCGGGTGCAGCAGGTAATCGTAGCTGCAGTTATTTTTGGTGTTCTGTACATGACCGGTACAGGCAGTCAGAGTCGATAACAGGCCAACCAGAACGGCTGCTTTTGCCAGTTTGAACATACGCATTCCTTGTCTTAAAAACGAAAGTTGGATGTAACTCAAGGGAATAAAGGGAGAAATTCCACTTCGGGGCGGTATGTTATCGACAGCGGTAAGAGGGGAGTAGTCCGCATAAGGACTACTCCGCAAAGGAAGAATATGCGTTAGTGATTCGAGAACCAGTTCAGCTTATCGCGCAGCTCAACCACGCGACCTACCACAATCAGCGCCGGGCTTTCGACCTGCTGCGCCAGCTCGCCGAGCTGCGTCAGTACACCATTCACCACGCGTTGCTTGATGGACGTACCGTTTTCCACCAGCGCAACCGGCATATCAGCCTCCATGCCGTGCTCCAGCAGCTTCGCCTGAATCGTCGCGGCCTGGTTCAGCCCCATGTAGAAGACCAGCGTCTGCTTTTCCGCGGCCAGATTTTGCCAGTCCAGCTCGCAGCCGGTTTTCAGATGGCCCGTCACCAGACGCACGCTCTGGGCATAGTCGCGGTGGGTCAGCGGAATGCCAGAGTAAGCCGAACAGCCGGATGCCGCCGTAATGCCCGGCACCACGGAGAACGGGATCCCCGCGTCACACAGCGTTTCCAGCTCCTCGCCGCCGCGACCAAAGATAAACGGATCGCCACCCTTAAGGCGCACCACGCGCTTACCTTTCTGCGCCTCGCGCAGCAGGATCTGGTTAATCTCCTCCTGCGGCACGCAGTGGTAGCCCGCCCGTTTACCCACGAAGACGCGGTCGGCATCGCGGCGTACCAGGTTCATGATGTCATCAGAGACCAGGCGATCGTAAACCACGGTATCGGCCTGCTGGATCTGCTGTAGCCCTTTCAGCGTCAGCAAGCCCGCATCGCCGGGGCCTGCGCCCACCAGCACCACTTCGCCGCGATGGTCCAGCGGCTCGCTCAGCAGCTGTTCGGTCGTCTCTTCAACGGCTTTGGTGTCCTGATTCGCCAGCGACTGCGCCAGCCTGTCGTTCACAAAGAATTTTTCCCAGAAGCGACGACGCTCGCCAACGGTCGAGAAGGTTTGCTTCACGCGGGAGCGGAGCTGCCCGGCGTAATGCGCAATCTGACCAAGGTGCTGCGGCAGCACGGCCTCCAGTTTTTCCCGCAGCAGGCGGGCGAGAACCGGCGAGCGTCCGCCGGACGATACCGCAATCATCAGCGGCGAGCGGTCAATAATCGACGGCATGATAAAGCTGGCCTCTTTCGGCGCATCGACCACGTTGCAAAAGATACGGCGCGCTTCGCAGGCATCGCTCACGCGCTGGTTCACTTCATCGTCATCCGTCGCGGCAATGGTCAGCCAGCAGGTATCCAGCAGGGACTCATTAAATTCTCCCTGTTCCAGCGTGAGCATCCCTTCCTGAGCCCAGACCTCAAACTGTGGGGCGAAGGCAATGGCGTTAACGGTCAGTCGGGCGCCAGCCTCTAACAGCAGGCGCGCTTTGCGTTCAGCCACATCGCCGCCGCCCACGAGCAGGCAGTCGCGGTTGCGTAATTGACAAAAAATCGGCAGGTGATCCACGACGTTACCTCGCAGCATTCATGGAGGGGGTAAGAATTGACGTCAGGATAACAGCAGGAATCGTACAAAACATACGGTTTTTCCTGCCGTTACCCATAAGGGGTCATAAGCTTTTCGTATTGAAAAGGCGGGGGATTAGCCTTTCAGCTGCACCTTGCCGTCCTTCACGCGAACGTCATAGTGCTTCACTGAATGACTCTCATCTTCCATGCAGTAGCCGTCGCTTAAGCGGAAACGCTGTTTTTTCAGCGGGCTGGCGACCCACAGTTCGCCCTGATGCTCGGCAATTAGTCCGCGGGAGAGCACGCTGGCCTCGAAGAACGGGTCGATATTGCTGATGGCAAAAACCTGTTCATCGTGGCGAGGGCGGAAAATCGCAACCTGCTCGCTGCCCAGCAGCGCGCATACGCCGGTGGCCGGGATGATGTCGTTAATATCGCAAATGTTTATCCACTGGCTCATGCGTTTTCCTCCACCAGCGTGACCGGAATACGTTCATACGGTGTCGCCGGACGATGCTGTTCACGCTCCGGCACGACCTGTACGTTCGGGTCGCGCTGGGTGCTATTGATAAAGTGTTTGAAGCGCGTCTGAGCCGCCGGGGTGTTGACGGTTTCCGCCCATTCGCAGATCACCGCCTCGCGCAGGCGCGCCATCTCCGCTTCCAGATGCTCGTTCAGGCCCAGCTTGTCGTCGATGATCACCGCTTTCAGGTAGTCGATGCCGCCTTCCTGGTTATCGAGCCAGGAGGCGGTACGGGTCAGCTTATCGGCGGTGCGGATGTAGAACATCATGAAGCGGTCGAGATACTGAATCAGCGTGTCGCGATCGAGATCCGCCGCCAGCAGGTCCGCGTGGCGTGGTTTCATCCCGCCGTTGCCGCAGACGTACAGGTTCCAGCCCTTCTCGGTGGCGATGATCCCCACGTCTTTACCCTGCGCTTCCGCACATTCTCGGGTACAGCCGGAGACGCCGAACTTCATCTTGTGCGGGGTACGGATGCCTTTGTAGCGGTTTTCCAGCTCCACGCCGAAGCCCACGCTGTCGCCGACGCCGTAACGGCACCAGGTGCTGCCCACGCAGGTTTTCGCCATACGCAGCGCTTTGGCGTATGCATGGCCGGTTTCGAAGCCAGCTTCAATCAGCTGACGCCAGATTTCCGGCAGGTCATCCTTTTGCGCGCCGAACAGGCCGATACGCTGGGAGCCGGTGATTTTGGTGTACAGGTTAAATTCACGGGCGATACGGCCCACGGCCACCAGCCCTTCCGGCGTGATTTCGCCCCCGGCAGAACGTGGGATAACGGAATAGGTACCGTCTTTCTGGATGTTGGCCAGGAAGTTGTCGTTGGTGTCCTGCAGCGGCGTATGCTCGGGCTTGAGCACGTACTCGTTCCAGCAGGAGGCCAGCAGGGAGCCGACGGTCGGTTTACACACTTCGCAGCCATAGCCCTGGCCGTGCTTCGCCAGCAGCTCGTCAAAGGACTTGATGCCTTCCACGCGGATCAGGTGATACAGCTCCTGGCGAGAATACGCGAAGTGCTCGCACAGGTTGTTGTTCACTTCGATGCCCTGTTTCGCCAGTTCGGCGTTCAGCACCTGAGTGACCAGTGGAATACAGCCGCCGCAGCCGGTACCGGCTTTGGTTTCGGCTTTCAGGGCTGCAACTGTGTGGCAGCCTTTGTTGATGGCGGAGATCAGCATGCCTTTGGTGACGTCGAAGCAGGAGCAAATCTGCGCGCTGTCCGGCAGTTTATCCACGCCGATAGACGGCTTGCCGCTGGCGGCGTGCGCCGGGAGGATCAGCGCGTCCGGGTTTTCCGGCAGTTCGATGGCGTTCAGCACCAGCTGGAGCAGGTTGCCGAAATCGCTGGTATCGCCCACCAGCACCGCGCCGAGCAGGGTTTTGTTATCCTGGCTGACGATAAGACGTTTGTAGACTTCTTTGCTTTCGTCGAGATAGACATAGCTGCGGGAATTCGGGGTGCGGCCATGCGCATCGCCAATACCGCCCACGTCCACGCCCAGCAGCTTCAGCTTGGCGCTCATGTCTGCACCGGTAAACGCGTTTTCGCTGCCGAGGATATGGTCCACGGCGACCTGCGCCATTTTGTAGCCCGGCGCCACCAGGCCGTATACGCGGTTGTTCCAGCTGGCGCATTCGCCAATCGCGTAGATATCCGGATCGGAGGTCTGGCAGGTGTCGTTGATCATGATCCCGCCGCGCTGCGCCACGGCCAGACCGCACTGGGTCGCCAGCTTGTCGCGCGGACGAATACCGGTGGAGAAGACGATGAAGTCCACTTCCAGCTCGCTGCCGTCGGCAAAGCGCATGGTTTTGCGCGCTTCAGTACCTTCCTGAACGATCTCTTTGGTGTTTTTGCTGGTGTGAACCTTCACGCCCATGCTTTCGATTTTACGACGCAGCTGGTCACCGCCCATGTGGTCCAGCTGTTCGGCCATCAGCATCGGGGCAAATTCGATGACGTGGGTTTCAACGCCGAGGTTTTTCAGCGCGCCTGCCGCTTCCAGACCCAGCAGACCGCCGCCGACAACCGCACCGCGTTTGCTTCTGCGTGCGCAGGACTCAATGGCGTTGAGGTCTTCAATGGTACGGTAGACGAAGCAATCCTGAGTTTCCGAGCCTTTGATCGGCGGGATCCACGGATAGGAGCCCGTCGCCATGATCAGCTTGTCGTAAAAAACCGTACGCCCGGCGCTGGAGTGGATCACTTTTTCCTGACGGTTGATGGTGATAGCGCGTTCGCCCACCAGCACTTTTACGCCATGCTTCTCGTAGAAACCTTCGCGCACCAGAGAGAGCTCTTCGGCGGTATGATGGGAGAAGTAGGAAGACAGGTGCACACGGTCGTACGCCTTGCGGGGTTCTTCACAGAACACGGTAATATCGAACTGCTCAGCATCGGCCTTATCGAGAAGATCCTCGATAAAGCGGTGGCCGACCATGCCGTTACCGATGATAGCGAGTCTGACTTTGCTCATTATTGCCTCGATTTCTTTTCTATTATTGCCTACCTTAACGATTCAGCAGGGGCGCTTATTGATGCAAATCAAATACGTCTTCGCCTACTCCTTAGGTGGTATGCGACTGATTTGTCAGGATTTTTATAAGTGGCGGAAATCGCAGGCTTTTCGCGCTCGTTGAATTTGTGTACAAATCAGGGGCGGTTTTGCCAAAATCGATACGCCTGAATATCAGCGGCGTTTTTTAGGGGAAGGGTATGTCTACGACACCGTTATGGCTTGTTCAGAATGTTCGTTTACCGGGTCAGGAAGGGCTGTGGCAGCTCGCCATTGAGAACGGGCGATTTGGTGACATCACCCCGATGGACGACACCCACGCCGAAAGTTATGAAGTATTGAACGCGCGCGGCGGGCTGGCTATCCCGCCGTTCATTGAGCCGCATATCCATCTTGATACGACCCAGACCGCGGGTGAGCCGAACTGGAACCAGTCCGGCACGCTGTTTGAGGGCATTGAGCGCTGGGCGGAGCGCAAGGCGTTGCTCAGCCATGAGGATGTCAAAGCGCGCGCCTGGAAAACGCTGAAGTGGCAAATTGCCAACGGCATCCAGTTTGTCCGCACCCATGTGGATGTCTCCGACCCGACGCTTACCGCCCTGAAGGCGATGCTGGAGGTGAAGCAGGAGGTTGCCCCGTGGGTGACGCTGCAAATCGTCGCGTTCCCGCAGGAAGGTATTCTCTCTTACCCGAACGGCGCGGCGCTGCTGGAAGAGGCGTTAAGGCTGGGGGCCGACGTAGTGGGGGCGATCCCACACTTCGAGTTCACCCGCGAGTATGGCGTGCAGTCGCTGCATATCGCTTTTGAACTGGCGAAGAAGTATGACCGTCCGCTGGATATCCACTGCGATGAAATCGACGACGAGCAGTCGCGGTTTGTCGAGACGGTGGCAGCGCTGGCGTATGAGGCCGGCATCGGCCCGCGCGTGACGGCCAGCCACACCACCGCCATGCACTCCTACAACGGCGCTTACACCTCGCGGCTCTTCCGCCTGTTGAAGATGTCGGGGATTAACTTCGTCGCTAACCCGCTGGTCAATATCCATCTGCAGGGACGCTTTGATGACTATCCGAAGCGCCGCGGCATCACCCGGGTGAGAGAGCTCCAGGAAGCGGGCATTAACGTCTGCTTCGGCCATGACGACGTCTTCGACCCGTGGTACCCGCTCGGCACCAGCAACATGCTGCAGGTGCTGCATATGGGTCTGCACGTCTGTCAGATGATGGGCTATCCGCAAATCGACAGCGGCCTGAGTCTCATCACCCATAACAGCGCCCGGACCTTCGGCCTGAGCGATTACGGTATTGCCACGGGGAACCCGGCGAACCTGATTATCCTGCCTGCCGAGAGCGGGTTTGAAGCGGTGCGCTGCCAGGTGCCGGTGCGCTGGTCGATTCGTCAGGGACGAGTGATCGCCACGACGCAGCTGGCGCAGACGTGGATCCAGATGGATATCGGAGGAGAAGAGGTAAGTTTTGCCAGAAACAGCCCCTCTGCCGAGCGCAAAGGGGCGTAGGGGTTAGTGAGACGCTGCTGCCGCGTTGTGCTGGCGGTGGCGGGTCACGAAGCCCAGAACGAAGCACATGATGAACACCACGGCATACAGACCGTTCGCGGTGTGCAGCGCCGCCAGCGGACCGCTGTGGGCGACGATCGGGCCGGTGACCACGAAGGTGAGCATGGTGCCGATGGTGCCGCAGGTCAGGACGAAGTTAACCAGCTTCGGCGAGGCCACTTTGGTCTGCAGGGAGCCCAGGGTGATGATCGAGGTATAAATGGCGCTGGAGAAGAAGCCCAGGGTCAGAATGAACCACGGCATATGCTCCGGTGAACCGTTGATGAACAGGTACATCAGCACGGTCGCCAGCCCCGCCAGCACGGTCAGAATGCGCTGCAGGTCGAAGAAGCGCAGGATGACGCTAAACGCCCACATGCCGAACATGTAAGACATCCAGAAATCGCTCACCAGTTTACCCGCGTCGTTCAGGCTCATGCCCAGACCTTTCGCGTACTCCGGTACCCAGGAGATAAAGCCCAGCTGGCCCAGGATGTAGCACAGCGCGGCGATGGAGAGGAACAGCACGCCGATGCCCCACTTTTCTTTCACAACGGGCTCTGCGGTGGTTTGCGCTTTCTTGCCCAGCACCGGGAACTCACAGCCGAAGGTCAGAATAAAGATCGCCACGTAGACCAGGCCGATGCAGGCATAGACCCAGTACCACTCGATGCTGCGCGCCAGCAGAACCGCCGCGACCATCGGGAAAATCATACCGGCCATGCTGAAGAAGGAGTCGGTAAACAGCAGACGCGCGCCGCGCTGGCGGCCTTCATACATATGGGTAATCAGGAACGTACCGATCGACATAGTGATCCCGCTGACCAGACCGAGCACGAACATGGCTGCGGAGAACAGGGCGATGCTGTGGCTCAGCATCAGGCCCGCCACGGCGGCAACCATCAGCACAAAGCCAAAGCGCAGCTGGGTTTTCAGTGGGACGATTTCCATCAGCCAGGCGTTCAGGAAGATAGAGATCAGGATCCCCGCGTTGAGGAAGGTGAAGGTGTTACTCATGCTGGAAACGGGCAGCTGGAAGTAGTCTGCGATATTTCCCATCACCATCCCGGTGACGATCACCAACGCGCCGGTCAGGGCGTAGGAGAAGAAGCTGATCCATGTGAGCTTGATGCGATTGCTGTTAGTCATGTCTGGCCTGTTCAGAAAAAGAAAAGCGCCCAGGGGGCGCTGAGAGCGGGCAGATTTTAGTCGGTAAAGTGATCTATTCCTATCTTTTAAGGGCAATGATTACGTCATTGCAGGTTTTAGTGTGATCTAAATCACATTAATTGGCGGCGTAACCAATCGTTTGCGTAGTAATAATTGTTTCAACTTCGTAAAATTAGGTAAAAGGCTGGTCTCCGTTCATACTGCTCTTTAGAATCAAGCCATTCGCTTTTTATACTGCGCTTTGTTAAGGAATTCTCATGCTCAAATCAACACTGGCGGCTGTCGCAGCTGTGTTTGCTCTTTCTGCCGTTTCCCCTGCTGCGCTGGCAGCCAAAGGGGACCCTCACGTACTGCTGACCACCTCTGCCGGGAATATTGAGCTGGAACTGAATAGCCAGAAAGCCCCTGTTTCCGTGAAAAACTTCCTCGACTACGTGAACAGTGGTTTCTATAACAACACCACTTTCCACCGCGTGATCCCAGGCTTCATGATTCAGGGTGGTGGCTTCAACGAGCAGATGCAGCAGAAACAGCCGAACCCGCCTATTAAAAACGAAGCGGACAACGGCCTGCTGAACAAGCGCGGCACCATCTCCATGGCGCGTACCGCAGACAAAGACAGCGCGACCAGCCAGTTCTTCCTGAACGTGGCGGATAACGCCTTCCTCGACCACGGTCAGCGTGACTTTGGCTATGCCGTTTTCGGTAAAATCGTCAAAGGAATGGACGTGGCCGATAAGATTTCTCAGGTGCCTACTCACGACGTCGGTCCGTATCAGAATGTGCCGTCAAAACCTGTCGTGATCCTCTCCGCAAAAGTTCTGCCGTAATTCTTCTCAACGCGGGCTTCTCCTGCCCGCGTCATATGACCCTCCCTGCGAAAGCGCGTTTTGCTGCTTATACTTGTGGCAAACGGACTATTCAGGGAGGCGTTAAGTGAAAAAACTCACCGACAAGCAAAAATCCCGTCTCTGGGAGCAGCAGCGTAACGTCAATTTACAGGCCAGTTGTCTCCTTGAAAAAGGTAATGGTCCCTCAGAGCCCCGTATTGAGACGCTGGAGCTTGGGCCTTCCGCGCCCGGGTTGCCCCATCTGTGCCTTATTCATCGCCATTTGTACCGCAGCGAGATGAAGCGGGCAGGCGAGTTACGTACCGACGATATTTTTAAGGGCGACATTCCTTTCTGTCATTTCGAATACATCGAGAAGATGGGCAACGAGCTGATGGCGGCGCTGGAAAGCGAAAAGTATCTCGTGGGTCTTGAGAAAGCGGCGTTTGTTGACCGGGTTAGCCACTATTACTGCGAAATCAACATGCTGCATCCGTTTATGCGCGGCAACGGTATTGCCCAACGCGTTTTCTTCGAGCAGCTGGCGCTCCACGCGGGCTACTCGCTGGACTGGCGCGATA
This sequence comes from Enterobacter cloacae complex sp. SHL020, assembly GCF_049236945.1. Taxonomy (NCBI): domain Bacteria; kingdom Pseudomonadati; phylum Pseudomonadota; class Gammaproteobacteria; order Enterobacterales; family Enterobacteriaceae; genus Enterobacter; species Enterobacter cloacae complex sp. SHL020. The sequence continues at coordinate 147,086 of NZ_JBMKJF010000008.1, forward strand.
TCGATCCCGACCAGTGGGTGGCGGCTAACCGAAGCGGCGCAACGGGAGATTTAACCGCGCTAAACGCTATCTTTGCCAAAGTAGTGAGCGAAGCGCGGGAATCTGAGTAGAATAGGGCGGCATTTTTTTCGGGAGCCGCCATGATTCTGCTGATTGATAACTACGATTCCTTCACCTGGAACCTTTACCAGTATTTTTGTGAACTGGGTGCAGAGGTGGTTGTCCGCCGTAACGACGAGATCGGACTGGACGATATCGGGACACTGGCTCCGCAGAAAATCGTGATTTCTCCGGGGCCGTGTACGCCGTCGGAATCGGGTATTTCTCTGGATGTTATCCAGCGCTATGCCGGCAAGTTGCCAATCCTCGGCGTCTGTCTGGGCCATCAGGCTATTGCCCAGGCGTTTGATGCCACCATCGTGCGCGCCGCGAAAGTGATGCACGGTAAAACTTCTCTGGTAACCCACACCGGTACCGGGGTATTCACGGGGCTCAATAATCCGTTAACCGTGACGCGATACCATTCCCTGGTGATTGACCCGTCTACGCTGCCCGACTGCTTTGAGGTGACCGCCTGGAGCGATACGCAGGAGATCATGGGGATTCGCCACCGCGAATGGGATCTCGAAGGCGTGCAGTTCCATCCGGAAAGCATCCTCAGCGAGCAGGGGCACGCGCTGCTGGCAAATTTCCTCAATCGCTGAATATCTGTTGCCTTGCTGTGATTTTTTATGCATATTTTGTGATTATATTTTCACAATCACTGTGACATAAAAATGGATGGTCATGACATGGCAACTGAACAACCAGCAATTACCCGCGCGACATTTGATGAAGTGATCCTGCCGATTTATGCACCGGCTGAGTTTATCCCGGTGAAGGGGAAAGGCAGCCGCGTCTGGGATCAGCAGGGTAAAGAGTATGTGGATTTCGCGGGCGGTATTGCGGTCACGGCGCTGGGTCATTGCCATCCCGCGCTGGTGGAGGCGCTGAAAACCCAGGGCGAAACCCTGTGGCATACCAGCAACGTGTTCACCAACGAACCGGCGCTGCGCCTGGGCCGCAAGATCATTGATGCGACCTTTGCCGAGCGCGTGCTGTTTATGAACTCCGGCACCGAAGCCAACGAAACTGCGTTTAAGCTGGCGCGCTACTACGCGACAACGCGCCACAGCCCGTACAAAACCAAAATCATCGCCTTCCACAATGCCTTCCACGGACGCTCCTTCTTTACCGTCTCCGTTGGCGGCCAGCCGAAGTATTCCGACGGGTTTGGCCCGAAACCGGCCGACATCGTCCACGTGCCGTTTAACGATCTGCACGCGGTGAAAGCGGTGATGGACGACCACACCTGCGCGGTGGTGGTCGAGCCGATTCAGGGGGAAGGCGGCGTGACCGCGGCAACACCGGAATTCCTGAAAGGGCTGCGCGCGCTGTGCGATGAGCATCAGGCGCTGCTGGTCTTTGATGAAGTGCAGTGCGGGATGGGGCGTACCGGCGATCTGTTCGCGTATATGCATTACGGCGTGACGCCGGATATTCTGACCAGCGCCAAAGCGCTTGGCGGTGGTTTCCCGGTGAGTGCGGTCCTGACGACTCAGGAGATCGCCTCCGCGTTCCACGTCGGTTCTCACGGCTCAACCTACGGCGGTAACCCGCTGGCGAGCGCCGTGGCGGGTGCTGCGTTCGACATTATCAACACGCCGGAGGTGTTGAACGCCGTGAGCGCGAAGCGCGAGCTGTTCGTAAAACACCTGCAGAAGATTGATGAGCAGTACGACGTGTTCAGCGAGATCCGCGGGATGGGGCTGCTGATTGGTGCCGAGCTGAAGCCGCAGTACAAAGGCCGGGCGCGTGATTTCCTGCACGCCGCCGCGCACGAAGGTGTGATGGTGCTCAACGCCGGGCCTGACGTGATGCGCTTTGCGCCGTCGCTGGTGGTAGAAGACAAAGACATCGAAGACGGGTTAACCCGCTTTGCCGCCGCGGTCGCGAAGATCGTTAAAGGCTAATACTCGGTTCGCTTTAACCTGCGGGTTAGCCAAATCCCGTGATGCGGACGCTGACGCCATGCCACCGACGAAATGGTGTGCATGGTGTTCAGATGGCCGAGTACGCGCTGCAAATGCTGCTCCAGGGTGCTCATTGGCCCGTGGGTTAACGTTTCCGGCGCTTCCAGAATGTTTGAGTCGCCCGACTCGCCCGGCGCGTCATACTCCAGACGCTGCTGACACCTCTGCAACGCAATTTCACAAGACTGCAAATAGCGCTGCGCCAGATCCGGCGTCAGCATCGTGTGCTCGCGCGCCAGCGTGGTCATGGCGTTAATGTGCTCGACGATAAACTGGCTGTGCGTCACCCAGAGCTTCATGTCTGCCAGATAGTGCGAGTTAAAGCCCGGCTCCTGCATCGCCTGGTTGAGCGAGTTAAACAGGGCGTTGTGCGTCTGGTTGACCTTCATTCGCTGATAGGCCAGCGGGGAGGGCTGAGGGTCATCGCTCAGGATCAGGCGAATGGCCTGCTGGTCGGCTTCGAGCGCGTCGTGGGCGTTCTGCCTCAGCAGCCCGCTCTGCCACTGCGGCCACAGCCAGACCATTCCGCCAAAGGCAATCAGGCAGCCGATCAGGGTATCAATCAGCCTGGCGACAATAAACTGTTCGCCATTGAGCGTGAGCAGCTGCAGGGTATATACCGCCGTCACCGTAAAGCCCACCATCGCCCAGCCGTAGTTTTTGCGGATAATCAGGTAGCTCACCAGCGTAATCGCCAGCATCCCTGCCAGGGTATAGCCTTCCGGCACGTGGAAGTGCAGCGTCACGCCTGCAATGATCAGCCCGGCCAGCGTTCCGCCAGCCCGATGCAGAATACGCACCCGCGTGGCGCCGTAGCCGTTCTGGGTGACAAACAGCACGGTCATTAAGATCCAGTACGGTTTCGGCAGGTGCAGCGCCATGCCCATCAGGCTAGCGGTACTGAGCATCACGCTAATCCTTGCGGCGTTGCGCAGGGCGGACGATTTAAGAGAAAGATAGCTTTTGAGCGCGGGCAATAACGGAAGCCGTTTTTGCTTATCCGCCATCAGGTCGCGGGAATAAAGCGGGCGCTGCGTGCGCAACACGCGGGCGATGCGGCTGAAGTGCCAGGCGGCAAACTGGCCGACCGGGTTATCGGGATGCTGACGAGCGATTTTCTCCAGCGCGCCCAGCTGTTTTTCCATGTTAAAGCGCGTCGGGTAACGGTGATAGAGAATATCATCGGCCAGCACGCGCAGACGCGCGGACACAGTTTGCGCGTTCCAGCGGATCACCGCTTCGGCGTGGCTGCGCTCGACCAGCTTTTGCACCTCCTGCGGGTGGTGAAGGCTTACAGAGATGTGCTCCTGCAGATCCAGCCCGACCTGGAAGGTGCGCAGCAGCCGTTTGTATTCGTGGTTCTTGTTGGCGGCGAGCATATGCAGCTGCTGATAGCACTGGCTTATCAGGTCCACCACCTTCTGCTGACGCGTCAGCAGCGGCGGTAAGGATTTTTCCGGATCGGTATGCTGGGTGAGCAGGGTATATTTGGCTTCGCAGTAATCCGCAAGCTGCACATAGAGCAGGCTCAGGGATTCACGCAGCGGCTGTTCGCGCCACAGCCAGAACCAAAACCAGTTAAACAGCCCGTACCACAATGTCCCCAGGGCGTAGATCAGCAGCGGCTCCCACACCGGCATGTTCCCGGCGAGGCTCAGCGTGAAAATGGCCGCAATCAGCGAGGCGGGAAGCAGGCGGGCGTGCAGCGAACTGATTTCCGCCGTGACGCCGAGCGTCATCGCCAGCACGGTCAGGATCAGCGGCAGCGGGATATCCCGGGCAAGCAGAAGCTGCACGGCGAGGCTACAGCCGGCAAACAGGCAGCCACCGATAATCAGGCGTTTGAAAAAGCGCTTATGCGGCGTGTCCAGACCGGCGATGTTGCAGCAGGCGGGCACGAGGGAAAACAGCAGGCCTTGCTGAAGATGTCCGAGGATCAGGCCTATGGCCACAGGAAGACACAACACCAGCGTTTGCCGCAGTGCGTAGTTAACTTCCGGGTGATAGATCAGCCTGCGCCACATGGGGAGTAGAGACAAAAACGGCGTGACACCTTGCGATGGCACGCCGTTTAAGCGGAATTAACGCGTTCCGTAGACCACGATGGTTTTACCGTGGGCGGAGATCAGGTTTTGATCTTCCAGCATTTTCAGGATACGGCCCACTGTTTCACGGGAGCAACCGACGATCTGACCAATTTCCTGACGGGTAATTTTAATTTGCATGCCGTCCGGGTGGGTCATAGCGTCTGGCTGTTTCGCCAGGTTCAACAGGGTTTGTGCGATACGGCCGGTAACGTCCAGGAAGGCGAGGTTACCCACTTTCTCTGACGTTACCTGCAGACGGCGCGCCATCTGGGAAGAAAGACGCATCAGGATGTCAGGGTTAACCTGAATCAGCTGACGGAACTTCTTGTAAGAAATTTCAGCCACTTCACATGCTGTCTTTGCACGAACCCAGGCGCTACGTTCCTGGCCCTCTTCAAACAGGCCCAGTTCACCGATGAAATCGCCCTGGTTCAGATAAGAAAGGATCATCTCTTTCCCTTCTTCATCTTTGATCAGCACTGCCACCGAGCCTTTAACGATGTAATACAACGTTTCCGCTTTTTCACCCTGGTGAATCAGCGTGCTCTTCGATGGGTACTTATGAATGTGGCAATGAGACAAGAACCATTCGAGAGTCGGGTCTGTTTGCGGTTTGCCAAGCACCATGCGCTGTTATCCTCTGTTATAAGCTGTCACCAGAGTCATCAGATGCATCCGGACTCTGGGGTTGCAATCGAATTCTTACCCATACCCTGGGAAGTCGGCTACCGTAACGTTTCGCAGCCAGTAAAGTTTGATGTCCTCTGCATACACGTGTAACGTCAATGTATTACTGTAGCATCCTGAGTGTTTTAGCATAGCTTTCGCCGCGTGTCTCCTGGTGTCTCGCTTCAGCATGATGCAGGTCGCCTTCCATTGCGAGAAATGTAACGCACGCGTAATCTGTCACCAAAAATGCAACGTTGGAGTTAATAATATGCAAGCGCGCGTGAAGTGGGTTGAAGGTTTAACGTTCCTGGGCGAGTCCGCGTCAGGACACCAGATTTTGATGGACGGTAACTCCGGCGATAAAGCTCCCAGCCCAATGGAAATGGTGCTGATGGCGGCAGGCGGATGCAGCGCCATTGACGTGGTGTCGATTCTGCAAAAAGGACGTCATGACGTGACGGATTGTGAGGTTAAACTCACATCAGAGCGTCGCGATGAGGCGCCACGCCTGTTCACCCATATTAACCTGCACTTTGTGGTCACCGGTAAAGAGCTGAAAGACGCGGCGGTCTCACGTGCGGTGGACCTGTCTGCGGAGAAGTACTGTTCTGTGGCGTTAATGCTGGAGAAAGCGGTAAAAATCACCCATTCGTATGAAGTGATCGAGGCGTGATTGATGGGGCATCGTGCGTGTTGATGCCCTCACCCTAACCCTCTCCCACTGGGAGAGGGAACATGCTCACGCTATCTGCTTCCCTTCCATCAGTCGCTCCACCAGCGGCGTCATGATGAGCTCCATCGCCAGCCCCATTTTCCCGCCCGGCACCACTAACGTATTCATGTGCGAAATAAACGAGCCCTGCAGCATTGCCAGCAGCCACGGGTAATCAATGCCTTCGAGATTGCGGAAATGGATCACCACAAAGCTCTCATCCAGCGACGGGATGCTTTTGGCCGCGAACGGGTTGGAGGTGTCCACCGTCGGCACGCGCTGGAAGTTGATATGGGTGCGGGAGAACTGCGGCGTCAGGAAGTTAATGTAATCCTCCATGGAGCGCACCACCGAGTCCATCACCGCCTCTCGCGAATGGCCGCGCTCGCTCATGTCGCGCGTCAGCTTCTGGATCCACTCCAGGTTAACGATAGGGACCACGCCGACCAGCAGATCCACGTGGCGCGCCACGTCGTGTTGAGGGGTGACCACACCGCCGTGCAATCCTTCGTAAAACAGGACGTCGGTAGGTTCCGGCAGCGGCTGCCAGGGGGTAAAGGTGCCCGGCACCTGATTCCAGGGTACGGCTTCATCATAGGTGTGCAGATACTTGCGGGACTGCCCTTTGCCGCTCTTGCCGTACTCTATAAAGGTTTGTTCCAGCAGGCCGAAGTCATTGGCTTCCGGGCCGAAGTAGCTGATGTGTTTACCCGAATCGCGCGCCTTACGAATGGCCATGTCCATCTCCGGACGCGTGTAGCGGTGAAAGCTGTCGCCTTCGACCTCCGCCGCACGGAGATTCAGCTGGGCGAAAATCTTGCGAAATGCGAGGCTGGTGGTGGTGGTTCCCGCACCACTCGACCCCGTAACGGCAATAACCGGATGTCTGGCAGACATAGCAACTCCCTGACTGAAAAGGGTGGAAGATCAGCCGTGAAACGCGTTGCGGGGCATGATATTGACCGTCTCATGCAGTTCTGACCACACCAGCACCACGTCGCCGCTTTTCAGCTGGCGCTTAACATCGTTGACCTTTTGCTCAAGCGAGCGTTCCTGTTCACCATAATCGGTGCCTTCGCGTAATACAAAGCTTTCAATCAGATTATCGAGCGTAATGGGCGCCAGATCCTGCCAGGGAATAATCATTTTACACCCTCCAGATAAGGGGTCAGCCAGTCAGGAATACGCGCCTCAAGCCACATTTTCGGGCGGCGCAGCGTGCCGCCGATAAACCCGACGTGGCCGCCGTGCTCGGTCAACTGATAGTGAACGTTGTCGGGCAGGAACTCCTGAGCGGGGATCGAGTGATGATCCATAAACGGGTCATCTTTGGCATGAATAATCAGCGTCGGCTGCGTGATCTTGCTGAGCAGCGGCATGGCGCTGCACTGACGATAATAGTCAATCGCATCGGCGAAGCCGTGGATTTTCGCGGTGATCAGGTCGTCGAATTCGCGAATGCGGCGCACCTTTTTCAGCTGGCGCAGGCTGACCGGCAGGGTATCCGGGTAGGCCTTCAGCTTACGCGCCGCGTTGGCCTTCAAAAGGTTGAGCAGGTAGCGCTGATAGACGCGGGAAAAGCCCTTATCCATGTGGTAGCTGCACTGCTCGAGCATAAACGGCGCGGAGACAATGACGGCGGCATCCAGCGGGACGCTTTCACCCTCTTTGGCCAGCAGACAGGCCAGCATGTTGCCGCCCAGCGAGTAGCCCACGGCGGCCGTTGGCACGGTGCCATAATTTTCCCGCAGCCAGTGTAAAAACCACGTCCCGTCTTCGGTTTCACCCGAGTGATAAATGCGTTTCTGACGATTCGGTTCGCCGCTGCAGCCGCGAAAATGCATCACCACGCCGAGCCAGCCGCGCGCTTTTGCCGCCTCAATTAGCCCATGCGCATACGGGCTGTGCAGGCTGCCTTCCAGACCGTGGAAAACCACCAGACGCGGCTTATGGCGAGCCTGTTCCGGCGCTTCGCTCCAGGCGAGATCCAGAAAATCACCGTCTGGCAGGTCAAGCCGTTGCCAGTGCGGGGTGAACTGAACCTTGCGGCGGATCAGTCGCGGCAGCATGGTCTGCAAATGGGGATTGGCCACGCCGCGCATAGGCACGAACTCAGTGCTGTCTTCGGCCGCAATGTCGAAGTCTGATGGAATGATTTGGGTCATAAGCGCGATGCTGATTCTTGTCGGAAATTTACGATACTTTCCGAATTGTACCCCGTTTAAGCTGGATTTCCGAACCCGGTACGGATTCTGTTCTTCAAACGGGGTAAACAGGTCAGTCAGCCTGCAGCATCGCTTCCAGCTGTTCCTGCGCGTCCAGCCACGCCATTTCGCACTCTTCGAGGCTGGATTTGGTCTTCGCCTGGGTTTGCAGGCAGTCCGTCAGCTCAGCCTTGCGGCTCTGGTCATACAGGCCGCTGTCGCCGAGCTTCTCTTCAACGACAGCCAGCGTGGCGTTGAGTTTTTCCATCTCTTTTTCGAGACGGGTAATCTCTTTACGCAGCGGCTGCGTCTGGGTGCGCAGTTCCGCTTCACGACGCTTCTGGTCTTTACGCGCCTGCGCGCTGTTGGCGTTGTCTTTTGCTGACTCTTCCGGCTGGTTTTCCTGCTTCTGCACGTCCGTCAGCCACTGCTGGTAGTCCTCCAGATCGCCGTCGAACGGTTCGACTTTGCCGCCGTGCACTAGGTAGAGATCGTCCGTGGTGGAGCGGATCAGGTGACGATCGTGCGAAACCACAACCAGCGCACCTTCGAACTCGATCAGCGCTTCAGTCAGCGCCTGGCGCATGTCGAGATCCAGGTGGTTGGTCGGTTCATCGAGCAGCAGCAGGTTCGGGCGCTGCCAGACGATCAGCGCCAGCACCAGACGGGCCTTTTCGCCGCCGGAGAAGCGCTCGGTGTTTTCCGTCACCTTATCGCCCTGGAAGCCGAAGCCGCCGAGATAGTCGCGCAGCTTCTGCTCCATCTCCTGCGGCGCAAGACGCGCGAGGTGTTGAATCGGCGATTCATCCGCGCGTAAAAATTCCAGCTGATGCTGGGCGAAGTAACCCAGCTTGATGCCCTTCGCCAGGCCAATTTCACCGCTGGCCGGGTTAAGCTCGCCCGCCAGCAGTTTGATCAGCGTCGATTTACCGGCACCGTTGCGCCCAAGTAAACCGATACGGGAACCCGGCACCAGGTTGAGCTTGATGGAATCGAGAATAATGCGGTCGGCATAGCCCGCGCTGACCTTTTCCATCTTCAGCAGCGGGTTTGGCAGGCTTTCCGGCTCGCGGAAGCTGAAGTGGAACGGGTTGTCCACGTGCGCCGGGGCAATCATCTCCATGCGTTCCAGCATCTTGATGCGGCTCTGGGCCTGCTTGGCTTTTGAAGCTTTGGCCTTAAAGCGATCCACGAAGCTCTGCAGGTGCGCCACGCGCTGCTGCTGGCTTTCGTACATGGACTGCTGCTGGGCGAGACGCGTCGCGCGCTGGCGCTCGAAGGAGCTGTAGTTGCCGGTGTACTCGAACATCGTTTGCTGTTCGATATGAATGATTTTATCCACTACCGGGTCAAGGAAGTCGCGGTCGTGGGAGATCAGAATCAGAGTGCCCTGATAGCTCTTGAGCCACTTCTCCAGCCAAATAACCGCATCGAGATCGAGGTGGTTGGTCGGTTCGTCAAGCAACAGCAGGTCAGAGCGGCAGATCAGCGCCTGCGCCAGGTTAAGACGCATACGCCAGCCGCCGGAGAAGTCGCTGACCGGGCGTTCCAGCTGTTCGTTGCTGAAGCCGAGACCGTGCAGCAGGCTGGAGGCGCGGGAGCGAATGGTCCACGCGTCGATGGCGTCCAGCTTGCCGTGAACGGTGGCGATGGCGTGACCGTCGTTGCGCTCGTTAGCAGCATGAAGTTCCGCTTCGAGCTTGCGGTATTCACGGTCGCCGTCGATAACATAGTCGAGTGCCGGTTCGCTCAGCGCCGGCGTCTCCTGGTTTACCCAGGCGAGCTGCCAGTTTCCCGGGAAGGTAAAGTTACCGCCATCCGCGCTAATCTCGTTTTTCAGCAGCGCCAGCAGGGTGGATTTACCGCAGCCGTTTTTGCCGACCAGACCCACTTTTTGGCCTGGGTTGATGGTAGCAGTGGCGTTATCCAGCAGGACGCGCACGCCGCGACGAATTTGTAACGAGGAGAAAACAATCATAGAAGCGCCGTATGTTCCGACTATGTTAATTTGTCATTATGATAATGTAAGGTGTGGGCCATTTTCCGCACCGGGCCGCCATGGTAGCCCAAAACAACGACGATACACAAAAACAGAAACAAGACCGGGAGGGGAATGATGTCTCAGACAGCAAAAGTGCTGCTGCTGTATGCCCATCCGGAATCTCAGGACTCGGTGGCAAACCGGGTGCTGCTTAAGCCGGCCACACAGCTTAGTAACGTAACGGTGCACGATCTCTACGCGCACTATCCTGATTTCTTTATTGATATCCCTTACGAGCAGGAGCTGCTGCGTCAGCATGACGTGATTGTGTTCCAGCATCCGCTTTATACCTATAGCTGTCCGGCGCTGCTGAAAGAGTGGCTGGACCGCGTGCTGAGCCGGGGCTTCTCCAGCGGGGTGGGGGGCAACCAGCTGGCGGGAAAGTACTGGCGTAGTGTGATTACGACCGGTGAACCTGAAAGCGCTTACCGTCACGACGGGCTGAACCGTTATCCGATGAGCGACATCCTGCGGCCTTTCGAGCTGACGGCGGCGATGTGCCGTATGCACTGGATGAGCCCGATTATTGTCTACTGGGCGCGGCGTCAGGATCCGAAAGAACTGGCAAGCCACGCCAGAGCCTACGGTGAATGGCTGGCGTCACCCATTCCGGCAGGAGGTCGTTAATGGAAGGATCGAATTTACTCCTCGCCGGGGTGCTGTTTTTATTTGCGGCCGTCGTTGCGGTGCCGCTTGCAGCCCGTATTGGTATCGGCGCGGTGCTGGGGTATCTGCTGGCGGGGATCGCGATTGGCCCCTGGGGGCTGGGATTCATCAGCGATGTCGATGAGATTCTCCATTTCTCCGAGCTGGGCGTGGTGTTCCTGATGTTCATCATCGGCCTTGAGCTGAATCCTTCGAAATTATGGCAGCTTAGACGCTCTATCTTTGGCGTGGGCGCCGCGCAGGTGGTGTTCAGCGCCGCGATTCTGGGTGGCCTGTTAATGCTGACGAATTTCTCCTGGCAAGCGGCGGTGATAGGCGGAATCGGCCTTGCGATGTCGTCGACGGCAATGGCGCTGCAGCTGATGCGCGATAAGGGGATGAACCGTAACGAAGCCGGTCAGCTGGGTTTCTCGGTGCTGCTGTTCCAGGATTTGGCGGTGATCCCGGCGCTGGCGCTGGTGCCGCTGCTGGCGGGCTCCGGGGACGATCACTTCGACTGGGCTAAAATCGCCATGAAGGTGCTGGCCTTCGCGGGCATGCTGATTGGCGGGCGTTTCCTGCTGCGTCCCGTGTTCCGCTTTATAGCCGCGTCGGGCGTTCGCGAGGTGTTTACCGCCGCGACACTGCTGCTGGTGCTGGGATCGGCGTTGTTTATGGACGCGCTGGGGCTGTCGATGGCGCTGGGGACCTTTATCGCCGGGGTACTGCTGGCGGAGAGCGAGTATCGGCACGAGCTGGAAATTGCCATCGATCCCTTCAAAGGGCTGCTGTTAGGCCTGTTCTTTATTTCGGTGGGGATGGCGCTTAACCTCGGTGTGCTCTATACCCATCTGCTGTGGGTGATAGTGAGCGTCGCCATCCTGGTGGCGGTGAAGATGCTGGTGCTGTACGTCATGGCGCGTATCTACGGGCTGCGCAGTTCGGAACGCATGCAGTTTGCCAGCGTGTTAAGTCAGGGGGGCGAGTTCGCGTTTGTGCTGTTCTCTACCGCCTCCTCTCAGAAGCTGTTTAAAGACGATCAGATGGCGCTTTTGCTGGTGACGGTCACGCTGTCTATGATGACCACGCCGCTGCTGATGAAGCTAGTGGATAAACTGCTGTCGCGCCGCCTGAATCCAAATGACGATGAAGACGAAGCGCCGTGGGTGGAAGACGACAAGCCGCAGGTGATTGTGGTGGGCTTTGGCCGATTCGGACAGGTTATCGGGCGTTTGCTAATGGCGAACAAAATGCGCATTACGGTACTGGAGCGTGATATCAGCGCGGTCAACCTGATGCGCAAATATGGCTATAAGGTTTACTACGGCGATGCGACCCAGCTCGAGCTGCTGCGATCGGCGGGGGCCGAAGCGGCAGAGTCCATCGTGATTACCTGTAACGATCCGGAAGACACGATGAAGCTGGTGGATCTGTGCCAGCAGCATTTCCCGCATCTGCATATTCTGGCGCGTGCGCGGGGACGTGTTGAAGCTCACGAATTGTTGCAGGCGGGTGTGAAACACTTCTCTCGTGAGACGTTCTCCAGTGCGCTGGAGCTGGGCCGTAAGGCGCTGATCTCGCTCGGCATGCATCCGCATCAGGCGCAGCGCGCCCAGATGCACTTCCGCCGGCTGGATATGCGGATGTTGCGCGAGCTGATGCCGGTACATACCGATACGGCGCAGATCTCCCGCGTGCGGGAAGCGCGTCGCGAGCTGGAGGAGATCTTCCAGCGAGAGATGCAACAGGAACGGCGCCAGCTTGATGGCTGGGATGAATTTGAATAAAGGGTAAAGAAAGATGGCTGTACGTAAACGCTTTATCTCGGGTGCAAAATGCCCGACCTGCCAGGCGCAAGATACCCTGGCGATGTGGCGCGAAAATAATGTTGATGTTGTTGAGTGTGTTAAGTGCGGTCACCAGATGCGTGAGGCCGATAAAGAGGCCCGCGATCACGTTCGCAAAGAAGAGCAAGTTATCGGGATTTTTCATCCGGACTAGCGATATGCCCTGAGTTTTTTTAAGCTAAAGGGTACACGGGTGCAGATTTCCGCTACAATCTGCGCCAGCAATTTTCCCACGCTCAGGAGATATCATGAAAGTAGCAAAAGACCTGGTGGTCAGCCTGGCCTATCAGGTACGTACAGAAGACGGTGTGTTGGTTGATGAGTCTCCGGTGAGTGCGCCGCTTGACTACCTGCATGGTCACGGTTCCCTGATTTCCGGCCTGGAAAACGCGCTGGAAGGTCATGAAGTTGGCGACAAATTTGACGTTGCTGTAGGCGCGAACGACGCTTACGGTCAGTATGACGACAACCTGGTTCAGCGCGTTCCTAAAGACGTGTTCATGGGCGTTGACGAACTGCAGGTTGGCATGCGCTTCCTGGCTGAAACTGACCAGGGTCCGGTTCCTGTTGAAATCACCGAAGTGGAAGATGACCACGTCGTGGTTGACGGTAACCACATGCTGGCTGGCCAGAACCTGAAGTTCAACGTAGAAGTCGTTGCGATCCGTGAAGCAACCGAAGAAGAGCTGGCTCATGGCCACGTTCACGGTGCGCACGGTCACGACCATGACCACGATCACGGCCACGACGGCTGCTGCGGTGGTCATGGCCACGATCACGACCATGGTCACGACCACGGTAAAGGTGGTTGCGGTAACGGCGGCTGCGGTTGCCACTAATTCCGTCATACGGAAAATAAAAATGCGGGATAATAATCCCGCTTTTTTTTACGCCTCAATAATGAGGAGGTGGCGTCTCTTCTGACTGAGAGGCAATGTTTGACGGCTGCGTGGCCTTCAGCTTTTCCGTCAGCAGGCGCATATGATCCCGTAGCTTTGCCATTTCGAGCTCATGTGCGGTCACGGTCTGGTTTAGCTCTTCGATGGTGATGTCCTGAAAAGCCAGGCGGCTTTCCAGCTCAGCCATTCTCGCTTCTATTGCTGTATCCTTCATCATTCACCTCGTTTGTTTCAGATTCGCCATAATGGCCCTGCGGCGGCGCAGTTTAACTGAGTTTATCCTTAAGTACAGTCTGCATCCCTTTGGCAGGAAACTTATTTAAACAAAAATAGTCTGAAAAGTGGCGAGAATTGGAAGTGTCTGTCTGTAGATTTCTTCCGCAACGTTTTATAGTACGTAACTCATTTACGTTTAACGCTGGGGTGAGAGTCCCCAGGCCCTGGAGATATGGATGAAATCACTGTTTAAAGTAACGCTGCTGGCGACGACGATGGCTGTTGCGCTGAACGCGCCGCTGTCATTCGCTGCTGATACTGCTGCGAAGCCTGCTGCCACTGCAGACAGCAAAGCGGCGTTCAAAAATGACGACCAGAAATCCGCCTATGCACTGGGCGCATCTCTGGGTCGTTACATGGAAAACTCTCTGAAAGAACAAGAGAAACTGGGCATCAAACTGGATAAAGCTCAGCTGATCGCGGGCGTTCAGGACGCATTTGCAGATAAGAGCAAGCTGTCTGACCAGGAAATTGAACAGACTCTGCAGGCGTTCGAGGCGCGCGTGAAGGGTGCCGCGCAGACCAAGATGGACGCGGACGCTAAAGACAACGAAGCGAAAGGCAAAGCCTACCGCGATACTTTTGCCAAAGAGAAGGGTGTGAAAACCTCTTCTACCGGCCTGGTGTACAAAGTTGAGAAAGAAGGCACCGGCGATGCGCCTAAAGACAGCGACACCGTGGTCGTGAACTACAAAGGTACGCTGATCGACGGTAAAGAGTTCGATAACTCTTACACCCGCGGTGAGCCGCTCTCTTTCCGTCTGGATGGTGTGATCCCTGGCTGGACTGAAGGCCTGAAAAACATCAAGAAAGGCGGCAAGATCAAGATGGTTATCCCGCCGGATCTGGCCTATGGCAAAACCGGCGTTCCGGGTATCCCTGCTAACTCTACGCTGGTCTTTGACGTAGAGCTGCTGGATATCAAACCGGCACCGAAAGCGGATGCGAAAGCAGACGCACCGGCTGACGATAAAGCCGCTGCTGCTAAGAAGTAATGTTGAAAAAAAACCGCCGCCTTTCAGGCGGCGGTTTTTTTATTGTGGGGCAGATATAATTAACACTGGAAAGCGCTACGCACGCTGTATTAATTTAGTTGTCCGTGTAGATAATGAGCCTGCCCTGAAAACCTAACGACAGGCTCCTGAAAAGGAGTGTTTTTTTCATGTCCAGGTCGCTTTTAACCAACGAAACCAGTGAACTTGATTTGCTGGATCAACGTCCTTTCGATCAGACCGACTTCGATATTCTGAAATCCTACGAAGCGGTAGTGGACGGGTTAGCGATGCTCATTGGCTCCCACTGCGAAATCGTATTGCACTCCCTGCAAGATCTGAAGTGTTCCGCCATCCGCATTGCGAATGGTGAGCATACTGGCCGTAAAATTGGTTCGCCAATTACCGACCTTGCATTGCGTATGCTGCATGACATGACCGGCGCGGACAGCAGCGTCTCCAAATGCTATTTCACCCGCGCCAAAAGCGGCGTGCTGATGAAGTCAGAAACCATCGCGATTCGAAACCGCGAGCATCGCGTGATTGGGCTGCTGTGCATCAACATGAACCTTGATGTGCCATTCTCGCAAATCATGAGCACTTTTATTCCGCCAGAAACGCCGGACGTTGGCTCTTCTGTTAACTTTGCCTCCTCCGTTGAAGATCTGGTGACGCAGACGCTTGAGTTTACGATTGAAGAGGTGAATGCCGATCGCAACGTCTCAAACAACGCCAAGAATCGTCAGATCGTGCTCAATCTTTATGAAAAAGGGATTTTTGATATTAAAGACGCCATCAACCAGGTGGCCGATCGTCTGAACATCTCCAAGCACACGGTCTACCTCTATATTCGCCAGTTCAAAAGCGGCGATTTCCAGGGTCAAGACAAGTAATGCGTTTTGCGTTAATGGTGACAGGCCCGGCGTACGGCACTCAGCAGGCCAGCAGCGCGCTGCAGTTTGCGCATGCGCTACTGGCGGCCGGACACGAGCTGGCGAGCGTCTTCTTCTATCGGGAAGGGGTGTATAACGCGAATCAGTTTACGTCACCGGCGAGCGACGAGTTCGATCTGGTGCGCGCCTGGCAGGCATTAAACGAAAAGCAGGGCGTAGAACTGCACATCTGCGTGGCGGCGGCACTGCGCCGCGGCGTGACCGATGCAACCGAAGCCGCGCGTCTTGGTTTATCGGGTTCTAACCTGCAGCCCGGCTTTTCGTTGAGTGGCCTGGGCGCGCTGGCACAGGCGGCGTTAACCTGCGACAGAGTGGTGCAATTCTAATGAAGCGTGTCGCGTTTGTTTTTTCCTCCGCACCGCACGGCAATGCGTCCGGCAGAGAAGGGCTGGATGCGCTGCTCGCGACCTCAGCATTGACCGAAGATATCGGTGTCTTCTTTTTGAGCGACGGCGTATTCCAGCTTCTGGCGGGGCAACAGCCTCAGGCCATTCTGGCGCGTGATTACATCGCGACGTTCAAAGTATTACCGCTTTACGATATCGAAACCTTCTATGTCTGTGCCGACTCCCTGGCCGCGCGCGGTTTAAACGAGGCAACGCCTTTCGTGCTGGATGTGACTGTCCTCTCTCCTGCTGCATTGCGCGAGCACCTTTCCCACTACGACACCGTTCTGACTTTCGGAGGCTGACATGCTCCATACTCTGAGCCATTCACCGTGGCAATGTGATATCGACGCGTTACTGAGTATGCTGCGCGAAGGTGATGATCTGCTGCTGATTCAGGATGGCGTGCTTGCCGCACTGGAAGGCAGTCGTTTCGTTGAAATTCTCACGAATGCCCCCATAACAGTCTCTGCGCTGAAGGACGATCTGGATGCGCGGGGTCTTTCTGGTCAAATTTCAGCCAAAATTGACGTGGTTGGCTATACTGATTTCGTCAATCTTACTGTGACGCACGCCAGTCAAATGAACTGGTGATTTGAGATCGCTGTATATTTCTTGACACCTTTTCGACGTAGCCCTAAAATTTCGCGTCCTCATATTGTATGAGGTCGTTTTATTACGTGTTTACGAAGCAAAAGCTAAAACCAGGAGCTATTTAATGGCAACAGTTAACCAGCTGGTACGCAAACCACGTGCACGCAAAGTTGCGAAAAGCAACGTGCCTGCGCTGGAAGCCTGCCCGCAGAAACGTGGCGTATGTACTCGTGTATATACCACCACTCCTAAAAAACCAAACTCCGCACTGCGTAAAGTATGCCGTGTGCGTTTGACTAACGGTTTCGAAGTGACTTCCTACATCGGTGGTGAAGGTCACAACCTGCAGGAGCACTCCGTGATCCTGATCCGTGGCGGTCGTGTTAAAGACCTTCCGGGTGTTCGTTACCACACCGTTCGTGGTGCGCTGGACTGCTCAGGTGTTAAAGACCGTAAGCAGGCTCGCTCCAAGTACGGCGTGAAGCGTCCTAAGGCTTAATGGTTCTCCGTTAAGTAAGGCCAAACTGATTTATCTTAATGTCACACTAAACTCTTTGAGTTTTGGACAATCCTGAATTAACAACGGAGTATTCCCATGCCACGTCGTCGCGTCATTGGTCAGCGTAAAATTCTTCCAGATCCGAAATTCGGATCAGAACTGCTGGCAAAATTTGTAAATATCCTGATGGTAGATGGTAAAAAATCTACTGCAGAAGCAATCGTATACAGCGCGCTTGAGACCCTGGCTCAGCGTTCTGGTAAAAATGAACTGGAAGCTTTCGAAGTCGCTCTCGACAACGTTCGCCCAACCGTAGAAGTTAAGTCCCGCCGCGTTGGTGGTTCTACTTATCAGGTTCCAGTTGAAGTTCGTCCGGTTCGTCGTAATGCCCTGGCAATGCGTTGGATCGTTGAAGCTGCTCGTAAACGCGGTGATAAATCCATGGCTCTGCGTCTGGCGAACGAACTTTCTGATGCTGCAGACAACAAAGGTACTGCAGTTAAGAAACGTGAAGACGTTCACCGTATGGCAGAAGCCAACAAGGCGTTCGCACACTACCGTTGGTAATCCCTTCGGAGTCTTAGTCACCAGGCGGGCGCTTCAGAGAAGCCGCCCGCTCTGGGTAACTTAACTGAACGCCTAAAGATATAAACGAGGAATCAAATGGCTCGTACAACACCCATCGCACGCTACCGTAACATCGGTATCAGTGCGCACATCGACGCCGGTAAAACCACTACTACCGAACGTATTCTGTTCTACACCGGTGTAAACCATAAAATCGGTGAAGTTCATGACGGCGCTGCCACCATGGACTGGATGGAACAGGAGCAGGAGCGTGGTATCACTATCACCTCCGCAGCGACTACTGCATTCTGGTCAGGTATGGCTAAGCAGTACGAACCGCATCGCGTAAACATCATCGACACCCCAGGGCACGTTGACTTCACCATCGAAGTAGAACGTTCCATGCGTGTTCTTGACGGCGCGGTAATGGTTTATTGCGCAGTTGGTGGTGTTCAGCCACAGTCTGAAACCGTATGGCGTCAGGCGAACAAATATAAAGTTCCACGCATCGCGTTCGTTAACAAAATGGACCGTATGGGTGCTAACTTCCTGAAAGTTGTTGGCCAGATCAAAACCCGTCTGGGCGCGAACCCTGTTCCGCTGCAGCTGGCAATTGGTGCTGAAGAAGGCTTCACCGGCGTTATCGACCTGGTGAAAATGAAAGCCATCAACTGGAACGATGCAGACCAGGGCGTTACCTTCGAATACGAAGATATCCCAGCTGCAATGCAGGACCTGGCTGACGAATGGCACCAGAACCTGATCGAATCCGCTGCTGAAGCTTCTGAAGAGCTGATGGAGAAATACCTGGGTGGTGAAGAACTGACTGAAGAAGAGATCAAAAAAGCTCTGCGTCAGCGCGTTCTGAACAACGAAATCATCCTGGTAACCTGTGGTTCTGCGTTCAAGAACAAAGGTGTTCAGGCGATGCTGGATGCGGTAGTTGACTACCTGCCATCCCCGGTTGACGTTCCTGCAATCAACGGCATCCTGGACGACGGTAAAGATACTCCGGCTGAGCGTCACGCAAGCGACGAAGAGCCATTCTCTGCACTGGCGTTCAAAATTGCTACCGACCCATTCGTGGGTAACCTGACCTTCTTCCGCGTTTACTCTGGTGTGGTTAACTCCGGTGACACCATCCTGAACTCCGTGAAAGCGGCGCGTGAACGTTTTGGCCGTATCGTACAGATGCACGCTAACAAACGTGAAGAGATCAAAGAAGTTCGCGCGGGCGACATCGCTGCAGCTATCGGTCTGAAAGATGTGACCACTGGTGACACCCTGTGTGACCCGGATCACCCGATCATTCTGGAGCGTATGGAATTCCCTGAGCCGGTAATCTCCATCGCAGTTGAACCAAAAACCAAAGCTGACCAGGAAAAAATGGGTCTGGCTCTGGGCCGTCTGGCGAAAGAAGACCCATCATTCCGCGTATGGACTGATGAAGAATCTAACCAGACCATCATCGCTGGTATGGGTGAACTGCACCTGGACATCATCGTTGACCGTATGAAGCGTGAATTCAACGTTGAAGCGAACGTGGGTAAACCTCAGGTTGCTTACCGCGAAGCGATTCGCGCGAAAGTTACCGATGTTGAAGGTAAACACGCTAAGCAGTCTGGTGGTCGCGGTCAGTACGGTCACGTTGTGATCGACATGTACCCACTGGAGCCGGGCTCTAACCCGAAAGGTTACGAGTTCATCAACGACATCAAAGGTGGTGTAATTCCTGGCGAATACATCCCAGCCGTTGATAAAGGCATCCAGGAACAGCTGAAAGCGGGCCCTCTGGCTGGCTATCCGGTTGTTGACATGGGTGTTCGTCTGCACTTCGGTTCTTACCACGACGTTGACTCCTCTGAACTGGCGTTTAAACTGGCTGCGTCTATTGCCTTTAAAGAAGGCTTTAAGAAAGCAAAACCAGTTCTGCTTGAGCCAATCATGAAGGTTGAAGTAGAAACTCCTGAAGAGAACACCGGTGACGTTATCGGTGACTTGAGCCGTCGTCGCGGTATGCTGCGTGGTCAGGAATCCGAAGTAACTGGCGTTAAGATCCACGCTGAAGTTCCGCTGTCTGAAATGTTCGGATATGCAACTCAGCTGCGTTCTCTGACCAAAGGTCGTGCATCATACACCATGGAATTCCTGAAGTATGATGATGCGCCTAACAACGTTGCTCAGGCCGTTATTGAAGCCCGTGGTAAGTAATCCACAGGATTAAAACCTAAGTCCCGTGCTCTCTCCACAGGGGAGAGCACTATAGTAAGGAATATAGCCGTGTCTAAAGAAAAATTTGAACGTACAAAACCGCACGTCAACGTTGGTACTATCGGCCACGTTGACCATGGTAAAACTACCCTGACTGCTGCAATCACTACCGTTCTGGCAAAAACCTACGGTGGTTCTGCTCGTGCATTCGACCAGATCGATAACGCACCAGAAGAAAAAGCTCGTGGTATCACCATCAACACTTCCCACGTTGAATATGACACCCCGACTCGCCACTACGCACACGTAGACTGCCCAGGCCACGCCGACTATGTTAAAAACATGATCACCGGTGCTGCGCAGATGGACGGCGCGATCCTGGTTGTTGCTGCGACTGACGGCCCAATGCCTCAGACTCGTGAGCACATCCTGCTGGGTCGTCAGGTAGGCGTTCCTTTCATCATCGTGTTCCTGAACAAATGCGACATGGTTGATGACGAAGAGCTGCTGGAACTGGTAGAGATGGAAGTTCGTGAACTGCTGTCTCAGTACGATTTCCCGGGCGACGATACCCCACTCGTTCGTGGTTCTGCTCTGAAAGCGCTGGAAGGCGAAGCAGAGTGGGAAGCGAAAATCATCGAACTGGCTGGCTTCCTGGATTCTTACATCCCAGAACCAGAGCGTGCGATTGACAAGCC
>NZ_JBMKJF010000009.1:0-166500 GCF_049236945.1 Enterobacter cloacae complex sp. SHL020
GTCGCGGCGGCGCTTACGCCGGCCGGGCAGACCACGGTCGATCGGGCGGGGAACGGGGTGCCGGTCGTCAACATCGCCACGCCGAACGGGGCGGGCATTTCGCATAACCAGTTCGGTGAGTATAACGTCGGCAACGAGGGGCTTATCCTCAACAACGGCACGGACCGTTTAACCCGGACTCAGCTGGGCGGGCTTATCCAGAACAACCCCAGCCTGCAGGCCGGGCGGGAAGCGAAAGGCATTATCAACGAAGTCACGGGCGCCAGCCGCTCGCAGCTGCAGGGCTACACGGAAGTCGCCGGCAAGGCAGCAAACGTTATGGTGGCCAACCCGTACGGCATTACCTGTAACGGGTGCGGATTTATCAACACCCCGAACGTCACCCTGACCACGGGGAAACCGCAGTTCGACGCCAGCGGTAACCTGCTGGCGCTGGAGGTGACAAAAGGCGCCATCACGGTTGAAGGCCAGGGGCTGGACGCCAGCAAGAGCGACGCGCTGTCGATTATTGCGCGCGCGACGGAAGTGAACGCCGCTATTCACGCGAAAGATTTGACCGTGACTGTGGGCGCCAACCGGGTTGCCGCCGACGGCAGCGTCACGCCGATTACCGGTGAGGGGGCCGCACCCGTGGTGGCCGTGGATACCGGCGCGCTCGGCGGGATGTACGCCAACCGTATCCGTCTTGTTTCCAGCGAAAAAGGCGTCGGGGTTAACCTCGGGGATCTTAACGCTCGCCAGGGTGATATCACGCTGGATACCAACGGTAAGCTGATGGTGAATAACAGCCTTGCAAGCGGTAGCCTGACGGCAAAGGCGGATAGCGTTGTGCTCAGCGGCGATCATAAAAGTACGGGATCGATGCTGATCAACAGCCGTTCAGACGTGGCGGTAACGAACGGCAAACTGCTTAGCGACGGGGAAATTACGCTTGCCGGTAATGGAAAGCTAAGCGTCGCTAACGGTACGTTAACGGCGGGTAAAAACATCAGCTTGACCTCTGGTTCGCTTACCGCAGATACCACGAGTGAGGTTAATGCGGCTGGCGCCATTCAGGCTAACGTCGCAGGGGCTGCAAACCATGCGGGTAAGATGGCGGCAGGCAGCGGTATCATTCTTTCCGCAGGCCAGATTGCTAACAACGGGAAAATGACCGCAAACGGCGATCTGAACGTGAAGGCGGGAAGTTTTACCAATAGCGGTGCGGTACAGGCGCAGAAAAATACCCGGCTCGAACTGGGCTCGTTTAACCATACCGGTCAGTTGCTGACCGGCGGCGTGCTGGGGATCTCAACGGGGGATGCCTGGATTGACGGCATGCTCAGCAGTGATAGCGATCTGAGCTTTAGCGGTACCGGCGCGCTGAATATCGGGCAAAACGGGCAATTGTTATCCACCGGCAGGCTCGGACTGCAGTCTGACAGCGTTATAAACAACGGGCTGGTCAGTGGGAAACAGAATCTCGTGCTCACCAGCCGTCAATTCAGCGCTGTTAAGGGGAGCACGCTGACCAGCGGGGGCAGCCTGCAGCTCAATGCGGGTGATGCGCAGATCGCCGGGGAGGTTCTGGCCCAGGGCGGCCTGTCCTTCAGCGGCGACCGGCTCACGACGCTGGCGAGCGGGCAGCTTCAGTCGCAGGGCGATATGCTGTTGCAGGCGCATAGCGCCGCCGGGCTGGACGGTGTCCAGGCTGCAAAAGGCAACCTGACGCTCGCTACCGGCAGCTTAACGCATCGCGGTACGAGCCGCGGCAGCAACGTTTCTCTGCAGGCTAACCAGATTGACACCAGCGGCTCTCTGCAGGCGGATAATGCCATGGCGCTGAGCGCCGAAACCATTGTTCAGCAGGCCGGAGGGGCGCTGCTGGCGCAGAAAGCCCTGCAGCTTAATGCCAGCCAGTTGATCAACAGCGGTTCGCTGGATAGCGATGCCTTAACGCTTGCCATTACCGGGCATACGGATAACCACGCGAGCGGCAAAATGACGGCCCGCAACGGACTCACGCTGACGGGAAATACCTTAACCAACGACGGCCAGCTGGCTGCAAGAACGCTGGCGCTGACGCTGAATAACGCGTTTACCAACACGGCCTCCGGCAGCGTGCTCGCCGAAAATACGCTCGATCTGACCGCACCGGTGCTGAATAACGCCGGAAGAGTGGCCTCATCCGCTCTGAACCTGAACGCGAATACCCTCGACAATAGCGGCCTGCTGCAGGGTGGACAAACGTTGCAGCTCGCTTCCGCAAGGCTGGCTAACCAGAGCGGGGGGAAAATCATCAGCGGCAGCGGGCTGATGCTGAATATCCCGCAACTGGTGAATGCCGGGCTAATTTCGGTGAAGCAGGGGCTAACCATTGAAAGCCTGATGCTGACGAACAGCGGCAATCTTGAAGCCCATTCAATGGCGCTAAACGCGGGTCAGAAATTAAGTAATCAGAAAGGCGGCGTACTGCTGGCGGAAGCGTCGCTGGCGCTGACCAGCCCGGAGTTTGATAACGTGGGCAGCGTTCAGGGCAAAACGCTGACGATTGACGCCGGGGAGTGGAGCAACGAGGGGCAGGTTTCGGGGCTGGACAATCTGTCGGTCAATGTCCGCGATACGTTTACTAACCTCGCCGACGGGCGGCTTGTCAGCCAGCAGGGCGGCCGCGTGAACGCCGGGCAGTTTGCTAATTTCGGCGGCGTCACGGCAGGTAATCTGAGTATTAACGGCAACAGCGTGAATAACGACGGCTGGTTGCAAAGCGGCGGGGCGCTGGATCTGAATGTCGGTGCGCTGGCCAACCGGCTTTCCGGCACTCTTCAGGCAGGCAGCGGCCTGTCCATTACCGTACAGCAGCTGGTTAATGCTGGCGCGATCTCCGCTCAGCAAGGCGTAGCCCTTGATGCGTTAACGCTGGATAACAACGGGCGGATTGAAGCTCAGGATCTGCAGCTGACGCTGCGCGAAAAGCTGAATAACCTGGCTGAGGGGATCGTTCTGGCCCAGCGCAGCCTGAATCTCGTGACGCCGCAGCTCAATAATGACGGACGACTGATGTCGGAAAGCGCGACGCTGAACGCAAAGACGCTCGTCAATAGGGGGTTGATGCAGGGGAGCGCGGCACTTGTCGCTGACGGTGATGAGTTTAACAATGCCTCCGAAGGCGAAATTGTAAGCGGCGGTACGCTTACGTTCAATGAGGCCCAGCGGTTCAGCAACGCCGGCAAGGTGCAGGGCGAGACGGTTGGTCTGAATACCAGAAAGGCGGATAACAGTGGGCATATGCTGGGATTATCTGCGCTTAGCCTGAGCGGCACCGAAAGCCTGACCAATAGCGGTAATTTGCTCAGTAAAGGAAAACTGAGCCTTACGGGCGAGCAGCTGGATAACCAGGGGCAGATCGCGGCGCCCGAGCTGAATATCAACACCTGGCAGATGAACAATAACGGTTTGCTACAGGGTGACCAGCTGTTTGGTTTTACCGCCTCCTCACTCCATAACCTGAAGCAGGGCAGCATTATCAGCGGCAGCGGGCTCAGGCTTGCCATTCCCGACTTGGTTAACGCTGGTTTGATTTCAGTCATCCAGGGGCTGGCTATCGAGGCCGCGACACTGGACAACGCCGGGAACATCGAGGCGAAGGATTTACAGCTAACGCTGCGCCAGCAGCTGAATAACCAGGCGAAAGGTGTGCTGCTTGCAGATGATACGCTTCATCTGTCGACGCCTGTGTTCACCAACCGGGGGCAGCTGATTAGCCGCTCAGGCACGATAATCGCCGATACTCTGTCAAATGCGGGGTTATTGCAGGGAAATCAGGGGCTTTCCGTCAGCAGCCAGACGCTGGATAACCTTTCAGAAGGTCAACTCCTGAGCGGTGGTGCGCTTACCCTGAATTCTGTGCTGGGAAAAAACGCCGGTCGCCTGCAGGGGGATACGGTTCAGGCGAGTGCGGGGCGGCTGGATAACAGCGGCCAGGTGCTTGCTATCAACGGTCTGTCGCTCACCGCCGGGGAATTGAATAATACTGCAGGCGCAGAAATGAGCGGCAGCGGAGGCAGTTTACATGTTGATCGGCTGGTCAACGCCGGACTGATTTCCGTCAGTCAGGGGCTGGCTATCGACGCGCTGACGCTAACGAATGGCGGCAATATTGAAGCGGGCAATCTGGCGTTAACGTCGGTACAGACGCTGAATAACCAGGCCAGTGGCGTACTGCTGGCGGACAATACCCTCTCGCTTGACGCTACCAGCGGTGATAACGCCGGGAAGCTTATCAGCAGCAACGCGCGTCTTGCGGTGAGTAGCTTAGCAAATAGCGGGCTGATTCAGGGCAACCAGTCCCTCAGCCTGCAGGGCAGCCAGCTTAACAACATGGCCAGCGGCCAATTGCTGAGCGATGGCGATGTCGGGCTTAACGTTGCCCGCCTGGAGAATGCTGGTCGGGTTCAGGGGAAAAACCTGACGCTTACGGGCGGACAGTCTGGCGGCGTTAACCGCGGACAAATGCTGGGCCGCGAGGCGCTGAATATCCTGTTCTCCGGAGCCTTCAACAACGACGGGCGCCTTATCAGCCAGAATTCCCTCAGCCTGAAAAGCGGGGCGTTTGCTAATACCGGCGTCATTGCTGCCGCGACTATCGACGTCGACAGCGCGGCGGCGCAGGCAAAAAACAGCGGGCTAATTCAGGCCGACGGCAAGCTCAGCTTTGCCGCCGCCTCAGTGTCCAACCAGAAGAGCGGTTCGCTGGTGGCAGGCGATGATATAGCGCTTACGGTGCCTGCGCTGGTCAATGACGGGCTGATTTCGACGGGGAAAAAACTGCGCCTGGACGGGACTTCTCTTGATAATCGCGGTGATCTGGAAGCGCTGAATGTGCAGCTGAATCTGTCCGGTCAGGTAAACAACCTGCCTGAAGGACGTCTGTTTGCCGACGATCTGCTGACGCTTAACGCCGGAGGCTGGCGTAACGACGGACAGCTTATCGGCAACAACGTCATTATTACGTCCGGCCACGGGCAAAATAGCGGCCTGCTGCAGGGGGATACCGGTCTTAAACTTGCCGTTACCGGCCTCGATAACGATCGAGCAGGCAAGATAGTAAGCGGCGGGCTGCTGGATATCACCGGCCTGCAGCTGAATAACAATGGCCTGATGCAGGGGCAGAACGCCCTTCTACACGGCGCGGATTTCAACAATGCGGGTTCGCTGACAGGCAAAAGCGATCTGACGCTGAATGTGGATAATACCGCGATCGTCACCGGGCAAATGCTGAGCCAGGGCAAGCTGCAGCTTGCCGCCAATCATCTCGATAATAGCGGTATTCTGGCGGCGAATGCGCTGAGCGTAAGAACCGGAGAGCTGAACAATACCGGGACGTTGCAAAGTAATGGTGCCCTGGATCTCGTGGCGGACGCGTTCAGCAACGTCGGTACGCTTCTGGCCAAACAGGCGCTTAATCTTACGAGCGCCATGCTGACTAACAGCGGTGTGATTCAGGGCGACACGCTGACCCTCGCGGTAAAAAACGCTCTGACCAACCGGGACGCGGGCAAAGTGCTTGCCACCCAGGGGCTGGCTTTTGACGGCAATACGTTAACCAACAGCGGCACGCTGGCGGCAGATAATGCGCGCCTGGCTCTCGGGATCCTGAACAATAGCGGCCTGGTGCAGGGTAACAGCGGGCTGGCGATCCAGGGACAAGTGGCACAGACCTCGGGCCTGAGGAGTGCTGACGCCGCGCAGACGCCTGCTGCCAGAGTGATTAATAACCTCATCGGCGGACAGCTGTTAAGCGGCGGTGATTTGACGCTTGCCGGGGATCAGGGTGATAACGCCGGCACGTTACAGGGCCGGACGCTGAATGTTAAGGCCGCAAGCTGGAATAACGAGGGGACGCTGCTTGGTCAGCAAGGCGCGAGCCTGAACGTCAGCAGCAAGCTGGCAAACAGCGGAACGTTACGCAGCCAGGCCGGGTTTGATATTCACGCAGGCACTTTAGAAAACAGCGGGCAGCTGGCGGCGGGCACGCTTAACCTGCAATCGGACAGCATCAGCAACAGCGGTTTATTGCAGGGCAGCGCGGCGTTGACGTTCAATACCAGGGCTTTGGATAACCTTACCGGTGGACAAATTCTGTCCGGCGGTTCACTCAATCTCAATCTGCCGCAGTTTACCAACGGCGGGCTCGTGCAGGCGAGTCAGGATATGACGCTGACGACCGGCAGCTTTGACAACCTGGGCACATTGTCTGCCGGAGCGTTAAACCTTAACGTCGCGCAACAGCTGAATAACCAGAGCGGGGGCAGGCTGCTGGCGGCTCGTGAGCTTAGCAGCCAGAGCGCTAGCCTGACGAATAACGGCGTGCTTGCCGCGAAGAGTGTCGATCTCACCAGCGGTCAGATCGACAACAACGGCATCCTGCAGGGAGACAGCGTGCTGGGGCTGCACACGCCGCGGCTCAACAACCTTACGAATGGGCAAATTGTTAGCGGCAGCTCGCTGAATCTCTCCATCCCGCAGATGGTCAACCTGGGGCTGATGTCTGTAAAAGAGGCGCTGATCCTATCCGGAGCAACCCTGGATAACCAGGGCACGCTACAAGGGAGCCGCGTGGGGCTTAGCTTCTCCGGCGACGTCGTGAACCGCGGCAATGCGCGTCTGGTGGCACAAAAAGATCTGACCCTGAGCGCGGCCAGCCTTAACAACCAGGGCACGTTAGCGGGAGATTCGGTGAATATCATCACCAACCTGCTGAACAACGTCGGCTTGCTGCAGGGTAACAGCGCGCTGGAGCTGAACTCCCTCACACCATCCACCCTGGTGCTTAACAATGAAACCGGCGGGCAAATTATTACCGGCGGGGCGCTGACGCTCTCTTTGCCGCAGCTGACCAACCAGGGGCTGCTGCTTTCGCAGCAGGGGCTCACGCTTAATCTCGATAATCTCGATAACCAGGGCATCGTGCAGGCGCGCGATCTGGGCCTGAACATCGGCAACCTGCTGACGAACCAACAAAGTGGACGGCTGCTCGCTCAGCAGGGCTTGACCCTGACGGCCGCACGGCTGGATAACGCAGGTCAGCTGGCGGCGAGTAATGCCGCGCTGGCGGTCAATATCCTGAACAACCGCGGCGTGCTTCAGGGCGACAGCGGGCTGTCGATTACCGCACCGACGCTGAATAACCTGACGGGCGGGAAACTGCTTACCGGCGGACAGCTGACGCTTAAGGCCGGTCAGCTCGCGAATGGCGGGATAATGCAGGGGCAACGGCTCGGCGTGAACGCGAGTGGCTGGAACAACAGCGGCAGCGCGCTCGGTACCGACGGGCTGACCGCTCAGGTTGATAACCAGTTGACCAACACGGGTCGACTGCTTGGCAAGGGGAGTACGCGCGTCACTGCGGGGGCGCTGAATAACCAGGGCTCTCTGCTGGTTGACGGTGACCTGATAGTGGACGGCGGCAGCCTGTCAAACGGGGGCAGTCTTCAGGGCAATACCCTGACGGTAAATAGCGGCACGATCGATAACGTCGGTTCCGTGATTGGGCTGAACGCCCTTACGCTTCAACCTCTTCAGGGGCTGACCAACCGGGCCGGTGCGTCGATGAAAACCCAGGGAACGCTGTTGGCGGGTGGGCAGAGCATCACGAATGATGGTCAGTGGCAGTCGCAGTACCTGAAGGTTAACGCGCGGCAGTTACAGAACAACGGCACGCTGCAAAGCGCGGGGAATATGGATCTCGCACTGACCGCCTCCCTGACCAATACGGGCTCAATGGTGGCGAACGGGACGGCCACGCTCGGGGCGCCAACGCTGAAAAATCAGGGACAAATGCTGGCGAAGAAGATGTCGCTGTCGGGCGGTTCGCTCAGTAACAGCGGCAGGGTCAGCGGTGCTGACGGCCTTGGCGTCACGCTCAGCGGCGATCTTGACCAGCTGGCGGGTGCGAAGCTGTTAAGCAACGGCCTGCTCAGCATGGGCGCCAATATCCTGACCAACCTCGGCCATATCCAGGGGAACACCCTGACACTGAATGCCGGTAGCCTGAATAACCAGGGCCGCATGGAGGCAAATACCGCGCTCAACGCCACGTTGCGCGGTAACGTCGATAACGGACGTAATGCCGTGATGCTGAGTCAGGGCACTTTCCAGCTGGGCGCACAGACGCTGAATAATGACGGTACGCTACAGGGGAACGGTAATACGCAGCTTGACCTGCGCGATCGCGGCAGTAATCAGGGGCAGTTGCTCAGTGGCGCAACGCTGACGCTGAATACGCCGGTGTTGACCAACAGCGGCTGGGTGCAGGGTTTTGCCTTGTGGCTCAACGCCGGTTCGCTGAATAACAGCGGTACGGTGCTGGCGCAGCAGCAGGGAACCCTGGGCGGTAATTATATTGTAAACAACGGCATGCTGCAGGGCGCGACCCTGACGGTTAATCCGGGCCAGCTCGATAATAACGGTACGGTGTATGCAACCCAGAATCTGGGGATCACAGCCTCGCAGGTCAATAACGCTGCCGCTGCCCGAATGCTGAGCCAGGGTAACCTGGCGATTAACGCCGGGAATACCAGCCTGCAGGGGCAGGTTGTGGCGCTCGGGGACCTCTCCCTCGCGAGCAGGACTTCCTATAATCAGCTGACTACGCTCGCCGCCGGGAATACGTTGTCCGTCACCAGCCAGGGCGATATCACGACCAATGGCCTGATGCAGGGCAAGGGGATACAGCTTTCCGCTGCGGGTACGCTGAATAATAACGGCCAGCTGCGGGCGGGCTATGGCGAAAGCCAGCTCAGCGCAGGGCAGCTAAACCTGAATGGTACAGGCAGCGTCGAGGCGGGCGGTACGCTGCGCCTGAGCAGCCAGAACGGGATTAATAACGCAGGGTTTGTCGGAACCGCAGGCGATCTGATCGCCAGCGCCGGAAGCACGCTGCTGAATAGCGCCCTGATGTACGCGGGCAATAATATGAGCCTGCTGGCGAACAGTATCCGTAACGCGCGTGGCGATATTCTGGCTGGCAACAACCTGTGGATGCAGCGCGACAGCGCAGGTAACGCTAACGCGGAGGTCGTGAATACTTCAGGCAGTATTGAAACCCAACGTGGCGACATTTCGATTCTGACCGGGCATTTAGTAAACGAGCGGGATGGGCTCAATGCAGTCCAGAGCGAAACGAATATCGCGCCGTCCTGGGTTAAGGGGGGAACGGCAGATATTCCTGTGGACTGGATTTCCTCTTCCGGTACCGGCAAGTACGGTATATATGTAACGGAAGGACAGCGTTATCACGGCCACGGTGACGACTGGTACCAAATGCTTGGCAACTATGCGCCTTATGAAGATGCGGATGTTCAAAAAGTTGCCGTTAAAACCGTTTCGGTTTCCGTGAGTGCGAAGGGGCAGCAGTCCCGCATTGCGGCTGGCAGAGACATCATCGCCCGGTCTGATAATGTTGAAAATATGGCGTCGTCGATTCTGGCGAACAGAAATATTCAGCTTTCAGGAAGTACCTTAAATAACCAGTCATGGCTAAACGGCACGTCGACGGTTTATAACGTTTATCGCTATGGGGTAGGCGATAAATATGCCCGCAGACCTGATGAGACCACGCGAAGCTATGACAAGCTGGTATCGAAGTCGATTAGCTATGTTCTTGACAGTGTGACCACTGAAGGGGCCAGCGGAGACGTTTATCGCGCCGTTATCCAGGCCGGCGGCGCGGTAGTCGCCAGCTTCAGCAACAATATCAGCAATACCTCCACCACGGCGAACGCTTCGGGCTATAAGCCTGAGCTCAGTGCTCCCGGGCTGAACCTGTCGGGCGGCCCGACCGTTGCGTCTGGGGCTAAAGCCACCGGGCTCGGCGCGGCAACCAGCCAAAGCGTTACTGCACCACAGGCGACCATTAACCTGCCCGGCGGTGGGAATGGCATAGGTAATGCTGAAGCGCTCACCAGTCGCAATGCCGGTAATAACGGTCTGGCATCGATTGATAACCGTCCACAGAGCATCGGTGATTTTGGCCAGGCTGGCGGCAAGCTGGCTGACGTTCATCTGCAGGCTACAGGCTTAACCACCCAGAACAGTGCGAACGGCACGCCGGTTGATTTGAACGGGACCGGTGCAGCCCTGGTGGTTACCGGCAGCGCGGGTGGCAAGCATACGACTATTGCCAGCGATGCCGTGGCGCTGGCGGGTCAGCAGCAGACGGGGACAAGCGGGACGTCCGCGCTGGCTTCCCGCGATAAGATCGGTGAAATCGCTGCGGTAACAGCTCAGATCATTTCTCTTTCCAGCGGCGGGAAAACGCCTCCGCCACCGGGTTATAGCTACCGTCCTATTTCGCTTACCGATACCTCGTCAGTTGCCCCAGCGCTGACCAGCAATGGTTCGCCGATTAAGCTGAGCGATTATCCGCTACCGGCCAACAATAACGGCTATTTTGTGGCAAACCGCGATCCGAAAAGCCCATATCTCATTGTTACCAACCCGAAACTGGCGGGTTTAGGGCAGCTGGATAGCAGCCTGTTTAATGATTTGTACAAGCTGGCCGGGACAACACCGCCTTCGGCGCCGCAGGAAACCCGTACAACCTATACCGATACCACGCAGTTCCTGGGTTCGGATTATTTCCTGGCGCGTCTGAATCTGCGTCCGGAATATGATTACCGTTTCCTGGGCGATGCAGCCTTTGACACCCGCTACGTCAGTAATCAGATCCTGAACGAGACCGGTAGTCGCTACGTTAACGGCGTGGGCTCCGACCTTGAGCAGATGCAGTATCTGATCGATCGCGCCGCTCAGGCCCGGGATAAGCTGGGGTTACAGCTCGGCGTCAGCCTGTCGGAAGAGCAGGTTGCATCGCTGGATTCCAGTATCCTGTGGTGGGAAAGCACGGTAATTGAGGGGCAAAATGTCCTCGTGCCAAGGCTGTACCTGTCGGCGAAGGACGTGGCGTTTAACAAAGGGAGCATTATCGCCGGAAATCAGGTGATCCTTAATGCTGGCAGCATCACGAATGACGGCAGTACGCTGCAGGGTAAAAGCCTGCTGGCTGCCAGCAGCCAGAGCACAATCAATAACATCAATGGCGGCCTGATCGGTTCCAGCGGAAGCCTGCAGCTTAGCGCCCTGGGCAATATCAATAACGTGGGTTCCACCATCAGCGGGCAGACGGTTAGCCTTGAAAGCGTGGGGGGCAGCATTATTAACCAGACGCTGACCAACCAGTGGAATATCTCGGGCGCTACGAACGGATGGAACAGCCAGGCCGTCTCGCTGACGCAAACCGACCTGGGCACTCTTGCTTCCATCAACGCGACGGACAGCCTGACCCTGAGCGCCGGGAAAGATATCATCAATACCGGCGCTAACCTCAGCGCCGGTGGCGATATGTTGCTAAAAGCGCTGGATGATATCTCTATTACCGGGAATCAGCTGGTGACGCGCGATCGCTTTGGCCGCAATCTTAATGAGACCGTCACCAACCAGGGCAGTACGGTAAACAGCGGGGGCAACCTTGGCCTGCTGGCGGGGCACGATCTGAGCGTTACGGGCAGTAATCTGACGGCCGGAGGCAGCGCTGCGCTTTGGGCGGGGAACGATCTGGTACTGGATGTGGCGCAGAATAGCCGCCACAGCCAGACCGCGAAAACGGATTCCCTGAAGACGGATAATACGCGTACAGTCATTAGCGCTGGCGACGATCTGACGCTGGCCGCAGGCCGCGATCTGCGCAGTAACGCCGCGGCGCTTGCCGCACAGGATCGCGTGGGGCTGCAGGCCGGACGGGATATCGATCTGCTGGCGGCAGAGTCCACAACCAGCGATAAATACAGCGCGAAGAAAAAAGTCGAGATCAACCAGTCCGTGCGCCAGCAGGGAACCGAGATCGCCAGCGGGGCGAATACCCAAATCCTCGCCGGACGCGATGTCACCACCGAAGCCGCGCAGGTGACGGCGAAGGGCGATATCGGCGTGGCGGCAGGCCGCGACGTCAATCTCAATACCGCAACCGAAAGCGACTATCACTACAAAGAGCAGACCAAAACCAAAAAAGGTTTCCTGAGCAAGAAAACCACCCACACCATCGAGGAGAACAGCGCGACGCGTGAATCCGGCTCATTGCTGAGCGGCGATAACGTGCAGGTCGTTGCGGGCAATAACCTGCTGGTGAACGGTTCCGCCGTGGCGGGCGATGGCGACGTGCAGCTTAAGGCGGGCAACAACGTCGATATCGTGGCAGCCACGAACAGCGACACCTCGTGGCGCTTTAAGGAAGAGAAAAAATCCGGCCTGATGGGCTCGGGTGGGATTGGTTTCACCATCGGCAGCAGCAAAAGCACGCACGATCTCCGTGAGAAGGGCACCACCCAGAGCCAGAGCTTCAGTACGGTGGGTTCGACGGCGGGTAACGTCGCGATTTCTGCCGGAAACCAGGCCCACATCGGCGGCGCGGATCTTATCGCCGGGAAGGATTTAAGCCTCAGCGGCGACAGCGTCATCATCGAGCCGGGGCACGACAAGCGCACCCGGGATGAAACCTTCGAGCAGAAGAAAAGCGGGCTCACCGTGGCGCTCTCCGGCACCGTCGGTAGCGCTATTAACAATGCCGTGAGCGCGGCGCAGGAGACCAAAGAGCAAAGTGATGACCGTCTGAAAGCCCTTCAGGCCACCAAAACGGTGCTGTCCGGCGTGCAGGCCGGGCAGGCAGCGGATATGGCGGCAACCACCGGCGACCCGAACGCAATGGGTGTGAGCCTCTCGCTGACGACCCAGAAGTCGAAATCACAGCAGCATGCTGAGAGTGATGCGGTGGCAGGCAGCACGCTGAACGCAGGCAACAATCTCGCCATCACCGCGAACGGCAAAAACAAAGGCGAGAACAGCGGCGACATCGTGATTGCGGGCAGCCAGCTTAAAGCCGGGGGCGATACCTCGCTGGATGCACAGAACGACATTCTGCTGTCCGGCGCGGCGAATACCCAAAAAACCAGCGGCAAGAACAGCAGCAGCGGTGGCGGCATTGGCGTGAGCATCGGTGCCGGAGGCAACGGCGCGGGTATCAGCGTGTTTGCCAACGTTAACGCCGCGCACGGCAAGGATAAAGGCAATGGTACTGACTGGACCGAAACCACAATCGACAGCGGCAAAAACGTCACCCTAAAAAGCGGGCACGACACCGTGCTTGATGGCGCTCAGGTTAACGGCAATAAAATCGTGGCAGATGTTGGTCACGACCTGCTGATGCGCAGCCAGCAGAACAACAGCGACTACGACAGCAAGCAGACCAGCGTTGCGGCCGGGGGCAGCTTCACCTTCGGCACCATGTCCGGTTCAGGCTATATCAACGCCAGCCAGGACAAGATGAAGAGCCGCTTTGATTCGGTGGCCGAACAGACCGGGCTGTATGCCGGGGACGGGGGCTTCGACATCACCGTGGGGCATCATACCCAGCTTGATGGCGCGGTTATCGCCTCCACCGCCACGCCGGACAAAAACAGCCTCGATACCGGGACGCTGGGCTTCAGCGATATCCACAACGAAGCGGACTTCAAAACCTCGCACTCCGGTATCAGCCTGAGCGGCGGCGGCAGCTTCGGGGATAAATTCCAGGGCAACCTGCCGGGCGGCATGATCTCCGCTGCGGGTAATAAAGGCCATAAGGAAGGCACCACGCAGGCCGCGGTGGCAGAGGGCTCCCTCACTATCCGCGACAAGGCGAACCAGAAGCAGGACGTGGCCGATCTCAGCCGCGACACCGAACATGCTAACGACAGCATCAGCCCAATCTTCGACAAGGAGAAAGAGCAGAACCGCCTGAACGCAGTTGGGATGATCAGCGACATTGGCAGCCAGGTGGCGGATATTGCCAGGACGCAGGGTGATCTTAACGGGCTGAAGGCGGCTCAGAAAGAAACCGGCGCAACACTCCCCGCAAACGCGACAGAGAAACAGCGTCAGGATTATCTGGCGAAACTGCGTGCTACGCCGGAATATAAAGAGACGCAGGAAAAATATGGTACCGGCAGCGCCATGCAGCGCGGCATCCAGGCGGCCACGGCAGCGCTGCAGGGACTGGCGGGCGGCAATATCGGAGGGGCGCTGGCGGGCGCGTCAGCACCGGAGCTGGCGAACATCATCGGCCATCATGCAGGCATTGATGACAACACGGCGGCAAAAGCGATTGCCCATGCCATCCTCGGCGGCGTAACCGCAGCGCTTCAGGGCAACAGTGCCGCAGCGGGTGCTGTGGGGGCCGCATCCGGCGAACTGATTGCGACAGCTATCGCCAGACAGTTCTATCCGGACACAGACCCGTCGAAACTGACGGAAGAGCAGAAGCAGACCGTGAGTACGCTGGCATCTGTTTCAGCGGGCATAGCAGGCGGAATTGCTGGGGGAAATACGGCTGGTGCGGCGGCTGGGGCCAGTGCCGGGAAGAATAGTGTTGAGAATAACTATTTGAGCAGTACGCAGGCAGTAGCATTCGATAAGGAACTTTCTGAGTGTCGAAAATCTGGTGGTGACTGTCAGGCGATTATCGATAAATGGAAAAAAGTCAGTGATGAGCAAAGTGCTACAGTTGATGAGCTATTGAAGGATGATCCCCTAACGGCTGTTGGATGGAATAAGGAAGTTGCTGAGGGTGGCTACGATATGACGGAGCGCCCCGGCTGGTTGGGAAATATCGGCGCTGATGTTATGACCAGTGACGAAGCCAAGACCTACGTTCAACAGTGGAATGGTCAGGATCTGGCGAAAATAGACCAAAACAGTCCGGAGTGGATGAAGTATGCGGTATTCGCGTCCGATCCGGAAAATCAGGCCATGCTTGTCAGCGGTGGGCTGCTTGTAAAAGACATAACCAAAGCGGCGCTATCGTTCATGAGCCGCAATACTGCAACGGCTACTGTCAAAGCCTCTGAACTCGGAATGCAATGGGGCCAGGGTAATATTAAACAAGGTATGCCTTGGGAGGATTATGTTGGATCATCCTTACCCTCCAGTGCCAGATTGCCCCAGAATTTTAAAACGTTTGACTATTATGATGTATCTACTAAAACAGCTGTGAGCGCTAAATCATTGGATACACAGACAATGGCGAAGCTGGCAAACCCTAATCAGATTTACAGTTCGATCAAAGGAAATATTGATGCAGCTGCAAAATTTGATACATACACACTCTCTCGAAAGACAATTG
This sequence comes from Enterobacter cloacae complex sp. SHL020, assembly GCF_049236945.1. Classification (NCBI taxonomy): domain Bacteria; kingdom Pseudomonadati; phylum Pseudomonadota; class Gammaproteobacteria; order Enterobacterales; family Enterobacteriaceae; genus Enterobacter; species Enterobacter cloacae complex sp. SHL020. Next base: position 15,194 of record NZ_JBMKJF010000009.1, read on the forward strand.
ATTCTTCTATGATTGCTAATAGAGAGGTCCAGCTTGCTGTTCCTGCTACTACAACAAAAACGCAGTGGACAGAAATAAACCGAGCCATTGAATATGGCAAGAGTCAGGGTGTGACAGTTAAAGTGACACAGGTGAAATGATGAAATTTAATAAAAGTCAGGATTACAGGGCTAGTTGTTACTATAACTCTGAATTATTGCTTGTTGAGACTCAATCAGGGCTGGGGATGGTCGCTGCTGATCCCCTCTTTCCTCCCCACTTATTGCACCCCGATGCCGATAATCAAAGTATCGGTGAAGTTGTTTTACAAGCGTTGTCAGATAGCCGGACATTGACGATTGAAGAGTGTGATACGTTCTTTGATGTTGAGAAAGGCAAAGCACAATATGCTGCCTGGATAGCAATGCTGATGAAAAAATACGGCTATAAAACCAAACGTGCTTTATTCAAAGATATGAAGAACTGTGGTGTACATTGTATCAATGGTTTTATCACTTTTTCACCAACTCGCCATGAGAAACTAGAAGGTTGGGGAAGAACTAAAGGTGATGACATAGAGAATGTCGTTCTCTCTGTAGATAGCACTCCAGCCGAAATTGGCGCGGGTCTGCGACTTGCCCTCAGTCGTTGCAAAAGTTGATTCAAAATCCCGCCAAATGTCGGCGGGATTTTTGGATTTGCCCTTTTTCACTTCCAGATAAAATGTATTTGGCCGTATCGTCTTCCGGTCAATTCTGATTCTCCAATAACTACTCTTGCCGTTGGAGGAATATTGCGCGTTACTTCAAAAAAAAAGAAGCGCTCTGAAGATCTACCCGAATGAGGGTATAGAACTACCCCAGCCTCTCCACCCTCGTCTCCCCCTCTACCATCGACAGCTGATACAGCGAGAACGACCTCTGCTTCTCAATCAACTTCGCCAGCTCCGGCGAGTGGCTGGTGAGCCAGATCTGCGAGTAGCGGCTGGCCTCGGCGATTAAGCTCGCCAGGGCGGGCAGCATCTGCGGGTGCAGGCTATTTTCCGGTTCGTTCAACGCGATAAACGCCGGTGGGCGCGGGCTTAGCAGCGCCACAGCCAGGCACAGAAAGCGCAGGGTGCCGTCGGAGAACTCCGCTGGTTCCAGCGGTCTGCTCAGCCCCTCGCGCTGCATCATCATCCGGAAACGCCCGCCGGTGTTGTCGCTGTAAAACACGCAGCCGGGGAAGGCCTGGTCGAGGATGCGCATCAGCAGCAGCTCGTCGCCGATCTCCACGATAGTCTGAAACGCGGCCGCCAGGTTGGCACCGTCGCTGGCCAGCACCGGGGAGCGGAAACCGACCTGCGGGGCGCGCATCGCCGAGCCTATTGATACAGAAAACTCATGATAAAATCGCCAGTTACGCAGGGACTCGCGCATCTGCGACACTTCCGGGTAAAGATGCGGTTCGCCGAGCTGTCCGAACACCGATTCGTTTTCATACAGCGTGCCGCTGTGGGTCACTTTCTCGTGATGCACGTTGTTCAGAAACACCGCCTGATTCTTACGCTTCATCAGCTGTGACGAGGGCCGACGGTGCTGGCCGCTCAGCCAGATGGATTCCTCTTTGATCACCGGGTCAAGCTGAAACTGCGAGGGATAGGGCAGCTTCTCCACAAACCCGACCTGCAGCTCGTATTCGTAGGTCTCTGTTTCCACCGCGAGGTTCATCCGCCGCAGCTGGTCGCTACGGGTTTTGCCTGCCCAGAACACCTTCAGAATGCCGCCCTCGTTCGCCAGCGCCTGGGAAAACTGCCCCTGCGCGGCGCTGTGCATCAGATGTATCGCCTTGTAGATATTCGATTTTCCGGTGCCGTTCGGCCCGAAGACGATATTAAGCTGCTCCAGCTCCAGCGACATCTCGCGGATGGAGCGGTAGTTTTGAATGTGCAGGGTGTTGATCACAGGCAAGCCCCTTTCGCAGAATAAGCCTGTATATAATCACAGTCTTTGAGGTTAAATGCAAAAAAAGAGACGACAGTGAGGATGTCGTCTAAACGGGGTACTGCTTTGGGCCTCTATGGGTCAATGGGGCCTTCGCATTTTTATGATCACTTGACTGCCAGACGCAGACCCAAATCATCAGGATAGGGATCAAAGTAGTTTTGCGTCATCAGATACCGGTCGGGGTATTCGGCCAGGTAGTGCTTCAGCAGCGTGATCGGGGCGAGAATAGGCAACTGTCCGTTGCGATAGTGCAGGATCACGTCGCGCAGCTCGCCGCGCTGGCGGGTGTTCAGCTGGTTACGGAAATACCCCTGAATATGCATCAGCACGTTGGTGTGATTCTTCCGCGAGGCGGGTTTTTTCAGGATGGTCATCAGCTTTTCCCGATACGCCACGAAGAAGGCGTCCAGGTCTTCCCACTCGTGCAGCGAGGCAACGAACGGGCCGATTTCACGGTAGCCCGCCTGATGGTGTGCCAGCAGCTGAAGTTTGTAACGGCTGTGGAAGTCCAGCAGCGCGCGGCGCGTGAGTCCGTTTTTACGCAGCGTGTTTAGCTCGTGCAGGGCAAATACCCGCTCGATAAAGTTTTCCCGCAGCACAGGGTCGTGCAGCCGACCGTCTTCCTCGACGGGCAGCCACGGGTAGGTTTCAAGAAGGGCGGCGGTGAACAGCCCGACGCCCTCCTTGCGGCCCCGGTTGCCGTTTTCATCGTACAGCCGCACGCGTTCCAGGCCGCAGCTTGGGGATTTTGCACAGACGATAAATCCCGACAGATCGCCGATTTTTGGCAGAAAGTCCGCCGTAAAGTCGGCCATTTTATGCGTGAGGTCATCATGAGGCGGCTTGCTGAAACGGAGCTGCGTTTCGCCGCTTTCCGTCAGCGTCAGGCGTATGGCCGGGCGAGGCGTCGGGAGGCCGATGGCCATTTCCGGGCAGACGGGCCTGAAATTCACCCACTGGGCCAGCTCATCCATGACGAAGCCCATACGCTTGTGTCCGCCGTCAAAGCGAACGGCGGATCCGGTCAAACATCCGCTAATACCGAGCACAGGTTTCGTTGTCATGGTGTAGTCCTCCCGTTCATATAATTAAAACTTACACAACATGACTAATTTGTCCAAGTATTCGCGGAACTATTTTTTTTATTCCTTTAAAATCAATGTGGCTTAACTGCCCTTGTAGGTGGAGTAACCGTACTGGCTCAGCAGAAGCGGGATGTGCAGCTTTTCGTTGGTGCGGGTCACGGTAAACAGCACCGGGATCTCCGGGAAGAAGGTGTCCAGCTTTTTGCCGTGGAAGTAATCTGCGGTTTTGAAGGTCACTTTATACACGCCAGGCTGCATGTCCTGATCCTGCGGATAGAGCGATTTGATGCGTCCGTCGTGGTCGGTTTTGCCGCTGGCAATCGGAGCCCATTTGTCCTGCTGCTGCTTCTCCAGCGTAACGGTCACGTCTGATGGCGGCATCCCGGTTTGCTGGTCGAGAATGTGGACGCTCAGCGTGCCGGCAGGGGCGCTAAAGGCGGCAGGGGCAAAGGCCATCGAGGCCAGGATCAGCAGAGGGGCAGTTTTTTTCATGGTGTTTTCCTGTTGAGTTATACGTCACAGGAAAACGTTAGCATCTGCGGCGCGGGAAAATATTCAACTTTTCGTGAAGATTCCCGCAGGAGAAAATTATCAGAGGATAATCACTTCAAGCGATACCTGCTGCTGCCACTGCTCCACCTGTTTTTTACGCCCGGCGGTGAGTTTGCCGCTGGTGACCAGAAGCCATTTACGCTCCGGGAAAATTTCCGGTGCCAGCGCGTCGGGTGGAACCGGCAGGATGTCGATTCGGTGGCCCTGTCCGGTGCGCGTTAAGGCTTCGAGCCAGATCTCGCACGGGTCGTTCAGGTGCCAGCCGCTGAGCAGAATGTTATCGCCCGGCGCTTTTTTATCGCCTTCGAGGCAAAACGAGGTGTAGGCGATGATGATGCCGTCGAGGATCGCGCGCAGGGTCATGGCGGCGGCGACGTTGGCCGAGACCTGGCTGCGCAGCGGACGCAGCACGTTCGCGACCAGCTCCGGCCTTGGGTATTCGCGTCCGGCGTCGTAAATCATCTGGCGCAGGGACTCGACCTTGCCGTCCTGCAGGCGTTGCAGCATGTTCTGCTGCAGGGTTTGCCAGTTGTTGGTCCGTCCCGGCGTTGGGCGTTCCAGCAGCGGTTTGACCTGGCCGATCGGGACGCCTTTTTTTACCCAGTCGAGGATTTTTAGGGCCTGCTGAACGTCCTCATCGCTGTACTGGCGGTGGCCGCCTTCCGTGCGCTGTGGCTTAAGTAAACCGTAGCGACGCTGCCACGCCCGCAGGGTGGTGGCGGTGATGCCGCTGAGTCTGGCGAATTCGCCGATGGAGTAAGCCATGTCCGTGTCCAGAGTGGAGGAATACTCTCAATATACTACGAATTTTCCCGAACGGGATGAAGCGCCGAAACGGTGCACTACACTTAACATCCAACCGTGCAAATGAAAGGAATTCTCATGAAGCTATGGCCTGTTGTGACCGGTGTTGCCATTGCGCTGACGCTGGTCGCCTGTAAATCCCCTACGCCGCCGAAAGGCGTGCAGCCTATCACCAACTTCGAAGCCAGCCGCTATCTCGGCAAATGGTACGAAGTCGCCCGGCTGGAAAACCGCTTTGAGCGCGGGCTGGAACAGGTAACCGCTACCTACGGCAAGCGCAGCGACGGCGGCATTAGCGTGCTCAACCGGGGCTACGATCCGGTGAAGAACAAGTGGAACGAGAGCGAAGGCAAAGCGTACTTTACCGGTGAGCCAACCACCGCCGCGCTGAAGGTGTCGTTCTTCGGCCCGTTCTACGGCGGCTACAACGTGATCAGGCTGGACGATAAGTACCAGTACGCGCTGGTCAGCGGCCCGAACCGCGACTACCTGTGGATCCTGTCGCGCACGCCGACCATCCCGGATGCGGTGAAGCAGGATTACCTGAACACCGCGCGCAGCCTGGGCTTCCGGGTTGACCAGCTGGTGTGGGTGAAGCAATAGCCCCTACTGGTAGGAAAACGTAATGCTGGCCAGCGCGTTGGCCGAGCCGGGGACCAGTTCACCGGTTCGGATGTACTGCGCCTGGAACGGTAGCGTGAGCGTCTGCGCCGCCGTGGTGCTCTGGATAAAGAACTGGCCGGTCGCACCCGCGGCCGAGCTGTCCGGCCCCATCATCAGCGGCCCGCTGCCGTTGTAGAAAAACTGCACTCCAACGCCGGACGCCGTTGAGTCTCCGGTCAGCGTCACCACCGACGAGGTGTTCGACGGCGTGGTCTGATCGGTCATCACCGCGTGAACCGCCACGTTCGCGTCGCAGGTCAGGCCGACGGTAAACGTTCCCGATGGCGACGTGCTTCCCACCGTGGGCAGAGTGCGAATATCAATGGTGCCCAGCGCCACGCTGGCGTTTTTGCTACCGACCGTACACCCGCTGGCGGTCACCGTGATGGTGGTCGGGCTGATAATCACCTGCGCCGTTTTCGTCTCGTTGTTATAGGCGGTGAGCACCGCGGCGCTGATGGTCGGGATGTTATAGACGCCGGATTTCAGGGCGGCACCGGTTTTAATAAAGGTGACCTTTGCTGACCAGCCCAGATCCTGAGCAACCCCACTGGTGCCCTCTGCCGGGTAGCTTTGCGTGATACCGGTTTGCAGGGGAATATATTTTGTACCCTTAAAATCCTTCAGCCCGATGATATACCCCACGCCCGGTACGCCGGTCTCAAAAATGGTGTAGTTCGCGCCGTCGACGGTGACCGTCGTACCGCTTGAGATGGCGCTGCTGCTGGGCTGCAGCGTGCCTTTGCTGCAGGTAAAAATAATTCCGCACCAGAACACCTGCTGCACGCTGGCGGTGGCGCTCCAGGTCGAGCCGATAATGCTGCCCGGCACCACGGAATCCGCTGGCCCGCTGTAGGTCATCGGCTGAGGGGAGAGCGTAATGTCCGATTTCCAGTCCAGCGCCTGTACGCTGGCGCAGAAAAGTAATCCGCTGAGAAGAAACGCTATACGCATCATAGATACTCCGTTGTCCAGGTGGCGAGGGCTGACACATCACCGGCGCTTACCGGTGTAGCGGTGGCAACCAGCTGCGCGTAGAAGGTCATCTGTACGCTGTCATCCCCCGCGGTTCCGTACGCTGCGGTCTTTGTATTCAGGGGAATGAGTACGCTCTCTTTATCGAGGATCTGCACCGCCACGCCGGTAGCGCCACCGTCGGCAATTTTCAGCAGCTGCGGGTTGGCATCATCCGGCGTACCGCTGAAGCGAATTTTTACGCCAGCAAAGGTTGGCCCGCACGCTTCAAGCCTGAGCGTGAAGGGCGTTTTGATATTGCTCACGGCCCCGGCACGGCTGAACTGTTTAATACCAATGGTGCCCAGCGGCACGTTTTGCTCCCCGGAGTCCTGCGCTACCACGCAGGTGTTGCCGATCAAATTGCCGGTGACGGAGACCAGCACGTCGTAGCCGCGAACGGGGAGCGTGAAAACCAGCAGCAGCGCAATGCAGCCGATCCTAAGCGTTACTGACATACCACCTCCTGAGAATAAAGACCGGTGCGGGCGCTATAGTGCTGCTTGTTTAAGGCGTAGGTAATGGCGCAGCGCTGGCGGCTGCCGCGGCCCCACACGGCGTTCAGCGTGCCCTTCTCGGGCAAACCGGAGAGATACAGGCTGCCGCCATCGCCGACGATGCCGCTGGTTTTGTCATCATCGAGCGAGACCAGCGTGCCGAAGGGGAGCACGTCGTTGCCGTGACGCACGATAAACATCGCTTTTGCCCCCTGGTGCGTGGTGAAGGTGGCGCGAACCAGGGCACCGTCGGTAGGCGTTTTGTTGGCGATGGCGTTTTCCAGCTCCACGTCGTTGCCGGCGGTCGTCACGTCCAGCGCGACCTGGTTAACGCGGTACGGCGTGGCGTACGGGATCACCGCGTAGCCCCGGCCGTCCGTTTTGATGCCCTTATGGTTAAGCACGGCGACATTGCTGGCTCCCGGGGCTTTTACCAGAATGTTGGTGTTCCCGAGCGGCTGGCTCAACGTCAGGCCATCTTCATGCACTACCGCACCGCCGCTGATGCCGTAGCTGAGGTTGCGGGAGTCGCTGGCGTAGCTGTAGCCCAGGTTGTAGTCTCCCCACGCGCCTTCGTACTGCAGAGTGGCATCGCCGCCGTAGTGCTGTCGGGAGCTATAGCGCTGGTTGACGCTATAGAACAGGTTTTCCTGGCCCGGCAGGTAGCCGCTCACGCCCGTGCTGGTGGTGGTGCCAGTGGAGTCCGCATGGGTCGTGGTAAAGCGCGCGCGGGTCGACAGCGTCGGGTTGCCCAGCGGGACCGAAATCGACATCGACAGGATGTTATCTTTCTTGTCGTCATACAGGCTCGAGCTTCGCTGGACGCTGACGCCAAGCGACACGTTGCGAAACGTGGCGTTCCACGCAAACTGCAGGCTTTGCGTGGTATTTGACGTGTTCCAGTAGGTCTGCTGATCCCACGACAGTGACAGCGAGCCGTATTGTCCCATCGGCTGCGACAGCAGCAGCTGGTTTTTTGCCTTCCGCGACATGCGCAGGTTGTACACGGTGTCGTATTGGGTGGTGACTGTGCCATCGTCTTCCACCGTCTGCTTTGGCGATCCGCCCGTCATCCCTTTGTACGTAGTGTCGCTGAGGGTATAAAACCCTTTCGTGGAGTAGCGCAGGGAGAAGAAGTTAATCCGCGTGCCAATGTCGTTCAGCAGCTTGCTGTAGCGCAGGCGCACCGAATCACCGGTATAGTGCCGATCGTCCGCCAGCTGGCTGCGGGCGTGGGTCAGGTCGATTGAGTAGGCGCCAAAGCGGCCGAGGTTTTGCCCAAACCCGAGGGCCAGGCCGTTATAGCGATCGGCAAACTGCGCCCCGCCGTAAAACGTCAGGCCGTATCGCCAGCCGTAGAACAGCTCGCCCTGCGCGAAAGAGGGCGCATCCTGATTGCCCGTTGGACGGTACTTGCCGGCACCGAAGGCATATTTCACCTGTCCGTTACGCACCAGGTTCGGCACGCTGGCAAAGGGGAGCGTGTATTGCGTTTTGCTGCCGTCGTTCTCCTGAATGGTGACCGCCAGATCGCCGCCCGAGGAGGTCGGATAGAGATCTTTCAGCACAAACGCCCCCGGCGGGACGGAGGTTTGATAGATGATGTTGCCGTTCTGGCGAACCGTGACCGTGGCGTTGCTGCGCGCGATGCCGCGGACTTCAGGCGCATAGCCGCTGAGGCTGGCTGGCAGCATGTTATCATCGGTTTTCAGGGCGATACCGCGCAGGCCCACGGAGTCGAACACCTGCGCCGAGGTGTACGTTTCCCCGGCATACACCTGCGCGCGCAGGGCGTGAATATCGCGCTGCAGCCATGTCTGCACGTGGGTAAGCTCATTGCTGTCTTTGGTCCACGTGGTGAAATCACGTAGCCGCCACGCGCCCAGGTTGACGCCGCTGTTAAGGCTCGCAAACAGCTGCTGTTCCCGCGTGCGCGTCTCGCCGCGATACTCATTGTTCGAGCCATTCACCACGTAATTCAGCCACGCGGCAGGAATGCCCGCTTCCCAGCTTTCCGGGCTGACGTACCCGCGCGGCAAATTGCGCATCGCACTTTGCGGTACGGTGAAGCTCAGGGTGAGCGTCTTCTGGTCCAGATCAAACTGTGTATCCGCAAACGCCTTCGTTAAGAAGATGCAGCGCTGCGCCAGCGGCAGGTCGCCGCCCTTCGCCTGATGGCTATCGATGCCCAGCGCGGCGAATTGTTCAGGCGTGAGGCAGGGCAGCGCTTCACCCGTGCTGTCTTCAGCAAGGCGGAACGTGACGTTACCCGTGAACGCATAATTCGTATTGATATACACGTTGAGGTTGTAATCACCCGGCGGCAACGCGCTCCCGGCGTTGACCCAGGCGAGATCGGCGCTGTTTGCGCTCTCGCCGTTGAGGAACGCGGGGTTAAATTGCAGCTCGCTTTCAGCAGCCACGGCTTGCCGGATCACCAGGGAGATCACCGTGGCGCACAGGATTTTTATTTTCACGTGGTCACGCCTTACTGTTTTTATTACTGGGATAACGACGCGCGCGTGGCGGGGGTCCATGCCCCGTAATCGTTAATCGTTTGATAGGTCATGCTGCCCGCATGGCTGAAGGTTTCGGCCAGCGTCACGCTGCCTTTCGGGGGCACCATCACCGGCTGCACCGGCATACCGTCAATTTTCACGTTGATGGTGGTGAGGTAGTACGGCGTGGGGTTGCTGAGCGTGACTTTTCCGGCGCGATAGGCACCGGTCAGTTTTTTCCACGCCTCTCCCGGGGTCTCACTGAGTCCTTCCGGGCGATAAAAGACCTTGATGCGGTTAGCCGACGCAAACTGCAGCGTATTCCCGGTGCCGCTTTTCGCCTGCTGTGGGATGGCTTTGACCGTCATCCAGTAGAGCGTCTCCCGATCCGCTGGCAGGGCTTTGCCGTTAAACATGATTTTCACCGCGCTTTCGCTGGCCGGCTTCATGACGTACAGCGGCGGCGTGATCACGAAGTCGTTGGTGCGTTCGCCTTTCTCATTCTCCATCCATGACTGGATGAGGAACGTGGCGTCGGGATGGGTGTTTCTCACCTGCATCATGGCCTGGCTGGTGGCGCTGGAGTAGACCATTCGCGTTGCGCCCAGCCCCACGCCGCCGGCATAGACGGCGGAGGAACATAACGCGCCCGCCAGGCAAATCCATGTGTTTACGCGCATAGTGTTTCTCCTGAAAGCTAAGACAGGCCCGGCTCGCAGACCGGGCCTGAAGGTTACGAATAGGTCACGGTGTAGGTCGCGACGGCGCTGGCATCACCCGCGGTGGCGCCGCCCTTCGGCGAGTAATATTTCGCGCTGAAGTTCAGGGTGTTGGCACCCTTACGCAGAGGGATGGCCGAAGCAGGTTCACCCAGCTTCACCACGTTGCCCTGCTCGTCATAAAGGCGAATAGCCACGTTTTGCGCAGAGTTGGCGCTGCCGTTTGCCCCGACGGACAAGCTATTAACATCGGAACCGTCCGGCGTGCCGGTGAAGGTGACGGCCACGGTTGTGGCGGCAATCGGATTCTCATCCGTAGAGGCTGAGGTATCGGCGATTTCACAATCTTCCAGGGTGATGGCAAACGCTTTTGCCGTGCTGGCTTCGCTGCCGGCGGTTGCCAGCGTTGCGGTACGTACTTCACCCATATCCACGTCAATGTTGGCGCTTCCTGCGCTGATGGCGCAGGCGGAGGTCACCACTTTGCCGCTAAAGTTCACCGTGCCGCCGCTGGTGCCGGCAGCCAGCGCCGAGCCTGCTGGCAGTAATGCTGCAATAGCGATCGCGAGCAGCGTTTTATTATTGAATTGAGCTTTCATTGTCCTGATTCCATGATGGTGTTATGTCGAGATTTGCTCTGAAAGCAGCAGGTCTAACTGGTTAAAAAGACCAGCAAATCTGTCTTGTTCCTGAGCCCGAGTTTTCTTATCGCTGAGCTTTTTAACGCGCTGACACGACGGTAAGAAAGCTGCTCTGTTTCGGCGATGTAACGCATATCCAGACCCTTTCGCAGTTCCTTCAATACCCTCCATTCGCCCGGCGTCAGCGATAACGCCGTGGGTTTTTTTAGTGGGCGATAACGGCTATCGACCATTTTTAATACGCTGGCTCGCCAGTGATAAAGCGGGTCCTGCAGCGAGAGATAGGCGTCTATTTCACCGCGTATCCACAGCCAGGAATTTGCCGGTGCTGAATACATGCAAATAAGTACGTCGGGATAAAGGGCTTTCATCTTCCTGATATATTTCAGGCAGTCATATCCCGCGTGATATTTCTCCATGCCGGATAAAAAAATCACGTCTACCGGTGCGGCCGCGAGTATTGTTTCGATCTCCGCGTAATTATCGAACGATGCCGTAATCTGCATAGTCGGGACAATATTTTTTAATAACGCGGCGATCCCCTGGCGCGCAAAGTGATCTCCACCCAATAGCGCGATATTTAAATGACGTGTGTTGTTGAGCTTATTCGCCATGTCATTCCCTCGATTTATAATTGTAATAAGACTCGTCTGTCTGGCAGATCGATGCCTGTATTTTCGAAGCAATTAAGCATTGCACGGTGTGAGCCCACTATACTCAGGGCGTAAAAGAGGTAACCTGAATTAATCTTAATTTGTTTTAAGTACGGTTTAGGTGTAGCGTCAATTTATCCTCACTGAACCGGCTTTTGCTTATCTGCCTGTAAATAATCATACCGGTAGTTTTTATTGAAAAGTTAGCTTTAATAAATGTTTTGTAAGGAAATAGTCTGGGTACGTCATGAGACGCGGGTTGTTACTGACGGTGGCTAACAGTTTCGCACTGAAATTGTTAATTAAAACGGCAGCTTTCGAATTGGTCGTAATTTCGAAACCCGCTGGCAGAGCGCGTCCTCTCTGCTTTTTAATAAAAAAACTAATTAAGCACGCTGAATAATTCAGACAATGATGGCTGAAGCGTTCAACGGGTGCCTTTGTCGAGTTTTGTCAGTGTCAAGACGGCTTTAAATGGCGGTTAAGAAAACTTCAGACCGGTCAGATAAAGAGAAAGGAAAAATAAGATTTTTCGCCAGGCGCCAGGATATACAGTTGCGCATTAATCCGTCACATTAATCCTTACACAGGCGAGGGATACGCAGGTTAACGGTGAAGGGAATCTACTGGAGCAACAGGCGTTGACCGGAGGTATTTAGCCCATTCTATGCATAAGCATTACATTATTAATGGCCTGGTAGAGTTTCATCCAGCGGCCAGCACATTACGCGATCTCAACAATCCTGACCGGGTGGTGGTATTAAATTCCCCGGCGGGGCGCTGTTTGTTGTTATTAATAGAAAGAGTCGGAAGTATTGTGACTCAACAGGAGTGCATGGATATTGTCTGGCAGCGCCGGGGGATGCTGGTTTCGCCTAATACCTACTACCAGAATATTTCTATTCTGCGTAAAGGGCTGAAGAAGGTGGGTTTCGAAACCGATCCGATTGTCACTATCCCGCGCATTGGACTGACGCTCGCAAGCGATACGCAAATCACCGTTAAAGAGACGCAGCCGCAGGCTGAAGAGGAAGAACGTGCTGCTCCGGATGTCTGCGAAGAGACCGCCGCCCCGCCGGTCCCGATACGCCGCTTCTGGCTGCCGGGCGCGCTGGTGCTATTGCTGATGCTGGCTGGCGTGAGCGTTATCAGCCATAACCTGCTGCATGACAGCTATTTCGTCGACGGGTATCGCTTCGCGATGAAGATGGGCGAATGTCAGCTCTATTTTTCTCGCGATATTGAAACGCAGCGCGACAGGGATAAAGCCCTGGCCTATGCCGCCCCGTTTAAGGACCAGTGCGCGAACTATCCCTGGGTGTACGTCAGCGGCTACATCCTGCTGCCCCGTGCATCGGTCATTCGCTGTGACAGGCCGATGACGGAACCCAACCGCTGTATGTCCGATTATTTTATAGAGGATCGCTAGTATGGTTCGCTACCGTCAAACGCTTGTTGCGCTCTGCCTGTGCCTGCTGATGGGGGCTGTCGTGGCGGCGTATTACCTCTGGCATCGCCATTACATCCAGCCCTTTTCCTGTCAGGCGAACTTTATTCAGCATCACCGTGATGAAACGCTCTCTCTGTGGCTGAATTACACCGTGGAGGGTAACAGCGGAATACTCAGTATGAATGGCCGGTTGAAAAGCGATCCCACGAAGACCCTGAATCGCAAAGTTTTCTTTCAGATTGAGCGCAAAGACAGCGTCTATAATCTGACGTCCATACGCAATATGAAATTCCCGGACGACAACATCAGCGACAGCTGGCTGGAGAAGTACGAGCCCTTATTTTTTATCTATCCGAATAAGAATATTTATATGCGTATTAAGAAACAGCAGAATGAGAATTATTTATTTATTCTGGGAACGCTGCCGACCTATGTGTGCCACACGTCAAAAAACGGATAGCAGCAGGGAGAAATGTTTTTAAGTTTTTGCGGGCATCATTTATGCTTGATTTAACAGCCAGGACCTATCCTAGGAAAATATAACAGCAACAATAATGTTGCGATAATGTAATTATTCTTCGGCAAGTTAATGAAAAATATAATTGATGATAGCGTCAGAATGACGCCTGCACGGAATAAATCCCTGCATATGGGTTTACTCCTGTGGCCCCATTTCTCGCTTTTCGCATATTCAGGATTGATAGAGGCGTTACGTATTGCATCCAGCGTCCAGAAGCGTAGCCAGAAAATACGTTTTAAACTCAGCCTGATAAGCACTTATCCCGACTTACCGGTAGTGAGCAGCTCAGGGCTCAGCGTGCTGCCCGAGGCCGCCTATGCGCCGCCCGGCGACTTTGACTATATTGCGGTGATTGGTGGAGGTCTGGAGCATCTTCACCAGGGACACCGTGGCGACAGAGCGTTTCTCACGGATGCTTATCACAACAACGTGCCCCTGATAGGTATTGGTACCGGCAGTTTTATTCTGGCGGAGGAAGGCTTACTGGACGAGCGCCGCGCCTCGATTCATCCTCATCACCATGACGTTTTCACGCAACGTTTTCCGCAGGTTTATGCCGAGCAAGGCCTCGATTTTATCGACGAAGGCGATGTGCTGACCTGCCCGGGAGGGATCTCAACGCTCACCCTGGTAACGGCGCTGATCCGCGCCCACGGGGGAGATGACATTGCTGCCACCACCTCCCGGCGGCTGTCCCTTCCTCCGCATGACGCCGCCACGCCGCGGCCCGCGAATATCGCCATGATCCCTGATTCACGGCTGCGCAGGGCGGTGACGACCGTCGAACAGTATCTTACTCACCCGCTGAACGCCGCCAGGCTCGCGCAGGACGTTAAGCTGAGCGAACGTCAGCTCAACCGCCTGTTTCACGCCGAGTTTGGCAAAACGGCGCGGGAATTTATTCGCAGCGCCAGGCTGCGCTATGCCTGCTGGCTGCTGAAAAACTCTCAGCAAAGCGTGACGGATATTGCGCGGCGGATGCGGTTTAGCGACTGCGCCCACTTTATTCGTCATTTTCAGACTGAGTACGGCTGCACGCCGGGGGTATGGCGCACGTCGCAGAACTGATGCACCTATTTCGTGCTTTCTTCGTAGGGTATTACTGGCTCGCCTGGATAGACTTCCGTTAAAAGCCCAACGGAGGGAAGACGACATGAACTGGCAGCCTTTTCGCGGCGATGCACCGGAAAATATGACGATTTTCAGCGCGTCATTTCCCGACGTCAGCGACCAGTGGCCGATGAAAGACGACGCTGCCCGTGAGATCGCCTCCCTTGACCGCGCCCTGAAAGCCGAGCCAGCGCTCCGGCCGCCGAGAGTGGAATACGACGAAGGGGGGCAGGCCGTGCTTGTTCCGCAGAACCGCTATTCCGAACAGGCTTTCCGCAACCGTCCGGCGCTCACCGCCTGGCGAACCCGGCTGGTGCCCTCCGCGCTGGCGCTGTTTGTGGTGCAAAACCCGCTGGAGGACCGCCTGCCCGACGGCACGAAAATGGACAGCGACAGCCGCCAGTGGTTTATCCACGCTAACGATGCGGTTGGCGTGCGTTCCCGCGCCCGGGTGCTGGCCGCGCTGGTGGATAAGTACATTCATAATGAAAGCGAGAATAACTGGGTCAGCCTGGCGAGCGGCGCCGCCATCCCGGTGCTGGAGGCGCTGCGTGAAGCAAAGCTCGACGGCCAGCGGGTGTATCTCACGCTGGTGGACAAAGACCCGGTGGCGCTCAGCTGGGCCGAAACCATGGCGGCGCAGGAAGGGATTGTGGTGGGGGAACAGCTGACCCTGCTCAGGCGCAACCTGCTCCATACGCTGGTGCGTAACGAAGATCTGCTGCTGGAGCTGGGCGAGCAGCAGGCCGAACTGGTCGACGCGCTGGGGATTTTCGAATACTTCAACGATACCGACGCGGTGATTTTTCTCCAGCGCGCGCTGCGGCTGGTCAAGCCCGGCGGGGCGGTAATTGTGTCAAACATGCTCACCAGCAGCCCGCAAATTGACTTTGTGCTGCGGGGTATCGGCTGGGAGGATATTCACCCGAGGTCGTTACAGCAGCTGCAGGATATTCACCTCGCGGCGGGCGTGCCGGTGGAAAACGTCACCGTGGTAGTGCCGAAGGACGGGGTGTACGCGGTGATGGAGATTAGGGTAGGGGATGAAAAACCGCACGGTCAGTTCCCTCTCCCTGAGGGAGAGGGTTAGGGTGAGGGGGGAACAGACCGCAAAGCGTGGCTTGAAATAGTTCGGTCTTCCAATCATGATCCACCCATGAAAATTGAAACCGCACACCCCACACACTTCGAACGTCTGGTCACGATCTGGGAATCCTCCATCCGCGCCACCCATCACTTTTTACAGGAAAGCGATATTGCGGCGCTGCGCCCGTTATTACTCAACGCCTATCTGCCAAACCTCAAGGTCGTGATCGCTCGCGATGACGCAGGCGTTATTCACGGCTTTTCAGGCGTGGATGAAAACCGCATTGAAATGCTGTTTGTTGACGACGCGAGCCGGGGTAAGGGCGTCGGGAAATTGCTGCTGCAACACGCCATCGTAGCGTTCGGCGCGAACGAGGTGGACGTGAATGAGCAGAATCCGCAGGGCGTCGCGTTTTATCGCCATATGGGGTTTGAGCAGGTCGGACGCTCGGAACTGGACGGGCAGGGGAATCCGTTTCCGCTGTTGCATATGCGGTTGGGAGAGTATAAATAATCAGTAGATAACTTAAAACGTTAGCGTAATTTCTTAGGGATATAATTACACCCTTATCATTCATTAAAAAAATAATTGTATTAAGTTACGATGATATTAATATAGCTCTCGCAAAAGGACAGCGCAGATGAGCGATGGAATAAAAATTGGCGGAGTGCGACTACTAACGCTCGGTGAAATTAACCTTGCCAAAACGCTTTATGGTTTAAGTATTCGTTATAATGAAGTGTGGATTCATCGGGGAAGTTATTTGCCCTTCAATATGCAGAATTTCAGAACCGCAATGACGCCAAACGGTGAGATTTACTTTATGGAAGGTACGTATGAAAACGACTTTTCCATGTCCCATCAAAGAATGTCTCGTATCGTCGGAGCACATCTTTTTCTGCATGAAATGATGCATGTTTGGCAGTATCAGCACGGTATGATGGTACGCCTTCGTGGAGCATTCTCCTGGGCTGTCGACTATTCCTACCATTTAGATAAACATCACTTGCTTGATTACGGTCTCGAGCAACAAGCCTCTATCGTCAGTGATTTCTGGCTGCTCAATACCTATGGATTTGATCCCCGCAGCAACCTGCATAAGCTCATTGATTACGACCCGTTGGAACCAAAACAGAATCTTCTCAGGCGGTATGAAGCTGTTTTAGGAGATTTTCCACAGTGAAACTAAAAATTCTATTCATTCCGATTATCTCAATGTTGACCGGTTGTCCGGGTGAAACCCTGAATATTCCTGAGCAGCGAACGATCATGATAAATGGCAATCATTTTTGTTTTAGTGTTGACGAAAAAGATATTTTGAATGGATATACTATTTCGTCTATGCAACACGGTGAATATAAAGAGTTTGCGGCCGAATTTCAAAGAAGTTCATATCCAGATAGTTGTATCGAGATTGCCCTGCCAGCTGGCTATGCCTATGAAATCTCTTATACCTTGAATGAGCGAAATTATTACTATCCATTTTTCAAGGATAATGACGGCAGAGTCATAAATTATCATTAAGAGGAAAGTCAATGTCATTACCCGCATACATGTTTCTTTATGATGAAAATGGAAACCCGATCAAAGGCAGCTGCAACGTTTCGGGCAGAGAAGGCGCGATTGAGATCCTTAACAGCAATTACCACATCCATCAGGTTTGCAGCGCCAGCACGGGCAATCTTATGGGGGCCAGAGAACATGGGGCATTTACTATCCATAAGCAGATCGACAAAACGTCGCCTTACTTTGCGGATGCCTTATGTCAAAGCAAAAGGCTACAGAAAGCGGTTATCCACTACTATGATGTGAACGAAGCAGGATTTGAATTCGAGGTGTACCGCATAACGTTGGATAGTATCGTGATTATGTCCGTCGATGCTGCCCATAACTGGGTTCCAGGGGCGCCTGGTCACAATATGATGGAAAGCATCGGGATTCGTTATCGCGGTATCGAATGGTTTTATCTGGAGGGGCACATTAAATATGAGGATCACTGGAATAAGGTGCCTCAGTGATGCCGTAGTTAAGATGGACCCCTCTCCCTATAGGGAGGGGTCGAAATGAGTTAGTTAGCGCACTGAACTTAATAATTGTAAAGAGCAGTTATGGTCTTTTTGATAAAAGAATGTAGAAGCCTACGATTGTAACAAAAATCCATACTAAATTCATTGCGGTTTTTTCTGGTAGCCATGTTACGGCAAACAAGGCAAAAATAATGACACATAGTAATGGCACTAAGCCTCGAAGAATGAAGAGAACTTGTTCTTTTAACCAGAGCTTAATACTATTCATTATAGTCCACTTTTAGAATGGCCATCTCAAATATTCTCATGATTTTTACTTCTTCTTTTTATATGGTGCCTTGTTCAAAATAAAAATTATCCGTCGATGTTGGTCTCACTAAAATCTTAATATACGAAGCGAAATTAAAATGTGACTGGACTTGCAAAACCTCCAACAATAAATTCGATAAAACATTAACAATTAGTGCAATGAATATTTTCTATCTATCAATAGATAGAAAGAATGTGCTAAAGCTTATTGAAAAATAAAAGAGGATTTCATGTAGGGAGACATCTCATATGTCGCCTCCCTCTTTTTAAAGATTAACCCAACTCACTTGTAGTATGCCAGAAACAGCCGCTAAGCCAGGTGGTTTGTATTTGATTTTGCGAGGCGCTTTCCAGTATGCGGAATTTGGATCGCCGCAAGCGCGTCCTCTATCTCAATGAGCTTTGCCTTCGTCCGTTTATAATCATCCTGCAAACGCTGCTCCTGCTCGTTATACGCCACCAGAACGATGCATCCTTTCATGACTTTTATCGTGACCTGCTGTCCGGTATCAAAACCCGCCGCACGCAGCCACTTGCCGGAAAGGATGATTTTCGGCGTGGATTTGTCGAAAACATTCGGGCGGTATCCCACAATTAACGAACGCTCGGTTCCGGATTGGTCGGTGTCTGGGGTAGAATGCGAATCAGCCATAATCAACTCCTTGATAGTTGGTGAGGTTAGACGCCCTTTAGTGCTCCAACACTGCTGGGCGTTGTCAGAATTCCGAATCCATGTGGTAGGTACCACATGCAGATAAATTAACCGAGGTGGTACCTACCATGCAAGAGAAAAAGAAACCAAATTTTGACCGTACCAAAAGCACGATGAAGAACATCCGGTTCGAGGATGAGCTTTTGGAACAGATCGAGAAGGCTGCAGGGAAAGGGAATTTTAGTAAGTGGGTTAAAGAGGCTTGTATTATGAGATTAGCAAATAAAAAATAATACTAATTATAAATGTTTTTACTGCTCTCTTTTATATAAGATTTAGATTCAAGATAACTATCAAGTATGTCTATATAAGAGAATATGATACCTTGCACACTCATCATTTTTGTTCTTAATTGCTGACAATTGAAGGACTGGCCAATTTCTGAAGCTTGTTCTCTTCCGTGTGCAACTGCATTCCTTTTGCTAACAATCTCATCAATTATGATTTGATCAAGTGGGCTAGGAACAAAATTAGGTAATTCAAATAAAATACTTAAATTTTGCAAGGTAGAGTAGTGTATATTCTGCATATACATACCCATCATTGTCTCATTAATTGGGAAAATATCATCACTCTCGGTCCCTAAGAAAAGGCTTTTCGCTCTTTCTAAAAAATTCTTCGAACTACAATCTTTAAAAGATAGCAATTTTGGATGTAATGAAATTACATTAACATGTATTTTTAGATCTTTATTCCTAATATTTTTGTTTTTAATGGTGAGTAAAGTGTCTTCAACTAGTTCATTTAAAGTTTTTTCTATTGCTGCATATAAATGAACATAAAAAAGCCCACGCATTATTTTTATTTCAAGCGAAGGAGGAGTAAAATCTTGAGGCTCGAGGCTGGAAATAAATGTTAGATATGTAAAGACCTCGCCAAATCGCGCTCTTGCTGAGCTTCGTACTAAGTCTATGCTCATTTTAAAAGCTCATCACGTACGTATTCAACACGAATTAATAATGTTTTTTTATTATTTGTAGCGCCAGTTGTATGTTTTTTTAATTCAGAATCATTTAAAAGATCGACAAGTCTTTCCGGATGGACATTTTGTTCATTTTCTTGAATAGCGAGAGCAGTACCGACAGTAATGGCCTCAAATAAGACTGAAGGCGTGATATTTACTCTATTGCCACGTACTATACCATTAGGAAGGAATGTATTTAGAAGCGTAAAAACTTTTGTAAAAATAACTTGCAACTCTTTTTTATTTCTAAAGTTAAGAGTTTTAGACTTCATATAATCATTTAGAAAACCTTGTACGCTATGTACAAATTCATTTCTTGCCTCAAAGTAAGCAAAAAATCTTAATGTAAGTTCTTCAAAGCTGCCACTCCGCTCGGCATTGGCTGTTGTTTTGACGACAGATCTAAAATTAATGTCTACTGCACATTCTTTTAGAAAATCATTGAATTCCCCTAGATATACACAGTTTCTAATTTCTTGTGGATGTAAAATTACCCCACCAGTGTTTAATCGTTCGAATAAATCATAGCGAACATTAAAATCACTCTTGTCATTTAGCACAGTTAATCTAATTGGACGTGTGAGTAACATTAGTTGTATTGATTTAGGCAAATCCTCGAAAAACAGGTCGTTCATTGAAGATAGTTTTTCTAATCCACTTAATTTGCTTTTTTTAGGCGAAATAAGTATATTTGAAGATTCTTCTACTGAGCATACAAAATTGATCAATGTTGTAAGGCGCTGAACACCATCTATTACTTCCCATGTTGCGTCTTTATTCGTAGCCATGAAAAGACTCGGTACGGGAATACCAAGGAATATTGACTCAATTAGTTGGGATTGTCTCTTTTCATCCCAGACAAAATGTCTTTGATATTCCGGAGAAATATCTATTGTTCCTTCAATGATCATATCTATCAATTGTCTAACAGTTATATCATAGCTATCAAAAGATACTGAGCGTCTATTGTCATCAAGTTCTTGTTTAATTAGTTCAATATTCATTATAAAAACACCATGAAATTTATGGAGTTAATAATATAAACATAAAAGACGAAAAGATATAGTATCAGTAAAGTAGAATTGATAAAAACTTTTGGCGGAAGATCACAGGAGTCGAACCTGCCCGGGAACGCTGGCGTCCCCAACTGGATTTGAAGTCCAGCCACCTCACCGGAGATGACGATCTTCCGCGCCTCGATTGCTACATGGAGGCGGGGCGCATTATAGCTACTTTCAGGCATTTACCACATACCCCCGCACACTTTTTTCACCGCTCTTTTGACCTGTACCCCCCTGTTTCAGCTAATTCTTAAGAAAATCCTCAGGTTAGCCTTTCGTGCTCACCAGTATTTACCGCGATCACAAAAAACAAGAAACGTAATCTGCTAACCAGAAAACGCAATACCCGCTACTGAAACAATGGTTTAAAACTCTGTAACCGGTCTCAGCGCCCCCTACAGCGTGAAGGATAAAAAAGATGAGCGAAGTATTGTCAGTAAAAGAGAAGATCGGCTACGGCATGGGAGACGCCGCCAGCCACATCATTTTTGATAACGTCATGTTGTACATGATGTTTTTCTACACCGATATTTTCGGCATTCCCGCCGGGTTTATCGGCACCATGTTCCTGCTGGCGCGCGCGCTGGATGCGATCTCCGACCCGTGCATGGGGCTGATTGCCGACCGCACCCGCAGCCGCTGGGGCAAGTTTCGTCCGTGGATTTTGTTCGGCGCCATCCCGTTCGGCATCGTCTGCGTGCTGGCCTACACCACCCCGGACCTCAGCCTCAACGGCAAAATGGTTTACGCCGCCGTTACCTACACCCTGCTGACCCTGCTCTATACCGTGGTGAACATTCCCTACTGCGCGCTCGGCGGCGTGATCACCAGTGACCCGACGCAGCGTATCTCCCTTCAGTCCTGGCGCTTTGTGCTGGCGACCGCGGGCGGCATGCTCTCCACGGTGCTGATGATGCCGCTGGTGAATCTGATTGGCGGCGACGATAAAGCGTTCGGCTTCCAGGGAGGTATCGCCGTGCTGTCGGTAGTCGCGTTCCTGATGCTGGCGTTCTGCTTCTTTACCACCAAAGAGCGCATCCAGGTGCCGCCGAGCACCACCTCCATGCGGGAAGACCTGCGCGACATCTGGCACAACGACCAGTGGCGCATCGTCGGCGTGCTCACCATCCTCAATATACTCGCCGTCTGCGTGCGCGGCGGCGCGATGATGTACTACTGCACCTGGATCATGGGCTCGCCGGAGGTGTTCGTCGCCTTCCTCACCACTTACTGCGTCGGCAACCTGATCGGCTCCGCGCTGGCGAAACCGCTCACCGACTGGAAGTGCAAGGTCAGCATCTTCTGGTGGACCAACGCCGCGCTGGCGGTGGTCAGCGTGGCGATGTTCTTCGTGCCGATGCACGCCACCGTGCTGATGTTCGCCTTTATCTTCGTCATCGGCGTGCTGCACCAGCTGGTGACGCCGATCCAGTGGGTGATGATGTCCGATACCGTCGACTACGGCGAATGGACCAACGGCAAACGCCTGACCGGCATCAGCTTCGCGGGCACGCTGTTCGTGCTGAAGCTCGGCCTGGCGCTGGGCGGGGCGATGATCGGCTGGATGCTGGCAGGCGGCGGCTACGACGCGGCAGCCAAAACCCAGAACAGCGCGACCATCAGCATCATTATCGGCCTGTTTACCCTGGCCCCGGCGGCCTGCTACGTGCTGAGCGCCATTATCGCCAAACGCTACTACACGCTGAAAACCCCCTTCCTGACCAAAATCCTGGGCGAACTGGCGCAGGGCGCGCGCCGCAATCAGCAGGAATTTGAAAACCTGCCGGTCAGCAAAGAATTACAGAACTAAGAGGACGAAAGCATGAAAATCAGTGATGGAAACTGGCTTATTCAACCGGGCCTGAACGTCACGTATCCGGTTCAGGTGTTCGACGTGGAGCAGCAGGGCAAGGACCTGGTGGTGTACGTGGCGCCGCGCGACGTGCGCGAACGCACCTGGCAGCTCGACACGTTGATGTTCACGGTGCGCCTGTTTTCCCCGCAGGAAGGGATTGTCGGGGTGCGCATCGAGCACTTCCAGGGCGCGCTGAACAACGGCCCGCACTATCCGCTTAACGTTCTGAAAGACGTGAAAGTAGAGATTGAAAACAACGCCGAGTTTGCCGAGCTGAAAAGCGGCAACGTCAGCGTGCGCGTCACCAAAGGCGAGTTATGGGCGCTGGATTTCCTGCGCAACGGCCAGCGTATTACTGGCAGCCAGCTGAAAAACAACGGCTACGTGCAGGACAACAATACCGATCGCAATTACGTATTCGAACGTCTGGATCTGGGCGTGGGGGAAACTGTCTACGGTCTGGGCGAGCGCTTTACCGCGCTGGTGCGCAACGGCCAGACGGTCGAAACCTGGAACCGCGACGGCGGCACCAGCACCGAGCAGTCCTACAAAAATATTCCGTTCTACCTGACCAACCGCGGCTACGGCGTGCTGGTGAATCATCCGGAAAACGTCTCGTTTGAAGTCGGCTCCGAGAAGGTCTCCAAAGTGCAGTTCAGCGTGGAAGGGGAATATCTCGAGTACTTCGTGATCGACGGCCCGACGCCGAAAGAGGTGCTGAACCGCTATACGCGGTTCACCGGGCGTCCGGCGCTGCCGCCTGCCTGGTCGTTCGGCCTGTGGCTCACCACCTCGTTCACCACCAACTACGACGAAGCGACGGTAAACAGCTTTATCGACGGCATGGCCGAGCGCAACCTGCCGCTGCACGTGTTCCACTTCGACTGCTTCTGGATGAAGGCCTTCCAGTGGTGCGACTTCGAGTGGGACCCGGTGACCTTCCCGGACCCGGAAGGCATGATCCGCCGTCTGAAGGAGAAAGGGCTGAAGGTCTGCGTGTGGATCAACCCGTACATCGGCCAGAAGTCACCGATCTTCCGGGAGCTGAAAGAGAAGGGCTACCTGCTCAGGCGCCCGGACGGCTCCCTGTGGCAGTGGGACAAATGGCAGCCGGGGCTGGCGATTTACGACTTCACCAACCCGGACGCGTGCCGGTGGTATGCCGACAAGCTGAAAGGCCTGGTGGACATCGGCGTCGACTGCTTCAAGACCGACTTCGGCGAGCGTATCCCGACCGACGTGCAGTGGTTCGACGGGTCCGATCCGCAGAAGATGCACAACCACTACGCCTACATCTATAACGAGCTGGTGTGGAACGTGCTGAAAGAGACGGTGGGGGAAGAAGAGGCGGTACTGTTTGCCCGCTCCGCGTCCGTCGGTGCGCAGCAGTTTCCGGTGCACTGGGGCGGCGACTGCTACGCCAACTATGAATCGATGGCCGAAAGCCTGCGCGGCGGGCTGTCGATTGGCCTGTCCGGGTTCGGGTTCTGGAGCCACGATATCGGCGGGTTCGAAAATACCGCTCCGGCGCACGTCTACAAGCGCTGGTGCGCGTTCGGGCTGTTCTCCAGCCATAGCCGACTGCACGGCAGCAAATCCTATCGCGTGCCGTGGGCGTACGACGACGAGTCCTGCGACGTGGTGCGCCATTTCACGCAGCTGAAATGTCAGCTGATGCCGTATCTGTATCGTCAGGCGGCGCTGGCCCGCGAGTTCGGCACGCCGATGCTGCGGGCGATGATGTTGGAGTTCCCGGACGATCCGGCGTGTGATTACCTCGACCGCCAGTACATGCTGGGGGATGCGGTGATGGTTGCGCCGGTGTTCTCCGAGGCGGGCGACGTGCAGTTCTACCTGCCGGAAGGCCGATGGACGCACCTGTGGCACAACGACGAAATTCAGGGCAGCCGCTGGCATAAGCAGCAGCACGATTTTATGAGCCTGCCGGTCTACGTGCGCGATAACACGCTGCTGGCGCTGGGTAACAATAACCAGAAGCCGGACTACGCGTGGAATGAGGGGACGGCCTTCCAGCTGTTTAACCTGGACGACGGCGCAACGGCGGTGAGCGAAGTGCCTGCGGCGGACGGCTCTGTGGCGTTTACGCTGAAGGCGTCACGTCAGGGCGACACCGTGACCTTTACCGGTGCGGGAGACGCGCAAAACTGGTCGGTGTGCTTGCGCAACGTGCAGAAGGTGAGCGGCGTAGAAGGTGGTTCACACGCGGGCAGCGAGTGGGGTGTGGTGGTGAAAGCGGAGGGGAATGAGGTGGTGGTTCACTTCTGAGCTGGAAAAATGCCCGGTGGCGCTTCGCTTACCGGGCCTACGATAATTATGCGGTCTGGTGCCCTCACCCTGACCCTCTCCCACAGGGAGAGGGAACAAACATCAAAAACGGCAACAGGGTTGCCGTTTTGCATTTACCTTGCGCCACCCGGCTTGTTTATTGCACCGGTGTTGAAACCACTCCGCCCGTCATCGTCTGCTGTACCTGCTGTTTATCCATATTCACCGCGTTCAGCTTGCCGTTCACCGTTGACTTCAACGGGGCATTTGCCTGCACGCTGCCGCTGGCGGTGAGCTGAATATTGCCGTCGCCCGTAATCGGCAGCGCAGGCCAGCCCCACTGCTGCAGCACGTTGAGCGGCACGCCGCGCCCGTTCAGGCTCACCGTGGTCTGCCGCTGCGGCAGCTGTGAAACCGTCGCCGTGGCTTCCAGAATACCTTTCTCGGTAAAGGCGCTCAGGTCGGTAATGTTCACCGTGGCGGCGTTGGCATTCAGCGCCAGCGACGGACGGCGCACGTCCACGCGGTTAAAGGTCGCTGCCGCGCCGTTCAGGGTTGCGCTGCCGCCCCAGATACCCCACTGGCGATCTTTCACCAGCTGCAGGTTTGCGCCGTAGCCGTCCAGAGAGGTGATCTGCCACGGGAAGGCGGGATCGATGTCGATCACCAGGTTACGGCTCAGGCCGAATTTTTGCAGCGTGACGCTGTTCAGCCATTCCGGCAGAGGCTCCATCCACAGCGTTTTCCAGTTCTGCGGCAGGGTGTACTCCAGCCCGGCGATGGCAACATCGTCCAGCACCAGCGCTTTACCGTCGCGCAGCCAGTTACCGGAGGTGCGCACCATGCCGCCCTCCCAGCGGGAGGTGAACTGACGCAGCGCCATTCCCTGCGGGGAAAACTCCGCATTCAGGATCGGATCAAAAAGATGCAGCGAGCCGTAGATAAACTCGCTGGCATTCATGGATAGCCGGCCTTCCTGGCTCTGCCAGTCGCCTTTGCTGAGAGTCAGGTTGCGCAGGCTTAAATCGAGATCGGTCACCGCCCAGTCCGGGCCCTGAAGCCGGGCGTCGGTTACGTCCAGACGACCAATCTGTAGAGAGGGGATAGTGGCTAGCGGCGCGAAGAACGCCATCAGCGTTTTGTCGCTCTGCAGGCGGATCTCGTTCAGGCGCATGGTGTCGATAATCCAGCTCCCGTCGGCGTTGCGCAGGGCGGAGCCGGTAAGCGAGCCACGGGCCATATCGGCGCCAATCGTTTTCAGCACCACTTCCTTGCCGTTAAGCTGGCCCTCGATCAGCACGTTGGTGGCCGGTACGCCGTTCAGGGTCAGCGAGCCCGCGCTCATCTGGATCTGCGCGTTGTTCCCCAGCACGTTGCCCGCTTCCGGTTGCCACGGGCTGACGCCGCCCGTGACCTTCTGCGCGCTCAGGTCCCATTCGGTATTCGGGCTGTTAAACGCCATGTTGTTCAGCTGCAGGCGATCCGTCTGGAAGGGCAGCGGTGCCGTCTGGGGCGAGAGATTCAGCGTGCCGTCGAACAGGGTGATGGTGTCCATATGCAGCGGATCGGTTATCTGGCGGCTGCTCAGGCCGATATCGACTTTTTTGGCTACCAGCGTGGCGGGTTTACCGTCCCGACCGAAGGTGACGTTTTCCAGAATGATGTGGGAAGGCGACGAAAAGCGGTGATTCATCTTGTCGAAACTGAGTTCGTAGTCGGTATTCACCGTCACCCAGCTGCTGACCTGAGACGCGCCCCAGCGGGTCTGGAGCAGAATGTAGAATGCCAGCAGCACAATGAGCAGGGCTACCAGAAGATAGATAAGGAGCTTTCCAATAAATTTCATGGTCTTCCATCCCGCAAAACGCACATAAGGGAGTTATGCACGATTTATGCGCAATCCTCAAGGCGGGAATGGTGTAATTAGATGTCACGGCAGGCATTGACTGCCTGCCGTGAAGAGGATCAGTTCTTTTCAGGCGGGAAAACGAGGTTCAGAACGATAGCGGTGATACCGCCCGCGGCAATGCCGGAAGAGAGCAGGTTTTTCACCCAGTCAGGCGCAAACTGCAGGATCAGCGGCTGCTGGGAAACACCCAGACCAACGGCCAGCGACAGCGCGATAATCATGATCGCGCGGCGGTTCAGCGGCTCGCGGGAGACAATACGCACGCCGGAGGCCGCGATAGTGCCGAACATCACCAGCGTCGCGCCGCCCAGCACCGGCTCAGGAATGTGCTGCACAAAGCCGCTTACCGCCGGGAACAGGCCGAGGACGATCAGCATCAGTGCCACCACGAAGCCAACGTAGCGGCTGGCCACGCCGGTCAGCTGGATCACGCCGTTGTTCTGACCGAAGCAGGAGTTCGGGAAGGTGTTGAATACCGCAGAGACAAACGAGTTCAGGCCGTTCGCCAGCACGCCGCCTTTCAGGCGCTTCATGTACAGCGGGCCGGAAACGGGCTGCTCGGAGACGTCCGAGGTAGCGGTGATGTCACCGATGGTCTCCAGAGAGGTGATCATAAAGACGAGCATCAGCGGCAGGAGCAGACCCCAGTCAATGCCCAGACCGTAGTACAGCGGCGTAGGAACGACGATCAGCGCGCTGTTGGTCGGCGCGGTGTTCTCCGGCAGCATGCCCAGCGCCCACGCCAGCAGGTAGCCCGCCGCCATGGCGATCACCAGCGAGGCGACGCGCAGGTAAGGATTACGCTGACGGTTAAGCAGAATAATGATCGCCAGCACGACACCCGCCAGCAGCAGGTTTTTCGGCGCGCCAAAGGTGTGGTCGCTCATTGCGGCATAGCCGCCGCCGATGGAGGTCAGGCCCACCTGAATCAGCGACAGGCCGATAATCATCACCACCACGCCGGAAACCAGCGGGGTAATGACGCGGCGAGCCAGATGCAGAACGCGGGAGATGACCATCTCCGTGCAGCTGGCCAGCATCAGAGTGCCGAACAGCGCCGCCATCATGGTTGGGACATCCGCACCACCGGTTTTCAGCGCCGTACCGCCCATGATCAGCGGTGCCACGAAGTTAAAGCTGGTGCCCTGAATCGACAATAAACCTGACCCCACCGGACCCCACGCTTTAATTTGAATAATCGAGGCCACGCCGGAGGCGAAGAGAGACATGCTGATAATGTGCTGCGTGTCCTGCGCCGGTAAGCCGAGCGCCTGGCAAATCAGCAGCGCCGGGGTGATCACCGCAACAAACATCGCCAGAAGATGCTGGCAGGCGGCGAAAAGCGTTTGCGGCAGCGGAGGGCGGTCTTCAAGGCGGTAAATCAGTTCGCTATTTTGCTTCTGCGCAATCGGTTGCGCATCAGGCGACTCTATGGTGTTAACGGACATCGGCGGCAATTCCACGGTGGAAAAGCGGGCATTTTATCTGACCACCTGGTAAAAGCAAACGATTGCCAGCAAAAAAAGGGAAGAAAATCTGCTGCTGTGAGCAGGTTTTCTACAACGCATCGGGAAAAAAAATTACACTTTTTGCGCCGGGGGCTCATGAAGAGCGCAAACCGGCCCAGGATAACGCCGCGTGTGTATGGAGCACGCGCATTACAGGAGCCTTTTATGATTCATCTCGATACGTTGTCGACCCTTGTTGCCGCAACGCTGGTTCTTCTGCTTGGTCGCAAGCTGGTACATAGCGTTTCCCTTCTGAAGAAATACACCATTCCTGAACCTGTCGCCGGTGGCCTGCTGGTGGCGCTGGCCCTGCTGATACTGAAAAAAAGCATGGGCTGGGAAATCGATTTTGATATGTCCCTGAAAGACCCGCTGATGCTGGCCTTCTTTGCCACTATAGGCCTGAACGCCAACCTGGCGAGCCTGCGCTCGGGCGGTAAGGTGCTCGGCGTATTCCTGATTGTGGTGGTGGGGCTGCTGCTGATGCAAAACGCCATTGGTATCGGCATGGCAACGCTGCTGGGGCTGGATCCGCTTATGGGTCTGCTGGCGGGGTCGATTACACTTTCGGGCGGTCACGGAACCGGGGCCGCGTGGAGCAAGCTGTTCATCGAGCGCTATGGGTTTGAAAACGCGACGGAAGTGGCGATGGCCTGTGCGACCTTTGGTCTGGTGCTGGGTGGCCTGATTGGCGGCCCGGTGGCGCGGTATCTGGTGAAGCACTCCACCACGCCGAACGGCAGGCCTGACGATGAGCTGGTGCCGACCGCGTTCGAAAAGCCGGACGTCGGGCGCAGCATTACCTCGCTGGTGCTGATTGAAACTATCGCGATGATCGCCATCTGCCTGACCGTGGGCAAAGTGGTTGCGCAATGGCTGGCGGGTTCCGCGTTTGAACTGCCGACCTTTGTCTGCGTGCTGTTTATCGGGGTGATCCTGAGCAACGGTCTGGCGCTGATGGGTTTCTATCGCGTGTTTGAACGGGCGGTATCGGTACTCGGCAACGTCTGCCTGTCGCTGTTCCTGGCGATGGCGCTGATGAGCCTCAAGCTGTGGGAGCTGGCCTCGCTGGCTCTGCCGATGGTGGCGATACTGGCGGTGCAGGCGCTGTTTATGGCGCTGTACGCCATGTTCGTGACCTGGCGCATGATGGGCAAAAACTACGATGCGGCGGTGCTGGCGGCGGGTCACTGCGGGTTTGGTCTGGGGGCCACTCCAACGGCTATCGCCAACATGCAGGCGATCACCGAACGGTTCGGGCCATCGCACATGGCGTTTCTGGTGGTCCCGATGGTTGGCGCCTTCTTTATTGATATCGTCAACGCGCTGGTGATCAAGCTGTACCTGATGCTGCCGATGTTTGCCTGACATCAGGCGTTGGAATAACGCTCGGTTTCCGGCATCCAGCGCTCAATTAACGCTGCCGCCTGTTCGGGGTAGCGTTCATGAATATGGCGGGCGAGGCGCTGAACCTCGGGGATCAGGGCCTGATCGCGCAGTAAATCCGCAACCTTGAATTCCGCGTTACCCGTCTGACGCGTGCCCAGCAGTTCGCCCGGGCCGCGGATCTCCAGGTCTTTTTGCGCAATCACAAAACCGTCGTTGCTGTCGCGCAGCACCTGCAACCGCATCTGTGCGGTTTTGGAAAGAGGTGCTTTGTAGAGCAGTACGCAGTGGGACGCAACCGCGCCGCGGCCGACGCGCCCGCGCAGCTGGTGGAGCTGGGCAAGGCCGAGACGCTCCGGGTTTTCGATGATCATCAGGCTGGAATTCGGGACGTCCACGCCAACTTCGATCACCGTGGTGGCGATCAGCAGATGTAAATCACCCTGTTTGAACGACTGCATCACCGCCTGTTTTTCAGCGGGCTTCATGCGGCCGTGAACCAGACCGACGTTCAGCTCCGGCAGCGCCAGCTTAAGCTCTTCCCACGTTGCTTCGGCAGCCTGCGCCTCCAGCAGTTCCGATTCTTCAATCAGCGTACAGACCCAGTAGGCCTGACGCCCTTCCTGGGTGCAGGCGTTGCGCACGCGGTCGATGATATCGCTGCGGCGCGTGTCGGGAATGGCGACCGTGGTGACCGGCGTACGGCCCGGCGGCAGTTCGTCGATGGTGGAGGTATCCAGATCGGCGTAAGCGGTCATCGCCAGGGTGCGCGGGATCGGCGTGGCGGTCATGATCAGCTGATGCGGGTGGAAGCCCTGCTGCAGCCCTTTCTCCCAGAGCGCCAGACGCTGATGCACGCCGAAGCGGTGCTGCTCGTCGATAATCACCAGCGCAAGACCGTTAAACTGCACCTGCTCCTGGAAGATGGCGTGCGTGCCGACAATCATCTGCACCTGCCCGCTGGCAATAGCCTCCTGTTGCGCAAGGCGCGCTTTGCCTTTTTGCTTCCCGGCAAGCCAGCCCACTTCAATTCCGAGTGGCGCAAACCAGGCGCGGAAATTGTTGGCGTGCTGTTCAGCCAGCAGCTCGGTCGGCGCCATTAGCGCCACCTGTTTACCGTGGGCAATCGCGCGCAGGGCCGCCAGCGCGGCAACCAGCGTTTTACCGGAGCCCACGTCGCCCTGCACCAGGCGCATCATCGGCACGTCAAGCGCCATATCGCGTTCAATCTCTGCGGTGACGCGCGCCTGCGCGCCGGTGGGTTTAAACGGCAGCGAGGCCAGCAGCTTATCTTTGAGCGCATCATTCTGGCTTAACGGCTGAGCGTGGAAACGCTGCGCGCCCGCGCGAAGCGCCAGCATGCTCAGGTTATGTGCCAGCAATTCCTCAAGGATAAGACGCCGTTGTGCGGGGTGTTTGCCGCTTTCTAAATCGCTGAGCTGCAGCGTTGGCGGCGGGCGGTGCAGGGTTCGCAGCGCCTCGGGCAGGCTCATCATGCCCTGCGCCAGTTCGGGCGGCAGCAGCTCGGTAATGGCGCAGGTATCCAGCAGCTCCAGCGCCTGATCGGTGAGCTTGCGCAGCGTCGCCTGCTTGATGCCTTCGGTCGTTGGATAAACCGGAGTGAGCGTCTCCTGCATTTCCGGCGTGCTGAGATCGCCCTGCACGCGGTACTCCGGGTGGATCATCTCTGCGCCGTATTTCCCGCGTTTGGCTTCGCCATAGGCCAGCACCCTGCGGCCCGTCGCCAGGCTGTTTTTCATCGCCGCGTTGAAGTTGAAAAAACGCATGGTGAGAATGCCGGTGCCGTCGCTTATCTGGCAGGTCATCATCCGGCGTCCGCCGAAGGTGATGTTGCAGTTCAGGACTTCGCCTTCAACGGTGGCGTAAATGGCGGGAAGGAGATCGCCAATCTTGTAGAGCTGGGTGCGGTCTTCGTAACGCAGGGGGAGGTGAAGCAGGAGATCCTGCACGGTGTGCAGGCCAATTTTTGCCAGCTTATTGCTTTGCGCCGCGCCCACGCCCGTCAGGCTGTTAAGCGGGATGGCATCCAGCAGGCGGCCTTTCATCGCTTACCCGGCGTACTGCATGGTGGCCCACCACTCGGCATCGGCTTCAATTTCGCCCTGCGCGTTGACGTGGGGGTAAGGCAATTTTTTCTGCTTCGCAACGCGAGCCAACACCGGATAACCACCTTCAAACAGCAGGCGCTGCTGTTCCTCTTCCGGCAGCATGCTGTTGCTGCGCTCGTACATCCCGGCGTTCTGACGCTGACGCTGCGCTTCATACAGAATGAGCGCGGACGCCACGGAGACGTTCAAAGACTGCACCATGCCGATCATCGGAATGATGATGTCACGATCCGCCAGATCCAGCGCTTCCCGGGAGATCCCGGTTTTCTCCTGACCCATCAAAATGCAGGTCGGGCGGGTGTAGTCGATCTCGCGGAAATCTACGGCTTTGGCGGACAGGTTAGTGGCGAGGATCTGCATCCCGCGCCCTTTCAGGTGCGATACGGCTTCGCCAATAGTGTGATGATTTTTGACAGACACCCAGCTGTTGCTGCCTGCCGCCGCCGAGACCGTATTGCGCATACGGCCGTCCGGCCAGACGGCGTGCACTTCATGCACACCGACGGCATCTGCGGTACGAACGATAGCAGAGACGTTATGAGGTTTATGCACCTGCTCCATGCAGACCGTCAGGTCAGGCTGACGCCTGGCGAGCATTTCGCAGATACGTGCATAACGTTGTGAATTCATAAACCTAGTTTCGGTTTCGGGTGACTTTAATCACGTCCGGCATGACGCGGATCTTGCGCATAATATTCGCCAGATGCACGCGGTCGCGGGCGGTCAGACGAATAAAGGCGCTATACACGCGGCCATCTTTTTCTTCCGTATTCAGGCTCTGAATGTTGGAAGAAGCCGTGTTGATCGCTGCCGTCAGGTTCGCCAGGGCACCCTGATGGTTGAACATATCCACCTTAATTTCGGTGATAAATTCCTGCGCGGTCTCTTTATCCCACTCAACCGCCATAAATTTCTCGGCTTCTTTCTGGTAGCCGCGAATGTTACGACAGGATTCGTGGTGAATAACCAGCCCTTTACCCGGGCTGACGTGCGCAATAATCGGGTCGCCAGGAATTGGACGACAGCATTTTGCGAAGGTGATCAGCACCCCGTCTGCGCCTTTAATCGGCAGGTGTCCGTGGCTTTGCGTGGTTGCAGGCACCGCTGTCGTGTCGCCTTGCTGCAGGTTCTTCGCCACCACCACGCTCATGGCGTTGCCAAGGCCAATCTCTGCCAGCAGGTCGTCAAGCGACGCAAGCTTCATGCGCTCCAGCTCACGCTGGACGTTCTCCTGCGGAATTTCAGCCAGCTTACGGCTACCGCCCAACGCGTGGTTGAGCAGACGACGCCCCAGGCTGACGGAATCATCGCGCTTGAGGTTTTTCAGCAGCTGGCGAATTTTGGCGCGCGCTTTGGAGCTCACGACAAAGTTCAGCCAGGCCGCGTTCGGACGTGCGCCCGGCGCGGTAATAATTTCTACCGTCTGGCCGCTGGAGAGCGGCTGAGACAGCGGATAAGGCTGTCTGTCGACACGCGCGCCGACGCAGGCATGCCCAATATCGGTATGCACAGCGTAAGCGAAGTCGACCGGCGTTGCGCCCGCAGGCAGTTCGACAATGCGACCTTCTGGGGTGAAAACGTAAATCTCATCCGGGAAGAGATCGGATTTAACGCTCTCGATAAATTCAAACGAGCTACCCGCACTCTGCTGAAGCTCCAGCAGGCTCTGCATCCAGCGCTGGGCGCGGATTTGGGCGGTCGTGCTGCTTTCGCCACCGTGCTCTTTATACGCCCAGTGTGCGGCAACACCCATCTCTGCCATCTGGTCCATGTCCTCGGTGCGAATTTGCACCTCAACAGGCACGCCGTGTGGCCCAATCATCGAGGTGTGCAAAGATTGATAGCCGTTCGCTTTTGGGATAGCGATGTAATCTTTCATGCGCCCCGGACGCGGTTTGTAGAGGCTGTGCATCTGCCCCAGCACGCGATAGCAGGTGTCCGAGTCGTGGACGATCACGCGGAAAGCGTAGATATCCATGATCGAGTGAAAACGCTGCTCCTTGAGCACCATTTTGCAGTAGATGGAGTACAAATGTTTCTCGCGACCGCTGACGCGGCACGGAATTCCCGCTTCCTGTAAGCGCCCTTCGATTTCCGAGAGGATTTTTTGAATCATCTCTTTACGGTTACCGCGCGCGGCTTTCACCACCTCTTTAATCACGCGATAGCGGTTCGGGTACAACGCTTCAAAGCCCAGCTCTTCCAGCTCGGTTTTAATGTGGTGAATACCTAAACGGTGCGCCAGCGGACTGTAGATTTCGAGAGTTTCACGGGCAATGCGGCGACGTTTATCCGGGCGAAGTGAGCCCAGCGTGCGCATGTTATGGGTACGGTCAGCGAGTTTGATGAGAATGACGCGGATATCCTGCACCATCGCCATAATCATCTTGCGGAAGTTTTCGGCTTGCGCCTCTTTCTTGTCGCGGAAATTCAGCTTATCAAGCTTAGAGACCCCTTCCACCAGTTCGGCAACGCTTTTGCCAAACAGCTGTTCCATGTCCTGATAAGTGGCAGGGGTATCTTCGATCACGTCATGCAGCAGAGCGGCCATCAGCGTTTCGTAGTCGAGTTTCATCTCGGCCAGAATACAGGCCACCGCTACCGGGTGCGTGATATAGGGTTCACCGCTTGAACGTGTCTGGCCCTCGTGAGCGTCACGTGCAACGAGATACGCCTGCTGAAGACGCTTAATCTGGTCTTCAGGCAGGTAGGTTTGAATCAGTTGATTCAGGCTTTCAAACAGATACAAGGGCGACCCGCAGGTTTAATTAACGACGACCTTCAGCAATAGCGGTTACGGCCTGCAGTTCTGCGGCTTCCTGCTCTTGCTGCTCCTGGCGCTCACGCACGTCGAGGATCTGGTTGTTGATCAGACCTTCTTCGATTTCACGAAGTGCAATAACGGTGGTTTTATCGTTTTCTTCCGGTACCAGCGGATCTTTACCGCCTACCTGCATCTGACGAGCGCGACGCGCGGCGACCAGCACCAGGTCAAAACGGTTACCAATTTTCTCTACAGCGTCCTGAACAGTTACGCGTGCCATACTTAAAATGCTCCACAGGTGAAGAAATGACTGGGCATGATACTGAAAGTGGGTTCAGTCTGCCAACAGTTTGGTGATTAATGCGTCATGTCGCTGCTTCTGGCGGCTCATACGCAGACGTTCTGCACGAAGAATGGTTTTGAGATCGCTCAGCGCGGCATCAAAATCATCATTCACAATAAGGTAATCATATTCCGCGTAATGGCTCATTTCTGCAACAGCCTGTTCCATACGCTTTGCGATCACTTCTTCGCTGTCCTGACCGCGGCCACGCAGGCGGCGATCCAGCTCATCTTTCGATGGCGGTAAAATAAAGATACTGCGCGAGTCGGGCATTTTCTTGCGAATTTGCTGTGCGCCCTGCCAGTCGATATCCAGGAACACATTCACGCCCGTGGCCAGAACCTGCTCAATGGTTTCACGCGACGTACCGTAGTAATTACCGAATACTTCAGCGTGTTCAAGAAACGCGTCTCTGCCGATCATCGCTCTGAATTCGTCGTGATCCACAAAGAAATAGTGTTCACCGTGCACTTCACCCGGACGCGGCGCTCGCGTGGTGTGAGAAACAGAAACCTGTGTGTCGTACAACGGTTGGGTTTTTAACAGTGCCTGAATAAGGCTGGATTTACCCGCGCCACTAGGGGCAGAAACAATATAAAGCGTGCCTTGAGCCATGAGAGTCTTTTGTATGTGTTAACGAAGAAGTCCTACATACGGGCTTATTATACACGTCACCGCCGTGTGACGTAGCCTTTGTCACACTTTTTCCCCTGGATTATTGAATTTTGCGTGCCGTTTTCAGGTTTTATCTGTGGTTTTCAGCAACCAAAAGAAACACCGGATAGCGTCTCGCATTGTGAAATGTTGCCGTTAGCGTTGTTTCAGGCATTCGGGTATATCTCCTGCAATGAAAAGGAGGGGTAGCGATGTGGCGATGGATAAGCGGGTTAATGCTGTTGTGGTGTGGCTATGGCGCGGCGGTGTGTCCGGTGTGGTCGCAGGCAAAAGCAGAAAAAGAGATGGCGTCGTTAAGCGCGCAAATCAAACGCTGGGATGAGGCTTACTGGAAGCAGGGCGTGAGTGAGATCAGCGACGAGATTTACGACCAGCTTCACGGGCGGTTAACGCAGTGGCAGCGCTGTTTTGGCAGTGAGCCTTCAGAAGAGAAACTCCCCGCGCTGGCGGGAAGCGTAAAACATCCTGTTGCCCATACGGGCGTTCATAAAGTGGCCAGCAAAGAGGAGTTGAGACAGTGGATGCGTGTCCGACAGCATCTGTGGCTGCAGCCAAAAGTTGACGGTGTGGCGGTAACGCTGGTCTATCGCAACGGAAAGTTAACCCAGGCTATCAGTCGCGGGGATGGCCTCAAAGGGGAAGACTGGACCGGGAAGGTACGTTTAATCCCGTCAGTTCCGCAAAATCTCACCGGCGCGCTGGCGAATAGCGTCTTGCAGGGCGAGCTTTACTGGTTATGCGACAACCACATTCAGAGCCAGTTGGGCGGAATGAACGCTCGCGCAAAGGTAGCGGGGGCGATGATGCGGCAAAAGGATAACTCGCTATTGAGCAAGATCGGCGTATTCATCTGGGCCTGGCCGGATGGGCCGAAAGATATGCGTACCTCTTTAGCTGAACTGTCTCAGGCCGGTTTTCCGTTGTCGGCACAGTACACGCTACCCGCCGATTCTGTCGATGCCGTCGAGAAGCAGCGCGCGGCCTGGCACGTGACCGCATTACCTTTTGCCACGGATGGCATTGTGGTGCGTTCGGAGGATGAACCTGCGGGCGAAGAGTGGTTACCGGGAGAAGGCAGCTGGGTTGTCGCGTGGAAATATCCTCCTGCATCCCAGGTCGCTGAGGTGAGTGATATTCATTTTTCCGTGGGGCGCACGGGCAAAATTTCCGTTGTAGCAGCGCTGGAACCCGTACAACTGGATGATAAACAGGTGCAGCGGGTGAGTCTGGGCTCGGTTGGGCGCTGGCAGAGTCTGGATATTGCTCCGGGGGATCAGATACAGATCAGCCTGGCCGGGCAGGGCATCCCCCGGTTTGATAAGGTGCTCTGGCGCGGAACGGACAGACATAAACCAGAGCCTCCGGCCTCGCGCTATCATGCTCTTAGCTGTTTCTATGCTTCGCCGGAGTGTATGGAGCAGTTCTTTGCCCGGCTGACCTGGCTCAGTTCAAAGCAGGTATTCGATATTGAAGGATTAGGCGAGTCAGGCTGGCGGACCCTCTGGCAGGCGCATCATTTTGAACATCTCTTTTCATGGCTATTATTAACGCAGGCGCAGCTGCAGGCTACACCGGGGTTTTCCTCAGCACGCGGGCTGGCGCTTTGGCACCGCTTTAATCTGGTGCGCGAGAAGCCGTTTATCCGCTGGCTCATGGCAATGGGTGTGCCATTGACCCAGGCTTCGCTGAAGGCGATGGGAGACATATCGTGGCAGAAGATGAGCGGGCGCAACGCAAAGGACTGGCAGACCCTGCCGGGAACGGGAGAGGAGAAAGCGCGACAAATCGTTAACTGGATTCACGCCCCTCAGATAGATGTGCTGGCGAAATGGCTCGCTGAACAGCACATCAACGGGTTCTGAAGCTAGTGGGCGCTGTGTTTGTAATGAAAAACGGGCAGCCCGAGCTTCAGACGCAGCGCCAGCATGCGGGCCGTAAAGCCAAACAGCAGCGTTGAGATGACCACCACATCATGGTTTGAAACGTAATGCTGCAGGGCGATATAGAGCACCGCTGCCGCAAAGGAGATGCCGGCATACAGCTCTTTTTGAAAGACCAGGGGGATGCGTTTGCAGAACATATCTCGCAGCACACCGCCGAATACGCCCGTGACCACGGCGGCGATGGTGGCGATAACCGGTCCTTCCCCCATATCGAGCGCGATTTGCGCGCCGATGATCGAAAAGACAATCAGCCCCAGCGCATCAAGCACAAGGAACAGGCGGCGAAGATGGGGCATAACGGGCGCCACTATGGTGGTTAACACGGCGGCCGTCGCCACAATAATCACGTACTCAGGGTGTTTAACCCAGCCGAGTGGGTAATGGCCAAGCAGAATATCGCGCACAGAACCGCCGCCCAGTGCGGTTGCGGTAGCAATAATGATCACGCCGAAGGTGTCCATGCGGCGACGTCCGGCGGCAAGCGCGCCGGTCATGGCTTCTGCGGTGATGCCAATGAGATAAAGGATGTGAAGCAGCATATACCCTCCGGTGTGAACGCGGGGCAGGTTAGCGATTTGTGCGCAAGATCACGATTGAGATTTTCTAAGGCGAGTCAGTTTGCCCTATAAATTTTTATCAAGTTATATTGAGCAGGCTTGATGAAAGGCGGTAAAGCAACAAAATGGGCGTTGAGATGGATTAGAAAAAATAATGGGGTGGTGCGGTCGACACCACCCAAATAGCGTTACTCGATATTCTGGATCTGCTCGCGCATCTGCTCAATCAGCACTTTCAGCTCAATCGCTGAATTCGTCACTTCTGCATTGATCGACTTAGACGCCAGGGTGTTCGACTCGCGGTTGAACTCCTGCATCATAAAGTCCAGACGGCGGCCCACAGCTTCTTTCTTCTTCAGAATGTTGTAGGTTTCTTTAACGTGCGCTTCCAGACGGTCCAGCTCTTCAGCGACATCAATACGCTGCGCCATCAGCACCAGCTCTTGTTCCAGACGGGTGTTTTCCAGCTGAACTTCCGCTTCTTCCAGTTTGGCGACAAGGCGCTCGCGCTGCCATTGCAGCACTTCTGGCATATGGGTGCGGACTTTCGCTACTTCGGTGCTCACGCCTTCAAGGCGCTGCTCAATCATCGCTTTCAGCGCCTGGCCTTCGGTTTCGCGGGCAACGATAAAGTCGTCCAGCGTGCCGTCGAGGGCTGCCAGGATTTCAGCGGCAATAGCATCCAGATCCTGCTCACCGGCCGCCATGACGCCAGGCCAGCGCAGAATATCAACCGGGTTAATTTCGCCTTCATCGCTCTGCATTTTGACCCAGTTCGCTGCATTCACGAGCTGTTTCGCCAGTTTTTCGTTGAGGATGAGCTCGCCCTGTGCGCTGGCATCGGGCTCAAAGCGCAGGTTGCATTCGACTTTTCCGCGCGTCAGGCGCGTACGGATACGTTCACGTACGACAGGCTCAAGGCTGCGGAACTGCTCCGGCATACGGAAATACGTTTCCAGGTAACGCTGGTTTACCGAGCGCATTTCCCATGTGGCGCTGCCCCAGCTACCCTTGATTTCACGCCGGGCGTAGGCGGTCATACTGCGGATCATAGACATTCCCGTTTTTAAAGGAGAGATGGGGGGATTATAGCTTTCGGGGGCTTCTCAGGATAGGAATAAGCGTCCTTTATCCGTATAATGCGCAGCCACATTCGTTTCAAGCCGGAGAATCCATCATGCGTCCATCAGGTCGTAGCGCCAACCAGGTGCGTCCCGTCACCCTGACCCGTAACTATACAAAACACGCTGAAGGCTCCGTGCTGGTTGAGTTTGGTGACACTAAAGTGCTGTGCACCGCCTCCATCGAAGAAGGCGTTCCGCGCTTCCTGAAAGGTCAGGGCCAGGGCTGGATCACCGCAGAATACGGCATGCTGCCGCGTGCGACCCATACCCGTAATGCTCGTGAAGCGGCAAAGGGTAAGCAGGGCGGTCGTACCATGGAGATTCAGCGTCTGATCGCGCGTGCGCTGCGCGCCGCCGTTGACCTGAAAATCCTCGGTGAATTCACCATCACGCTGGACTGCGACGTGATTCAGGCAGACGGCGGTACGCGTACGGCGTCGATTACCGGTGCCTGCGTGGCGCTGGCGGATGCCCTGAACAAGCTGGTTGCGGCCGGTAAGCTGAAAACCAACCCAATGAAAGGCATGGTTGCGGCGGTTTCTGTAGGTATCGTTAACGGCGAAGCGCTTTGCGATCTGGAATACGTTGAAGATTCCGCAGCCGAAACCGACATGAACGTGGTGATGACCGAAGATGGTCGCATCATTGAAGTACAGGGCACGGCGGAAGGCGAGCCGTTCACCCACGAAGAGCTTCTCTCCCTGCT
Source organism: Enterobacter cloacae complex sp. SHL020 (assembly GCF_049236945.1). NCBI lineage: Bacteria > Pseudomonadati > Pseudomonadota > Gammaproteobacteria > Enterobacterales > Enterobacteriaceae > Enterobacter > Enterobacter cloacae complex sp. SHL020. The sequence continues at coordinate 54,709 of NZ_JBMKJF010000009.1, forward strand.
GGCGTTGGCCCGAGGGGGAATCGAATCCATTGTAACGACGCAGAAAGCGGCGTTAGAAAATTGATTTTAAAGGCGACCAATGAGTCGCCTTTTTTTTGCCTGTAAGACAGAAAAACCAAAGGAGCAAATCCATGAAATCGTATCAGCGCCAGTTTATTGAGTTTGCGCTTAACAAGCAGGTACTTAAGTTTGGCGAATTTACGCTGAAATCCGGGCGTAAGAGTCCCTATTTCTTCAACGCCGGGCTGTTTAATACCGGGCGCGATCTGGCACTGTTAGGCCGTTTCTATGCCGAAGCGCTGGTGGATTCCGGGATTGATTTTGACCTGCTGTTTGGCCCGGCCTATAAAGGCATTCCAATTGCGACCACCACCGCGGTGGCGCTGGCGGAGCACCATGACCGCGACGTGCCTTACTGCTTTAACCGCAAAGAGGCCAAAACCCATGGTGAAGGCGGGAATCTGGTCGGCAGCGCGCTGCAGGGCCGCGTCATGCTGGTCGATGACGTGATCACTGCGGGCACGGCGATCCGTGAATCGATGGAGATTATTCAGGCCAACGGTGCGACGCTTGCTGGCGTGCTGATTTCTCTGGATCGTCAGGAGCGTGGTCGCGGCGAAATTTCCGCTATCCAGGAAGTCGAACGCGATTACAGCTGTAAAGTGACGTCGATTATTACCCTGAAAGACCTGATTGCGTATCTGGAAGAGAAGCCTGAGATGGCGGACCATCTGGCGGCGGTAAAAGCGTATCGCGAAGAGTTCGGGGTGTAATTAAATTGCCCGGTGGCGCTACGCTTACCGGGCTTACGGATTACTGCAACTGAGCAGCCACTAACGGCCAGCGGGCGTCAAAATCGTCCGTTGGACGGTATTTGAATTCGCTACGCACAAAGCGGGAGAGCATCCCTTCACAAAACGCCAGAATCTGGCTCGCCAGCAGCGTCTCATCGATGGTGTAACCTTCGCCTTCACGCATTTTCTTTTCGCGCAGTACCTGGCGCAGCTGGGCTTCAATACGTTCGAAAAGCTGGTTAATGCGGCCCTGCAGTCTGTCCTGTTCAAACATCAGCGCGTGGCCGGTGAGGATGCGGGTTAAGCCCGGATTGCGTTCACCGAAGCCCAGGATTAACAGCACAATCAGACGCAGACGCGCGGTGGTGTCTTTTTCGTCTTTTAGAATCAGGTTGATGCGCGTGATCAGGCTGTCTTCAATAAACTCGATCAGACTGTCGAACATCCGGGTTTTGCTTGGGAAATGACGGTACAGCGCCGCCTCAGACACGCCTACAGAGGCGGCCAGTTTAGCGGTGGTGATGCGTTGACTGCCATCGCTGGATTCAAGCATCAGAGCCAGAGATTGAAGTATTTCTTCGCGACGATTCCTTTTCGCGGTTTGTTTTTCTGCCATGTTACAAAATACCCCTGAAAATAAGCACTTGCCAGGCTGGCACCCACACAGCGACCGCAAACGGGCGTTTGCGGTTTGTTATTGCATTATGACGCTGTGAGATACGTGTCTTTCGGGCCGTTATTTGCGCCCGGAATGGCCGAAGCCGCCTTCGCCACGGTCGGTGGCGTCAAAGTCTGCCACCAGGTTAAATTCTGCCTGCACCACCGGTACAAAGACCATTTGTGCGATACGTTCGCCCGGTTCAATAGTGAAGCTGTCCTGACCGCGGTTCCAGACGGAAACCATCAGTTGACCCTGGTAGTCGGAGTCGATCAGGCCCACCAGGTTACCCAGCACAACGCCGTGCTTATGACCCAGACCAGAACGCGGCAGGATCACTGCTGCCAGAGACGGGTCAGCAATGTGAATTGCCAGGCCAGTTGGAACCAGGGTAGTGGCACCCGGAGCCAGTTCTACGGCGTCATCGAGACAGGCGCGCAGGTCAAGACCGGCAGAACCGGAGGTGGCATAGGTTGGCAGCGGGAATTGCTCGCCAACACGCGGGTCCAGAATCTTAACGTCGATTTTTTTCATCATAACGGGTAACGATCTCGTCCAGTAATTGTTGGCCCAGGAGTTCCTTGCGCTCAAGCGGTAAGACTTTATCTCCATCCTGCCAGAAAAGGTGCAGTGCGTTGCTGTCGCTGTTAAATCCTTGTGTGGCCAGCGATACGTCGTTCGCGCAAATCAAATCGAGGTTTTTGCGGGTACGTTTTTGCCGGGCATATTCTTCCACATTATTCGTTTCTGCGGCAAACCCAACAACGTATGGACGATGGCTTTTTAGTGCGGCGACACCGGCAACAATGTCCGGGTTTTTCACCATTTTTAGTGTTAATTCATCGCCTTGCTTTTTAATTTTAGCCTCGGCGATCGTTTCGGCACGATAGTCTGCAACGGCCGCACAGCCGATAAAAATCTGCTGGCTTTGCGCATGTGCCTGCACGGCGGCTTCCATCTCCAGCGCGGTAGTCACGTCAATTCGCTTCACAAACGCAGGGGTAGGTAGCGATACCGGGCCGCTTACCAGCGTGACGTTGGCACCGCGTTTTGCCGCCGCGGCAGCTATCGCAAAGCCCATTTTACCGGAACTGTGGTTGGTGATGTAACGCACCGGGTCCAGCGGTTCGCGCGTCGGGCCCGCGGTAATCATGATGTTGAGATGTTGCAGATCGTTGACAGGCGAAAAATGGGCTGCGGCCATATCAACAATCGTCAGCGGATCAAGCATGCGACCCGGGCCAACGTCGCCGCAGGCCTGGCTGCCGCTGTCCGGACCCCAGATAAGCAGGCCGCGCGAGGCCAGCGTCTCCAGATTGTGCTGGGTGGCCGCGTTACGGTACATCTGCTGGTTCATGGCAGGAACGACGGCAACAGGCGCAGGGGTAGCCAGACAAATAGTGGAGACCAGATCGTTTGCCATACCGGCCGCAACCCGAGCGATTAAATCAGCCGTGGCGGGGGCGAGGATAACCAGGTCTGCCCATTTTCCCAGCTCAATATGGCCCATCGCGGCTTCGGCGGCCGGATCGAGCAGGCTGTCAGATACCGGGTATCCTGAAACGGCCTGCAGGCTCAGAGGGGTGATAAAGGCTTTACCGCCTTCCGTTATCGCGACCCGCACATCTGCCCCACGCTCGCGCAGACGACGCACCAGCTCCGGCGCTTTATAGGCGGCAATACCGCCGCTCACGCCAAGAACGATTTTTTTACCGGCCAGGCTCATCATGATTCTTTCCTGTTGGGTTTCACCAGAGAGCGGGCATTTTATCACAATCCCCAAAGCGGAGTGATTTTGTACTTCGTCCACTTTGCGAGGCGCTACGCAAGAACGCAATGTGGCCGTCGAGCGACGGATTGGCCTGTGGCAGCATGAGGTTAAAAAGGGGAGAAAGAGCATGGAAGAAGAGGATGAGCAGCTGCTGCCGCGCGAAAAACTGCTGCGCTATGGCGTCACCCTGTTAAAAGACGATGAACTGCTGGCGCTCTTTTTACGTACCGGCACGCCAGGAAAGACGGTATTTACGCTGGCAAAAGAGCTGATAGCACATTTCGGTTCACTGTACGGTTTACTGACCGCCGATCTGTCGCAGTTTAAGCACGTTGAGGGGATCGGCGTGGCGAAATATGCCCAACTGAGAGGCATTGCTGAACTCGCCCGCCGTTTTTACAACGTCCGCATGGAGAAGGAAGATCCGATCCTGACGCCCGCGATGACGCGCGAATTCCTGCAAAGCCAGTTAACCGATATCGAACGCGAGATCTTTATGGTGATCTTTGTCGATAACAGAAATCGGGTGCTGAAACATAGCTGTCTCTTTGCGGGGACGTTGAGCCACGTTGAGGTGCATCCGCGTGAAATTGTGCGGGAAGCAATAAAAGTGAATGCAGCGGGCGTGATCCTCGCGCATAATCACCCCTCTGGCTGTGCAGAACCGAGCAGAGCGGACAAAGAAATCACCGAACGCATTATCAAATGCTGTCAATTCATGGACATTCGTGTGCTGGACCATCTGATAATTGGCCGCGGTGAGTACATTTCTTTCGCAGAACATGGCTGGATTTAGGCTATTTCTCGCGATCCATCGGGATCTTTGTCTGTTCGGGACTTGAGCACACCGCCGAGTCAGCGTATACTACGCCACCTTTGAGAATCTCGGGTTTGGCATTTGGGCCTGGCAATCGAGAGTTCACTTAGAACTATGCGATGACCGGGCTGTAAAGCCTGACGAGGCGCCGATACCCCATACGAAGCTCGAGCTAATTTGATTTTTGGAGAATAGACATGTCCCGAGTCTGCCAAGTTACTGGCAAGCGTCCGGTGACCGGTAACAACCGTTCCCACGCACTGAACGCGACTAAACGCCGTTTCCTGCCGAACCTGCACTCTCACCGTTTCTGGGTTGAGAGCGAGAAGCGTTTTGTCACCCTGCGTGTATCTGCTAAAGGTATGCGTGTAATCGATAAGAAAGGCATCGATACAGTTCTGTCCGAACTGCGTGCCCGTGGCGAAAAGTACTAAGTACTTAAAGAGGAAATAAATCATGGCTAAAGGTATTCGCGAGAAAATCAAGCTGGTTTCTTCTGCTGGTACAGGTCACTTCTACACCACCACGAAGAACAAACGTACTAAGCCGGAAAAACTGGAACTGAAAAAATTCGATCCAGTTGTACGCCAGCACGTACTGTACAAAGAAGCTAAAATCAAATAATTTTAGTCTCCTTGTATCGAAAAACCCCGCAACTGCGGGGTTTTTTGCATTCTGTATCTCAACGGAGGAACCATGCCTGAATTACCTGAGGTAGAAACCAGCCGTCGCGGCATTGAGCCCCATCTGGTCGGCGCGACGATTCTTCACGCGGTGGTCCGCAATGGACGTCTGCGCTGGCCGGTGTCCGATGAGATCCATGCCCTGAGCGATAAACCCGTCCTTAGCGTACAGCGCCGCGCTAAATACCTGCTGCTGGAACTGCCCGACGGCTGGATTATTATCCACCTGGGGATGTCCGGGAGCCTGCGCATTCTTACCGAAGAGTTGCCTGCGGAAAAGCATGACCACGTCGATCTGGTGATGAGCAACGGCAAAGTGCTCCGTTACACCGACCCACGGCGCTTTGGCGCGTGGCTGTGGACGAAGGAGCTGGAAGGGCATAACGTGCTGGCGCATCTGGGCCCGGAGCCGCTCTCAGACGCGTTTAACGCGGAATACCTCAAGGCGAAGTGTGCGAAGAAGAAAAGCCCGATTAAGCCCTGGCTGATGGATAACAAGCTGGTGGTCGGCGTGGGGAATATCTACGCCAGCGAATCGCTGTTTGCGGCCGGGATCCATCCCGATCGGCTGGCCTCTTCGCTGTCTGCGCAGGAGTGCGAGCTGCTGGTCCGGGTGATTAAAGCCGTATTACTTCGCTCGATTGAGCAGGGCGGGACAACGTTGAAGGACTTCCTGCAAAGTGACGGCAAGCCGGGCTATTTTGCCCAGGAGCTGCAGGTGTATGGCCGTAAAGGCGAACCGTGCAGAGTCTGCGGCACGCCAGTGATTGCCACGAAGCACGCCCAGCGCGCCACGTTCTACTGCCGTCAGTGCCAGAAATAGGGTTACTTTAGCTTTTCCATCAATGCCTGGTGGACGTTAGTCGGCAGGAAATGTGTGACGTCGCCGTGATGACGCGCCACCTCTTTTACCAGAGTAGAAGAGATAAACGACCACTCTTTGGAGGGCATCAGGAAAACGCTCTCCAGCTCCGGCATCAGGTGGCGGTTCATGTGCGCCAGCTGCATCTCATACTCGAAGTCTGCCACCGCGCGTAAACCACGGATAAGAATGTTTGCCTGCTGAGCGCGGGCGAAGTTAGCCATCAGGTCGCTAAACCCGACCACCTCAACATTCGGCAGGTGCGAAATGGCATCGGTGGCGAGCTGTACGCGCTCGTTGAGGTCAAACATCGGCTTTTTGCTGGGGCTGGCGGCAATGGCCAGGATCACCTTGTCGAACATGCACGCCGCACGGGTGATGATATCAAGATGACCGTTGGTGATAGGATCGAAGGTACCCGGATAAATCGCTTTTGTGCTCATGGCTCACGTTTTCTCTGAGTAGCCGCGGCAGAGCGCCCACAGCTCGGTGTATTTGTTGAAAGTATACTGGGCATTCACTACCGCGAGTAACCAGCCCTGCTTGCCGTCCAGCACGCCACCACGCAGCAGCAGCGTTTTCAGAAACGCGCCCAGCGTGTGGGTGAAGATTCCCGTCAGCGAGGCCTTCTTGCCGCGCTGGTGACGCTCCTGCGCCCATGCGGTGGCATAGTTGAGCTGTTTACGCTGGAAGCTCGCGAAATCACGGCAGGTCAGGTGCAGCAAATCGCCCTTCAGGGGGATGACCTGAGCGCTATCGCAGCTCAGGGATTCATGCACCAGATTGTCGTTGTACTGATACCGCTCGCGCTCGTAGAGGCGCATCACGCGGTCAGGATACCAGCCGCTGTGGCGCATAAAACGGCCAAGGAAGTAGTTGCGGCGGGCAATGCTGTACACGGCGCCAGGCTGGGGCGAGGAAAGTACAGCCTGAATGGCCTGCTGAAGCTCCGGCGTGATGCGTTCGTCGGTGTCGAGCATCAGGACATAATCACCTGTGGCATACCCCTGTGCGCGCTGGCGCTGGATGCCGTAGCCTTGCCAGTCAGCGTCGACAAAGACGTTTGCGCCCGCTGCCCGGGCAACATCCACCGTGTTATCCGTACTTCCGGAGTCAAGAATGACTATCTCGTCAGCCCAGGCAACCGATGCCAGGCAGTCCGGAAGCAGGTCGGCGGCGTTTTTGGCGATCATGACGACCGACAGACGCGTTGACATTAGTGGCTCCGCTGGGGCAGATAAGGTTGCAGAAGCTGCAGCAGTCGGGTCAGTGCGCCCTGGTTCTGGTGCAGCACTTCGACGGCATGACGCCCGTACCACAGGCGATAATCTTCGTCAGTCAGAAGGGTCGATACCTCTTTGACCACCGAATCCGCATCGGTCACGGTAATTAAACCATCGGCCTGCTGTAATTTCGCGCAGATATCTTTGAAGTTAAACGTGTGTGGCCCCATCAGTACCGGAATGGCGTGGGCTGCCGGCTCCAGCGGGTTATGGCCTCCGCGTTCGACCAGGCTGCCACCGACAAACGCGAGGTCAGCAATGCCGTACAGCAACATCAGTTCGCCCATCGTATCGCCAATCACCACCTGGGTGCTGCCGGAAGGGATTTCACCGCTACTGCGCAGCGTGAAGCTGAAGCCGCCTTTCTGAACCATTTCACGGGCATCTTTAAAACGCTCCGGATGGCGAGGCACGAGGATCAGCAGTAAATCAGGGAATTTTTCCAGCAGCTTGCGGTGAGCCTGCAGGATGATCTCTTCTTCGCCATCATGGGTACTGGTCGCAATCCAGACCTGACGACGCGGGGCCCACTGGCGACGCAGCGTGATCGCGCGGGCGGCGAGTTCAGGGGTAACGGAAATATCAAACTTCAGGCTGCCCGTTACCGCAAGCTGGTTGCGTTTCAGGCCCAGAGAGATAAAGCGTGCCGCATCTTCTTCGTTCTGCGCGGCAATCAGCGTAATTTTGCTCAGCAGGCGGCGCATAAATTTACCCAGCTTGCCGTAACCTTTCGCCGAGCGCTCTGACAGGCGCGCGTTGGCAATGACCAGCGGGATTTTACGGGCATGCAGGGCGGAAATCATATTCGGCCACAGTTCGGTTTCCATCACGATCACCAGCTTCGGGCGCACGGTGTTGAGGAAACGATTCATGGCGCAGGGCAGATCGTAAGGCAGATAGACGTGCTGCACGTCTTTACCGAAAGCGGATAACGCGCGCTCCGAGCCGGTTGGCGTCATCGTCGTGACGGTGATTGGCAGCGAAGGGTAGCGGTGACGCAGGGCGCGAACCAGCGGGATCGCCGCCAGCGTTTCACCGACAGAAACGGAATGCAGCAAAATACCGTCCGGTACGACTTTATTGCGGCAGAAGCCATAGCGTTCAGCCCAGCGTTTACGATACGCAGGCGCTTTCCGGCTACGAAGCAACAGTCTCAGCCACACCAGTGGCTGAATGATGTAGAGCAGAGCGGTATACAACAATTCCAAGCGATTATCCGTTTTTTTAGTTTCGGCGGGCAAATTCTAAGCATTTAGGCCAGGTAAAGCTATCTCTTATGCCAGATACCGTTTCAAACGGAAATAACGTCGACCCAGCCGCCAGCGCAGACGCGGGCTTTTTGCACTTTTCCAGATGAGTTTCCAGATGCCTGTTTCGAAGAACTCTTTAATAATCATTGATTTCTTCTTCTCATCCTTCATGTTGTCGAAGGTGTGAATAATGCCCAGTCCCTCTTTGGCAATTTGCCAGTGGCAGGCAGGGATCCCTTTCACTTTATCCGGGTAGCGCTGATTGATGGCATCGAGCATCTGCAGGATTTTCATGTAGTGACGCGCGGAGCGAATCAGCGTGTCGTCATTATCCGGCATATGGGACACCGATGCGGAGTGAATGTAGTAGTCGTAATAACGTTCACTGGTGTACTGAACCCGCTCTGCCGCAAGCAGCACTTCGGTGGTCCACGGGATATCCTGATGGCGCAGGCCGGGTTCGAAATGGAAATTGTGTTTACGGATAAAGTCGTGGCGATAGATGTTCAACCAGGTGACGTGAAGGAATTTACGCGAATCCAGCGCCATTTTTAACCATGCTGGGCCTGCCATGACGCCAGTCGAAGGCAGTTTGTCTTCAGGGAAGATCGGACGTGAAGGTTTCTTGTTGTTTTCCCAGACGTAGTTCCCGTTACAGGTGGCGACATCCAGATCCTGCGTGACGGCCATATCCAGCAGGTGCTGGTACATGCCGGGTTTAAAGACATCATCAATATCCGGGAAAGAGAGATATTGACCCGTCGCAACGGCCAGACCGGTGTTACGCGCGATGGATACGCCCTGATTTTGCTGTTCTATAACCTGCATCTGCGGCAGTTTTTCTCGCCAGTTTTCGACGATCTCCATCGAGCGGTCAGTAGAGCCATCGTTGACAATGATGACTTCCATGCTGTCGATGCGTTGATTGACAAGGCAGGTAAAGAACTGATCCAGGAAAGCTTCACCGTTATAAACGGCAACCACCACGCTTAACAATGGGGCTGAATTTTGCATAAGAAACCTGATTATTTTTGATTGTCGACCAGAGCAATATATTGCTGGCAAATGGCATTGATACCGAACGACGCGATGGTTGCATCGCCAACGACCGGCGGGGCGGTATAAATATCCGCCAGCGTTTTTGCCAGTGATTCGTCATTTAACTCTGCCAGCCCGCGCGCTAAAGCGCCGGTGAGGATTTCGGCGGGGCCTCCGGGGCAATTTGTACTAACCGGTGGCGTCTGGCAGATAATGGCTTCGACCAGCACATTACCAAAACCTTCGCAGTCAGAACTTAACACTAAAAGGCGTGCCCCTTTAATCCAGGGATAGGGATTGGACTCGAACGGGCGGAAAACCGTTTTGTTTTCAATACCCAGCTCGGCAGCAAGCTGCTTGAGTTTTTGAATTTGAGCGTCAGATCCATTGCCCATCATGACCAGCGTTGTGTCAATTTTACTCAGGGCGAACGCACGTAAGAGTCGGTCGTGGCGTTTGTGCTCATGGAAGCGGCCAACATGAATAATGTAATCCTTTCCCTGCATCTCGAAGGGCGCATCCGCCAGACGCTGAATTTCAGGAATATCGAAAGGATTATGGATAACCGCTTTGCGTCGAAGATTGAGTGCCAGCGTCTCGGAAAGATCTTTCAACACGGCGCCTGAGACGGCGACAACGTTGCGGTTTTCGTAGGTATGACGGATTTTAAGATGTTTAAACCAGCGTGAAAGTCCGCTGCGATGGCGAAGATAGGAAAACGAGAACATGCCGTGCACGCAGAACCAGACTTTGTCTCGTTCCAGCGCGCGGCAGTGCGCCACAATGCGGTCTGTTTTGTGCAGGTGAGAGAACACCACATCAAATTTGCCGCTGCGTTCAGCCCGCTCAATCGCCTGATCCAGAAGTTGGGCGCGGCGTGGGATTTCCGTCAGCTTTCGCCACGGTTTTTTACATGTGTCCTGAACAACCTGATAATCGATGCCTTCCGGGATGGTGTAGTCGCACACTTTCCGCAGAGAGAATAGAGAGACCTGATGCCCCATTTCTATTAATCCACGGGAGAGTGTAAGAACCGTTTTTTCGGCTCCTCCACCGGGTAAACCATCAATAATCATTAGGATGCGCATTTTTAATCCAGTAATTTTTGATAAAGCGTAATAAGCTGACTTGATAGTTTTTCGGGAGTGGCGTCTTTTACACGTTCACGTGCCGCTCGTCCCATATTGTTATTTTTTTCCAGTGAAGGGATAGCGGCTACCGCTTCCTTCAATGTACTGATATCAAGTGCGTCACAATAAAATCCGTTCTGGCCTTGTTGAATAAACTCTGCACCACCGCAACTCTCTGAAGTAATGACGGGCAAGCCGCAGGCCATCGCTTCAAGAATGACGTTAGGAAAGGGATCATACAGCGTTGGCAACAGTAAACCATCGGATAGCTGATAAAAAGGCAGAGTTTCTTTTTGTACCCCCAGGAAACGGATTTGGCCCTCGCAGCCTAACGAACGGGCGAGGTCGCGATAACGACGTTCTGCTTTATCTTGCCCAACCACAATCAGCCAGGCTGATGTTCCAGCAATAGCGCGTATGGCGCTGGCTAATCCTTTTCGTTCAAACCCTGAGCCTACGAAACAGAACACAACGGCATCGGCTGGCAAACCAAATTGCTGGCGCAGCATCGCACGCTGTGCCTCCCGGGCCGGAACGAAGCGGCTGGAATCAATAGAATTATAAATCACATGAATTTTATTTGCGTCAATATCAAAGTCTTCAACGATTTCGCGTTTGATCATCTCCGCATTACAGATTACGGCTTTTAACTCAGGCGCCTGATACATTTCCCGTTCCGCACGCATCACGTAGCGGTGATAGCGGTCATACATCAGCATTTGCGCACGCCAGGCAGGTAAAATGCGCGCGCGCTGCAGCAGCCAGCGACGATGCACCCCATCACCCGCACGATAGATATCACAACCCGGGATGCGCTCATGGCTTTGAACAATATCAAACTGCTGTTGCTGCCACAGCGCGCGCGCGGCCTGTGCAAATCCGCGTTCCCGACTGATGCGACCCCATTTTTGAGGGTTGCAAATGTGGATATGCCAGTCGTCTTGCTTCTCTCCCTGCCACTCACGCGTGATGACGTTGAGCTCAAGGTTTTGATTGCTCAGAGCGGTGAGAGCGCGCGAAACGAAGCGTTCCGCTCCGCCATCAGGGCGATATTTTTGGCGAACAATGGCCAGACGATGGTGTTTCATGACAGATATCTCCTTGCAGCGGAGACGACTGCATCAACGGGAATGGCGTCGAGATAGCGTTCTTTCGTTTTGGTATCAATGGCATCCGGATCGGGTAGCGGGCCGTAATCGCCGGCCCAGATCACTTCCCCTTTAACCTGCCACGGTGACCAGAACGTCAGTTTTGATGGACCAAACAATGCCACGCAGGGCGTTTGCAGCGCGGCGGCCATATGCATTGGCACGGAGTCAACGCCAATAAAAAGACGCGCATGATCAATAAGTGAGGCCAGCTGGCGCAACGTTAGCTGGCCCGCCAGCGAGACGACTCCCGTCTTTGGCGAGGCGGCGATAATGCGATCGATCATCGCCAGCTCTTTTTTATCCGGCCCCGCGGTGAGCACAACCGTATGACCATCCTGCTGCAGTGCAGTAATGGTTTGCGCCATTTTGTCTTCGCTCCAGCATTTAAAGAACCAGCGGGACGTCGGCTGGATCACGATGTAGCTGTCGCCCACACCCGTCTGCGTCAGTCTTTGACGGGCATGATCCCAGTCTTCTGCAGTATAGGCCATGGTGACGGCAGGCCGCGGCGCGACCGGTAATGGTGCCAGAATGGAGAGATTCTGTTCGACCGTATGCAGGGATTTGTGGCCGTCGACAGAAACCAGAACGGTGTGACAAAAACGCCAGAAGGCGCTGTTGCGTTTGTTAAACGCGAATCCAAGGCGAACGGGAGCTTCGGTGAAACGGGTGACGATCGCGCTACGCCATTGATCGGCAAGGTTAATCACCAGATGATAATGCTGATTTCTTAACGCACACAGCAACTGCCACTCTTTTTGAAGATGCTTCAGCGTGCCAAGCTGTTTCCATTTACGATCGATTCCATAAATTGTACCGATCGCCGGATGCGCGGCGAGCATATCGCGCGTTTCTTCATACAGCAGGACATCGATCTGCGCCTGCGGCCATTTTTGACGTAGCGAATCAATGACGGGAGTGGTCAGCAACATGTCGCCATGATGGCGGAGTTTGATCAGTAAAATGCGCAAATCAGGTGTGTCAGGTAAGTTATTCATCATCATCTTATCGGCGTTGTACTGATGGCAATTCTAATAGACCTGATAGCGACTTGCACTCTTTCTCCATAATCTCAGTAATTTCCCCGGAAGGGTTTACTCATGCTTTGGAGAGTGCGTAACATAGCGCTAACTTTCCTGTCTTGCGGACTCATTATGAACAAACCAGCGTTTATCATCACAATTGATACTGAGGGCGATAATCTCTGGCAAAATCACCGCGTCATTAAAACGGAAAATGCGCGTTATCTGGCGCGTTTCCAGGCGCTTTGTGAGCGTTTCGGCTTTAAGCCCGTGTGGCTGACCAATTACGAGATGGCGATCGAGCCCGTTTTCATCGAATTCGCCAGGGACGCGATCGCCCGCGGTCAGGGGGAGGTGGGAATGCACCTTCACGCATGGAATAGCCCACCGGAACACGATCTCACGGGAGACGACTGGCGCTGGCAGCCTTATCTGATTGAATTTTCAGATGAGGTGCTGCGTGAGAAAGTGCTGTTCATGACCCGCCTGCTGGAAGAGACCTTCCAGACCAAAATGCTAAGCCACCGTGCCGGACGTTGGGCATTTGACAGTCGCTACGCAAAATTGCTCGTTGAACTGGGCTACCAGGTTGATTGCTCCGTGACGCCACGCGTGAACTGGCGCAATGCGAAAGGCGCCCCGCAGGGTAATGGCGGAACGGATTATCAGCATTTCCCCGACCACGCCTATTTCATGGATTTAGACAATATTTCCCGGGCAGGCAATAGCCCATTACTCGAAGTGCCGATGAGCATTCAGTATAAACACCCGGCGTGGTTGAACACGATCAAACAGGGTTACGACAGGCTTCGGGGTAAATACCGCTCTCCCTCTGTGAACTGGCTAAGACCGTCCGGTGGGAATGCGGCGCAAATGATTCAGGTCGCACAGCAATGTCTGTCGCAGGGAAGTGAGTACGTGGAGTTTATGCTTCATTCGTCGGAATTTATGCCTGGCGGAAGCCCGACGTTTAAAGATGAGGCGGCGATTGAAGGGTTGTATCAGGATTTAGAAGCGCTCTTTAGCTGGTTATCCGACAAGACGGTCGGGATGACGCTGGCGGAGTTTTATCAATACAAGAAAAAATAATGCCCGCCAGGCGGGCATTACCATTAACGTTGCCTGGTTTGCGAAAAAGGAGTACTCAGTGCAAATACGGTGACAAAGAAGATTACGGCCTCTGAACTCAATAGTATGACGTCCGTCAGGCCATAGAGTAACAAAAGAAGCATGGTCGTCAGTAGCAGACCATTTCTGTTTTTAAGGGCGTAAACGATCATCGATATATAGAAAAACACTAATATCGCCAGCCCGGGGATCCCCTGCAGAGAATATTTCTCAATAAACTCATTGTGCAGATGCACCCTGATAAACTCGAGTGCAGTCGCGAGATGTGGATGCCCATCTTTCACATATTGCTGTGTCCATACTTCGCGGTCTTCAACTGACTGCCCGAAAGGATGAGCCAGCCCGTTTTGAATACCTACATTCCACATAGAAAAACGTGCACCGAGTGAAGTTGCATCATTGCCTTTTTGATAATTTTCAACTTCAGCTTGTGTTTGTTGTATCTTTGGTAAAATTAATGGCTTGTAGCTGACGATAACAATACCCGCCACAATACATAAGAAAATCAGCGTAGATTTAAGGTGGATTCTTCTGAAATGGTAAAGCGTGAGTACAATCGCCAGGAGTAGATATAACCCCATTGCGGCACGGGTGCCCGTTAACAGAATAACGAAGTAAGATATTAAAATGATGAACCCTGCGGTTATATACAGTTTTATATTTTTCTGTAGATACAAGCTGTACACGAACGCCAGTGAAAGTACTGAGTAAACATAGGCCGACACGGTCGCACGATTTATAGCCATTTCGATACGCCCCATACCCTGTGAAGCCTGCCATAAGCCATAGCCAGTGGCGAGTATAAACCCTGCACCAGAGGCGTATAAAAAATATTTCTGGAAGGATGCCTTATCAATATAAGACTTAAACCGGTCAAGATAGAAGATAAGGATGCTCGCCAGGATCAACTTTTTACTTGCACCGAGATAATCGCTATAAACGTTCAGGCCTTCGCTATGATACTCATACACCAGATACCAGCCAAGATTAAGCAATCCAATCAATAAAATCGGCAATGCGATAGAAAAAGGACGCACTGTGATTTTTTTATATTCGCACGCTAAGCCGATAATGCTGGCATAAATCGCAATATAGAAAAACTCTCGCTGCTTACCTGAACTCAGCAGCGCCAGCGCAAGCGAAATAAGGCTCAAAATCAGCGTCAGCTGATAAAGCCGCAGTTTTACTTTTTCCATAATGCCTCAATGACCCTTTTTTTGTAGCTGAAACGTACATCTCTTGAGAAGAAGAAAGAGAGAGAATAAAGTGCATTGACCCGCTGTTTGACCAGTTTGAGTTGCAGGTCAGTCAGATGCTGTCGGTGGTTACGGTAGATATCAAACCAGTGACAATTAACAAGATGCTGAAAAGAACGAGGGAATGTTTTTTCCATTTGTAATGTGCATTCAACCAGCGTAGCGATTTTAGTGGCGTCGAGACGGCTCGACAAACTGTCGTTACGTTTGATGTAATAATAATGTCCCTGACGCTGATAGACTATTTTACTCGATTGCATCAGCATGCCGGGAAACACGGCGAAATCTTCATAGCAGACCATCGAAGGAATCGGGTTATTTACATACAATTTCCGATGAATGAATTGCCCGATGAGATGTGCCTGAAAATCTTTGTGCTGCAGGAACCGCTTTATTGCCTCATATTGCGACAAAGCAACCGGAGAGAACCCCTGCCACTCGGCTGTAATTTTTTTTGTGTCGCGAATTTCCAGCAGGCGCGTCAGTAGCATATCAGGGCGCTCTGTTTTGAGAAAAGCCACGGCGTCCCTGATGCTGCCCGGTTTCATCCGGTCATCGCTATCCAGCATGGTAATGTATTCACCTGTGGCCAGCGAGAGGGCACTGTTTCGAACATGGCCTACGTTACGGTACTCTACGTATCGGGATTGCGCATTCGGAAGCATTGGCAGCCACGCTTCAATAATATCCTGCGTTGAGTCACTGGAACTGTCGTTAAAGATAATGATCTCTACATCATCGCCCGCACCCTCAATCGCGTTTTGCAGGCTTTCTAGCGTAGTGTGAAGCGTATCTTTGGCGTTATGCGCGGCAATAATGATGCTTAGAAAAGCCATAATAATTAGTTTCCCTGAGCATCAAAGGAGTATGCTTCTGTATTAATTGTGGGTAACTCGCAAATGAAGTGTTTGAGTTCACGTAGCGCTTCGTCTGTTACAGCGAAGAGTTCTTCCCGGCCCTGTGAGAAGTAATATCGTGTTTCAAAAACATATGAGCAAATGTTGTCATCATTACCAATCAGCAATACGTTGCCCAGCGGACGCTGTTCATAGTGACAACAAGGCCCAAACAGTAAGATTACCGGCACACCGACAGCATCGGCAATGTAGACATTCCCCGAGTCAGACGCGATATAGCAATCCATTTTAGAAATGGCCCACGGCAGCTCTTCAAGCGAGATTTTGCCAATCAGATTAATAAAGTTGGGCAGTTCACCATAAGCGCGGGTGATGTCATCCATCCACGATTGTTCATTCGGCGCGCCAAAGACATAAAACTCGCAGGGCAGGTCGGCGAGACGATCGGCAATTTGCTTCCAGATGACAGGCGGAACGGTTTTCGCTTTATTCCCGGCTGCTACGCTGATGCCAATGCGGATCACGCCGGGTTTATCGAGGATTGCCGGATAGGTCGCAGGTTTGAAAAGCGGCTTTGTGGCGTGCTTTGGCGAGTCTTGCCAGGTTAAGGTTCGATCGGCCAGTTTGAGATAGTTCGTGACCGACAGCGTCTTTCTACCGTGCTCAACAGTACCATCTGCCGTTGCATAGAAAATACCGTGATACCATCTGCGCGTGTAAGTGCTTAAAAACTGTTTGTTTTTAGCGTTACATACGGAGGCGAAAAAGAGGTTCACGCTGTTGGGTTGCAGGAGATAGACATTGTCATAGCGGTTCATGATCCGGCAGGCAAAGACCAGCTTTCGCCACAGGTTACGCTTATGCTGCTCGATAAAAAAAATCTCGTCGATCGTCTCATCATGCTTTGCCAGCGCACCTACGCTACGGCTGATGAGCACGTCGCTTTTTTGCAGGTACGCCAGAAGGGGCGTTGCATTAACAAAATCGCCGATTTTTGCTGTCTGAATGACCAGATTTTTACCCGTCTCTTTGCGGAACAGCTTCCGGATAAGCTTCACCGGAAAGAGTAAAATCAGCAGAAATACGTAACTCATGCGTTAGATATCCCTGTTGGAAAGCCAACGGCTGCCCTGTAAAAATGAAAAAATAGCATCTGCGCTGATATCCTTCGTTTGCTGGGTCGGGCTGACCATCTGATGCTGGTTTTTGCCGTAACCCCCGATCAATCCAGGATCGGTCGGACCAAAAATCGTAATATTCGGACGATCCAGCGCCGCGGTTAAATGGCTTAAACCTGTATCAACGGAAACAACAGCATTCGCTCCCGCCAGCTGCGCTGCAACCTGCGCCAGCGTGAGTTTCGGCAATACTTCGACGTGTGAAAAGCCTGCTGCCAGACGCTCTGCGCGCTGCCGCTCATGTTCAGCGCCCCAGGGCAGTTTAATATGGATGCCGGTAGGTTGCATTAGTTCAATCAGGCTTCGCCAGTGCGTTTCCGGCCAGTGTTTATCGTCGCGCGTTGTGGCATGCAGGAAGACAAGATAAGGCTGAACACAGGGATCTGTATTGCGCAAAAAGTGCTGCGCAATGGCGTAGTCGCCTTGGGTTTCCGGTTTCGCATAGCCCAGGCTTTTTGCAAACAGCTCGCGGGTACGTTCAACGGCATGCTGTTGCTTTGCGATGCGGTGGCGGCGGTTATAGAACAGGGTCGCCAGCGGTTCGCGGGCGGAGTGCCAGTCCATGCCGTGCTTTACGCCGTGTGCCAGACGCGTCACCAGCGCGGCGCTTTTCACCAGCCCCTGGGCGTCGATGATAGCGTCGTAATGCTGTACCTGCACCGCCTCGCGGAAGGCCTTGCGTTCGGCTTTAATCGGCGCGGAGAACCACGCTTTGCGCCAGCGGCGAATCGCCACCGGTATCACGCGGTCAACCGCTTCATGCCAGGTGGGGATCTGCGCGAAGCCTTCTTCCACCACCCAGTCAAAACGAATGCCGGGAACGGCCCGCATGGCGTCCGTCAGTGACGGGAGCGTATGCAGCACATCGCCCATCGAAGAAGTTTTAACGATCAGTACCCGCATTCGTTATCCTTCTTCACTCAACAGCAGTTCGTTAAGCTCTTCGAGAACGCGCTCTGGCGTAATGTCGATCAGGCTCTGATGGTAGCCTTCTGCGGCATCGCCCTTGCGCACTTTGTGGTAGCCGGTGATCAGGCGGATGACGCGCGCTTTATGAGAAAGCGGGGGGGTGAAGTCCGGGCTGCTTGGGCCATACAGCGCCACCAGCGGGCGGTTGAGCGCGGCGGCGACGTGCATCAAGCCCGAATCGTTGCTGACCACAGCCTTACAGGCGGCAATCAGAATAACCGCCTGTTCAAGCTGCGTTTCTCCCGCCAGGTTGCGGCACCAGGCCTGCTGTTCATTACTGAGCGTCGCGAGAATTTCGTTGCCTGCCTCGTGGTCTTTTGCCGAACCGAACAGGACAATCTGATAGCCTTCGTCAATCAGCTGTTTCGCCAGCTCCGCATAGTG
This sequence comes from Enterobacter cloacae complex sp. SHL020, assembly GCF_049236945.1. NCBI lineage: Bacteria > Pseudomonadati > Pseudomonadota > Gammaproteobacteria > Enterobacterales > Enterobacteriaceae > Enterobacter > Enterobacter cloacae complex sp. SHL020. The sequence goes on from NZ_JBMKJF010000009.1 coordinate 72,940, forward strand.
ATAGTGCGGCCAGCGTTTTGCCGGGCCGAACTCGGCGCCGGGGCAGAAGCCAATCATCGGGCGTTCAGACGAAAGACCAAACGCGTTACAGGTCTGTGATTTTTCACCGTCGTTGACCTGAAGCTGTGGCCAGAGCAGCGGCTGCGGCAGATCTTTCGCACTGCGCATCACGCCTTTGTCGTAGGCCAGCGCCACATAGCGCTCCACCATCAGCGGCCAGGCCTCTTTATCCAACACCCGCGCGTCGTTCAGCAGGCCGTAGCGCATTTCGCCGCGCCAGCCGGTGCGATGTGGAATGCCCGCAAAGAAAGGCACCAGGGCGGATTTAAAGGAGTTTGGCAGGACATACGCCCGATCGTAGCGCTTCTCGCGCAGGCTATGGCCGAGCTTGCGGCGTTCGCCGATTTCCAGCGCCCCGTGGCCAAGCGGCATCGGGATGGCTTCATTCACTTCCGGCATACGCGACAACAGCGGACGGCACCAAGCGGGTGCCATCACGTCGATTATCGCCTGGGGATAGCGCGCCTTGAGCGTGCGATAGAGACTTTGCGACATCATCATGTCGCCCACCCATGACGGGCCGATCACCAGAATCTTCATACTTATGCGTCGCGGTTCAGCCAGGCCATATATTCCGTTACGCCTTCGGCAACGGTCTTGAACGGCTTGTCGTAGCCTGCGGCGCGCAGGTTGGTGAGGTCAGCCTGGGTGAACGCCTGGTAACGGCCTTTCAGCTTGTCCGGGAACGGAATGTACTCGATGCTGCCTTTTTTGTGATACGCCAGCGTTGCGTCAGCCACCGCCTGGAAGGACTCCGCGCGGCCGGTACCCAGGTTGAAGATGCCGGATACGCCGTTTTCCCAGAACCACAGGTTCACTGCGGCCACGTCACCCACGTAGACGAAGTCACGCTTAAAGCCGTCGCTGCCTTCGAACAGCTTCGGGCTTTCGCCGTTGTTCAGCTGGGTGTTCAGGTGGAACGCCACGCTTGCCATGCTGCCTTTATGGCCTTCGCGCGGTCCGTAGACGTTGAAATAACGGAAGCCGACGATCTGCGAGTTCGCTTCTGGCAGCACCTGACGCACGTACTCGTCGAACAGGAATTTGGAGTAACCGTAGACGTTCAGCGGCTGCTCGTACTCGCGGGACTCGATGAAGTCAGAGGTGCGGCCGCCGTAGGTTGCCGCGGAGGAGGCGTACAGGAACGGAATTTCACGCTCCAGGCAGTAGTGCAGGATCTCTTTAGAGTACTGATAGTTGTTGTCCATCATGTACTTACCGTCCCACTCGGTGGTGGAAGAGCACGCACCTTCGTGGAAGATGGCTTCGATCTCGCCGAACTCTTCGCCTGCCATAATCTGGATAAGGAAGTCTTCTTTATCCATGTAGTCAGCGATGTTCAGATCCACCAGGTTGACGAACTTGGTGCCGTCTTTCAGGTTGTCAACCACCAAGATGTCGGTGATGCCTTTGTCATTGAGAGCCTTAACAATATTGCTGCCGATAAAGCCCGCGCCGCCGGTAACGATGATCATAACTGTAACCTTTGAAGTGTGGAGCCCGGGGACAATCCCGGACGCTAATGTCTCTATCATATCATTAGTATGGCTGCCCTTCAGCCATTCACCTTCACAGCGCAGGGGTACGCGTGATTTATGCTGCAAAAACAACAAGAGATGACGTGTCATCTCGTCATGAACTATAGGTTTGGGTAATATGTCCCGAAATTTGCCGAGTCTGGAGAATTGCAATGCGTGGTGATTTTTACAAACAGTTAAACAGCGACCTCGACACCGCACGTGCGGAAGGGTTGTTCAAGGAAGAGCGTATTATCACGTCTGCCCAGCAGGCGGACATCACCGTTGCCGACGGCAGCCATGTGATCAACTTTTGTGCGAACAACTACTTAGGTCTTGCGAATCACCCTGAGCTGATTGCCGCTGCAAAAAACGGCATGGACACCCACGGTTTCGGCATGGCCTCCGTACGCTTTATCTGCGGTACGCAGGACAGCCACAAGCAGCTTGAGCAAAAGCTGGCGAGCTTCCTCGGAATGGAAGACGCGATTCTGTACTCCTCCTGCTTTGACGCCAACGGCGGTCTGTTTGAGACCCTGCTTGGCGCAGAAGATGCGATTATCTCCGACGCCCTGAACCACGCCTCCATCATCGACGGCGTACGCCTGTGTAAAGCGAAGCGTTTCCGCTACGCCAACAACGACATGGCCGAGCTGGAAGCCCGCCTGAAAGAGGCGCGTGAAGCTGGCGCTCGCCACGTGCTGATCGCCACCGACGGCGTGTTCTCCATGGACGGCGTGATCGCTAACCTGAAGGGCGTGTGCGACCTGGCGGATAAATACGACGCGCTGGTGATGGTCGATGACTCTCACGCGGTCGGTTTTGTCGGCGAAAACGGCCGCGGTTCCCATGAATACTGTGACGTGATGGGCCGCGTGGACATCATCACCGGTACGCTGGGCAAAGCGCTCGGCGGCGCGTCCGGCGGCTATACCGCCGCGCGTAAAGAGGTGGTCGAGTGGCTGCGTCAGCGCTCCCGCCCGTATCTGTTCTCCAATTCCCTGGCGCCGGCCATTGTTGCCGCCTCCATCAGGGTACTGGAGATGGTGGAGTCCGGCGCTGAGCTTCGCGACCGCCTGTGGTCCAACGCCCGTCTGTTCCGCGAAAAAATGAGCGCCGCAGGGTTTACCCTGGCCGGTGCTGCCCACGCGATCATTCCGGTGATGCTGGGTGATGCGGTCGTCGCGCAGCAATTTGCTCGCGAGCTGCAGAAAGAAGGGATTTACGTCACCGGGTTCTTCTTCCCGGTGGTGCCAAAAGGTCAGGCGCGTATCCGCACCCAGATGTCTGCGGCGCATACGCCTGAACAAATTGAACGTGCGGTAGAAGCCTTTACCCGCATCGGCAAACAGCTGGGCGTAATTGCCTGAGGACGTGTGATGAAAGCGTTATCCAAACTGAAAGCGGAAGAAGGGATTTGGATGACCGACGTGCCGGAGCCGGAAGTCGGTCATAACGATCTGCTGATCAAAATTCGTAAAACCGCCATCTGCGGTACTGACGTTCACATCTACAACTGGGACCAGTGGTCGCAGAAAACCATTCCGGTACCGATGGTTGTCGGTCACGAATATGTCGGCGAAGTGGTGGGTATCGGCCAGGAAGTGAAAGGCTTCCAGATTGGCGACCGCGTCTCCGGTGAAGGCCATATTACCTGCGGCCACTGCCGTAACTGCCGCGGCGGGCGTACGCACCTGTGCCGTAATACCATTGGCGTGGGCGTAAACCGTCCGGGCTGCTTCGCGGAATACCTGGTGATCCCGGCGTTTAACGCGTTCAAAATCCCGGACAATATCTCTGACGATCTGGCCTCCATCTTCGACCCGTTCGGCAACGCGGTGCACACGGCGCTCTCCTTCGACCTGGTCGGTGAAGACGTGCTGGTCTCCGGCGCGGGCCCAATCGGCATTATGGCGGCTGCGGTGGCGAAGCACGTGGGTGCGCGCAACGTTGTGATCACCGACGTGAACGAATACCGTCTGTCGCTGGCACGCAAAATGGGCGTCACCCGTGCGGTAGATGTCTCGAAAGAGAGCCTGACCGACGTGATGGAAGAGCTGGGCATGACCGAAGGCTTTGACGTGGGTCTGGAGATGTCCGGCGCGCCGCCGGCGTTCCGCACCATGCTCGACACCATGAATCACGGTGGCCGTATCGCGATGCTGGGTATTCCGCCGTCAGATATGTCTATCGACTGGAACAAGGTCATCTTCAAGGGGCTGTTCATCAAGGGCATCTATGGCCGCGAGATGTTCGAGACCTGGTACAAGATGGCGGCGTTGATCCAGTCCGGTCTGGATCTGTCCCCGATTATTACTCACCGTTTCTCCATCGATGAGTTCCAGCAGGGCTTCGACGCGATGCGTTCCGGCCAGTCAGGAAAAGTTATCCTGAGCTGGGATAAGTAATCAAAAAGGGGCCTCAGGCCCCTTATTTTATTGCTTCTTTTTCTCTTCGTCCGTCAGGTAGCGCACCTTGCGGGTGTAGTCCTGACCTTTGAACAGCAGTTTGTTATCCGGCGATTCAAGGTACTTCTGCCATTCGGAGAGAGGGAAGCCGCCGTGCGCGCCAATCACCTCTTTCGGTACCACGGCTTCCTGGCCGCCGATTTTTTTCGAGACCGGCCAGTTCATCCAGTCACCCAGGTTAACCGTTTTTAAATCCAGCATGTCCAGCAGCGCGGCGAGCGGCAGCTGATCGGTCGGCGGCTGCGTATCATCCATCAGCTCCCAGGTATCCTGGAACAGCGTCAGCCACAGCGGGCAGATACGGCGCCAGGTTGTTTTGGTTGCCGCAAGAAACGCGCCGTTAACGTGATCGACCAGATACGGGCGCACCGTCTCCTTGTAATACGCCGGCACTTTCTCCGCTGGCGCACCGTCCAGCTTGGCAATCATTTTGCCCTGACGGAAGCTGGAGTAGATGTGCATATCGGCCATGTTGATTTCGGGCATCTTGAGCAGGTTGAGATCGGAATCGATCATCAATACGCCTTCACCGCGCGCCTGCAGCGGGGCGTTAAGCTTCACCAGACGGCTGAGATAGATCTGCTTATAGCGGTAACTTTCCTCACGAACCGGAAGATTTAGCGTCACTACGCGGGTTTTAGGCGGCAGTACCCCAAAGGCGGATTCAGGCTGATCGCTGACGATGACGATTTCGCTCACCCCGGTGGCATAACGCTCCGCGAAGGTGGCAGAGAGCAAGGCTTCTTCGACAAAATCTGCGCCGGTACACGGAATCACAATAGAATCCACCGCTGCAAGCGCGCCCGTCACGGGCAGAGAGCTGTAAGGAATGTTGTGTCGCCCGGTGATATGACGATAGCGAGCATTAAGAAATTTAAACATAGTTATCTCGTTTGGTTAGTGCGCGCCAAGCACGGCTTCGACACCGCTGACATAGTTTTCGATAGCATAGGTATGACAGACGTTCTGGTATGCAGCCGCAGCCAGTCGAGCCCGCAGATCCGCGTCTGCCCAGATAATGTCCAGATGCTGTGCAAGCTGTGAAACATCGCCCCAGGGGAAGAGCAGCCCTGTCGAATCATGATCAATCAATTCCGCCGTACCGGTCACCTGAGAGCCAATAACGGGGATATTGAGAAGCATCGCTTCCAGCACCACGCGCGGCAGCCCTTCGCTTTTCGAGGCCAGAATAAAGGCGTCAAACGTAGCGAGGTAATCAAAGGGGGTATTCTGAAAACCGGTGAAGATGACGCGGGATTCAATTCCCAGCGCTCGGGCCTGTTCTGTTAAAGCGCGGCGTTCGGCACCTTCGCCGACCAGCACCATTTTCCATTTCGCCTCGGGATGCTTCTGGCTGAACTGTGCCAGCGCCGCCAGCGTGTGGTGATTGGCTTTGCGAGGGATTAACGACCCAATACTGCCGAACACAAACGTGTCGTCATCGATATTCAGGCGCTGGCGCATCGCGCGTCGATCAGGTAAAGGCTGGTTGATGTCGATGGCATTATTGACCGTCGTACACAGTTCGGGCCGGACGCCATGCTGAAGCAACACGCGTTCAACGCCGTGCGAGACGGCGATGATTTTTGTGGCATGGGCATTAACCAGCTTTACCAGCGACGGGGTCAAAACAGGCTCAATGCGGCAGTGCTGGATCAATCGCGCCTGCAGGTTCGCCGCCGCCAGATAGCCTTCCTCGTTTGAGCCCGGCTGGTTATTCATATAGAGCGTATCGAAACCGCCCTGCGTGAAAAGGGTCTCGATTTTGCTGACGTTTGGCCTGATGCGCCACATGATATCCACGTGACGCGTCAATGCCTTGCGGGCGCTGCGTGAGAAAAACAGCAGGCTACGTCCCGCTTCCTTCAACAATTTGGCCCAGACCGGCTGCGGACGTTGAGGGATCACGATGAGCGGGATGCCGATGCCGTTGAGCACCTGGCCAATCGTCTCACCTTCAGCACGACTATAATCACTGTAAAAACAACAGGTAATATCGAATTTATCGCGATTGATTCGCTTCAGGAGCTCAAGCATACTGTTGGTGCCTCCCCCCCATTCTTTACCCGTATCCAGGAGGAGAATTTTACTTTTGTGCGGCATGTCTGAATCCGTGTGCTACCCTTCACCTGACTGCATTATAAAGAATCTGTTGAAATAAAATAGATTTTTCTATTTTATTGCGTTTCAGGATTAGACCAAATTTCAAGCGTGCTTATTTTAAAAGTGTGAATCAGGACTTTAATCGTCTCTACTCATTTATATAGTATTAATAATATTAACTTAGGCTGCTATTGAGAGTGGGAAAATGTTTAAAATAACGGTCTGCTTATTAACGTTTAATTCTGAACGATTATTGCACGATGTTATCCCGCCTCTTTTGAAAATAGCGGATGAAATTATCGTGGTCGATTCTGGCAGTACGGACAAAACACGATATATTTGTGAAAGCTTTGGACTGCAACCCGTCTATAAAAAATTTGGCTGGCATGGTGAGCAGATGAACTATGCCATATCCTTAGCCAGCCATGACTGGGTCCTGTGCATCGACAGCGACGAAATACTTGACCAGGAAACGGTGAATGCCGTTTTAACGTTAAAAGCAGGCGATGAGCCTGACCCCGGAATGGCATGGCGAATATGCCGTCACTGGTTTGTTCTGGGTGAAGAAGTCCGGACGATTTATCCTGTTTCATCTCCCGATTATCCTGTGCGTCTTTTTAACCGTAACCAGTCCCGGTTTAATAACAGACCGGTAGACGATCAGGTCGAAGGTTTTCTCCGCTGTGAACGTATTCCGGGTTATGTAAAACATGATACGTTTCCCACGCTGCATGAGCTTTTTAACAAATTAAATTGTTATACAACCCGCCTGGTTCAACATCAAAAAATACGGCCCTCTATTGGGCGCGGCGTAATCAGCGCCATCGGGGCTTTTTTCAAATGGTATCTGTTTAGCGGCGCCTGGCGTAAGGGCAAAGTGGGGGTGGCGACGGGACTGTATGCCACAGCCTATAGCTTTTTGAAGTATTTCAAATCCTGGTATCAGCATCAGGAAAAAAAAGAGTCCGTTGCTAACGAGCAGACGGACTCTCAGATTGCGAAATAAGCGTCAGGCTTTCTTGCCCCATCCCTGCCACTGCTGCTGGACGTACTTCACCAGGGTACTGTTACTGATGCTGTCTCCGATGACGGAGAAGAAGCGGGTCGCATAGACCGGTTCAGGCGGTTGCTTCGGTACACAGCGCTTCACGCCGCGGAACGGATTACGCGGCGCTGTCGGGACGGGCTGCGCAGAATTTGGTGTAGAGGTATCTACCTGCGGCTCGTTCAGCAGATCGCTCGGACGCACCAGCGTGATATCGGCAGGCAAGGTCGGCAGCATCTGCTGCAGAACGCGAACGGTAGACGGGTGCGGATGACCGATGGCGATGGCTGAGCCATTGCGGCGTGCCAGCTGTACCGCGCGATTAAACTGCATGCGAATATCGGCTTCGTTCTGGGTATCATCCAGGAACACCTTGCGCTTAATCACCTTTACGCCCGTTCCCTGAGCGGCACGCATTGCCTGGCTGTTGCCTATGGTCATGCTGTCGAGGAAGTAGAGGTTGTAACGCTCCAGCGCCTGCATCACTTTGAGCATCCCGTACAGGCTTGATGTCATCGCGCTGCCCATATGGTTGTTCAGCCCTACGGCATACGGCACTTTGTTGTAGGCGTCGCGGATGATGCGCTCGATCTCCTCGCTGCTCATGTCCGGGCGCAGAGTGTCTTTTTCCAGCGGCTGCTTGCTGAGCGGGGCCATGGGCAGATGGATCAGCACCTGATGACCGCTGTTATGGGCTTTGGTCGCCATCTCACGCGCGTGGGGGGCATTCGGAAGGACGGCGACAGAGATGGCCGACGGCATCGCCAGCACCTGATTTTCATAGTGTGGACGATAACCGAAGTCATCAATCACGATAGCGAGTTTACCTGCATATACCGGTGCAGCCAGCGCCAGCGCGCTGACGACGGAGAAAACCATTCGACGAAATTGAAGCAAAACTTATCTTCCCAACCACGGCTGTGGATTGACCGCCTGACCCTGGCGACGAATTTCGAAATAGAGTGACGGGCGGCCCTGACCGCCACTGCTGCCCACAAGGGCGATGGGTTGGCCGGCGCGCACCTGCGTGCCGACGCTGACCAGCGCGCTCTGGTTGTAGCCGTAAAGGCTCATATCACCTTTACCGTGTTCGACCACGACCACAAGTCCGTAACCCTGCAGCCAGTCGGCCAGAATCACGCGGCCATCGGCAATGGCTTTTACTTCGCTACCTTCAGACGCACCGATAACTATCCCTTTCCAACGTAGCTCACCCTGCAGCTGTTCGCCATAACGATGCAGAATTGAACCGCGAACGGGCCAGAAAGCCTGACCGCGAGGAGAGCCCAAACCGCCGGTACGCGACATCAGGGAGCGTTCGCTCTCGCTTGGCTTGTAGGTAGTCCCTTTGCGGGAGGCTTCCTGCTGCTTATCGCGAACGGCCTGCGCCTCGCGAGCTTCTTTTTCGGCGCGCGCTTTCGCCGCCGCTTCCGCACGGGCGATGCTGTTACGCAGTTTGGATTCGTTGGCGCGCATTTCGCTGAGCTGGCTCTGGCCTTCCTGAATGGAGGATTCAAGGCCAGAAAGGGTTTTCTTACGCTCGTTGCGCGCCTGCTCAAGCTTCGCCTGCTGGGCCTGCTGATCGTAGAGCAGAGTTTGCTGCTGGCTCTGCTTCTCTTCCAGCTCGGCTTTTTGCGTGGAGACCTCTTCGCGCGTCTGCTTCAACTGCGCGATCGTCTCCTGACGCGCCTGGTTGAGATAGCCAAAGTAGGCCTGCAGGCGCTGGCCGCGCTGGCTCTCTTCGCCGCTGAGGATCAGCTGGAGACCGGTATGTTCACCCTGGCGAAATGCGGCATCAAGCTGTGCGGCAAGATTGCGCTCCTGCGCATCACGCTGGCGCTCGAGTTTGGCAATCGACGCGTTCATCTCGTCGATCTGCTTGTTCAACAGGGCGAGGGTGTTTTGCGTTTCACGGAGTTTACGCGCGGCGGCGGAGATCGCCTCTTCCTGCTGCTTAAGCTGGGCGAGGAGGGCAGAGCGCTGCTGCTGCTGTTGGCGTACCGCACGCTCTTTGGCGGCGATATCGGCCTGAATGGATTTCAGCTGGTCGCGGTCATCCGCGTGGGCGGATGCGGCGCACAGCAATACGCCAGCGCTGAGTGCGCTGGCGTAAAACAGAGGTCTGACTGATAACCTAAGCGGCTTCACGACCCATGTGATTGAAAAAATCGCCTTTCCCCTCATGGGGAGCGATTATTCCACGATGAACAGCGGCTTACCAGTCATCTCTTCAGGGATCGTCATACCCATCAGCGACAGCATGGTTGGCGCGATGTCAGAAAGCTTGCCGCCTTCCACTGCTTTCAGTGATTTATCACCCACATAAATCAGCGGAACAGGCAGGTTAGTATGGGCCGTGTGGGCCTGGCCGGTCGCCGGGTCGCGCATCTGTTCAGCGTTACCGTGGTCAGCGGTAATCAGCAGCTGGCCGCCGACGGATTCAACCGCTTTCGCAACCTGCTCAACGCAGTGATCCAGCGCTTCAACCGCCTTCACTGCCGCTTCCATCACCCCGGTATGCCCAACCATGTCGCCGTTCGGGTAGTTACAGATGATGGTGTCGTACTTACCGCTCTCGATGGCCGCAACCAGTTTTTCAGTCAATTCTGCAGAGCTCATTTCTGGCTGCAGATCGTAGGTAGCGACTTTGGGAGAGTTGATCAGAATGCGGTCTTCGCCTTTGAACGGCTCTTCAACGCCGCCGTTAAAGAAGAAGGTCACGTGCGCATATTTCTCGGTTTCAGAGATGCGCAGCTGCGTTTTGTCGTTTTTCGCCATCCACTCGCCGAAGGTGTTGGCCAGCGAGGCTGGCGGATACGCGCAAGGCGCTTTGATGTCTGCGGCGTATTCAGTCAGCTGGATGAAATCGAGTTTCACCACTTTCTTACGGGCAAAACCGTCGAAGTCGCTGTTGACGAAAGCACGGGTAATTTCACGCGCGCGGTCAGCGCGGAAGTTCATGAAGATCAGCGCGTCGCCATCTTCCATGGCGGCGTCGGCCTGGCCTTCAGCGCGAATGACGGACGCTTTGACGAATTCGTCGTTTTCATCACGTGCATAGGCCGCTTCCAGCGCTTCGACGGCGGTCGCGAACTGGAACTCACCTTTTGCCTGGGTCATCAGGTCATAGGCCTGTTCAACGCGATCCCAGCGGTTGTCGCGGTCCATAGCGTAGTAACGGCCAATGATGGACGCTACGCGGCCTTTACCCAGCGCGGCGAATTTCTCTTCGAAGGCCTGCAGAGAGCCTTTTGCGCTGCGTGGTGGCGTATCGCGACCGTCCAGGAAGGCGTGCAGATAGATTTTTTCCGCACCGCGCTCGGCGGCCAGTTCAACCATCGCCATGATGTGATCTTCGTGGCTGTGAACGCCGCCAGCAGAGAGCAGGCCCATGATGTGTACGGCCTTGCCAGCGGCAACGGCTTTATCGACCGCGCCAGACAGCGTTGGGTTGGAGAAGAAGGTGCGTTCTTTGATTTCAACGTCCAGACGCGTCAGATCCTGATACACAATACGCCCGGCGCCCAGGTTTACGTGACCGACTTCGGAGTTGCCCATCTGGCGGTCCGGCAGGCCCACTTCCAGGCCAGACGCGTCAATCAGCGTATGCGGACGTTTCGCCCACAGGGCATCCATGACCGGGGTTTTGGCGTTGAAAATAGCGTTATCCTGGCTATCTTCACGGTAGCCATAGCCATCCAGAATCACCAGTACCATAGGTTTTTTAGAAACCGACATTGCGACAACCTCATGCTCAAGAGTCAAAATTTGCGTAATTTTACTACAGCTGAATCGATCAAATAGCCGCAGAAGATCAAAGAAAGCGCAGGGGCAAGATGTTCACCAGACCATTTTGAGGCATTTTTTTAGGTGGCATGCCGCAGAAAATGGATTAGGTTATGGTCGCTGGCTGTATTTGCCAGAACGCACAGGTATACTCCTGTCCTGGTTTTTTTTATCACTTAGTCGGGAGTAGTTACCCTCCATGCAAGAAATTATGCAATTCGTTAGCCGCCATCCGGTTCTGAGCATCGCGTGGATTGGCCTGCTGGCTGCTGTGCTGTTCACCACATTTAAGAGCCTGACGTCTAAAATTAAGGTTATCACCCGTGGTGAAGCGACGCGTCTGATCAACAAAGAAGATGCCGTCGTGGTCGATCTGCGCCAGCGTGACGATTTCCGTAAAGGTCACATTGCGGGCGCAATCAACCTGCTGCCAGCTGAAATCAAAGCGAACAACGTCGGTGAGCTTGAGAAACACAAAGCCCAGCCGATTATCGTTGTCGATGCGACCGGCATGCAGGCACAGGAATCTGCCAGCGCGCTTCATAAAGCAGGCTTCGAAAACGTAACGGTGCTGAAAGAAGGTATTTCCGGCTGGAGCGGGGAAAATCTTCCTTTGGTACGCGGTAAATAAGGAGTTCAGTCATGGCCAATATTGAGATCTATACCAAAGCGACGTGCCCGTTCTGTCATCGTGCGAAAGCGCTGCTGAACAGCAAAGGCGTCACGTTCCAGGAACTGCCGATCGACGGTGACGCGATTAAACGCGAAGAGATGATCAAACGTAGTGGTCGCACGACGGTTCCGCAGATTTTTATTGATGCGCAGCACATTGGCGGCTGTGATGACTTGTATGCGCTCGACGCCCGTGGTGGACTCGATCCGCTGCTGAGCTAAGAGACTTTAGGACAATTAAAAAGGGTATTTCCATGTCAGAACAAAACAACACCGAGATGACTTTCCAGATCCAGCGTATCTACACCAAGGACGTCTCTTTCGAAGCGCCAAATGCGCCACATGTTTTCCAGAAAGACTGGCAGCCAGAGGTTAAACTTGATCTGGATACCGCATCTACCCAGCTGGCAGATGACGTGTATGAAGTCGTGCTGCGTGTGACCGTTACCGCATCTCTGGGCGAAGAAACTGCATTCCTGTGTGAAGTTCAGCAGGGCGGCATCTTCTCTATCGGCGGTATCGAAGGCAACCAGATGGCGCATTGCCTGGGTGCGTACTGCCCGAACATTCTGTTCCCGTATGCGCGTGAATGCATCACCAGCCTGGTTTCTCGCGGTACATTCCCGCAACTGAACCTTGCGCCAGTTAACTTTGATGCGCTGTTCATGAACTATCTGCAGCAGCAAGCTGGCGAAGGTGCTGAACAACATCAGGATGCCTGATGAGCACTGTTAATGCGTCAATGACTGTGATCGGTGCCGGCTCATACGGCACCGCTCTTGCCATCACGCTGGCAAGAAATGGTCACGAAGTGGTTCTCTGGGGCCACGACCCAAAACATATCGCAACGCTGCAACGCGACCGTTGTAACGTGGCGTTTCTTCCGGACGTTCCGTTCCCCGACTCCCTGTACCTTGAAAGCGACCTTGCGACCGCGCTGGCGGCCAGCCGCAACATTCTGATTGTGGTTCCGAGCCATGTATTTGGCGACGTGCTGCGTCAGATTAAGCCGCTGATGCGCCCGGATGCGCGCATTGTCTGGGCGACAAAAGGACTGGAAGCCGAAACCGGACGCCTGCTGCAGGACGTCGCCCGCGAAGCGCTGGGTGATGCGATCCCGCTGGCGGTCATCTCCGGCCCGACCTTTGCCAAAGAGCTGGCCGCTGGCCTGCCGACGGCGATTTCGCTGGCCTCCACCGATCGGGCCTTCTCCGACGATCTTCAACAGCTGCTGCACTGTGGTAAGAGCTTCCGCGTCTACAGCAACCCCGATTTTATCGGCGTGCAGCTGGGCGGTGCGGTGAAGAACGTGATTGCGATTGGAGCAGGGATGTCAGACGGCATTGGTTTTGGTGCCAATGCGCGTACGGCGCTGATCACCCGAGGGCTGACCGAGATGTCCCGCCTGGGCGAAGCGCTGGGTGCCGATCCGGCCACCTTTATGGGGATGGCTGGCCTGGGCGACCTGGTGCTGACCTGTACCGACAACCAGTCTCGTAACCGCCGCTTTGGCATGATGCTCGGACAGGGCAGCGATGTTAAAAGCGCGCAGGAGAAGATTGGTCAGGTGGTTGAAGGCTACCGCAATACCAAAGAAGTCCGCGAGTTGGCGCACCGTTTCGGTGTCGAAATGCCAATAACCGAGGAAATTTATCAGGTATTGTATTGCGGAAAAAATGCGCGCGAGGCAGCATTGACCTTATTAGGTCGTGCGCGCAAGGACGAGCGCAGCAGTAACTAGTCGGAACCGTTGTCACCTGAATGACCCAGCCAGCGCAGAACTGGCTGGTCATTAACTATCGTCTGGAGTAAGCAATGCCGTGTGAAGAACTGGATATCGTCTGGAACAATATTAAAGCCGAAGCCCGGGCGCTGGCCGACTGTGAGCCTATGCTGGCCAGTTTCTACCACGCAACGCTACTTAAGCACGAAAACCTCGGCAGTGCGCTGAGCTATATGCTCGCAAACAAGCTGGCTTCCTCGATCATGCCTGCTATTGCCATTCGTGAAGTGGTGGAAGAGGCTTACGCCGCAGACCCGGAAATGATCGCCTCTGCCGCCTGCGATATTCAGGCCGTGCGCACGCGTGACCCGGCGGTCGATAAATATTCTACTCCGCTGCTGTACCTGAAAGGCTTCCACGCGCTGCAGGCTTACCGCATCGGCCACTGGCTGTGGAATGAAGGCCGCCGCGCGCTGGCGATCTTCCTGCAAAACCAGGTTTCCGTGACGTTCCAGGTCGATATTCACCCGGCGGCAAAGATTGGCCGCGGGATCATGCTCGACCACGCCACTGGGATTGTCGTCGGGGAAACGGCGGTCATTGAAGATGACGTCTCGATCCTGCAGTCGGTTACCCTGGGCGGTACCGGTAAAACCAGCGGCGATCGCCATCCGAAAATTCGTGAAGGTGTGATGATTGGTGCGGGCGCCAAAATTCTCGGCAATATCGAAGTTGGGCGCGGCGCGAAGATCGGCGCAGGCTCCGTGGTGCTCCAGCCCGTGCCGCCGCATACCACCGCCGCTGGCGTACCGGCTCGCATCGTCGGTAAACCAGACAGCGATAAGCCGTCCATGGACATGGATCAGCACTTCAACGGCATTCACCATACCTTCGAGTATGGTGACGGCATTTAACTTCTGAGAATGGCGCCCGGGTAACCCAGCTGGCGCCAGGCTTCATACACCACCACCGACACCGCGTTCGACAGGTTCATGCTGCGGCTGTCCGGCATCATCGGAATACGGATTTTCTGCTCAGCGGGCAGGGCATCCAGGATCGTGGCCGGCAGGCCGCGGGTTTCCGGGCCAAACATCAGATAGTCACCTGCCTGATAGCTCACGGCGCTGTGCGCTGGCGTGCCTTTGGTGGTCAGGGCGAACATGCGCTGCGGCTTCTCTGCTTCCAGAAACGCGGCGTAATCGTGATGGCGAACGACGGCGGTAAATTCATGATAATCCAGCCCTGCGCGACGCAGGCGTTTGTCGTCCCACGTAAAGCCCATCGGCTCAATGATATGCAGACGAAAACCGGTGTTGGCACACAGGCGGATGATATTGCCGGTATTCGGCGGAATTTCTGGTTCGAATAAAACGATGTTAAGCATGCTGCCCCCTTAATTGCGGGGGCAGAATAGCAGAAAAGAGAGGAACTACGCGACGCCGGGTTCCTGCGAGCGGCTGTACAGCATTTTGTAGACGGTTGCCGCAGCGGCCACCAGAGCGGGCACGCTGAGGATCATTAAAATACTGTCTGCCTGCCACTGCATAGTGAGAAGCTGGGCGCTGGTCATGGTTCCCGCCACGCCGCCGAAGCGGCCGATCCCCTGCATCCAGGCGATGCCCGTCGCGCGGCACTCGGTAGGGTAAAAGGTGGCGGCCAGGGTTTGCATGCCCGATTGCGCGCCGTTCATCGCGATCCCCATCAGGAAAATCAGCCCGCCAAACAGAGCGATATGGTTATGCTCAATGCCAAGCAAAAGAATGAGGCCAATTGTCAGCACGAAACCACACGCGACCACTTTATGCGCTTCCCAGCGGTCCATCATCCAGCCCGCGAGCAGAATGCCTGCGGTACCGCCGAAGGTGAACAGCGAGGTGAGCCAGGCGGATTCCGCCAGAGCATAGCCCATCCCCTGCATCAGCGTTGGCATCCAGCTAAGCAGGACGTAGTAAATCACCAGCCCCATAAAATAGGTCACCCACAGCATCAGGGTGCCGGGCAGCCAGGGCATAGAAAACAGCTGCGACACGCTCCCTTTTTTAGAGGCGACCTTCTCCTCCGCCAGGAAAAAGCCCGTGACGCTATCCAGCGTGCTGCGGGCGAACCGGCTGGCGATACGGCGGACCTGCATGACGTCTTTCCCGCGCTGCACCAGAAACTTCACGGACTCCGGTAAAAACAGCGCCAGCAGCAGCGTTAAAATCAGCGGCGCAATCGCCCCGGTCAGCAGCACGCTTCGCCAGCCGTGGTGGGGGATAAGCCAGGAAGAGATCGCGCCGCCGCCCGCCGCGCCCAGAGGGAAGCCGCAGTACATGGTGTTAATCGCCATGGCGCGGCAGCGCTGGGGGGCAAACTCGGAGATCAGCGTGATGGCGTTAGGCATTGCGGCACCGAGCCCGAGGCCCGTCAGAAAGCGCCACAGCGTGAGCATATTCAGACTTTGCGCCCAGGCCGTCCCCAGGCTCGCAAGGCCGAAGAACAGGCACGAAAAAACTAGCACGCGCTTGCGCCCCATCCGATCCGATACCGGACCGGCGATCAGCGCGCCCAGCGATAGCCCCAGCAGCGCAGCGCTCAGCACCGGCCCTAGATCCTGTTTGTGTATTCCCCATTCTGCCGACAGCGTAGGCGCGATGTATCCCATCGCCGCCGTATCAAAACCATCGATCGCCAGAACCAGAAAGCCCAGCACAATGAGCAGCCAGTGAAATCCTGAAAAGGGACTCTCATCGATCACCTGCTGAATATCCACCTTACCTGAATACGCCATACGCTCCACTCCGATCTGATGTTGTTTTTGTGTTCTTGTATTTGCTTGTCTATACAATTGCGGACGGCAGGTGGATGTCAAATTTTCTTATCCAATATGTTATCTGGATGTTATTTTTGGCGTAAAAAAGCGCCCGAGGGGAAAATCGGGCGCGAGAAAAAGGTGTATTAACGGAGGAGAATTTAGGCCGCGTTTCCCTGAGCAAGTGGCGCCAGCGCCGCCGGTAATTTATTTAACTCCTGCACCAGAGAATCTCTGCTGATTTCACCGATCGTTTTCGCTCCTGTCAGCGTCATCGCCACCTTCATCTCTTTTTCGATCAGGTTGAGCAGATTCGCCACGCCTGCCTGGCCCGCCGTCGCCAGCGCATACAGATACGCGCGGCCCAGCAGCACGCTGTCGGCGCCCAGCGCAATCATACGCACCACGTCCAGCCCGTTGCGGATGCCGCTGTCGGCCAGGATCGCAATATCGCCTTTCACCGCATCGGCGATGGCCGGCAGGGCGCGGGCGGAGGAGAGCACCCCGTCAAGCTGGCGTCCGCCGTGGTTAGAGACCACAATCCCGTCTGCGCCAAAGCGCACCGCGTCGCGGGCATCTTCCGGGTCGAGGATCCCCTTGATCACCATCGGGCCGTCCCAGAACTCGCGGATCCACTCCAGGTCTTTCCACGAGATCGACGGATCGAAGTTGTTCGCCAGCCAGCCAATGTAATCCTCCAGCCCGGTCGGTTTACCGAGGTAAGCCGAGATATTGCCCAGATCGTGCGGACGACCGTTCAGGCCGACATCCCACGCCCACTGCGGGTGAGTAACCGCCTGCCAGTAGCGGCGGAGTGCAGCATTCGGGCCGCTCATGCCGGAGTGGGCATCACGATAGCGTGCCCCAGGTGTTGGCATATCGACGGTAAAGACCAGCGTGGAGCAGCCTGCCGCTTTGGCGCGCTCGAGCGCGTTGCGCATAAAGCCGCGATCGCGCAGGACGTACAGCTGGAACCACATCGGGCGTTTGATGGTCGGGGCGACCTCTTCAATCGGGCAGACGGACACGGTGGAGAGGGTAAACGGAATGCCTTTGGCATCCGCCGCGGCGGCAGCCTGCACTTCACCGCGGCGGGCATACATGCCGCATAAGCCTACAGGCGCGAGCGCCACGGGCATGGAGAGCGTTTCGTTGAACAGCTTTGTCTCAAGGCTCAGGTCAGACATATTCTTCAGCACGCGCTGGCGCAGAGCCACTTCCGACAGATCTTCCACGTTGCGGCGCAGGGTGTATTCGGCATACGCCCCGCCGTCGATATAGTGGAACAGGAACGGGGGCAAAATGCGCTGCGCCGCGGCGCGATAGTCACTGGCTGCTGAAATAATCATGCTTTGTTCTCCCTGGAAATATCACTGTCGCCAGGCAGACGGGTAATACGTGCCTGTCGGGCCTGGTCTTCATCGAATCGTTTAATGGTGGTGTGCACGAAACCGAGATGCGCCATCATCGCTTTGCGCGCGGCCTCGGCATCACCGGCCAGAATGGCGTTGAGCACCGCCTCGTGTTGTTCGGTCAGCTGGGCAAACACCGGCGGAACCAGATACATGCGCTGGCGGCTCTGCTTCACGGAGGATTGCAGCAGGTCGAAGAACCCGCGCATGGTCTGGAGCAGCACCACATTGTGCGACGCCTCGGCAATCGCCAGGTGAAAACGGACGTCCGCCTGGGAGGCGATATCCGGGTCGCTGCTTTGCGTGGCCTCAAAGCAGGCGATAAGTTTCTCTTTGTCGGCGTCGGTTGCCCGCATGGCCGCGTGCCAGGCGGTACTGGTTTCGATGGCGTGACGCGCTTCAAGGATGTCGAAGCTGTAGTCCGGGTCGTTCTCCATCAGCGTCTTCAGCGGCTGAACGATGTTTTGCTCGGACCAGTCGTCATGCTGCCAGCGTACAAAGGTGCCGCCGCCGCGACGGCTCACCAGCACTCCTTCGCTGACCAGCGTCGCCAGCGCCTCGCGCAGTGAATTGCGCGACACGCCAAGCTGGGCGGCGAGCTGGCGTTCGGCGGGCAACTTCATGCCCGCTTCCAGCTGTTGTTCTTCTATCAGCGCCCGCACGCGAGAGGCAATCTCGTCGGACAGGCGTCTGGGCATCACTATCATGGGATCATCCAGGTTAAGACATAGGCCTGCAGGGTGGTGATCACCCCGACCATGCAGGTGAATATCAGGCTGTGTTTCACGGTAAAGCGGAACAGGTCCGACTCTTTACCGACCAGTCCCACCGCCGCACAGGCAATGGCGATGGATTGTGGGGAGATCATTTTTCCGGTCACGCCGCCGGTGGTATTTGCGGCCACCAGCAGAACATCCGACACGCCAATCTGCTGGGCCGCCGTGGCCTGCAGCGCGGCAAACAGGGCGTTAGACGAGGTATCGGAACCGGTCAGGAACACTCCCAGCCAGCCGAGGAACGGCGAGAAGAAGGTGAAGGCGTGGCTGGTGTGCGCCAGCGCCAGTGCCAGCGTCGATGACAGGCCGGAGTAGTTCGAGATAAACGCGAACGCCAGCACCATGCCGATGGAGTAAATCGGCAGCATCAGCTCTTTAACGGTCGCGGCAAAGGTCTGCACCGCGGCCGCAGGCTTCATGCGCAGCCACACCACGGAAAGAATAGCGGCAAACAGGATGGCGGTCCCGGTGGCGGAGAACCAGTCGAATTTATAGACCGCGGCATACGGCGTGGCGGCGTGCACGACCGGCGGCATACGGGCGACCATCTTGTCGAGGAACGGTACGGAGATGTTAATCACCATGTCGTACAGCGCGCCGCCCGGGGCGAACAGGGCTTTAAACGGCGGGATGCTCCACAGCGTGACCGTGGCGGTCAGGAACAGGAACGGCGACCAGGCGCGGATTACCTGTCCTGCGGTGTAGCCGGTGCGGGCCAGCGTTTGATCGACCTGCGAGGCACCCATGTCGGCGAAGCGGAAGATACGCACCGGCTGCCAGCGCTTCAGGAACAGCGTCAGACAGACCAGCGACACCAGCGAGGAGATGATGTCAGGCAGCTCCGGGCCGAGGAAGTTCGAGCTGAGGTACTGGGCAATCGCGAACGAACCGCCCGCCACCATCACCGCAGGCCAGGTCTCCTTCACGCCGCGCCAGCCGTCCATAATCGCCATGATCCAGAACAGGACGATAATGGTCAGGAAGGGCAGCTGGCGGCCAACCATCTGGCCGATCTCGAAGCTGTCCAGCCCGGTGACCTGTCCGGCCACCAGAATCGGAATACCCATCGCGCCAAACGCAACCGGTGCGGTGTTCACAATCAGGCACAGGCCCGCGGCATAGAGCGGGTTAAAGCCCAGACCCACCAGCAGCGCGGCGGTGATCGCCACCGGTGCGCCAAAGCCTGCCGCGCCTTCCAGAAATGCCCCGAAGGAGAAGCCGACAATCAGCATTTGCAGGCGCTGGTCCGGCGTGATGGAGAGAATCGACGAGCGGATGACGTCAAACTGCCCGGTTTTCACCGAGATTTTATAAACAAACACCGCCGCGATAATGATCCACGCAATCGGCCACAGGCCGTAGAAGAAACCGTAGACGACGGAGGCCAGCGCGCGATCGACCGGCATTTTATAGAAGAACAGCGCCACCATCAGGGCGATAGCAACGGTATACGTCGCGGCGAGGTAGCCCTTCAGCTTGAGCTTAATCAGCGCAAAGAAGAAGAACAGGATCGGAAGCGATGCGATCAGGCTCGACAGCCAGATATTACCGGCCGGGTCGTAGTTTTGTTGCCAGAGGCTCATGCAGGTCTCCTGGGGACCAGACAGCCTGCGCTGCGGGTGAGTCTCCGCTCAACTCTGCGTCACAGGTTGTGTAAAAGTGGTCCTGCCAATGTTGTGTTGTAGGGTTAATGACAATGAATGGTTAATCAAATGTTGTGAGTGGGCAATGAGTTTGTGAGCGAAAATAATGGAATTGTGAACCGGAGAAGAAAGAAAAGGGGAATTGGTTGGGCCAATTTGAAGCGGGGCTCCACAGTATAATTGTGGGCCCCGCAGAAGAGTTAATCGAATTTCAGGAATTAGACAGCATTTTGAATAGAAGCGGTATTTCCGATGACTATCAAACCATCTTGTTGCTTAAGACGGTTATCTTTAATCTCCAGCTCAATAACATCGGAGATCACTTTTCGAAGAACACTACTGGTTGATTTAAAACCAAGCATCCTTGAGACAGATGTAATGATTTCATCTTCAGTTGCTCCCAGGCTTGCGCTAACGATGTCAAATATACCCGAAGCGATTTCTATAGGTGCGATCAGTTCTGGTTTACGCAAGCCTGCAGACAAGACGTTCTGTCTATTACGAAGTCGAATAGTTACTTCCTTGTGTATGAAAAATTCATGTTCCTTATAAATATTACCTTTCCTGCAGGCAATTTGAGCAGCATGACTAACAACGCTTTCTATCCGTGCACCAGCCCGTTGTAATCCCCATGCGGAGCGAAGACGAGTTATTACTTCGTTAATATGGATAGGAGATTCTGTGAAGACTATTTTTTCAACCATGTCAGCAAGTATGCCGGTTGGTGTTTCATGTAAAGCATATGAAAGATTGGCTTCGGGCTGTGCTTCTTCATAACTCACAGACTGGTCATTAGCGGAATCAGTTCTATCAAAACCAACCTCAATAACATCTTCTCGTTCCACTGCCACGATATCTACAGGAACAGCTCGGGAACGCCCGTATGTAAGTTCTGCTCTGCTATTCAGTTCTGCTTTTGCATTATCAATAGCATCAATAACTTTTTGCAATTGTTCCTCTGGTCTTTGGAACCAATCCGTACTCCAGATTCGGTGTATTATCCAACCATGATCTTCAAGAACGGCTTGACGTAAACGATCACGCTCTCGGGCAGACCGAGAGGAATGATAAGCACTGCCATCACATTCGATCCCGAGAAGATAACGTCCCGGTAATTCAGGATCGGCAATTGCTAGATCGATAAAGAAGCCAGCAATTCCTACTTGCGGGTGTACTTGATAGCCTCGGTTCTGAAGTGCTGAGGCGACTTGTTCTTCAAATACGCTATCCATCGGACGCCCGGAAGCTGTGGACATTGATAAGCGTCCTGTACGGGCATATTGAAGGAATAGTTTGAACGCTATTACGCCAACACCTTTCGCTCGCTCAAGATCAATATCTTCATCGGTGATCGATGCAAAAACCTCACATCGACGTTTTGCACGGCTAATCAGCACATTCAGCCGTCGCTCACCACCTTGCGAACCCAGAGGGCCGAATCGCATTGCCAGATAGCCTTGTTTATTGCGCGCATACCCTACAGAGATCATGATGACATCACGTTCATCACCTTGGATATTTTCCAGGTTTTTAATGAAGAATGGCTCTCCTGGATGGGCATTAAAGAAATCCTCATATTGAGGATTTAAACGGCGAAGAACCTCTAACTCATCCTGAATAGCCTTACGTTGTGAAACCGAGAATGTAGCGACTCCCAGTGACAATTCGGGATTCTGCTGTACATGCTCAAGAATTGCGGTAGCAATTCTTTTTGCCTCAATAGGGTTGGCATTACCTGCACCTGATTCGAAAACACCGTTTTCAACATAATGGAATCGCAAGCCCATACCCGCCTCTTCAGTGTATGGGCTTGGTACTATAAACAATTTGTTTTCGTAGAACTGACTATTAGAAACCGCAATAAGCGACTGGTGTCGACTACGGTAATGCCAGCGGAGCATTCGCTGTGGCAAGCCTCTGGCAACAAACAATCCAAGTATGCTTTCGATATCTGCTACTTGCGTCGAATCTTCATCCCCATCATCGTTACTGGCTTCAGTCATACGAGAGAAGAAACTGGTTGGCGGCAATTGCCTTTCGTCCCCGACAACAACAACTTGCTGACAGCGCGCAATTGCACCTATGGCATCGACAGGCTGAATCTGGCTGGCTTCGTCCATAACGAGCAAATCAAATTTTTGCTTACCTGGGATCAAGAATTGTGCGACAGAGAGTGGGCTCATCATCATGACCGGTTTGATTGCCTGAATTGCCGGGCCCGCTTTAAGCATCAATTGGCGAATAGGCATATGGCCTCTTTTCCTCGCCATTTCGGCACGCAGGACTCCAACCGGACCTGCCGCTCCGATTTTTGAAGGAATACGACGATGGTGTGCCCGAGCGACCTCAATACTTGAGCTCTTGATACGGCGTAAATCCATTTCGGCAAAGTACTGCACTTTTCGGTTATGAAGTTCACCGTCGAAGCGGGAAAGAGACGGTGTCTCTTTAGCCATTAAACTGAACAGCGATTCATAATAGGTATATTCGACCGAACTATAACAAGTTGATAATGGTAAGCGCCCATCCTCAAGCCGTTCTACAACTTCTGAGAGTCCCAAATTATTTGCCTGGTTGCTCCGGTGTTGCCAGGCAACCCATTTAGACAGTTGTTCGGCATTTTCAGTCCAGGAGGTTAGTTTTTGCAGGACACTATCGATACGTAAATGCTGATTATCCAAATGGAAGAATTCGTCGGTGGACGATTCGAGTTCGTTGGCCAGATTTTCAAGTTCATTAATGATAGAGACACGTGTCGCTGAAAGTTTATTAGCGGAGTTCAGTAACTCACCACGATCGTTTACGGTCGCGCATATGAAGCGTAAGTCACCGTGTTTTTCAATCCATGTACAATCGCTAACGATATTTTGCCAGTTGGACAGTGTACCTCGCCATGCACTACCCAATGCTGCGCTTCCCAATTCGTATTGGGATTCGATGGCCTTCTTTTGATATTGCAATGCGATAATCTTCTTGACCAGCGCCAGACGTTCACCAGGGCGATCTGGCGGATCTTTAAACACCTGTTGCGATGTTGAATCTATACGACTAAGTTTTTCAGCCATAGCTTCAACATAGCTTAATGGAACACGCTTAATAGAATAATGATTATCAAACCAGGATTCTGCAGTTGCGCCAAAAGCCTTCCAAAGTTGTTTCAGTTCAATATCGGCTTGATTAAGAAGCTGCTCCAGTTTCTGGCTAAAGTGCCTCAACGTTTCACGATCAGACAGTTGGCTCGCCAGTAAACGTGCTTCTGAACCAACATCTTTAAGCGTTGCCATCCATTCTACTAATGCCTTCAGAGCACTGCTGTCACTGTTTTCACCACGCCAATGTGAGCCAAACGCACTGTTCCCAAACTCGCTAGCGTTGGCGATGTTTTTTCGTAGCGCTTGCGCCTGAATAACCTTATCCAAAAGCTCAATTTGCTGCTGAATAGGTTGATTTGTATTTCGAATGAGGGAGTGAGCAAGTGCACGTGAACGACGCCATTCGCTGTTCAGTATTTTGAACATCCCAGTATGTATCGCAAGGTTATGACGAATTTGTGTGAGTTCGGTATCCCATATGGTCTCCGAAACATGGGGATCGATTTTCTGACGCAAAGAATGTAAATCAGCGATTGAATTGACCAACTCTCTGGCTTGTTCGACACCATGCTCCCATACGGAAGCGACAAAAGCTTGCGGGCTCGCATCGGGGGCATCAGCTACGCGTATGCTGAGTTCAATCAGATTATTGATTTCCTGAGATGAACGATACAGAGATTCAGTACCTAGCTCTTTCGTCAGATGGGCCACTGTTAATTGAATTTGCGGTAATAGTGGTAGTAATGCTCTGGCAGCTGAGAAGGCATCTGGCAAAAGATCCTCTGGGACTGTTTGCAGTTCATCTCTGAATTCAAGTAGAGGGGTATCAAACTGTTCATCATGAAGCAGGTCTTTGATTTCCTCGAAATTATTTTGATACGTTGTACCCTGCTCAATTAGACTTTTTATTTCGTAAAGAGAGTTAGACCAGACAGGATTAACTAGTGCAGCTTCCTCTAACTCAGGTGCCTGATTTATGAGGTTAGCAATCTGAAAAATTATGTCCGCCTCGTTGAAAAGTACTGGTTCAGGTGTTATTCCAACTCGTACAGCTAAAGTCGCTATAGTGTTTTGAAAGTCATGTACTTTGTGTAACAACGTAGTAATTTTTGGCATCAGGCGATCGAGTTCACCCGGTAAAACGGATTCTCGTTTGACACCATTCCAGGGATGATTATGGGGTAGCCCAATATTCTCAATTCGTTCAATAAGCTCTTTAACGAGATCCAGTCGTTTTATCAGATCGTTATTACTCCATTCATCGAAGCCATGAAGAATGAAGTCCGTAGGTGTTTGTTCATTTTGACGCAATCTTACCAATTGCCCAATCACCTGATAAGGGCTCAAACCCGAAGGTGTATAGACTTTGTGGAGGCGCGCTGGGTGGGCATTCAGAGAGTCACGAGCTTCGGTTAAGTTCTCAATTAATTCATCAGGAAATTCACCGCGGGGCGAACCTAAATCCCATACTCGCTTCAACTCCTCGAGTAAAAGTCGTTTATTGGCCTTGTTGCTATGAAGTTCTAAACAGGCATCACCGACTCCTGTTTGGTCGAGACGGCGTTTGACGACTTCAAGAGCTGCCATTTTTTCTGCAACAAAAAGTACTGTTTTTCCATCCGCGATAGCCGACGCAATAATATTGGCTATTGTCTGTGACTTACCCGTGCCAGGAGGTCCTTGTATGACAAGGTTTTTACCTCTCCTTACTTCATGGATCGCCAGCGTTTGAGAGCTATCGCTATCCATAATATGAAGCATATCTTTAGGCGTGATAAGGTGGTCTATAGAGCTGTCTTCTGAAAGTAGTCCGTCGCTTTCATCAAACCCTTCTTCCATGAGGGCGCGAATAAGATATTTTGATGTAATAGCTTCATCATCGGGCCAGTTTGCAGGATCGAGATCTCGATACATCAAAAATTTAGAAAATGAGAACAAACCAAGGATGATGTCATTTGTTATAACTTCCCAGTCTGTTTTCAATGCTATTGATTGCTGTACAGCTTCAAAGTAACTACTTATGTTAATTTCATCATCATCAGATTGCATTACAGGTAATGTGATCTGATGTACGCGCTCAAGGAATGCTTCCAAAGAGAGGTTAGGAATGATGTCTTCTGAACGTGCTTTTAGTTTAAATCTTTCTCCAGCACTACCGCGTTCCAGACTTACTGGCACTAGTATCAGAGGAGCATAACGGACATTCTCTTTATTGGCGGGATCTACCCACTTTAATGTGCCCAGTGCCAGGAAAAGAATGTTTGCGCCTTGCTCCTCTTCAAGCGTTTTGGAGTCGTGGTACAAATCAAGTAATCGAGTTTGCAACCCTTTAGGGGTTAAACGAGTCTGCAGTTTAGTATCAAGATGCTGCGATTTTATTTCGGTGTTTGTTTCATCAAATTGATAAATAAAAGATTTTTCGTCTGAAAGACCATCTTCAGTCTCCTGATCGTCTTCTTTACCTGATTTACCATGCAAAAATGTGAACGTTTTTTTTTCATTAAACAGAAGGTTGTAGACCAGTTCAGAACGTTCATCAATCACTTCCAGGAAACGTGTATTCTTCGATCGCGGAATGTTGAGTAATCGGTTTCTTGCGCCTAAATCCAGAAGTTCAGCCCTGGCTTTTTCAAGTTTTTGTTCTAAAGAAAGGGCGCTGTTTTGAAAGGTAGAGCTCTCAGTAGAATTCATAAAATTTATAACCTAATGCAATGACATACCATCATGCCAAAGAAATATATTATATTTCAATGACGTGCCGTGTGTATTAGTTAGATCTAAAGGAATGAATGTCCACTTTACTCTTAAGAATGAGAATTGTGAACCTGCAGATTTTACTCTTGCTTGTTTACATTTACGGGCAGTAACCCTGTTGTTTTGGACAATAAAAAACCCAATACATTCTTCCAATGAATATATTGGGCTGGTTTGTATAAAATTTTACTTAGATTAAGTATCAGAACGCGGTCTTACAAAAACCCGTCATCTCTTTCAGGCCCATTTCGCGGCCAAGCTCGGTCATCGGGTGCACCACCACCAGACCACGGACGCTTTTCTTCAGCTTGCCCATGTCGGCCTGTTCTTTTTTGGTGATCGCGCGGCGGTGCGGCATGTTCATCAGCTTCTGCGCTTCTTTGCTCAGCTTCTGGCCTTTCACTTCGCGCAGGCGCTCGATTTCTGTTTCCAGCGTGGCGGCTTCTTTTTCCAGCTCGGCGTACTTCTCGGCGGAATCGACCAGTGACAGGCCAGCCATCTGATGGCGGATCAGATCCAGGCGGTCGCTCAGGCGTTTAATTTCGTTCTTTTCGACTTCTTTCATGACAAATAACTCTGAAAACGGGGAATTTACAGGGAAGGATACACCAATGTGAGCAGGCTTACTTCTGAAACGCTTTTTTTAAGCTGATTCGGGAAATCAGCTCAGTCAGGGAGAGAACCATCGTGGAACGGACAACCTGTTGATAACGCAGCTTTTGCATCGCGTAGAGCTCAGGGTCGCTGTTATCAAAATGGGGAGCAGGGGGCAGCGCGGTGACGCAGTGCAGCTCGCCGAAGGGCCCCAGGATCTCATCATCGGTAAAGGTGTACTCGTTACCGTCATGATTGAGTTCTTCGCGCAGCGCCATTAACAGCTCCGCATCTTCATACTCTTGTCGGTTGAGCACGCCAAGACCATAAATCAGCTTCAGACGCACGGATAGATCGCCCAGCGGTCCGTCTCCGTCCAGTAACGGTTCTACAGCATACTTTACCGCGTAGTCGTCTTTGCGAAACACCTGAAGCACCAGGATATTCACCGCCTCGGTTAACAGCTCGACGGCGGCAATCAGGAAGCTTCGTACGGTTTTGCCAGCATTCAGACGCTCAAGCACACGATTTTCAAAGGCCTGGGTTTGTTCCATTATTGCCTGCATATCTGACAATCTATTATTTGGGCGCAGGTTAACCTGCGCCGCACTGTGCATCATTTGGTTGCGTTGTATGCGTTAACCGCCTCCACAACCACGTCGCTGTTGGCGTCCAGACCGGAAATCTGCGCCAGCGCAGCCTGCGCGCCTTTGTCATCAATCAGCTGAGCCAGTTCCTGCGCCTGTGGGTCCTGCTCGCTGCGGTAGTGCATCGCGGCTGCAATGCCTTTCACCAGGTTGGCGTGCGGCAGGCCGTATTCCAGCGTGCCCAGCAGCGGCTTAATCAGACGGTCGCCCGCGCTCAGTTTGCGCAGAGGCTGACGGCCCACGCGCTCAACGTCATCTTTCAGATACGGATTTTCAAAGCGACCGAGTATTTTCTGGATGTATGCTGCGTGTTTATCAGCATCAAAACCGTAGCGTTTGATCAGCACCGCGCCGCTCTCTTCCATTGCCCCTTTTACCACCGCGCGGATCTTCTCATCGAGGATCGCATCACGAATGGTCTGATGACCGGCCAATTTTCCGAGGTACGCGGTTATAGCATGCCCGGTGTTCAGCGTGAAGAGTTTGCGTTCGACAAATGCCATCAGGTTATCGGTTAATTCCATTCCCGGAATGGTCGGCAGGGCGCCTTTAAACTGGGTTTTATCAACGATCCACTCGCTGAAGGTTTCCACAGTCACTTCCAGCGGGTCGTTGGTGGCGGATTCAGACGGCGGAACGATGCGATCCACGGCGGAATCCACAAACCCGACGTGCGCTTCAACCCAGGCTTTGTCTTCATCTGCTACAGCGTTGAGCACGTGGCCTTTCAGCTGCGTGGTGCCGCGCACCATGTTTTCACAGGCGATGATGTTCAGCGGGGTGTCGATGCCCTGCGCTTTACGTTTTGCCAGGCCTTTCGCAACCGCAGGGGCGATACGCTCAAGAACGACCGGACCCACGGCCGTGGTGACCAGATCGACGCTGGCGATCAGGTCGATAACGTCTTCCCCGATGCTGCTCACCGCGTTGACGCCGGATACCGTCTCAACCTGCTCGTTTTCACCGACTACATGGACCTGATAGCTATGACGCGCATTCAGGGCATCCAGGACCACCTGATTCACATCGGCGAATGTCAGCGTAATGCCCGCATCTGCCAGCAGTTTACCGATAAAACCACGACCGATATTACCTGCGCCAAAATGTAATGCTTTCATAGTGTTAACCTTCATCAATGTTTTTACCCGAGAGGGCTGGGGTGAGGAACGTTTCCCCTCACCCTAGCCCTCTCCCCAGAGGGGAGAGGGAAGAGGACTTATTTGTTAAGAAGTGCCAGGACTTCTTCCACGCTGGTAGTGCTCGCCAGACGCGCAATGACAGACTCATCGTCCAGCGCGTTGGTCAGGCTGGTAATCACCTGAATGTGCTCGTTGTTGCGAGCGGCGATACCAATCACCAGACGGGCGATGTCGTCTTCTTCTTCACCGAAGCGCACGCCCTGCGGATACTGACAGAATACGACGCCGGTTTTCAGGACGCGATCTTTCGCTTCAACCGTACCGTGCGGCACCGCGATGGATTCGCCCAGGTAGGTTGGCGTCAGTTTTTCGCGTTCCAGCATCGCGTCAACATATTCAGGCTGAACGTAGCCTCCTTTCACCAGCTGCTCGCCGGCAAAGCGAATCGCTTCTTCTTTGGTTGCCGCTGTGCGACCGAGGAAGATGTTTTCCGCACCCAGTTTGAACAGGTGGGCGTTGCTCTCGTCAAAGCTGTCCTGCAGGCTTGAGCGCACTTTCACTTCGTTGTCTTCGTGACGCTGCGCCGCAACCAGACGTTCGGTCAGGCTGGTGTACAGGCCGCTGTCGAGGAAGTTAGTCAGCGAAATGTGCTGTGCCTGCGGTACCTGGCGCATGGCGCGTTCAGTCAGGTCGCGGTGCGTGATGACCAGGTCAACGTCCGGCGGCAGGCTGTTAATGGCGCTGTTGGTGACGGAGATGTTGGTCAGGCCCGCATCCTGCACTTTCTTACGCAGCACGCCTGCACCCATTGCGCTGGAACCCATACCGGCGTCACAGGCAACGATGATTTTACGCACGTGGCTCAGGTCGTTAGAGACATCACCAGCCGCCAGCGGGGTCGCGCCTTTGGATTCGGCTTTCATGTCGTGCATACGACGGGTCGCCGCTTCGATATCGTCGTCTTCTTTCACTTTGCTGGTTTTCAGCAGGATAGAAGAGACCACGAAGGAGACCGCCATTGCCGCACAGATGGCCGCGATGTTCGCGAAGTACGCCCCTTTTGGCGTCATCGCCAGCACCGCCAGGATAGAACCCGGAGAGGCTGGAGACACCAGACCGCCGCCCAGCACGCTCAGGGTGAACACGCCGGTCATACCGCCAAGGATAACGGCCAGGATCAGACGTGGGTTCATCAGCACGTACGGGAAGTAAATTTCGTGAATACCGCCCAGGAAGTGAATGATTGCCGCACCGCCAGCAGACTGCTTAGCGCTGCCGCGACCAAAGAACATGTACGCCAGCAGAACGCCCATACCCGGACCCGGGTTAGCTTCAATCAGGAAGAAGATGGATTTGCCGAGATCGTGAGACTGCTGAATACCCAGCGGCGAGAAGATGCCGTGGTTGATGGCGTTGTTCAGGAACAGGATTTTCGCCGGTTCAACGAAGATAGACGCCAGCGGCAGCATGTCGTGCGCAACCATGAAGTTAACGCCTGCCGCCAGAATTTTGGACAGCACTTCAACCGCAGGGCCAATGCCGAGGAACGCCAGAATCGCGAGGATCATCCCGATGATGCCCGCAGAGAAGTTGTTCACCAGCATTTCGAAGCCGGATTTGATCTTACCATCAACCCAGACGTCGAATTTCTTAATCGCCCAGCCGCCCAGAGGACCGGCAATCATTGCTCCGAGGAACATCGGCATATCCGCACCGACGATAACACCCATGGTCGTGATAGCGCCCACTACGCCACCACGGTCACCGCCCACCAGACGACCACCGGTGAAACCGATGAGCAGCGGCAGGAGATAGGTAATCATTGGGCCAACAAGTTTCGCCAGCGTTTCGTTAGGCAACCACCCTGTCGGAATGAACAATGCAGTGATGATACCCCACGCGATAAACGCGCCGATATTAGGCATCACCATGTTGCTGAGGAAACGACCAAAGCTTTGAACTTTGATCTTGAAATCGGATGACATAAAACACCCCTTCTTCTGTTTACGCTTAGGCTTGCGGCCCGAGGTTTATTGTTAATGAGGCGGCAGAGGTAGCCGGGCCCTGTTCTGATGCTGTGAAATCTGGCACTGAATCGTTCAACTGTCCAGACAGCGAAAATTTGTGTGACGCATGTCACGTAAAGATAGGGGGTGAGGATGTCAATGAGGTGATCCTGGTCACAAAAAAGGTGGGCAAAAAAAATACGATGGCGAGAAATACGGCAAAAACCACCCTTTTCTGTGATGGTTGTCACGCTTTGGTTTTGTGTGTTTGTTTCTGGATTGTGACTGATTTCACAAAATATTTTTATGCAGATTTCTCCGGCTGTGATCGGCGGCAAACTCTGTTTAGCGATTCGGCGTCAGGATGGCATAGCGCAACACGTTAAGCTAAAAAACCACTTTTGATGTGTGGTATGGCGAAAAGTTAAAACGTGGATTACGCTCATATTGTAAGGTTAAGTATATTATTATTCAGGATATATTTTGACACGCTTATAAACTTGCACGGAGATATTATAAAAACCGATACTCCCCGGCTCTGAAATAACCAGCATACCTTATGTATTTCAAAATAAATTAATTAGGTTGCGTACTGTTTTATTAATTCAATGAGTTGACGTTGTTTAAGTGAGGAGAATATGTTTCTCAACTATTTTGCGCTGGGCGTATTGATTTTTGTATTTCTGGTTCTGTTTTATGGAATCATCGCCATCCATGACATTCCTTATAATATGGCCAAAAAGCGTAACCATCCGCATGCCGATGCGATTCATACGGCAGGCTGGATTAGCCTGTTTACGCTCCATGCCATCTGGCCGTTCCTGTGGATATGGGCCACGCTGTACCGTGAAGATCGCGGCTGGGGGATGCAAAACCACATCACCAAGCCTGATGAGGTTCCGGGCATGGATGCGCTGGCCAAACGCGTGGCAGAATTAGAACAAAAGCTGGCCGCGGTAAAGCCTGCTGCTGATAATAACACGCTGGAGCGCTAATCATGGATCTGTTGATTATTTTGACCTACGTGGCATTTGCCTGGGCCATCTTTAAAATATTCCGCATTCCGGTAAACCAGTGGACGCTTGCCACCGCAACATTAGGCGGGGTGTTTATTGTTGCCGGACTTATTCTGTTAATGAACTATAACCATCCGTACACCTTTACGGCGCAAAAAGCGGTTATTTCTATTCCGATTACGCCGCAGGTTACCGGGGTGGTTAGTGAAGTGACCGATAAAAATAACCAGCTCATTAAAAAAGGCGAAGTGTTATTTAAACTGGATCCGGCCCGCTATCAGGCGCGCGTCGACAGACTCCAGGCCGACCTGGTGACCGCGACGCATAATATCGACAATCTTAAAGCGCAGCTGGCGGAAGCCGTCGCCAATACGACGCGCGTTTCCGCAGAGCGTGACCGCCTGTATAAAGATTATCAGCGCTACCTGAAAGGCAGCCAGGCGAAGGTGAATCCGTTCTCTGAAAGCGATATCGACAACGCGCGGCAGAACTATCTCGCGCAGGATGCGCTGGTAAAAGGCTCCGTTGCTGAACAGACGCAAATTCAAAGCCAGTTGGACAGCATGGTGAACGGCGAGCAGTCGCAGATTGCCTCCTTACGCGCGCAGCTTGCCGAAGCCAAATACAACCTGGATCAGACCGTGGTCCGTGCGCCAAGCGATGGTTATATCACCCAGGTGCTGATCCGTCCGGGGACGTACGCCGCCGCGCTGCCGCTGCGTCCGGTGATGGTCTTTATTCCTGAACAGAAGCGTCAGATCGTGGCCCAGTTCCGTCAGAACTCGCTGCTGCGTCTGAAGCCGGGCGATGAAGCGGAAGTGGTGTTTAACGCACTCCCGGGTCAGGTGTTTACCGGTAAGCTCACCAGCGTTCTGCCAGTAGTGCCAGGCGGGTCTTATCAGGCACAGGGTGCGCTGCAGGCACTGACAGTCGTGCCGGGTACGGATGGCGTACAGGCGTTGATTGAGCTGGAGCCTAACGCCGATGTCGATGCCCTGCCAGACGGTATCTATGCCCAGGTGGCGGTCTACTCGGACCATTTCGCCCACGTCTCGGTGATGCGTAAAGTATTGCTGCGCATGACCAGCTGGATGCACTACCTCTATCTCGATCACTAATCCTTCCGGGGCAGGAATGCGACACGCAAACCTGCCCTTTTTTCATCGCTTGATCCATACTGACTTTTTTCCGGCATCAAGGATCAGGCAATGAAACTCATCGGTAGCTACACCAGTCCCTTCGTGCGAAAGATCTCGATTCTCCTGCTGGAGAAAGGGATTGAATTTGAATTCATCAATGAACAGCCCTACAACGCTGAAAACGGCGTCGCGCAGTACAACCCGCTGGGGAAAGTCCCGGCGCTGGTGACGGACGAGGGCGAATACTGGTTCGATTCCCCGATTATTGCGGAGTATATCGAGCTGCTGGGCGTTGCCCCGGCAATGCTGCCGGCTGACCCAAAAGCGGCGCTGGCAGTGAAGCAAATTGAAGCCCTGGCCGATGGCATTATGGATGCGGCGTTAACCTCCGTGCGTGAACAGGCAAGGCCCGCCGCCCAGCAGTCGGAAACGGAACTGTTACGCCAGCGGGAAAAAATCAGCCGCAGCCTGGACAGGTGCGAACAGCTTATCCGGGAAGGAAAGATTCAAACCGACAGCCTGAACCTGGCAACCATCGCCATCGCCTGCGCCATCGGCTATCTCAACTTCCGCCGGGTTTCTCCTGGCTGGTGCGTCGACCGTCCGCTGCTGGTGAAACTTGCAGACACGCTTTTTAGCCGCGAGAGCTTTGCCCGTACCGAACCGCCAAAGGCTTGACGCGGGTTATAACACTTAGGCGTCGGAGGTTGTACAATCCCTCCACATGTTAACTCCCTCTCCCGTCGGGAGGGGGGAAGATATTTACTCGCCAGGCGCCTTCATGACTACTCATCATTCGCTGTACAGCCAGATCCCCGCTACCGACCGTCTCCTTCGCGAGCCCCGCATTCATGCTGCCGTTGAGCGTTTTGGCCATACCGCGACGGTGGAGATGTTACGCCTGCTTCAGGACGAAGCCCGATGCGCTATTCAGTCAGAAAACGCCTTGCCCGAATGGTGCGCGGCGTGGGAGCAGGAAGTTGAGCACCGGCTGGATGAGAAAGCGCAAAGCGCGTTACGCCCGGTGATTAACCTGACCGGTACCGTCCTGCATACCAACCTGGGACGCGCGCAGCAGGCGGAAGAAGCGGTGGCTGCGGTTGTACAGGCCATGCGGGCGCCCGTGACGCTGGAGTACGATCTGGACGGCGCCGGACGCGGGCATCGTGACCGGGCGCTGGCGGACCTGCTGTGCCAGCTGACCGGCGCGGAAGATGCCTGCATTGTGAATAACAACGCCGCAGCGGTGCTGCTGATGCTGGCGGCCACCGCCAGCGGCAAAGAGGTGGTGGTTTCCCGCGGCGAGCTGGTGGAGATTGGCGGGGCGTTTCGTATTCCGGACGTGATGCGCCAGGCGGGCTGCACGCTGCATGAGGTGGGCACTACCAACCGCACCCATGCGAAAGATTATCGCGCGGCGGTGAATGAAAATACCGCCCTGCTGATGAAGGTTCACACCAGCAATTATCATATTGAAGGCTTCACCAAAACGGTTGAAGAGGGCGAGCTGGCGGCGATTGGCCGCGAACTGAATATTCCGGTGATTGCCGATCTCGGCAGCGGCTCGCTGGTGGATCTGAGCCTTTATGGGCTGCCGAAAGAGCCGATGCCGCAAGAGATGATTGCCGCAGGCGTCAGCCTGGTCAGCTTTTCCGGCGACAAGCTGCTTGGCGGGCCGCAGGCCGGGATTATCGTCGGCAAGCGCGAGCTGATTGCGCAGCTCCAGCAGCATCCGCTCAAGCGCGCCCTGCGAGCCGATAAAATGACGCTGGCCGCGCTGGAGGCGACGCTGCGGCTCTATCTCCATCCGGAGAAACTGGCCGACCGCCTGCCCACGCTGCGTCTGTTAACCCGCGATGCCGCTTCGATTCGCGCCCAGGCCGAATTACTGCTGCCGCGCATTGCCCCGTGCTACCCCGATTTTGACGTTCGCATTGAACCCTGCCAGTCGCAGATTGGCAGCGGTTCGCTGCCGGTGGACAGGCTGCCGAGTGAAGCGCTCACGTTCACCCCGCGTGACGGGCGCGGCAGCCACCTTGAAGCCCTGTCGTCGCGCTGGCGTGGCCTGCCCGCGCCGGTTATCGGGCGGATTTACGATGGCCGAATGTGGCTGGATCTGCGCTGCCTTGAAGATGAAGAGCGATTTCTGGAGATGTTGTTGAAATGATTATTGCCACCGCCGGTCACGTCGACCACGGAAAAACCACGCTACTGCAGGCCATTACCGGCGTAAACGCCGATCGCCTGCCGGAAGAGAAAAAGCGCGGCATGACCATCGATCTGGGCTATGCCTACTGGCCCCAGCCTGATGGTCGCGTGCTGGGCTTTATTGATGTGCCGGGGCATGAAAAGTTTCTGTCCAACATGCTGGCGGGCGTGGGCGGCATCGATCATGCCCTGCTGGTGGTGGCCTGCGATGACGGCGTGATGGCGCAAACCCGCGAGCACCTGGCGATCCTGCAGCTAACCGGCAACCCGCAGCTGACCGTGGCGCTGACCAAAGCCGATCGCGTGGATGATGCGCGCATCAGCGAGGTGCGCGAAACGGTCCAGGCGACTCTGCGGGAGTATGGTTTTGCCGACGCATCGCTTTTTGTCACCGTGGCGACAGAAGGGCGTGGTATCGACGAACTTCGCCACCATTTGCAGAACCTTTCAACACGTGACCACGCCAGCCATCATCGTTTCCGTCTGGCGATCGACCGGGCGTTTACCGTAAAAGGTGCGGGGCTGGTCGTGACCGGCACCGCGCTGAGTGGTGAAGTCAGCGTGGGAGATACGCTCTGGCTGACGGGCGTGAATAAACCGATGCGCGTGCGCGGGCTGCATGCACAAAACCAGCCCGCTGACCGTGCCCACGCCGGGCAGCGTATCGCGCTGAACATTGCCGGGGATGCGGAAAAAGAGCAGCTTAATCGCGGAGACTGGCTGCTGGCCGATGCCCCGCCGGAACCGTCTGAACGCGTGATTGTCTCCCTGCAGACACACATGCCGTTGACCCAATGGCAGCCGCTGCATATTCACCACGCGGCCAGCCATATCACCGGGCGCGTGTCGCTGCTGGAAAACGACCTTGCCGAGCTGGTATTCGATTCGCCGCTCTGGCTGGCAGATAACGATCGTCTGGTACTGCGTGACATTTCTGCAAGGGAAACGCTGGCGGGCGCGCGCGTGGTGGCGCTTAACCCACCCCGACGCGGCAAGCGTAAGCCGGAATATCTGCAGTGGCTGGCCGCGCTGGCAGAGGCCAGCGATGATAACGCCGCGCTGCGGGTGCACCTCGATCGCGGGGCGGTGAGTCTGCGTGATTTTGCATGGGCACGCCAGCTGAGCGGGGAAGGCTTACGGCAGCTGACCCAGGAGCCGGGCTTTATTCAGGCCGGCAACAGCCTGCTCAATGCCCCGGTTGCTGCGCAATGGCAGCGTAAGATACTGAACACGCTTGCGACTTACCATGAACAGCATCAGGACGAGCCTGGCCCGGGGCGCGAGCGTCTGCGACGCATGGCGCTGCCGATGGAAGACGATGCGCTGGTGCTGCTGCTGATCGAAAACATGCGCGAAAGCGGAGTGATTAAAAGCCACCACGGCTGGCTGCACCTGCCGGATCACAAGGCCGGGTTCACCGCCGAGCAAGAGGCCATATGGCAAAAAGCGGCCCCGCTGTTTGGCGATGAGCCGTGGTGGGTTCGCGATCTGGCTCGCGAAACCAACACCGACGAGCAGGTGATGCGTCAGGTATTGCGCCATGCGGCGCAGCAGGGGCTGATAGTCGCGATCGTGAAAGATCGTTATTACCGTAACGATCGCATTGTGGCGTTTGCCAACCTGATCCGCGAGCTGGATCAGGAGCGGGGCTCTACCTGCGCAGCCGATTTCCGCGATCGGCTGAACGTGGGCCGCAAGCTGGCGATACAGATCCTGGAATATTTCAACCGTATCGGCTTTACCCGCCGTCGGGGTAATGACCATCTGCTTCGTGACGCGCAGCTATTTCCCTGAGCGCTACGTGTGGCGGGAGAGTTTTTGCTTTGCCAGCCATACCGCGCCCAGTCTTCCTGCCTGGTTACCCAGCTCGCAGGGCAGAATGGGCACTTTGAGTGCTTCCCATTCCTCGAATTGCTCCAGGTACTTATCGAGCAGGAGATAAATTTTCTCCTGCTCGCTTACCCCTCCGCCAATCAGCACTGCCTGTGGATCGAACATCGAGATCACGCTATAAACGCCGCGCGAGAGAAAATGCGCCCAGGCTTCAATAGCTTCGCGCAGATGCACGTCGCTCTCCATACGTTTAAACAGCTCCTTGCCGTCAGGCATTTCTTCTTCTGAAACGGCCAGCGCGCGGCGGCAGGCTTTCATCAGGCCGCTGGCAGACGCAACCTCGTGCATCGGTTCGCCCTGGTCCCCCACGGGCAGCACGCCAAATTCGCCGGCGCGGTAATGCGACCCGCGATAGAGATCGCCTTCCATCACAATCCCGCCACCGATGCCCGTGCCGATGGTGATACAGACGAAATGCTCGTAATCCTTACCCGCGCCCTGCCAGCGCTCGCCCAGCGCCGCACAGTTGGCGTCGTTTTCCACGGTGACGGGAAGATCGGTCAGATCGGCGAAGAGTTCGCACAGGTTTTCGCTGTCGAGATAGTCGAGCGCGCCCGCTTTAGCCGCTTCGCCGCTATGGTGGTTAATATGGCCGGGAAAGCTCACGCCGATACCGACGATATCGTATTCGTCCTGATACGCTTCAACTACCGCTTTCCACTTCTTTTTGAAGGTGTTTTTATCCTCAGGGGTATCGTACTCGTCTGTCGTCAGCTCCTTGCCATTTTCATCAATCACGCCGTGCTTGATATGGGTTCCGCCTACGTCAAAACCGATAAATAGCTGCATCGCATCGTTCCTTATGAGCTCTTGACTTGTTAAGTATGGCTCAGTGGCAGAAACGAAACGTAAAGTACGGTAATCCGTGATACGGCTCGTAAACCCGTCACCCACTGGCGAGAAAAACGCCAGCCGGAACTACCCTTGTTGTACACCAACAGCAAGGAGACGGTCATGACAAACAATCCTCCCTCATCGCGTATCCAGCCCGGCGAGTATGGTTTTCCCCTCAAGCTGAAGCCTCGTTATGACAACTTTATTGGCGGCGACTGGGTAGCTCCCGTCGACGGCGAATACTATTCCAACCTGACCCCCGTAACCGGCCAGCCGCTGTGCGAAATAGCCAGCTCCGGCAAGCGCGATATCGATCTGGCGCTGGATGCGGCGCACAAAGCGAAAGATAAATGGGGCCATACCTCAGTTCAGGACCGCGCGGCTATTTTGTTCAAAATCGCTGACCGGATGGAGCAGAATCTGGAGCTGCTGGCGACGGCGGAAACCTGGGATAACGGCAAGCCGATCCGGGAAACGATGGCGGCAGACGTGCCGCTGGCCATCGACCACTTCCGCTATTTTGCCTCCTGCATTCGCGCTCAGGAGGGCGGAATAAGCGAGGTAGACAGCGACACCGTGGCGTATCATTTCCGCGAACCGCTGGGCGTCGTCGGGCAAATCATTCCGTGGAACTTCCCGCTGCTGATGGCGAGCTGGAAGATGGCGCCCGCGCTGGCGGCCGGCAACTGTATTGTGCTCAAACCGGCGCGTCTGACCCCGCTCTCGGTACTGCTGCTGATGGAAATCGTTGGCGATCTCCTGCCGCCGGGCGTGATTAACGTGGTCAACGGTGCGGGCGGTGAGATAGGGGAATATCTGGCCACCTCAAAACGTATCGCCAAAGTGGCGTTTACCGGGTCGACGGAAGTGGGCCAGCAGATTATGCAGTACGCCACGCAGAACATCATTCCGGTGACCCTGGAGCTGGGCGGGAAATCCCCGAACATCTTCTTCGCGGACGTGATGGAGGAAGAGGATGCCTTCTTCGATAAAGCCCTGGAAGGGTTTGCGCTGTTTGCGTTTAACCAGGGCGAAGTCTGCACCTGCCCGAGCCGCGCGCTGGTGCAGGAGTCCATCTATGAGCGCTTTATGGAGCGGGCCATTCGCCGCGTAGAGTCTATCCGCAGCGGTAACCCGCTCGATAACGTCACGCAGATGGGGGCGCAGGTCTCGCACGGACAGCTGGAAACTATCCTCAACTACATCGACATCGGCAAGAAAGAGGGGGCGGATATTCTGACCGGCGGTCGCCGTAAGGTGCTCGGTGGGGATCTGCAGGAAGGGTATTACCTTGAGCCGACGATCCTGTTCGGTCAGAACAACATGCGCGTCTTCCAGGAGGAAATTTTCGGACCGGTACTGGCCGTGACCACCTTCAAAACGATGGAGGAGGCGCTGGAGATTGCCAACGACACGCCGTATGGCCTGGGAGCCGGCGTCTGGAGCCGTAACGGTAATCTGGCTTATAAAATGGGCAGAGGCATTCAGGCCGGGCGCGTCTGGACCAACTGCTACCACGCCTATCCGGCGCACGCGGCATTTGGCGGTTATAAGCAATCGGGCATCGGGCGTGAAACCCACAAGATGATGCTGGAACATTATCAGCAGACGAAATGTTTGCTGGTCAGCTACTCCGATAAACCGCTGGGGCTGTTCTAGTCGCCCAGCTCAGGCCGTCCATGGGCGGTCTGAGCTATTTGCTGGCGCAGGCAGTTCAGAACGCCATCCAGAACGTATTGCACGCGCCAGGGTTGGTATTCGCGTTTGCGGAAGATGGCCGTCAGATCGAGCCACCACTCTTCCTGATGCGGGAAGCAGGGGACCAGCATCCCTTGCGTTAATTCTTTTTTCAGACTCTCTTTTGGCGCAAAAACAATCCCAAGATTATTTCTTGCCAGCTCCAGGGCCGTCTGCGTATTGTCGCAAATATAATTACCGGTCACCCGGTAGTCATGCACGTTATCGCTGCCATGCACGCGGAAACGCCATATATTTGCATCATCGACCAGCATGGAGTCAATGAGAATACAGGAGTGATTAATTAAATCTTCAGGTCCCTTTAAGGGATGTTTATTTAAATACTCAACGGTTGCAAATGCCGTAACGGAATATTTTGTTAACACGCTGGCAACCAGACTTTCGTCTTTCGGCTGCGCATAGGTAATTAAAATATCGCAGTCATCTGGAAACGAAACACCTTCAGCAAATTCATTGCGATCCAGATTGTACGTTTTCAGGGATATGCGGATGTCACCGATATCCTCGATTTTGTGGATCACATGTCGAGACAGATAGGTCACAATACCCGTAGGGGCGTAAATCGTGACCTTACCGCGTTTTTCATGCTTGTAATCAGCAATGAAATTAACAAGTTGCGTGTTTTTATCCAGCGTGGCGTTAACGTAGGGAAGTAACGCTTCACCGAACTGAGTAAGCGCCAGCTGGCGCGTGGTGCGTTCAAAAACCTTGAGTCCAACCCGTGTTTCAAAATCAGACAGATATTTACTGACGTTGGCCTGCGCCATGCCCAGCAGGGCGGCGGCATCACCAATGCTGCGAGTTGCTGCGATGACGGATATGATTTTTAATTCGCGTGGCTTTAGCTGTAAATTACTCATCCTGCGCACCCATCTATATGATTTTATATATAATATTATATAAACCGCAGCGTTGCATTGGCAAATTTGTAACCATTATTATGCGCCTCGCTTGTTTGGCATTTTAATGGATTACATGTAATGACTATTAAATACAATTTACTCATCGCTGCCACGATATTTGCAACATCATCAGCAATGGCCGGTGACTTTTCACTAGGAGCGGGGGCTGTATTTAATGAGTCTCCTTACAAAGGCTATAACGAAAATACGACCGCAGTACCGTTAATTAGCTACGAAGGCGATAGCTTTTATGTTCGCCAGACCACGGGCGGATGGATCCTGTGGAAAGACGCAAAAAATGAACTCAGCCTGACCGCATCGTGGATGCCGCTGCATTTCGATCCAGATGACAACGACGACCATCAGATGAAAAAGCTTGATGAGCGTAAAGCTTCTGCCTTCCTCGGCGGCGCGTACTACCGCCACGAAAGCTGGGGTTCGCTGAAAGTGGCGGTCTCGGGCGATGCCACGGATGAAAGCGGCGGTATGATCGGCGAGGTTTCATACTTCCGTCCAATCAGGATGGAACGCCTGACCCTGACGCCCTCTGTCGGTATTTTCTATAGCGACGAAAGCTATAACGACTACTACTACGGTGTATCCGGCAGCGAGTCTCGTCGCTCAGGTCTGGATGAATACACCGCCGGTGACAGCTGGACACCATACGTTGGCCTGGCGGCCAAATATCAGTTAACCCAGAAGCTGTATCTCAACGCCAGCGCGGTCTACACCGTATTGCCTGACGACGTGAAGAACAGCCCGATGATCGACCGCGACGACAGCTTCGCGCTGATGACCGGCCTGACCTGGCGTTTCTGATGCGCTAAAGCCGGGTGGCGGCTTCGCTTACGCGGGCCTACATGGACTGCCATCGCAGTTTTACGTAGGCCCGCGTAAGCGAAGCGCCGCCGGGCATATTTGATAGTACCCATCTCCCGTTTCCCTTCCCGTAATGACTCCCTCCTTAATATTCCTGATACGCTAATGCGATCTGCGCCATCAATAAAGGTGCGCATCATGTGTATCATTCTTAAAGAAATTTAAACCGGGCACTCTCGCCCGGATTTGGCGACGGGCGCGAATTAAGCACGGATATCAGGAGTCGTTATGTTTTATCCGGCTTACATTCATTCTGACTTCGACGGTAGTGCCAGCGGCTTTTTCCCTGACGTTCCAGGCTGAGGCAGCACGTCGCGTGCTGCCTGGGTAAAAAATTAATTATATAGAGCTGCTGTCGCTCTCAGGATATCAGCAAAGGAATAGATATCATCGACTGTCGTTATAGGATGACGCGTTTCGTTTTTTTCTATGTCGAAAAGTCCGATGTATTTTTGCGTACGATTAAAATGCAATCGGCAAAGGGGTTTGCGGTTGTTGTCATCTACAAGAATACCAAAGTAACTTTTGGTATCTCTGTGAGTTATACGGGGTGCCTCCAGTACTGCTCTGGTGATTGCTTTAACAATATGATATCCCTCGAGCTCCTCTAGCGTTGTAACCACATCACTTTCATCTTTATATTCGTCTTCCTCAATCTGTGATGACTCATTTGGAGTATCGATGATCGCTGGAGTTATGCCCGTAATAGCTGACTTAAGTCGCTCATTAACCTGATCATTTATGTACTGGCTTGCAGCTTTTTTGGTCAAGTTAAAAAAAGACTCTCT
Organism: Enterobacter cloacae complex sp. SHL020; assembly: GCF_049236945.1. Taxonomy (NCBI): domain Bacteria; kingdom Pseudomonadati; phylum Pseudomonadota; class Gammaproteobacteria; order Enterobacterales; family Enterobacteriaceae; genus Enterobacter; species Enterobacter cloacae complex sp. SHL020. Next base: position 114,585 of record NZ_JBMKJF010000009.1, read on the forward strand.
GACTTTTTGAGTCAGAATCCCATCATAAACCCGGGATGCAAAAAATTTCACAAAGTCATCTTCAGGATTATTTAGCTGAGAATGCAGGATTTTTTTTGATTTGGCTGACATATTTTAATTCACCAGCAGCATTGATAATTGATTCTAAGTCAAACGAAGACTTAGTTAATTTTTTTAGCTCAGGTATTATATTTTCGTCAATATCAAGAAGATCTACTTCCAAAAATGGTTTTTCATCCATTTTATTGGGAGCATCCAGATCTGTAAAAAATTTATAATTTTGTCCATTGGTGAGGATTGAAATTCTGGCGTTTGTTACATGAAAATACCTGAATAACTGCGAAGCATGATTTATATTTAATGGTTCGCCAATTTTCTTACATTCAATAAGTATCTGAACGTCATTATTTTTCATTATGGCATAATCGATTTTCTCGCCCTTTTTTGTACCAACATCACAGACAAATTCAGGTGTTACCTCTGAAGGATCAAAAACATCATAACCCAGAACGTTATGAATGAATGGCATTACGAATGCAGTTTTTGTTGCTTCTTCAGTATTAATTGCATCAAGTTGTTGTTTTATTTTATTTGATAAGGCATTTAACCTTTCTGTGAATTCCATGGGATGTCCTTATTTTTAACTGTGTGTCTTTATGGAATAACACTAAAATGCATGTCAGACAATGGTATGTCTGAGTTGGACGGCTGCAAAAAAACAATATCGAGGGTTAGATCACATTGTCTTTCAGTCGATGATAATCCGTGAACTCGGCATCACTGAGCTTGATAAAAATATTATATATCCATAAAGGTGACATTATTCTTGTTTATGTTTATCCACCCAAATCCGCATCTCTGCTACTCCCCTATTTGCCCAACTGAACCGAGGTATAAAGGTTGGCGTGCAGTGCTGGCGCTGGAGATGATTTTATAGGAGGTGTCGCTCTCTTCAGGGAATGGAGACAGCGTGGATCAGGCCGGTGCGGCGATGGCGTGGAAGGCGAAGCAGCTTATTCGCACGCAGTTTCATTTACCGCTTTCGACGCCGCAGCTGGCAAAAGCGTTGCACTGCAATGCCGATTACCTGGGGCACGTATTTCGCCGGACTTTCCATTTAACCCTGACGGAGGTGATACATCGCCAGCGCGTCAGGGCAGTGGAAAAGCTGTTGCTGGATGGATCTGCGTCGCTTACCTAAGTAGCAAACCGCTGTGGTTTTAATGACGTGGGCTATTTTCGGCAAATATTTTCAAAGCATACGGGCTTAACACCTGCCGTCTGGAAACGGCGGTATTGTAAAGAGCATAATAATTCCAGCTGAGCGCCTCCTATTTGACCTATCACACCTTCGCTGAATCGGGCAATATGTAAGATGTGTGCAGTACCGGCTTTTAATGCACGCGAGGCGTAACACATGAACCGATTTATCGTGGCGGATGCGGAAAAATGCATTGGGTGCCGCACCTGCGAAGTGGCCTGCGCGGTGTCGCATCTGGACATCGTCTCCGCAAATGCCTTTTCGCCCCGCCTTCGGGTGGTTAAGGGGGACGACTACACGACGGCAGTGGGTTGCCATCAGTGCGAGGACGCGCCGTGTGCTAACGTCTGTCCAACCCATGCCATCAGCCTTACGGCGGGAGCCTGGCTCGTTGAGCAGACGCGCTGCATTGGGTGCAAAAGCTGTGTGGTGGCGTGTCCGTTTGGGGCGATGCAGGTGCGCCTGGAGGGAAATAAGCCGCAGGCGCTGAAATGTGATTTGTGTGTGCATCGCGAAGGCGGGCCGGCCTGCGTGGAGGCCTGTCCAACCCACGCGCTGCGCTGCGTTGATCCAGTCAGTATTCGGGCTGAAAAGCTTACTGCATTTTATTGAAATTCCAGGTGAACGTCAGGCTGTAGCGCCAGTCCCTGTTGCGACTGTCTGTCGGAACATCCCCGACGGGTCTTGCAGCCTCAACCGTGACGCTATAGTGGCGCGTATCGCCTATCATCACCCCGGTAGCAATTGACCCGAGCCGTTGATGAGGCAAACCGGACGTGTTAAACCAGGTTTGCGCGGTATCGGCCAGGATATAGGGTTGGATGGTGGCAAGCCAGGTGCTCTCTTTTCGCATCTTGATATAGCGCAGTTCTACCTGCCCGCCGTAGCCGTAATCACCGCTTGCTTCACTGTCCTGATATCCACGGCCAAAGCGCTGGGCACCGAAGCTAACGCGTTCGGGCTCTGGTAACGTGTTATTTGACCAGTCTCCCTCCCAGGATGTTGATAGCCGCCATTTATCGGCAAACAGCCAGGCTGCGTCTAAATAGCTTTTTGTAAGCGTAAAATTGATATCGGGTTTAGGGACTGAGACGATATCGGCACCCATCGCATCAATACCCTGTCGTACGTTGAGTCTGCCGCTGATGCTGGCGGCTGTGAATTGATGCACACCGTTGATACCCACTTCCAGCGCCGGATAACGCGCGTGTTGGTTGACGGAGTCAAGACTATAGGTTTTGCCCTGCAGTCTGGCCTGTAGAGCATAATCATCCTGGCGGTCGGTATAATCAAAACCGCCGGTCAGATTAATTTGTGATTTTTGCGTCAGCAGCAATGGATAGCCAAACGTCACGCCGCCGTTGTATTGCGTGGTTTTTTGCTTCGAATCGACCTGAATATTATTGGGCAAAGAGAGCAGGGGGGAAAAATCTCGCGGATCTTCACGGTAATAGCTGCCTTTGAGCTGCATGGTCAGCCCTTCATCGTTTAAAAACTGCTGCCAGTTCAGACCCACATAGCTCTTTCGCGTGTCGCTATCTAAAGGCACAAGCGTGGCCACGCCCAGCTGATCGCCATAGCTTGTCAGGTTGCTGAGCGTGCCGTTTAGCATCATTAAATCTTGCCCTTTACGGGTATCGATCGTCGAGGCGATATTCCAGCTCCGCTCCTGATTACCGGTTATTTTCATCGCCGCCGCGCCATAGATATTGGTTGGCAGCTGCGCGTTAGCCGTGACCGGAACGTTCGGGGTGCGGGTCATCAGCTGGCTATATCGATCGAACGTATCCTGAGACAGCGGTTTTTCCGCCATGATTTTTTCTGACAAGCGTTTAAGGCGCGCGGCGATATTGGGGTTGTTACTGGCTATGTCGCTGTGCGCCACGTACCCTTCGACCAGGACAATTTTAATATTTCCCTGCTGGAAATTATTATCGGGCAGCCAGGCATAGGAGAGGGGAAAACCGTCGGCCTTGTAGCGCGCCGTAATATCGTTTACCAGCCCCGTGAGCGTTTTTAGCGGTACGGTTTTTCCGGCGTAAGGCCTGAAGGGCTGAAGTAATTCCTTTAAGGGATAACGCGTGCCGCCAATAAACTGAATGTGATTAATGGTAATGGGCGTTTCAGGCGTCAGCGTTGACTGTGGTTTTTCTATTTTGACTTTCGGCTGTGGCACGGCCTCAGTCTGTTCTGGGGCAACGTTACGAGAAACTTGCGCCGGGTTATCGGGGTTAATAATAGAGGGCAGAGTATCGGCGCGGGCCATGCTCAGCACAACCAGCCCCGTCAGCGAAAAAAGGAAGTGGTGTTTCATCGCGCTATCCCTGTTCATCATTCCCGGTTAGGGGGAGTGTCGCTGTACGAAGCGCCCCTGAAGCAGGGGCGCAGAAAGGCAATAACCGTTTTACTGTTTTGGCGTCAGTAGACTCGTGGTTAACGTGTTGAGCCCGTTAATCGGATTCGTCGTGGACGTGTTTTGGGTTGTGCCTGCATTGGCCGTTACACCCGCAGTCAGCGTATTGAGGGTGGTATTGACCGTTGTGCTCAGGCTGTTGCTGGTCGCTGTCACATTGGCATCGGCTGTCAGCGAGCCTGTGCCGCCGCTTCCGCCTCCGGTGGTTGATGCAGGTTTCACTAGCGCACCGCTATCCGTGACCGTCTGGCCGACATTTTGAACGACCTGACCGACACCGCTAAGCCCGCTATTGCTGTTGCTGACGTTGGTCCCCACGCCGCTCACGGTGTTACCCACCTGGGTCAGCAGGCCGTTGACCGGTGTGCCGAGACCCGTTGTGGTGCCCACGCTTTGCGTCACGCCTTGTACTCCGCCCAGCGTCTTGTTAGCCAGGGTCGTGGTATCGGTTGTTACCTGAGTGACCGCAGGGCTGCTTACCGTGTTGGTGAGACCCATGCCGGTGTTACTGACCAGTTGCCCGGTACTGTTGACCACGCTGCCCGTCAGGCCGGTTACACCGCTAACCGGTGTTCCGGAAGTGGAGCTCGCCAGGCCCGTGCCTACCGTTGAAACGGTATTGCCCAGGGAGGTAACCGACGTGGTCACGCCTTTAACCGTTGTGCCCACACCGTTCGCGTTGTTTGGATCGCCAACGCCAGTCGTGACGCCTGTCCCCACGGTGGACACGGCGCTGCCAACACCGCTGACGGTGGTTGAAACGGTTGACGTGACAGGATTATTTGTCGGGATCTGGCTTCCAAGGCCATCCACCGTAGAGCCAACGCTGGTCACCGTTTTGCCGGCATCACCCAGCACAGTATTCACACCTGCAGTGGTTGTGCCGCCACTGCCCGTGTTGCCTGTTCCGGTTCCTCCGCTGCCGTTACCTCCGGTCCCCGTTCCTGAGCCAGTTCCGGAGCCAGATCCTGTCCCTGAACCTGAGCCAGATCCGTTACTATCTGAACCGCCATTATTAGCCGTTGTGCCACTTCCATCACCCGAGCCGGTATTACTTCCGGTAGCAGGGTTATTTTTGGCTGTTGAGTGAGATCCGCCACCGCTTCCACTGCAGGCAGAAAGAGAGAACGCGAGCAGTACCGCAGCAGCAATTACGCTGATGCGACTAGCATTATTAGGTAGCATAAAAATACTCCACGCAATAGAACGCCGAGCGGCGTATTAGTGAGTATATGCAGTATTTTAAAAATGCACACAGACTCGCTTCGAGGATATTTGCTTACCAACTTTGTTTGTTTTAAATGTTATATAACAATGAGTTAATGAAGTTATTATTTAACGTCCACTTAATTATTTTTGAATTACTATAGTGCCATTAAAACAACAGGAATTATCCTAAATAACCCCTTTAAATAATAGGGAAATAAAGCTGAAGGATATATCCTTTATAAAATATATAGATCACCGAAAAAATAAGGCTCTTCATCCGAAGAGCCTAATTATTTAACAATTACCTTCGCGCCAGGCTTTTTCAATTTCTTCGGCGAGAATTTTAACACCCGCTTCGATTTTTTCCGGATCGGGCACGTAGTTCATGCGCATGCACTGGTGAGTATGCGGCCACGGCTTATCCAGTCCCGGGAAGAAATAATCGCCCGGTACCATCAGCACGCCGCGCTTTTTCAGGCGCTGGTAGAGCAGTTCGGTGGTGATAGGCAAATCCTTAAACCACAGCCACAGGAAAATCGCTCCTTCAGGTTTATGGATCAGGCAGCGTTCTTCCGGCAAGTAGCGGCGAAGTATCGCAATCGTCTCCTGTACGCGCTGGTAATAGAATGGCTTGATCACGTCATTCGACAGACGCAGCAGGTCGTTGCGCTTAATCATTTCGCACATCATCGCCGGGCCAATGCCGCCCGGTGAAAGGCTAATAATGCCGTTCATATTGGTAATGGCGGTGATGATTTTCTCGTTGGCGATGATGATGCCGCAGCGACTGCCCGGCAGACCCAGCTTAGAGAGGCTCATGCACAGGACAATGTTCGGGTTCCACAGCGGACGTGCTTCGCTGAAGATAATGCCCGGGAACGGCACGCCGTAGGCGTTATCGATCACCAGCGGAATGCCGTGCTGATTCGCCAGCGCATCCAGCTTCATCAGTTCGTCGTCGGTGATCACGTTGCCCGTTGGGTTAGTCGGGCGCGATACGCAGATCATGCCCGTCTCTTCACCAATATGCAGGTGTTCAAAATCGACGTGATATTTGAACTGGCCTTCCGGCAGCAGCTCGATGTTCGGGCGCGCGGAGACGAACAGATCCTCTTCCAGGCCGGAATCGGCGTAGCCGATGTACTCCGGTGCCAGCGGGAACAGCACTTTTTTGGTGGTGCCGTCGGCGCGACGCCCTGCGAACAGGTTAAACAAGTAGAAAAACGCGCTCTGGCTGCCGTTTGTCAGTGCAATATTCTGTGGTTCGATATCCCAACCCAGCTCGTCACGCAGCATTTCGGCGAGGAGTGCCAGCAGTTCGGTTTTACCCTGCGGGCCGTCGTAATTGCAAAGCGCATCGGTTGCTTTGCCGCTTTCCAGCATCTGAGCGAGCAGCGTCTGGAAATAGGTATTCATCTCCGGGATTTGAGCCGGGTTTCCGCCGCCGAGCATGATTGCGCCCGGTGTGCGCAGCCCGTCGTTGAGATCCTCCATCAGGCGAGTAATGCCTGAATGGCGGGTAAATTTGTCGCCGAAAAGTGAAAACGTCATAGCAGGTGATCTGTCGAGCTTATTTTGAAAGTGGGTAACCATAACGCTAGCACCGTGCTGGTGCAAATCGGGTGATGTGGTCGGATTTGTTGTTTTGTATGGCTTATTTGGATTTATGTAGTGAATAGTTCTGGTGGATTTTCCCTCAGCCCAGCCCTCTCCCACAGGGAGAGGGAACTGGAGTGTGTCGTTATTGATTACCTGCCCATACCACCATCACCTTATCGCCATTGTGCTCGCGCACGAAGCCATACCCCTCGTTCAGCGACAGCGTGGTTTGTTTGCCTTCACCAATCGCCGGGTGGCGGGCGCGGAACTGGCCCAGCGTTTGCCAGTGGGCGACGGTTAAGGCCTGCTTGCCCGTGACGTCCTGCCAGTTCATATCCGAACGGGTGCCCTGTAATGGGTCAGAACCCGTCGGACCGAACGGACGCTCGGATTCATCACCGTAATAGATTTGTACGCTGCCGGGTGCCAGCAGAAGCAGCTCCGCCGCGCGCTGGCCCCCTTCGCGGAACAGACGCGTATCATGTGATGAGAGATAGCTCAGCACATTGAAGCTTTGCAGCTTTTCCGCCATCTGCTGCCAGGTGAGATCCATATCGGCCAGACAATCCACCGCTTTTGCCGCCTGCTCCTGATAATCAAAGTTGATCATCGCATCAAAACCGTGGCGGTAATAATCGCTTTGCATCACCCCGTGGCCCCAGGATTCTCCGGTCATCCAGAACGGTGCGTTGTCGAGCTTTTTGTCCGGGTTCGCCCCTTTCCAGGCGGCCAGCGCCTGGCTTGCCTGGTCTTTCAGCTGTTGCCAGGCCGCAAGCTCAACGTGTTTCGCCGTATCCACCCGGAAACCGTCGATGCCGTAGTCACGTACCCACTGGCTCAGCCAGTGGGTCAGATAATCGCGCGGGGTATATCCCGGGATGGCCTTCGCGTGGGTGTCGGGCTTGTGTTGGTAAAAGTTTGGCAATCCGGAAGGCGTCGTTGATTCCGTTTTCAGATCCGGCAGAAATGCCAGCGACATGGTCAAATCGTCGAAGCCGGGGTTATCGTAATCGCCGATATCCGTGCGGATCCACTTTTTGCCCCACCATTTCTCCCATGCGGCTTTGTCGCTAAAGTTGATGTAGTCGTTAAAGCTGTGCCAGCTTTGGCCCGCGCCCGGCTTCCAGTCCGTCCAGCGTTCTCCCAGCGTCTTTTTCAGCTCATCTCCCTGCAGATACAGCGAGCCAAACTGGTACTCCTGCATATCAGCAAGCGTCGCGTAGCCGGCGTGGTTCATGACGATATCGAACAGAACGCGGATCCCGCGCTTGTGCGCTTCGTCGACAAGATGGCGTAAATCATCTTCGGTGCCCATATTGGCGTCGAGCTTCGTCCAGTCCTGAGTGTAGTAGCCGTGATAGGCGTAATGCGGGAAATCCCCTTTAGTGCCACCGCCTACCCAGCCGCGGATTTGCTCAAGCGGGGAGCTTATCCAGAGCGCGTTCACTCCCAACTGCTGTAAATAATCGAGCTTGCCGGCAAGTCCTTTGAGATCCCCGCCGTGGAAGGTGCCAATCTCCTGCATACCGTCTTTATGACGACCGTAGCTGTTGTCGTTGCCCGGGTCACCATTCACATAACGGTCGGTCAGCACAAAATAGACGGTGGCGTTTTGCCAGCTAAACGGCGCAGGCTTGTCGGTCTCGGCGCGCTCAAGCAGCAGCAGGCCGTTACTGTTGGCGGCTGGCTGCAGGGTGATTTTTTCATTCTGCACCGTCGCCGTCTGTTTACTGTAGTAGTCGCGGACGACGGAGCCCTCCGGGAAGGTACTACTGACGTCCAGCGTCAGCGGTTTACCGTCCCACTTCGGACACTGGAGGATGACGTTTGCAACCGGCTGTTCTGCGACACTCTGAATCGTCAGCAGCAGGGTGGGCGTGCCGGAGCGGGTATCAATCCGCATCTGGTAGTCACCGTCGCGAAAAAGGCGCCACTGCGGCGGCGTGCCGTCACAGGGCTTGAGCGACAGCATCTCATTGAGTTTTATCGCGTCCGCAGGCTGCCAGCACGTCTTGTCAAAACTCAGCGTCAGAGGACGCGTACCCTTCGCAAGCTTTGCCTGGCTGGTGAAGACCCCGGTGCCTTCGGCGCTAAATGCGCTAAACCCCGGCGATGACCAGTCGGCATGCGCCAGTGCGGGTAACATCAGAAAGGCTAATGCGGTACGTTTCATTCCTTTTTCCTGTCGCGGCATTTTTGACCAGTGTGCCATCAGGCGGGGAGCTGAAACTCATCCCCTGTCGCTTTCTGCCGGGAGGATGCGTGAGGATGAGTGATCTCGCGCAAAATTAGGCAGTTATCTGCGATAGCGCGCACATTTTTTCGGAAATGATGTTTTTATGAGCAAGTTTCAGGTGACATAGTTTCGGAATTGGACTATTTCTATACGTGCTCTTGAAGTCTATTTTTGATATGATTTGAGATTCCGCTCTCAAATTTGTGAAAAAAATAAGGTGTTGGGATGATTACATCCGACCAGGAGACCTAATGATATCGACTCCCATTCGACGATATGGGGCTGCGATACTCATGTTACTCACCACGGCATTTTCGGGTGAGGTGCTTGCGAAGACGCACACGGATACAACGAGTAAGAAAGCCCACGTAATACAGACGACAAGTAGTAAGGTTAGCAGTAAACAAGAGTATTCTCGCAATAGTGCAAAGAGTAGTTCACTTCCTGATTTGCGAAAATACCCTTCCGGAACACCAAGGAAAAAAGCGTTTCTCCGGACGGTAATGCCTTACATCACGAGTCAAAATGCCGCGATTACTGCGGATCGTAACTGGCTGATTTCCAAACAGTACGATAGCCGCTGGTCGCCGTCAGAGCGCGCGCGTCTGAAAGATATCACGAAGCGCTACAAGCTGAGCTGGAACGGTAACACGCGTCGTGTGCCGTGGAATGCTCTCCTTGAGCGTGTAGATATCATCCCGGGCAGCATGGTTGCTACCATGGCTGCTGCCGAAAGCGGCTGGGGTACTTCTAAGCTTGCGCGTAGCAACAACAACCTTTTCGGCATGAAATGTGTGAAAGGTCGTTGTAATAATGCCCCTGGCAAGGTGAAAGGCTATTCGCAGTTTGAATCTGTGAAAGATTCCGTCAGCGCTTACGTAGTGAATCTGAACACGCACCCGGCCTACTCATCGTTCCGTAAATCACGCGCTCAGCTGCGTAAAGCGGACCAGGAAGTGACGGCCAGTACGATGATCCACAAGCTGAAAGGTTATTCGACAAAGGGACAGAGCTATAACAACTATCTGTTCGCCATGTACCAGGATAACCAGCGCTTAATCGCCGCCCATATGTAATCTCAAAGAAAACTCCTTCCACTGGAAGGCGTTTTCTTTTCTATATCAGCACCTCGCTGTGGCGATCCCGATACTCCTTCGGCGTGGTGTCATACTCCTTGCGAAACACGGAATAGAAGTATTGCAGAGACGGGTAACCGCACATCTGCGAGATTTCGTTGATCGACAGCGACGTTGAAATGAGCAGGCTGCGTGCTTTCTCCAGCTTTTCAGCATGGATGACGGCATGAATGGTTTCGCCCACCTCTTCTTTAAAACGCTTCTCCAGATTCGAACGCGAAATGCCCACCGAATCCAGCACCTGATCGACCTTTATCCCTTTGCAGGCGTGGTTGCGAATGTAGTGCATGGCCTGAATAACGGCCGGGTCGCTTAAGGAGCGATAATCGGTTGAGCGACGTTCCACGACGCGGACAGGAGGCACGAGCAAGCGCTGAAGCGGCAGAGATTCTTTATCGAGCAGACGATGCAGCAGCTTCGCCGCCTGATAGCCCATCTGACGCGTGCCCTGAGCAACGGAGGATAGCGCCACGCGGGACAGGTAGCGGGTCAGTTCTTCATTATCGATGCCAATCACGCACAGTTTTTCGGGCACCGGAATGTGTAAGTGTTCGCAGACCTGCAGCACGTGACGCGCGCGAGCGTCCGTCACGGCGATAATACCGGTTTGCGGCGGCAGCGTTTGCAGCCAGTCCGCCAGGCGGTTTTGCGCGTGCTGCCAGTTTTCCGGCGCGGTCTCCAGCCCCTGATAGACCACGCCACGGTATTTCTCCTGCGCGACCAGCTGGCAAAACGCGTGCTCGCGTTCAACGGCCCAGCGCTTGCCGCTGGTGGCGGGTAAACCATAAAACGCGAAGCGGTGAACGCCTTTCTCTTTTAAATGGAGAAAGGCGGCCTCGACCAGGGCATGGTTATCGGTGGCAATATAGTGAACCGGCGGATAGTGTTCGGGCGAATGATAGGAGCCACCGACGCCCACGATCGGAACGTCGACGTCGGTCAGCAGTTGCTCAATAACGGGGTCGTCATAGTCGGCGATGACGCCATCGCCCAGCCAGTCTTTGATGTTCTCCAGACGGGTGCGAAAATCTTCTTCAATAAAAATATCCCATTCAGATTGCGACGCCTGCAAATATTCACCCACGCCTTCCACCACCTGACGGTCGTAGGCCTTATTGGCATTGAATAACAACGTAATGCGGTGACGCTTTTCAAACATGGCTCACTTCCCAATTAAGTCACAATACGGTTATCAGGCCCGTCGCTTGGTGGCCGAGTCCATCCAGACTGCCAGTAAAAGAATGGCCCCCTTGACGATATACTGCCAAAACGTCGGGACGTCCATCATACTCATCCCGTTATCCAACGACGCCATGATAAATGCCCCCATGACCGCGCCCGCCACGCTCCCGATACCCCCTGCGAGGCTGGTGCCGCCAATGACGCAGGCGGCGATAGCATCCAGCTCGGCGATATTACCGGCGGAGGGCGAGCCGGCGCCCAGACGCGAGCTGAGGATCAGCCCGGCGATAGCGACCATCAGGCCGTTAATGGCGAAAACCGCGAGTTTGGTGCGTTCGACATTGATACCCGAGAGACGTGCAGCTTCAAGGTTGCCGCCAATGGCATAAATACGGCGACCAAACGCGGTGCGCGTGGCCATAAACATGCCGCCCAGCAGCAGAAGCGCCAGCAGCAGGACGGGTGTCGGAACGCCGCGATAGTCGTTTAAAAGCCAGATGGCGCCGAGCACAATGACCGCCGTGAGCGCCTGACGCCCCACTACCGACGTTGACGCCGGAGAAGCCAGCCCCAGCGACTGACGACGCATGCGTCCACGCCACTGCCACGCGGCAAACGCCAGCAACCCCACCACACCGATCGTAAAACCTATGCTATCTGAGAGATAACTCTGGCCAATCTGCGACATGGCTGCACTGGTCGGGGAGACGGTGGTACCGTTAGTGATGCCGATTAAGATCCCGCGGAAGGCCAGCATCCCCGCCAGGGTGACAATGAACGATGGCACCTTACGGTAGGCAACCCACCAGCCGTTCCAGGCCCCCAGAACCAGACCCAGCACCAGCGTGACCGCCACGGTTAGCGGCAGCGGCCAGCCGAGCCAGACGTCAAAAATCGCCGCGACGCCGCCGAGCAGCCCCATCATCGACCCGACCGAAAGATCGATCTCCGCGGAGATAATCACGAACACCATGCCAACGGCGAGAATGCCGGTGATGGCGGTCTGGCGGAGCAGGTTGGAGACGTTACGCGCGCTTAAGTAAGAGCCATCGGTCATCCAGGTAAAGAACAGCATGATGACGATAATGGCCGCGATCATCACGAAAACCTGCAGGTTAAGCGCTTTTAGCCCCGCGAACGCACCGGGCGTCGGAACAGCGACTTTGATATCAGACGGATTGCTTTTCGACATGACGTTCGCTCCTTAAAGCGGCTTCCATCACCTGCTCCTGCGTCAGGTTCTGGTTAATCAGGTTGGCTTTCAGTTTTCCCTCATGCATGACCAGCACGCGGTCGCTCAGGCCGAGCACTTCGGGTAACTCAGACGAAATGACAATGACGGCAATCCCTTGCTGTACAAGCTGATTAATCAGTTTGTAGATTTCATATTTGGCACCGATATCAATCCCGCGCGTGGGCTCATCAAGGATTAATATGCGTGGATTGAGAAGCAGGCAGCGCGCCAGAATCGCCTTCTGCTGATTTCCCCCGCTCAGGCGGCCTATCGCCAGCTCCGGCGAGGAGGTTTTGACCTTCAGCCGGGCGAGTGACTGGAGAATGCACTGCTGCTCGGCGGCGTCGTCCAGGCTGCTCAGCGCGCCGGAGAACCGATCGAGTGCCGCAAGCGTAATGTTTTTACCCACCGCCATCACCGGTACGATGCCGTCTTTCTTACGATCTTCTGGCACCATGGCAATACCGTGGGCAATCGCCTGCTGGCAGTTGTCGATTTTCACCGGCTGGCCGTCGATATAAATGGTGCCCTCCCAGCGCCCCGGCCACACGCCAAACAAACATTGTACGGCTTCGGTGCGCCCGGCACCGACTAACCCGGCAATACCGAGAATTTCGCCGCTGTGCAGAGAAAATGAGACGTTATTGACGCGCTTGATGTGGTGGTTAACGGGGTGCCACGCGGTCAGGTTTTCCACGCGCAGCACTTCATCGCCCGTTGCGTGGGGTTCATTCGGGTAAAGTGCCGTCAGCTCGCGGCCCACCATCATGGTGATGATGTCATCTTCGCTCATCCCGGCGGCTTCACGCGTGCCGATGTGCTGCCCGTCGCGGATCACGCAGATGGTGTCCGAAATGGCTTTGACCTCGTTCAGCTTGTGCGAAATGTAGATACAGGCGATGCCGTGGTTTTGCAGATCGCGGATGATGTTGAGCAGAACCGCGGTTTCCTGTTCGGTAAGCGAGGCTGTAGGCTCATCAAGGATCAGCAGCCTGACCTGCTTATTGAGCGCTTTAGCGATTTCGACCAGCTGCTGTTGCCCCAGGCCCAGATCCCCCACGCGGGTATCCGGTGAAATGTTGAGGCTCACCTGCGCCAGCAGCTTTTCGCAGCGGAGCGTCATGGTGTCGTAATCCAGCACGCCGTGGCGGGAAATTTCGGCCCCGAGGAAAATGTTTTCCAGTACGGTGAGATGCTTCACCAGCGCCAGCTCCTGGTGGATGATGGCGATGCCTTTGCGTTCGGTATCGCGGATGTGTGTCGCCTGAATCACTTCGCCGGCAAAGACGATTTCGCCTTCATAGCTGCCGTGTGGGTAGATCCCGCACAGTACTTTCATCAGCGTCGACTTGCCCGAGCCGTTCTCGCCGCACAGTGAAACCACTTCGCCGGGGTTCAACCGGAGGCTGACGTTGTCGACGGCTTTCACCGTGCCGAAGCGTTTGGTGATGCTTTTCATTTCAAGTAAATAGGGCATAACCGCTCCACATAACCCGAGGGAAGAACAGTACAACGTGATGCGCCCCCGCAGAGCAGGGGCCGCGCCGGATTACAGTTCGCTCTTCTTGTGGAAACCGTCTTTAACCACGGTGGCGTCAATGTTCTCTTTATTGACTTCAATCGGCGTGAGCAGGCGAGCCGGAACGTCTTTCAGGCCGTTATTAAGCGTTGCGTCTGCTTTAGGTTGTTTGCCATTGCCCAGCTCTACGGCGATTTCCGCCGCCGTATTGGCCAACTGGGTAATCGGTTTGTAGACCGTCATGGTTTGGGTGCCTGCGATAATGCGTTTTACGCCAGCGAGATCGGCATCCTGTCCTGAAATGGCGACTTTACCGGCCAGCCCCTGGGCGCTCAGAGCCTGGATAGCACCGCCTGCAGTGGCATCGTTGGAGGCCACAACCGCATCAATTTTGTTGTTGTTGGCCGTCAGCGCGTTTTCCATAATTTTCAGCGCATTTTCTGGTAGCCAGCCGTCGGCCCACTGATCGCCAACCACTTTAATTTTCCCGTTGTCGATGTAAGGCTTAAGGACTTTCATTTGCCCTTCGCGGAACAGTTTGGCGTTGTTATCTACCGGAGAGCCGCCCATCAGGAAATAATTGCCCTGAGGCACTTTGTCGATCAGGCTTTGCGCCTGTAATTCCCCGACTTTTTCATTGTCGAATGAAATATAATAATCAATATCCGCATTATTAATCATGCGGTCATAGGCCAGGACTTTTATGCCTTCCTGTTTGGCTTCTTTCACCACGTTACTTAATACCTGGCCGTTATAGGGGATAATGACCAGAACATCGACGCCACGGTTGATCATATTCTCGATCTGCGACATTTGTGTTTCTTCGTTGCCGTTAGCCGACTGAACAAACACGCTGGCGCCGAGGGATTCTGCTTTCTTCACAAAAATATCGCGATCTTTTTGCCAGCGCTCCAGGCGCAGGTCGTCAATCGCCATGCCAATTTTGACCTCTTTGGCATGCCCTGCAAAGCTTGCAAGGAGGAGCGTAGTGCAGAGCGTTAGAGTCAGGTTCTTTATCTTCATAATTATTAGGCCTTTTTGTAGGGGTATGTGTTGCTGAGATAAAAGAAACATTCACTGCTGAGACGCAGCAAATTTTTAACGCGGAAAGGCGGGCTGGCAATTACAGATTTTTATCTTCTCATTATGATATTTGGTTTATTTCTGAATTTATGACCGCGATCGGATTTTAAAATACGTAACGTCTTAATTACATTTGATTCTGGAATATGCGCCGAAAAATAGTTTGTCTGCGCATTATTTTGCGAGCCAGCGCACAGTTGTGCATTCTCTCAATAGCAGTGTGAAATAACGTAATTGAGCAACCCAAAATGTCTATTCACTATTACTCCTGTATCAACGACTCGCCGCATACCCTGATTATGGAGCTCAATATGCAAGCTTATTTCGACCAACTCGATCGTATTCGTTACGAAGGCCCGAAAACGACCAATCCTTTAGCATTTCGTCACTACAACCCGGATGAGCTGGTGCTGGGTAAGCGCATGGAAGATCATCTGCGCTTTGCCGCCTGTTACTGGCATACCTTCTGCTGGAATGGCGCCGATATGTTCGGCGTGGGTTCCTTTGACCGCCCGTGGCAGCAGCCTGGTGAGGCTATCGAGCTGGCAAAGCGCAAAGCCGATGTGGCGTTTGAGTTCTTCCACAAGCTGAACGTGCCGTACTACTGCTTCCATGACGTGGACGTGTCGCCGGAAGGAGCGTCGCTGAAAGAGTACCTGAACAATTTTGCGCAGATGGTGGATGTACTGGCGGCAAAACAGCAGCAAAGCGGCGTGAAGCTGCTCTGGGGCACGGCAAACTGCTTCACCAACCCACGCTACGGCGCGGGTGCGGCCACCAACCCGGATCCGGAAGTGTTTAGCTGGGCGGCCACGCAGGTTGTGACGGCAATGAACGCTACGCATCAGCTGGGTGGCGAGAACTATGTCCTGTGGGGTGGCCGCGAAGGCTATGAAACCCTGCTCAATACCGACCTGCGTCAGGAGCGCGAGCAGATTGGCCGCTTTATGCAGATGGTTGTCGACCACAAGCACAAAATCGGCTTCCGCGGCACGCTGCTGATCGAGCCGAAACCGCAGGAACCAACCAAGCACCAGTATGACTACGACGTCGCGACCGTGTACGGCTTCCTGAAGCAGTTCGGCCTGGAAAAAGAGATTAAAGTTAACATTGAAGCCAACCACGCCACGCTGGCGGGCCACTCTTTCCACCACGAGATCGCGTCTGCGATTGCGCTGGGCATCTTCGGCTCGGTCGATGCGAACCGTGGCGACGCGCAGCTGGGCTGGGACACCGACCAGTTCCCGAACAGCGTGGAAGAGAATGCGCTGGTGATGTACGAGATCGTCAAAGCGGGCGGTTTCACCACCGGCGGCCTGAACTTTGATGCCAAGGTACGTCGCCAGAGCACCGATAAATACGATCTGTTCTACGGCCACATTGGCGCGATGGACACCATGGCGCTGGCGCTGAAAGTGGCCGCGCGCATGATTGAAGACGGCGAGCTGGATAAACGCGTAGCGAAGCGTTACAGCGGCTGGAACAGTGAGCTGGGCCAGCAAATCTTAAAAGGTCAGTTATCGCTGGCGGATATTGCGAAGTACGCTGAACAACAGCAGCTGGCGCCGCAGCACCAGAGCGGGCACCAGGAGCTGCTGGAAAATCTCGTAAACCACTATCTGTTTGATAAGTGATTGAGCTGAAGATGCACGTAGGCCCGGTAAGCGTTAGCGCCACCGGGCATTTCTGTTAAAGGAGTCACCGTAATGTATATCGGGATCGATCTTGGCACATCGGGTGTGAAAGCCATCCTGTTGAGCGAGCAGGGCGACGTGTTAGCAACGCAGACGGAAACGCTGCAGGTTTCACGTCCGCATCCGCTGTGGTCGGAGCAGGATCCGGAGCAGTGGTGGCAGGCGACGGATCGCGCAATCAAAGCCTTAGGTGAGCAGCAAAGCCTTCGTGACGTGAAAGCGCTGGGAATTGCCGGACAAATGCACGGCGCTACGCTGCTCGATAGCCAGTATCGCGTGCTGCGTCCTGCGATCCTCTGGAACGATGGCCGCTGTGCGGAAGAGTGCGCGCTTCTTGAGGAACGCGTGCCCAATTCCCGCGAGATTACCGGCAACCTTATGATGCCCGGCTTTACTGCGCCCAAATTGCTGTGGGTGCAGCGCCATGAACCGGAGATTTTCCGTCAGGTGGCGAAAGTCCTGCTGCCGAAAGACTATCTGCGTTTTCGCATGACGGGCGATTTCGCCAGCGACATGTCCGATGCCGCGGGCACCATGTGGCTTGACGTGGCGAAACGCGACTGGAGCGAGGCGATGCTGGATGCCTGCCATCTGACCCGGGAACATATGCCCGGGCTGTACGAAGGCTGTGAGGTGACAGGCGCACTGCTGCCAGCCGTTGCTGAACGCTGGAATATGCCAGCCGTACCGGTGGTGGCCGGGGGCGGCGATAACGCGGCGGGCGCTGTCGGTGTCGGCATGGTTGAGGCGGGGCAGGCGATGCTGTCGCTGGGAACGTCCGGCGTCTATTTTGCCGTCAGCGACGGGTATCGCAGTAATCCTGAAAGCGCTGTGCACAGTTTCTGTCATGCCCTTCCCGGGAAATGGCATTTGATGTCGGTGATGCTCAGTGCGGCATCCTGCCTGGACTGGGCGGCAAAACTCACCGGCATGGCCGACGTTCCGGCGCTCATTTCCGCAGCCCAGCAGGCGGATGACGCTGCGGGTACCGTCTGGTTTTTACCGTATCTTTCCGGCGAGCGTACGCCGCACAACAACCCGGAAGCGAAAGGGGTGTTCTTTGGCTTAACTCATCAACATGGCCCGGCAGAGCTGGCGCGCGCGGTTCTGGAAGGCGTGGGGTATGCGCTGGCCGACGGGATGGACGTTGTGCACGACTGCGGCCTGAAACCGACGAGCGTCACCCTGATTGGCGGCGGTGCGCGAAGCCCTTACTGGCGTCAGATGCTGTCTGATATCAGCGGATTGCAGCTGGATTTCCGCACCGGAGGGGATGTCGGGCCCGCGCTCGGTGCCGCGCGTCTGGCGCAGATAGCCATTCATCCGGAACAACCGCTTTCGCAACTGTTGCCGCAGCTTACGCTTGAACAGGCGCATCTCCCTGACGCGGCGCGCCATGCGCGGTACGTGGAAAGGCGCGACGTGTTCCGCAAAATCTACCAGCAGCTGCTGCCGCTCATGTCGTAAATACGCTTGTCCGGGAGAGGCACGAGGATGTCCTTTTTTGGTCTGTGCGTGCCTTCATTTCCTTGCCAGTATGGTGTCACACCCACTGGCGAGGAGATCCATCATGTCACGCACTGCATTAATCAACATTGATACTCAGCAGTCATTTCATCATCGCAATTACTGGCAGGAAAGCGAGATCCCAGCCTTTCAGCAGGCGATGCTGGGGCTGATTGAAGGCTGCCAGGCGCGCAATATTCCGGTCGTTGATATTTTCCATGTGGATGAAGATGGCCCCTTCACGCTGCAAAGCGGCTTTGTCAAACCGATGGCCTTTTTGCGTCATCAGCCGGATGTGGTTTTCCAGAAACACGTCCATAATGCCTTCACGGATACCGGGCTTGACCGCTGGCTGCGCGAGCGTGATATCAACCAGCTGATTATCTGCGGCATTCGTACTGAACAATGCTGTGAAACCACCGCCCGGGTGGCATCCGATCTGGGTTATGCTGTGACCTTTGTTAGTGAGGCAACGCTGACGTTTCCCATGACGTACAAGGGGATAACCCTTAGCGCAGCGGAAATTCGCCATCGTACCGAGACGGTGCTGACCGGGCGTTTTGCCGAGATTAAAACGGTAGCGGAGACGCTGGAGTCATTGTAATGCGCATCGACGTCTGGTTCGTGATGTTGCCCGGGGTGCTGTCATTAGACATGACCGGACCGGCAGAGACCTTTGTGCTCGCAGGCGACGCGTTTCGCCTGCATTACATTGGCCCGCAATCTGAGGTTCCGACGTCCATTGGCCTGACGATGAGCGGCATCCAGCCGCTGCCGGATCGTCTCCCGGAAGGCAGCCTGCTGGTGCTGCCGGGTGTGAGCGACTCCCGCAGTCAGTTTTCAACGCCACAGGCGCAGCAGATCCAGCACTGGCTGATGCGCCTGCAGCCGCAGATCCAGCGCCAGGAAATCACCGTGATGTGCGTCTGTTCAGGGGCCTTACTGGCGGCGAAATCGGGCCTGCTGAACAACCGACAGTGCACGACCCATCATGACGTTATTAGCCGTTTACGCACCGCGACCCCCACGGCGACGATTAAAGAAAACCGCATCTTTGTGCAGGATGAGAACATCTGGACCAGCGCAGGGATCACTTCTGGCATCGATCTGGCGCTGCACATGATTAACCGCCTGTGCGGCCCCGAAAAGGCGCTGACCGTAGCGCGTGAGATGGTGGTCTGGTTCCGCCGTTCCGGTGACGATCCCCAGCTATCCCCGTGGCTGCGCTACCGCAATCATCTTCATCCGGCGATCCATCGGGCGCAGGATGCGCTCACCGCCGAGCCGCAAAAAACGTGGAGCTTGCCTGACATTGCCGCGCTGGCGCACGTCAGCCCGCGTCATCTCACCCGGCTTTTCCAGTCATATTTAGGGATTAGCGTTCGCGATTATTTGGAACAGCTGCGTCTGGCGGTGGCGGAGCAGTGGCTATTGCAGGGGCGCGGCGTGGAGCAGGCTTCACTGGCGGCAGGGTTTTCCTCCCCGCGCCAGTACCATCGCGCCCGGCAGCGCAGCGTTAGCTGACGAAGCGGCGAACGTCTATTTTTTGCAGCAGCATCGACAGCAGCAGGCTGATCGCCAGCGTGGCGGCAAAAATCCAGACCATATCCAGCACCGGCCAGCTTTTTAGCTCAACGCCTCTCGTGCGCAGCGCGTGGATCACCAGCGCGTGAAAACCGTAAATCCCGAGAGAGTGCCGCGAGATAAGACTCAGCACGGGCAGGGCGCGCGCGTTCAGGGTATTTTTGGCGAGCGTGAGCAGCGAAACGGCACAGATAAAGACCATCGGCCCGCAATAGAGATACCAGGTATCGGCAAAATTGCCGCGCCACTGCAGCTCGTGCAGCGTCCCGCGTGAAATCACCGCCACGCCAGCGATAAACAGCGCCCCGCAGAGCCAGTTCAGCCCGCGTTTTTGCGTGTCCATCATCCCGATGGCGCGCCCCAGCATGCCGTAAAGCACGTAGTAAAAAGTATCCCCGTTGATATAGAGATTGATCGGCAACCACTCAAATCCGTCGATTTTCTGTGAGAGCGTATTCGGGTTGGCGACAATGCCAATCACCACCACCAGGGCCAGAAGCATTTTCCCGCTGACGTGTTTTACCTGGATGAGCGGGGAGACCAGATAGATAACGATAATGGCGAAGAAGAACCACAGGTGGTAGAACACCGGTTTTTGCAGCACGTATTTCAGCGATAGCCCGGCGTTAATGGAGGTGAACAGGGTGATATAGAGCAGGGCAACGGCGCTGTAGAATCCCAGGCAGGCCGCTATGCGGATAAAATGCCTCGGCTGCGCGCTGCGCTCGCCAAAAAAGAGAAAGCCGGAAATCATAAAGAATAACGGCACGCTGACGCGTGACGCAGAGTTGAGAATATTGGCGATATCCCAGTTAACGGGGCTGATGCTGTGGGCATTCGTGACGTACCAGGTCGTCGTGTGGATCATGACCACCATCAGACACGCTATTCCTCGCAGGTTATCAATCCAGTTAATTTTTGACTGCATCGGTTCCTCGTATTCCCTGTAAATTGAGTGTGACTGCCATTGTCCAAAAGTCTTCGCTTGGAAAATTCTGAGTTTTATTCCGCAGGCTTGTAGGGAGGCCGCGAGATTCGCAGAATGCCGGACCGTAATCTATAAAAGCTTTGATACTAAAAATAACAGCCACTGACCAGGGCGGTAATAAAAATGATGATGAAGCGTGTGGCGTCACTCTTTCTGCTGGTGATCCTGGCGGGATGCAGCGCGTCGCAAGAAGCACCTGTGCAAAAAGCGCAGCAGGGTAAAATGAGCCCGGAACGTTCACTGAATATGGAAGCGCTCTGTAAAGATCGCGCCGCTCGCCGCTATAACTCGGACGTGCAGAAAATTGATGTCACCGGGTTTGAGCGTTTTCAGGGAAGCTATGAGCTGCGGGGGCATACGTCGCGCAAAGAGGGCTTTGTCTGCTCGTTTGATGCGGACGGTCAGTTTTTACACCTCTCCATGCGCTAGCCTGCTCGTATAATCAACAGCCAGACGCCGTCAGCGTTCTGGCCGGAAGGCTTATTTCCCCAATTTTCCCTAAACAACCCCGTTTCGTACTGTATATCTTGCAGCCAGCGGGTATACTGGTCCCTTCCATTTAAAACCACACGTATCCAGCACGAAATACTATGCAAAAGTTTGATACCAAGACCTTCCAGGGCCTGATCCTGACCTTACAGGATTACTGGGCTCGTCAGGGCTGTACCATTGTTCAACCTTTGGACATGGAAGTCGGCGCCGGCACTTCACACCCGATGACCAGCCTGCGCGCGTTGGGGCCTGAGCCGATGGCGACCGCGTATGTGCAGCCTTCCCGTCGTCCGACCGATGGTCGTTACGGTGAGAACCCGAACCGTCTGCAGCATTACTATCAGTTCCAGGTGGTGATTAAGCCATCACCCGACAACATTCAGGAACTGTACCTCGGGTCGCTGAAAGAGCTGGGTATGGATCCAACCATCCACGACATCCGTTTCGTGGAAGATAACTGGGAAAACCCAACGCTGGGTGCCTGGGGTCTGGGTTGGGAAGTGTGGCTGAACGGCATGGAAGTGACCCAGTTCACTTACTTCCAGCAGGTTGGCGGTCTGGAATGTAAGCCAATCACCGGTGAAATCACCTACGGTCTGGAACGTCTGGCCATGTACATTCAGGGCGTAGACAGCGTTTACGACCTGGTCTGGAGCGACGGCCCGCTGGGTAAAACCACCTACGGCGACGTGTTCCATCAGAACGAAGTGGAGCAATCCACCTATAACTTCGAATACGCGGACGTGGACTTCCTGTTCACCTGCTTCGAGCAGTATGAGAAAGAAGCGCAGCAGCTGCTGGCGCTGGAGACTCCGCTGCCGCTGCCCGCCTACGAGCGTATTCTGAAGGCCGCCCACAGCTTCAACCTGCTGGACGCCCGCAAAGCTATCTCCGTGACTGAACGTCAGCGCTACATTCTGCGTATTCGTACCCTGACCAAAGCCGTTGCAGAAGCTTACTACGCGTCCCGTGAAGCCCTTGGCTTCCCGATGTGCAACCGAAACAAATAAGAGGCGGCCATGTCTGAGAAAACTTTCCTGGTGGAAATCGGCACCGAAGAGCTGCCACCAAAAGCCCTGCGCAGCCTGGCTGAATCTTTCGCTGCGAACGTGACCGCCGAGCTGGATAACGCTGGCCTGGCACACGGTAAAATTGAGTGGTTTGCCGCACCTCGCCGTCTTGCGCTGAAAGTGGCAAATCTGGCGGCGTCTCAGCCGGATCGCGAAGTCGAAAAACGTGGCCCGGCGATTGCCCAGGCGTTTGACGCGGAAGGCAAGCCGAGCAAAGCGGCTGAAGGCTGGGCGCGCGGCTGCGGCATCACCGTCGATCAGGCCGAGCGTCTGACCACGGATAAAGGCGAGTGGCTGCTGTACCGTGCGCACGTGAAAGGCGAAAGCGCGGAAGCGCTGCTGCCGGACATGATTGCCACTTCTCTGGCGAAGCTGCCGATTCCTAAGCTGATGCGCTGGGGCGCGTCCGACGTGCACTTCGTGCGTCCGGTTCACACCGTGACCCTGCTGCTGGGCGATACCGTTATCCCGGCGACCATTCTGGGCGTGGCGTCCGATCGCGTGATCCGCGGCCACCGCTTCATGGGTGAGCCTGAGTTCACCATCGACAATGCTGACCAGTACCCGCAGATCCTGCTGGAGCGCGGTAAGGTTATTGCCGACTACGAGCAGCGTAAAGCCAAAATTAAAGCGGACGCTGAAGAAGCGGCGCGCCAGATTGGCGGTAACGCAGACCTGAGCGACAGCCTGCTGGAAGAAGTGACCTCTCTGGTTGAATGGCCGGTTGTGCTGACGGCGAAGTTCGAAGAGAAATTCCTGGCCGTTCCGGCTGAAGCGCTGGTGTACACCATGAAGGGTGACCAGAAGTACTTCCCGGTTTACGCCAACGACGGCAAGCTGCTGCCAAACTTCATCTTCGTGGCAAACATCGAATCGAAAGATCCGATCCAGATTATCTCCGGTAACGAGAAAGTCGTTCGTCCGCGTCTGGCGGATGCAGAGTTCTTCTTCAACACCGACCGTAAAAAGCGTCTGGAAGATAACCTCCCGCGCCTGCAGACCGTGCTGTTCCAGCAGCAGCTGGGTACGCTGCGCGACAAGACCGACCGTATTGCGGAGCTGTCCGGCTGGATTGCCCGTGAAATCGGTGCGGACGTCAACCACGCGACTCGCGCGGGCCTGCTGTCCAAGTGCGACCTGATGACCAACATGGTGTTCGAATTTACCGACACCCAGGGCGTGATGGGCATGCACTACGCGCGTCACGATGGCGAAGCGGAAGATGTAGCCGTCGCCCTGAACGAGCAGTATCAGCCGCGCTTTGCGGGTGACGAACTGCCGTCTAACCCGGTTGCCTGCGCCGTGGCGATCGCCGATAAGATGGACACCCTGGCGGGTATCTTCGGTATCGGTCAGCATCCGAAAGGCGACAAAGACCCGTTTGCGCTGCGTCGTGCTGCGCTCGGCGTGCTGCGTATCATCGTTGAGAAGAACCTGAACCTCGATCTGCAGACCCTGACCGAAGAAGCGGTGCGTCTGTACGGCGACAAACTGACTAACGCGAAGGTTGTGGATGACGTGATCGACTTCATGCTCGGTCGTTTCCGAGCGTGGTATCAGGACGAAGGTTACACCGTTGACACCATTCAGGCGGTGCTGGCGCGTCGTCCAACCCGTCCGGCTGATTTCGATGCGCGTATGAAGGCGGTTTCCCACTTCCGTACCCTGGAAGCGGCATCTGCCCTGGCCGCGGCCAACAAGCGTGTATCCAACATTCTGGCGAAATCCGACGAGACGCTGAACGAGCGCGTGAACGCCGCAACCCTGAAAGAGCCGGAAGAGATCGCGCTGGCGATGCAGGTTGTGGTGCTGCGCGACAAGCTCGAGCCTTACTTCGCGGAAGGTCGCTACCAGGAAGCGCTGGTGGAGCTGGCCGAGCTGCGTGACGTGATCGACGCCTTCTTCGAGAAAGTGATGGTGAACGTAGAAGATAAAGAGCTGCGTATTAACCGTCTCTCTATGCTCGATAAACTGCGCGAGCTGTTCCTGCGCGTGGCGGATATTTCGCTGCTGCAGTAATGGGCCCGCTGTTACAAATGCTAAAAACCCGCTTCGGCGGGTTTTTTTATGGGTCTTTTGTAGGCCGGATAAGCGCAGCGCCATCCGGCAGGTTTAGCCGATCGCGATTGTGCCTTCGTCTGTCTGTAGCCAGCGCGGTGCCTTCAGCGTATCGGCAAAGTAGCTGACCAGCCCGCACAGCAAATCTTCCATAACGATTTCAGATTGTCGCGGCAGTGAGCCGTTCATCAGCATCTGCGTAAGCTCCTGACAGTAGCGCCCCAGCTGATCGCATTCGGGTTCGAAAGACGGAACGCGTGACGGGAGTTCCTTCACGGTCAGTCTGGCTTTTAAAGCGTCCGGAACAGGTTCCAGAAGCGTGGGTTGCAGAAGATTCAGACAGGCATAAAGTCTGCCGTAAAGCGCCATTTTTGGGGCGGGTTCTTCGCAATCTACCAGTGCGTCGGTAAAACGTTCGCAGTTATCCGCCAGTTCGGTGAAGTCGGTGGCGTGGTTGAAGGGCAGGGTGAATAAAGAATGAGCTTGGGTTGGGGTAGTAGCCATATTGGCAGCCTCCGATAAGTGATAAAGCTTCCACCACCGGAAATGCTAACTTCGCTGGTGGTGGACTGAACAGAGTTAGCATTACCGGCCTTATCGGATACCGGCGCATCTTTCGATGCCCCTGCTCAGCCCACCATTGAGATGTAGCAAAGCATGCTGCACATAATGTGCCGCCGATAAGATAAGCCAGGATGCTAAACCCGGCACCTGATTTTGCAGGTGCAAGGAGAACTTACTGCTCATCAAAACAGGCGGCAATAGATTTGAGCTATGCCACTGAGGATATTACCATTTCTGGAAAGAGACTCGCAAAATTACCGCAATGAAAAGCATACTGCGGGCAGAGGTCTTACAGCGACGCTATGGTCCGGCTGTAAATCGCTGAGGCGTTTCCTGCAGGCCGGGGCGAGGCGCATGGATGCGCCGAGAGGGCGGGCTTTACAGGGATGTTACCTCCGCCCGTCCCCGATAAGCCGGAAGGAATAAGCCGAAGGTACCGCGTAGCGGCGATTTACCGCCGGGAGCCCGGGTAGCCAGGGTGGTGGCGGCTGAGCCACCCTGGCACGTTCACGGGTATTGTCTTTACAGAGTAGCAAGGAACATAAAGTGAACGGAATGACCACCAGAGCCGTATGCTTCCCCTCACCCCAGCCCTCTCCCTCAAGGGAGAGGGGGCCGTCAGTGCAGACAATATTTGGTGAGGATCCCTCAGCCCAAAGGGAGAGGGAGTACAAATCGCCCAAAATTTAACCTTGAAACCGTCAACACATTACCGCTATCCTTAACGCGTTAACTTTCTCGCGCTGGAGTGCCCCCCAAAAATGAACAAACACGACTGATGAATTTCGACCCTTGCTAAACGCCACCGCGTCTGCAGGGGATGTTTTGATTTCATTCAGGAGTGCTTATGGCTCATTTTGCGCAGTCCCCTTCTTTTATTTTGCATCAGGTCACCTGTCAGTTTCTGACGGGCGATACCCTTTTTGGTCCGCTGAATCTCACGCTGGAACCCTCCCTGTGCGCGCTGGTTGGCCGCAACGGCAGCGGGAAAACGCGTCTGCTGCGTCTGCTGGCGGGGCTGGACGAACCGGCTTCCGGTCATATTGAACGCTTTGGCTCGCATGCCTGGGTGGCGCAGCAGCACGTCATTTCGCCGCAGACGACGCTTGCTGAACTGCTCGGGTATGACGCGATTTTTACGGCGCGTAAGCGCATCGACAGCGGCGATTACCAGCCTGACGATCTGGACACGCTCGACGGCCGCTGGGATGTGGCCGAGCGCCTGAGCGAGGCGTTTATCAATGCGAATCTCCCGCCGTTTGACCCGGATAAACCTGCCGGTGAGCTCAGCGGCGGCGAGCGCATTCGCGCCCTGCTGTGCGGGGCGTTTACGGCTGAGGCGGATTTCATGCTGCTGGACGAACCCACTAACCATCTGGACCGACAGGGCCGGGCGTGGTTCTACGATCAGCTCAGCCGTTTTCAGGGCGGCGTGCTGGTGGCTTCCCATGACCGCGAGCTGCTGGAGCAGGTGCCGCGTATCCTTGAGCTGAGCGCCTCGGGTCTGCGCAGCTACGGCGGGAATTATGCTGATTATCAAACCCAGCGCGATGCCGAACAGCAGGCGGCCCGCGCGTCGCTGGAACATGCTGCAACCGAGCGTAAACGCACTCGGGCACGCATGCAAAAAGAGCATGATGACAGCCAGCGGCGTTCGGCAAAGACATTGCGGACCGTCGATACCCTGAATATCGCGTCGTTCGAGCGGGTCAAATATAAAGGCGCGGCAAAGGAGCGGATCGGCTCCTGGAAAAAACAGCACAGCGAGCAAAATGAAGCCCTGAACGCCGCGGTAAGCAAGGCGCGTGAACGCGTTGAAGAAGATAACCCGGTAATGTTCACCCTGCCGGGGAGTCAGATCCCGGAGGGGAAGCAGGTACTGGTGCTGGAGGATCTGGTGCTGCCGCATGTGCCTGTTCCTCCACTCAACTGGCGGATGGACGGACCGATGCGCGTGGCGTTAAAGGGACCGAACGGCTGCGGAAAATCGACGCTGTTAAAAACCATCCTCGGCGAGATTGCTCCCCGTTCGGGTACCTGTAGGGTTTCCGTCAGCTGCGCTTATCTCGACCAACATCTTTCCCGGCTCGATCTTTCGCAGTCGGTCATGACGCATCTCAACCTGAGTCATACGCCTCTGGAAGAAGGGGTATTGCGAACCCGTCTGGCGCAGCTTCAACTGGGTGCTGACAAAGTTACGCTCCCGCTGGCGGAGCTCAGCGGCGGCGAGCGTCTCAAGGCCGCTCTGGCCTGCGTGCTGTGGCGCGCGGAGGCTACCCAGCTTTTGCTGCTGGATGAACCGACCAACCATCTGGATTTGGCCTCAGTCCAGGCCATTGAAGCGGCACTGGCCGGTTTCCCCGGCGCGCTGCTGGTGGTATCACACGACGAGGCTTTTTTAAGAGGTTTAACGTTAACGCATGAGTGGGTATGGGAAGAGGCGGGCTGGCGTTGCGAGAGCCTTTAAAACACAAGCCCCCGCAGAGGCGGGGGCATTCAATCTTCACTACGCTATCTGTTTGCTGAGTGCAGGGTTGGCCTGAATCAGGCGCATCAGCCTTAACTCGGTTGGGGTGGGTTTCTCACGTTTTGACTCCCACTCCTGCACCATAGCCACGCTGACACCCATCGCTCTGGCGAATTCTTCTGTTTTCAGTCCTGTCCCTTTGCGCAATTGCTCGTATTCTGTAAAGGGATTGGATTTTTGTTGCAGGGTAATCGCCTGCGGTACGTCTTTAAAAATGATCTGTTCCAGGCTGCTCAGCAGCTCAAACTCAGGATCTTTATATTCCATTGAGGACTCCTCTTAAATCTCACATCGTGATCAAGAACATCAGAGAGCCAGTTAAGAATAGTCCCTAATACGAACCCAGGATCGTCACGGGTGTGATTAATCGTGCGATAACGATCGCTTTACGCGATTCAGCGATATGGATAGTTATGCTAATTACCTGATTAGTCATATGTCGGCTTCGGCAGGTATTTTTTTGTAAATGGTAAGAAATAAATCGGCAATAGCCGTTTTGCATGAAAAGAGTATCTTGCAAGGCTGACCTGGACTATCCTTGTCAGCGTCGGGCACGCATGTGCCGGTGTGCGCTTTTTTGGGTGAAAGGAGTAATAAAATGGCGACAGGAAAGTCCTGCTCTCGCTGGTTTGCGCCTATTGCGGCGTTGTTGATGGTTGTTAGCCTGAGTGGGTGTTTTGATAAAGAAGGCGATCAGCGCAAAGCGTTTATCGATTTTCTGCAGAATACAGTGATGCGCAGCGGCGAGCGGTTGCCGACGCTGACTGCGGATCAGAAAAAACAGTTTGGCCCCTTCGTGTCCGATTACGCCATTCTTTATGGTTATTCACAGCAGGTGAGTCAGGCGATGGATTCCGGTATCCGCCCGGTAGTGGATAGCGTGAACGCCATTCGCGTTCCGCAGGATTATATGACGCAGCGCGAACCGCTTCGCCAGTCCAACGGTGCGCTTGGCGTACTGAGCCAGCAGTTGCAGAATGCGAAAATGCAGGCTGACGCGTCACGTTCTGCGCTGAAGCAGGGTGACGATCTCAAACCTGTCTTCGACAAAGTGTACGAGAAAGTGGTGACGAAACCGTCTGAAGCGCTGCAACCGCTGATTCCGGCCGCGCAAATCTTCACGCAGCAGCTGGTTCAGGTGGGTGACTTTATCGCCCAGCAGGATACCCAGGTGAGCTTTGTTGCCAACGGCATTCAGTTCCCGACCTCGCAGCAGGCAAGCCAGTACAATACGCTGATTGGGCCGCTAGCCTCCCAGCATCAGGCCTTTAGCCAGGCCTGGAGTGCCGCAGTCACGGCCACAGAATAAACCGAAAAAACCCCGCTTCTTGCGGGGTTTTTTTATGCATATCGAAAATAACGCTTGTCATTCATCTACCACATCGGTATAACTATCCCCGTCGGTTTGTTACACAGACCTAAAGCAGTTTAGTAAAGCAGTCCAGATTGTTATCCATAGATACCCTTCGTAGTGACCCTTCCTTCATCGCTTAAAAATCTGTAACGCAATCCATCAAGCCGGAAGGCACAATATATTTGTTAATAAGGTAATTTCTATGTCTGCTAAAATGACTGGTCTGGTAAAATGGTTCAACGCTGATAAAGGTTTCGGCTTCATCACTCCTGACGATGGCTCTAAAGATGTGTTCGTACACTTCTCTGCTATCCAGAACGATGGCTACAAATCTCTGGACGAAGGTCAGAAAGTTTCCTTCACCATCGAAAGCGGCGCTAAAGGCCCAGCAGCTGGTAACGTTGTAAGCCTGTAAGCTTCCAACCCAGTAGCACAAAATTCAAAAACCCGCCTTCTGGCGGGTTTTTTCGTTTCTATCGTTGCACCTGCGG
Organism: Enterobacter cloacae complex sp. SHL020; assembly: GCF_049236945.1. Lineage (NCBI taxonomy): Bacteria > Pseudomonadati > Pseudomonadota > Gammaproteobacteria > Enterobacterales > Enterobacteriaceae > Enterobacter > Enterobacter cloacae complex sp. SHL020. The sequence goes on from NZ_JBMKJF010000009.1 coordinate 143,785, forward strand.
GTTCACGCAGTTTATCTCCACCTTTCCGCTAAGAGCGGCGATAAGGTTATCGACCGCAGTGGCCGCCATGTTGTAGCGCGTCTCATGGGTGGCTGAGCCGATGTGCGGCAGCGCAACCACGTTAGGCAGCGAAAGCAGCGGCGAATCCACCGGCAGCGGCTCTTGCTCAAACACGTCCAGACCTGCGGCATGGATCTCACCGTTTTGCAGGGCCTCAATCAGCGCCTTCTCATCCACCACCGGGCCGCGACCCGCGTTGATGAAAATGGCGGATTTCTTCATTTTTTCAAATGCGGATTTGCCAATTAGATGACGCGTTTCGTCCGTCAGCGGCAGTACCAGACAAACAAAGTCTGCTTCCTGCAGCAGGGTATCCAGCTCGCAGTAACGGGCGTTGAAGCGTTCTTCGGCTTCACCGTGATGGCGACGCGCGTTATACAGAATCGGCATGTTAAAACCAAAATGCGCGCGCTGCGCGAGCGCCAGCCCGATACGCCCCATACCGACAATGCCCAGCGTTTTGCCGTGAACGTCCACGCCGAACCAGTCCGGTCCAATGCTTTTTGTCCATTCGCCCGCTTTGACGCGCTCAGCCACTTCCACCACGCGACGGGCCGTGGTGAGCATCAGCGCCATCAGCGTGTCGGCCACGGTTTCCGTCAGGGCATGCGGCGTATGCATCAGCAGGATCTTGCGGGCGTTAAGGGCATCCACGTCGAAGTTGTCGTAACCCACGGAAACGGTAGAGGTAGCACGAAGCTTCGGCATTTTCTCCAGCAGGGCGACATCCACTTTCTCGCTTGAACCCAGCAGGCCTTCGGCGCTGGCGAACGCTTCGGCGTGCTGAGCCACGGTTTCCGGGCTCAGGTTTTTCACCTGCGTGACGGTGAAGTGTTCTTCAAGACGTTTCTGCAGATCTTCCGGCAGTGCTTTGTACAAAATGACGGACGGCTTCATGCTAATCTCCGTTGATTTTTAAGGATTCAGGCGTGGCGTGCGCCAACAGGGTGTTGTTGATTATTAGCAGGCTTAACAATCAGAGTAAGCCACACGGAGGCGAAAAGCGCCACCCCCATAAAGATGTATGATGCGGACGGACTGCCGGTGGCACCGTTCAGGTAGCCGACGAACCAGGAGCCGCAGAACGACCCCAGCGCACCCATGCTGTTAATCAGCGCCATCGCGCCACCCGCAACGTTACGCGGCAGCATTTCCGGGATGATGGCAAAGAACGGACCATACGGGGCATACATGGCGGCACCGGCGACCACCAGCAGGGTATAAGAGGCCCAGAAGTGATTTGCACCCACGGCCCACGAGCCGATAAAGGCAAAAGCAGCGATCAGCAGCAGCGGCCAGACAAACAATTTTCGGTTCTGTAGCTTGTCCGACGCCCAGGAGACGACGATCATGGCGATGGTCGCGGCCAGGTACGGTACGGAAGAGAGCCAGCCCACTTCTACCATGCCGAGGTTCTCGCCGCCGCTGCGGATAATCGACGGCAGCCACAGCACAAAGCCGTACACGCCAATGCTCCAGGTAAAGTACTGCGCGCAGAGCAGGATCACGTTGCGCGAGCGGAAGGCTTCACCGTAGTTGCGTACCGCCTTCAGACCTTGCTGTTCTTTATCCAGCTGCGCCTGCAGCGCCGCTTTTTCATCTTCGGAAAGCCATTTCGCCTGGGCAGGTTTATCTTTTACCAGTACCCACCAGCAGAATGCCCAGATCACTGCCGGCACCCCTTCGATGATAAACATCTCGCGCCAGCCGAAGGACTGGATCAGGTAGCCAGACACCACCGACATCCACAGCACCGTGACCGGGTTACCGAGGATCAGGAAGGTATTCGCGCGCGAGCGTTCAGATTTGGTAAACCAGTTGCTGATGTAGATCAGCATCGCCGGCATGACCGCCGCCTCAACGACACCTAGGATAAAGCGAATGGCGGCCAGGGCAGGAATATTGTTTACCACGCCGGTCAGTGACGCGCAGGCGCCCCACAGGATCAGACAGACGAAGATCAGCTTACGCACGCTGCGGCGTTCTGCATAAATCGCGCCCGGGATCTGGAAGAAGAAGTAGCCCAGGAAGAAAAGGGCACCCAGCAGGGAGGAGATACCTTTGGTGATGCCAAGGTCCTCTGTGATCCCCGCCGCGGACGCGAAGCTGAAGTTGGCACGGTCAAGGTACGCCAGGCTGTACGTGATAAACACGATTGGCATGATGTACCACCAGCGTTTTACTGCATTGGTCGAACTGTTCATAGGCTTGCCTCTGTTGTTGAGGTTGTTACCGCCGTTGTCTGTAGGGTACACGGTGGCTTAATTATTTGGTGTGGCTTGCTGCCCTCACCCTGGCCCTCTCTCACAGGGAGAGGGAATTTAAATGCCGAGCTCTGCTCGCGTTGGTAATCCTTCGCTGTCGCCCTGCACCTGAATGGCCAGCGAGCCAATCTTGTTGCCCCGCGCCACGGCCTGCGGCAGCGTTTTGCCTTCCAGCAGGGCGCTAATCACGCCCACGGCAAAACCGTCGCCCGCGCCGACGGTGTCGACAACGTTCTCAACCTTCACCGCCGCGACCGCGCCCTGTTGGCCGTCGGCCGTCTTAAACCATGCGCCATCGGCGCCGGTCTTCAGCACCACCGCTTTTACCCCTTTATTCAGGTAGAAATCGGCAATGCCTTCCGGCGTGCTTTTGCCGGTCAGGGTCATCCCTTCTTTCAGGCCCGGCAGAACCCAGTCCGCCTGGAACGCCAGACGGTTGAGCTTCTCGACCATTTCCGCTTCGCTTTTCCACAGCACCGGGCGCAGGTTTGGATCGAAAGAGATCGTTTTTCCCTTGGCTTTCAGCGTGGCTGCCGCGTGATCCAGCAGCTCATACGAGGTGGCGGATAGTGCTGCCGCCACGCCGCTCAGGTGCAGATGGCGCGCAGAGGCGAAATAGTCGGCGTGGTAGTCTTCTACAGAGAGGTGGCTTGCCGCCGATCCTTTACGAAAATACTCCACGATGGGATCGGTTCCATTTTCGACTTTAGATTTAAGCTGAAAGCCGGTAGGGAAGCGTCCATCGAGGGTGACGCCTGCGGCATCAATTCCCTCTTTTTTCAGCGAGTCGAGAACGAAATGGCCAAAGCTGTCGTCCCCCACGCGGCTGACCCAGCCGACGTTCAGGCCGAGACGCGCCAGGCCGGTCGCGACGTTTAGCTCTGCGCCTGCGACGCGTTTGATAAAGTGCTCTACCGCGCTCAGCTCGCCCGTTTCGGTGGCGACAAACATCGCCATGGCCTCGCCGATCGTGATGACATCCAGCGTCTTGTGCATGGTTTACTCCTCGCGCAGCAGGTTGACGTAATGGCGGGTAACGGCGGTTAAATCCGTCCCTTCCAGCGGGAACTCGATACCGCGCGGGGCATCAGCAGGCAGCTGGCCGAGCAGATCCAGCCAGCGCGCATCAGCGTGGTCCGGCGCCACGGCGCGGAAGTTATCTTTATGCGGCACGGCGGCTTTCACGTGGATATAGCTCACCGCAGGGGCAAGGTGACGGGCGGCCTCTTCGGGGGAGTCACCGACCCACAGCCAGTTGCCCATGTCGAAGGTCAGCGTGATGGGTAAAGCCATTTCCCGACAGGCGGCCTGGAAGCGCTGCATAGGCGCGAGCTGTCCGCAGTCGGTCTGATCGTTCTCCACGACCAGCGCCATGCCGCTTGCGTTCAGCAGGCTACGCAGGGTGTCGAGAGGCTGCACATCGCGGAAATGGCCCAGGGAAACCTTCAGCCACAGGGCGTTCAGGGTGCTGGCCTCAGAGAGATAGCGGGTCAGGTCCGGGTTGAGGGTGCCGTCGGGCATAAACAGGGCGGCGGGGGCGGAGTAGCACGCCAGCAGGCCCAGCAGCTCAATGGATTCGCCCAGCGCAGGCAGCGTCAGCAGCTCTTCGCTGCTGAAAAGTTCCCGGCGGATCTCCACGCCGTCTGCCCCCGCGCCTGCAATAACGGGAAGCATTGCCCGCTGGCCGCCTGCCTGTCGCACCTGTTCCGCACCGTACGCGGCGGTGACCACCATAATTTTCCTGCCCATCTTCGGACTCCATCGCAACATATCAATACTATTACGCTAGATGGAACCGGTTCCAAAGAAAAGGTCAGGATGTCGAATTTATGATCGGTATCACAAGGGAAAATTAACGCACAGTGGAGCCGCGAACGATCAGCTCTCCGGAGAAGACCTGCTCGCGAACGGCATCGCTGGTGCCTTCAATGCGACGAACCACTTGTTCAACAGCAGCATAGCCAATCTGCCAGGTGGGTTGTTTGAGTGTGGTGATGCCGACGCCAGCCAGCTCCGCCCACTCCAGTTCATCAAACCCCAGCAGACCGATATCGCTGCCCCAGTGCAGGCCAATGCGCTTGAGCGAGCGGGCGACCTGAAGCGTCAGCGCCCCGTTGGCGGAGATAACGGCTTTGCGCATCCCGCGACGGCGCGTGTGGAACTGGCGCAGGGTGTTGTCGAGCTGGTCGGCTTCGTGAAGCGGCGTTTCGGCATTTTCGGCGATCACGCCGGGATATCGCTCCAGCGTGGCGCGAAATGCGCTAAGACGCTCGCGACGGGTATTGACCATCCCTAGCGGTTCACTCAGAAACAGAATGGCCTCGAAACCCTGTTCGATCAGATGTTCGGTGGCGGTCGTGGCGGCCTGGGTGTTATCCAGCCCGACCACATCGCAGGCAAATTCCGGGATTTTACGGTCGATGAGGACCATAGGCAGAGAGGACTGCTGCAGGCGGTTTAAACCCTCTTCCCGCATGCCCACCGCGTTCACCACGATCCCTTCGACCTGATAGCTGCGCAGCAGATCGAGGTAATGCAGCTCCTGGTCGACTTCGTTGTTGGTATTACAGACCAGCGGCGTGAAACCTTTCTCGCGACAGGCGGCTTCAATACCGCTGAGCACGTTAACGGAATAGGGGTTGGTGATATCGGCGATGATTAGCCCGATAAGGCGGGTGCGGCCGCGTTTGAGCCCCCGCGCCATGAGGCTGGGACGGTAGTCGAGATCGGCAATGGCCTGTTCAATACGCGCCAGCAATGCGTCGGACAGCAGGTGTTTCTCGCCGTTGAGGTAGCGCGAAATGCTGGTTTTACCGGTTTTGGCGGCTTTCGCCACGTCGCTGATGGTGGCCCGGGCTGGTTTGCTCATCGCTGATTTCCCTGAATTTAGTGAGAATACCTTAACGGGAAAATCAGACGAATCAAGTAATTTGCCCGGTGGCGCTGCGCTTACCGGAGGGTGCGGTCTGGTGCCCTCACCCCAACCCTCTCCCACGGGAGAGGGTGCAACCACTAAAAACGGCAACGAGCGTTGCCGTTTTGCTTTTACCTACTGAATTGGGCTTAACGTAATCTCAACGCGGCGGTTCTGCGCTTTGCCTTCCGCCGTGCTGTTGCTGGCGATAGGGTTGGCAGGGCCCATGCCGCTGGTGCGGATACGGTTCGCTTCAACACCCTGGGTAATCAGCGAGCTGGCCACGGAATCGGCGCGCTGCTGAGACAGACGCATGTTCAGATCCTGGCTGCCGGTACTGTCGGTATAGCCAATCACGTTAACGGCGGTTTTATTGTACTCTTTCAGCACCATCGCCACGCCGGTCAGGGTGTTTGCGCCTGCTGGTTTCAGCGTTGCGCTGCTGCTATCGAAGGTCACGTTGTTCGGCATATTCAGGATGATGTTATCGCCGCTGCGCGTCACGCTCACGCCGGTTCCCTTCATTTTGTCGCGCAGCTTCGCTTCCTGCACGTCCATGTAATAGCCAACGCCGCCGCCCAGTGCCGCACCCGCCGCGGCGCCAATCAGCGCGCCTTTACCGCGGTCTTTCTTGGAGGAGGAGAGCGCCCCAACGCCTGCGCCGACCAGCGAGCCGATACCCGCGCCAATGCCGGATTTACCCGCTTCACGCTCACCGGTGTAAGGGTTAGTTGTGCAGCCAGAAACAGCCAGTGCACCGCTCACCAGAGCGGCAATAACGAGTACGCGTTTTTTCATCTTCTTTCCTTAATCCTTTTTATTCTTTGCCACGGCGAGCGTGGCAGTTGATTATGACGTCCAGATACGGAGAAAATTCCGGGTATAACTCTGAAATTTGTGACAAACCATAAACTGCCTCAGAAAGAAGGCCGTAAACCTGCACGCAACCAGGAGCGCACGCTTGAGCACCTCAACGAAAACCATTCTGACCGCCGCCCACTGGGGGCCGATGCTGGTCGAAACCGATGGCGAAAATGTTCTGTCGTCCCGCGGGGCACTGCCAACCCAACATCCCAACTCGTTACAGACCGTCGTTCGCGATCAGGTGCACAGCAAAACGCGCGTGCGCTGGCCGATGGTGCGTAAAGGTTTTCTGGCCTCGCCGGATAAACCGCAGGGGATCCGCGGTCAGGATGAGTTTGTTCGCGTGAGCTGGGATGACGCGCTGGCGCTGATCCACGCCCAGCATAAGCGCATCCGCGACAGCTACGGTCCGTCGTCCATTTTCGCCGGGTCCTATGGCTGGCGTTCGAACGGCGTGCTGCACAAGGCCTCGACGCTGCTGCAGCGCTACATGAGCCTGGCGGGAGGCTATACCGGCCATCTGGGGGATTACTCCACCGGCGCGGCGCAGGCGATCATGCCGTACGTCGTGGGGGGGAACGAAGTGTACCAGCAGCAGACCAGCTGGCCGCTGGTGCTGGCACATACCGACGTGGTGGTGCTCTGGAGCGCTAACCCCCTCAACACGCTGAAAATTGCCTGGAACGCCAGCGACGAGCAGGGCATCGGGTATTTCGACGCGCTGCGCAAAAGCGGCAAGCGCATCATCTGCATTGACCCTATGCGCTCTGAAACCATGGATTTCTTCGGCGACAGCGCCGAGTGGATTGCCCCGCATATGGGCACCGACGTGGCGATGATGCTGGGGATTGCTCATACGCTGGTAGAAAACGGCTGGCACGATGTCGAATTCCTGACGCGCTGTACCACCGGCTTCGATAAATTCGCCGACTACCTGACGGGCCAATCCGATGGGGTAGCAAAAACGGCAGAGTGGGCGGCAGATATTTGCGGCGTACCTGCGGAGAAAATCCGCGAGCTGGCGGCGTTGTTTCATAAAAATACCACGATGTTGATGTCCGGCTGGGGAATGCAGCGTCAGCAGTTTGGTGAGCAAAAACACTGGATGCTGGTGACCCTTGCCGCGATGCTTGGGCAGATCGGCACGCCGGGCGGCGGTTTTGGTCTCTCCTATCACTTCGCGAACGGCGGTAACCCGACGCGTAAAGCGGCGGTGCTGGCGTCTTTGCAAGGCTCGGTACAGGGCGGCGTGGATGCGGTAGATAAAATCCCGGTGGCGCGGATCGTTGAAGCTCTGGAAAACCCCGGCGGGTTTTATCAGCACAACGGCCTGGACCGCCACTTCCCGGACATTAAATTTGTTTGGTGGGCGGGCGGATCGAACTTCACGCACCATCAGGATACCAACCGCCTGATCCGCGCCTGGCAAAAGCCGGAGCTGGTGGTGATTTCCGAGTGCTTCTGGACCGGCTCTGCCAAACACGCCGACATCGTGCTCCCGGCGACCACCTCGTTTGAGCGTAACGATCTCACCATGACCGGCGACTACAGCAACCAGCATATGGTCCCGATGAAGCGCGTAGTGGCCCCGCGAGACGAAGCACGGGATGATTTTGACGTGTTCGCTGAACTGAGCGAGCTGTGGGAAGCGGGCGGTCGCGAGCGTTTTACCGAGGGGAAAAGCGATCTGCAATGGCTGGAGAGCTTCTACCAGATTGCCGGCCAGCGCGGCGCGGCGCAGGGCGTGACGCTTCCGCCATTTGCTGAGTTTTGGGAGGCGAACCAGATCGTCGAGATGCCGGAGAGCGAACAGAACGCAAAGTTTGTCCGTTTCGCCGATTTCCGCCGCGACCCGGAGAGCCACCCGCTGAAAACCGAGAGCGGAAAGATCGTGATCCACAGCGAGCGCATCGCCAGCTTTGGCTATGCCGACTGCCCGCCACACCCGATGTGGCTCGAGCCGGACGAATGGCACGGCAACGCCCAGCCGGATCAGCTGCAGGTGTTGTCTGCGCATCCCGCGCACCGTCTGCACAGCCAGCTTAACTATACGTCCCTGCGCGAGCAGTATGCGGTCGCCGGGCGAGAGCCGATCACGCTGAATACCCTCGATGCGAAAGCGCGCGGGATTGAGGACGGCGACGTGGTGCGCGTCTGGAACTCGCGCGGGCAGGTGCTGGCAGGGGCGGTAGTGAGCGACGGAATTAAACCGGGCGTGATCTGCATTCATCAGGGCGCATGGCCCGACCTTGAGCCCGCCGAGGGAGGGATCTGTAAAAACGGGGCGGTTAACGTGCTGACCAAAGATCTCCCCAGCTCGAAGCTGGGGAATGGCTGCGCAGGGAACACGGCGCTGGCCTGGGTAGAGAAATATCAAGGCCCCGAGCTTACCTTAACGGCGTTTGATCCGCCTGCCAGCTCATGATCCACGTCGGGTGCTGAGTGTCATCCTGCCAGGCGCTGTCTTCAATGCGAAAGCCCTGAGCATGGTAGAAATTCACCGCCCGCACATTTTTCTGATATACCTCCAGCGTTAAATGCGGGAAGCGCTGTTGAACATGGTTCAGCAGCGCGCGCCCGATGCCTTTCCCGATGCATGACGGTGCGACAAACAGCGCGCCGACAAACTGAGACTGCATCACGCTGATAAATCCGTATGGCTCGCCATCCTGTTCCCAGACCCAGGTTTCCGCCGACGGCAGATAAACGTCCCGCACCATGGCCTCGTTCTCTTTCCAGTAACCCGGCTCGATAAACGGATGCGCTTCCGTGGTGCTTTCAAGCCACAGGCTCAAAAGCGGCGCGGTATTCTCACTTTGCCATTTGCGGATCATGATGGCCTCCCGGATGACAGAAGCAGCCGGTAACGTGGTCGTTGACCAGGCCACAGGCCTGCATAAAGGCGTAGCAGATGGTGGAGCCGACAAACTTAAAGCCGCGTTTTTTCAGGGCCTTCGAGAGCGCATCTGAGGCCGGGGTAGAGGCCGGGATTTCCGCGAGCGTGGCGGCCCGGGTGACCTGCGGATCGTTGTTCACAAACGTCCAGACAAAATCTGAGAACGATTCGCCGTTTTGTTCCATCGCCAGGTAAGCGCGTGCGTTACCGATGATGGCCTGGATCTTACCGCGATGACGGATGATGCCGGCGTCCTGCACCAGGCGTTCCACATCTTCATCGGTCATCGCGGCGACGGCGACAGGATCGAACTGATGGAAGGCGTTGCGGTAGTTTTCGCGTTTCTTCAGCACCGTAATCCATGACAACCCCGCCTGCTGGCCCTCCAGGCAGATCATCTCGAAGAGTTTTTTGCCATCTGTTTCCGGTACGCCCCATTCCCGATCGTGATAGTCGATATAAAGCTGATCCTGGCTCACCCAACCGCAACGTTCCATCCGTCATCTCCCTTATTGATACTGATTTCGCAAATATTTCGTTCTGACTGGCTTGACGTGTTTACTATAAAGACAATAGTTAATACAAGGGCTATAAGCTCTTCCTGAATAACGACAAATATCGCCGAATTCGGCTCTCTCTGGGGTCGCGTTGATGATGATAAAAAAAATCAGTGGTCGCCATGCTGCTTCTGGCCTGGTGGGGATTTCAGCCTGCCTGTTTTTTAGTAATACAGCGTCTGCCTGGCAACAGGAATATATCGTTTCAGACGCCCAAAATAATACGGCGGAACGCTATACATGGGACGCGGATCACCAACCGCGTTATGAGGATATTTTGGCTGAGCGCATTCAGTCTTCACAAAATGCGCCGGGTCTTGCCCTGAATATACCGTCTGGCAGCGCGACGGAGGGGGCAATGAGCGTGGGCTGGAATTTTCCGGTTTCAGCGCGTATCACCACCGGCCCGGTAGTCGCGTGGCGCTACGACGGCACGGCTCCTATGATGATCAACGAGTTTGGTGATAGCGCGTCGACGCAGGCAATCACCGACCCGCTCTGGCATGCCAGCGTCAGCACGCTGGGGTGGCGCGTGAATACCCAGTATGGCGACCTCCGGCCATGGGCGCAGATTAGCTATAACCAGCAGTTTGGTGAAAACCAGTGGAAATCGCAGTTTGGCATGCCGCAAACGCCAGCCCCTGCCCAAAACGGTAGCTGGATGGACGTCACCGTGGGAACGGATATTCCCTTTAATACGCACGTGGCGGCCTATGCGTCGCTGGCTCAGGGGGAGCACACCACCACCGGTGAGGAGTTTTTATACACCCTCGGCGTTAGCGCAAATTTCTAGAGTTGTTACTTTTTTAAACGTTACGATAACATCTCGAATACAACAACCACGGGCTATACAGCGATAGCAGGTACTAACACGCTGTCGCTTTATTCCCGGGCCAGGCCATTCATTCCCGATTCCAGGCATTTCATTCCGTTCCGCCTGCATTTCATGCCGTTTTACCCCAGGCGTATTAAGGTTTTGTTTATCGTTGTCCTCAGCGAACTTCCTTAATTTCTCTTGCAGGACAACTGCCATGAACACATCAACTTATAACCGCACGCGCTGGCTCACGCTCTTTGGCACCATCGTCACCCAGTTTGCGCTGGGGTCGGTCTATACCTGGAGCCTGTTTAACAGCGCGCTTTCCGACAAACTCGGCGCGCCGGTCAGCCAGGTCGCGTTCTCCTTTGGTCTGCTGAGCCTCGGTCTGGCGATTTCGTCTTCGGTCGCTGGCAAGCTGCAGGAGCGTTTTGGCGTGAAGCGTGTGACCATGGCGTCCGGCATTCTGCTGGGGTTGGGCTTTTTCCTTACGGCGCACTCCAGCAACCTGATGATGCTGTGGCTGAGCGCCGGCGTGCTGGTGGGTCTGGCCGATGGCGCAGGTTACCTGCTGACCCTGTCGAACTGCGTGAAGTGGTTCCCGGAGCGTAAAGGCTTAATCTCTGCGTTCGCCATCGGCTCCTATGGCCTGGGCAGCCTCGGGTTCAAATTTATCGACTCCCATCTGCTGGCGTCCGTTGGCCTCGAAAACACCTTTATGATCTGGGGCGCAATCGTGCTGGTGATGATTCTGTTCGGCGCCACGCTGATGACCGATGCGCCGCAGCAGGAGGTCAAATCCGTTAACGGCGTGGTGGAGAACGACTTCACTCTCGCGCAATCTATGCGTAAACCGCAGTACTGGATGCTGGCGGTGATGTTCCTGACGGCCTGCATGAGCGGTCTGTATGTCATCGGCGTGGCGAAGGATATCGCGCAGGGGATGGTGAAGCTGGATGCGGCTACGGCGGCGAATGCGGTGACGGTCATCTCCATTGCCAACCTCTCCGGTCGTCTGGTGCTCGGTATTCTGTCTGACAAGATTGCCCGCATCCGTGTGATTACGATTGGGCAGGTGGTTTCGCTGGTCGGTATGGCGGCGCTGCTGTTCGCTCCGCTGAATGAAGCCACCTTCTTTGCGGCGATTGCCTGCGTGGCCTTTAACTTCGGCGGCACCATTACCGTCTTTCCGTCACTGGTGAGCGAGTTCTTTGGCCTGAACAATCTGGCGAAAAACTACGGCGTTATCTATCTTGGCTTCGGGATCGGCAGTATCTGCGGCTCGCTGATTGCCTCCCTGTTCGGCGGGTTCTACGTGACCTTCTGCGTAATATTTGCCTTGCTGATTATCTCGCTGGCGCTCTCGACCACGATTCGCCAGCCGCAGCGCGAAGTATTCAAGGAAGCGCACGCTTAAGCTGTATGAAAGAGGCCTCCGTGGCCTCTTTTTTCTTTATGCGAGACGCTTCCCGTCTCGATATTTTGTAAAAATTTACACCGATCACACTCTCTGCTGCCACTTTTCTCTCCCGCTGTGGTCTACTTACCGCGCTTGTAGACGTTTCTCATAACGCTTCCTTACGCATTTACTTACTCTGTCCGCTTTCTCTTTGAGATTCGACGGGTCTTTATACCCCTTCCCCCAGGGTTGTTTGCATGAAATACATTAGGTCTCTTACCCAGCAAAGATTGTGTCTGATGCTGGCTGTCTATATCGGATTATTTCTGAATGGCGCGGTACTGTTCAGAAGAGTGGAAGGGTATGTTGAAAACCTTACCCTAAGTAATGGTATATTTGCCGCAATTGAAGTATTCGGCTCCGTTCTCGCGACCTTCTTCCTCTTACGCCTCCTGTCCCTTTTTGGTCGACGTACCTGGCAAATTTTGGCCTCGCTGGTGGTGATTATTTCCGCCGCCGCAAGCTATTACATGACCTTTATGAACGTGGTCATTGGTTACGGTATCGTTGCCTCGGTGATGACCACGGATATCGACCTCTCGAAAGAGGTGGTAGGGAAAGGCTTTATCGTCTGGACGGTTTTAGCCTGTCTGATCCCGCTGTTCTTTATCTGGAGCAATACGTGCCGCTATACGCTGTTACGCCAGCTGCGCACCCGTGGACAGCGGATCCGCAATATCGTCGTCGTCCTGCTGGCCGGTCTGCTGGTGTGGGCGCCTATCCGCCTGATGGAAACGCAGCAAAAACGCGTCGAAAAAGCGACGGGCGTGGATATGCCAAGCTATGGCGGCGTGGTGGCAAACTCGTATTTGCCATCTAACTGGCTGTCAGCGTTAGGGCTGTATGCCTGGGCGCAGGCGGACGAATCCAGTGATGTGAAATCGCTGATCAATCCAACGAAACAATTCACCTACCAGCCGCCAGCCGACGGGATTGATGATACGTACGTCGTCTTTGTCATAGGCGAAACGACGCGCTGGGATCATATGGGTATTCTCGGCTATAACCGGGATACCACGCCAAAGCTGGCGCAGGAGAAAAACCTGGTGGCCTACCGTGGCTACTCCTGCGATACCGCAACCAAGCTCTCGCTGCGCTGCATGTTTGTGCGTGAAGGCGGTGCAAGCGATAACCCGCAACGCACGCTGAAAGAGCAGAACGTGTTTGCCGTGCTGAAGCAGCTTGGATTTAGCTCTGACCTGTTCGCCATGCAAAGTGAGATGTGGTTCTACACCAACACGCTGGCAGATAACATCGCGTACCGCGAGCAGATTGGCGCCGAACCGCGTAACCGCGGCAAAAACGTCGACGACATGCTGCTGCTGGAAGAGATGTCCCAGTCCCTCAAGAACCATCCGCAGGGTAAGCATCTGGTTATTCTGCATACCAAAGGGTCGCATTACAGCTACTACCAGCGATACACGCGTGATTTCGCGAAGTGGCAGCCTGAGTGCGTGGGCATTAATAAAGACTGCAGCAAGCAGGAGCTGATCAACGCCTACGACAACTCGGTGCTGTACGTGGATACCTTCCTGAGCCGGGTGATCGACCAGCTGCGCGATAAAAAAGCGATTGTGATTTACGCGGCAGATCACGGTGAATCCATCAATGAGAAAGAGCATCTGCACGGTACGCCGCGCAAGCTGGCACCGCCGGAACAGTTCCGCGTGCCGATGATCATGTGGATGTCGGATAAGTATCTTGAAAATCCGGAGAAGGCGAAGATGTTTGCTCAGCTGAAAAAAGAGGCGGAGATGAAGGTGCCGCGTCGCCACGTTGAGCTGTACGACACCATTATGGGTTGTCTCGGTTATACCTCACCGAACGGTGGGATTAACGAAAACAACAACTGGTGTAAACTCCCTGATAACAGCGTAAAAGCCGCGCAGTAGCTGCTCTGGCGAGAATATCGCCAGTTGAATGGCTTTTTGAAAATAAGGGATTGACGGGGGCGCACCTCAGCAGTAAGATGCGCTCCGCATTCGGCGAGTAGCGCAGCTTGGTAGCGCAACTGGTTTGGGACCAGTGGGTCGGAGGTTCGAATCCTCTCTCGCCGACCACATTCTGAAAAGGGCTAACCGCAAGGTTAGCCCTTTTTGCATTATGATCTTATACCGTCAGAGTATCCAAAACGCCCCTTAGGCCTGCTTCTCCCTGCCTGTTAACGATTTTGTGACATAATCCATTGTATTTTTTTATATATAGATTGATCTTTTTTCGCGTTGCTTATGGATAACCTCAGCATTTTTCGCTGTGCGTTTTAACGTTCGCGGTATTTAGTGCTCAGATAATCACCATTCCGCAAGAAAATTTACCCATTCTGAATAAAAGTTAATCACTGATTGTTGCGAAATATGAAGAGACTTGTGCTGCAAGATAGCGAGTAGCATAAATTTCCCTGCTGAAAACTGGCATACATAGTTTTTTTAATCTTTGTTTGCGGTTTCTCACACTCAGCGTAAATCCCCGTCACCTGTATTGACGTTTTCACATTCTGTTGACAGATTGTAGGGCATGAGGGGCATTTCAGGGACGATCTGCGCTGCAACTCAAACGCTCTTCTGAAAGGATTCTCCATCCCTTTAAAGCCTTCGGGCATCTCCGACCGGACCGGGTAAAAAATAAATAAAGGTCTGGCGGCGTAACACAACAAAGCAAAACATCACATTGGAGCAGAATAATGAGTATTTCCTTGAAGAAGTCAGGGATGCTGAAGCTTGGTCTGAGCCTGGTGGCTATGACCGTGGCAGCAAGCGTACAGGCAAAAACCCTGGTTTACTGTTCTGAAGGCTCGCCGGAAGGCTTTAACCCACAGCTCTTTACCTCTGGTACGACTTACGACGCAAGCTCTGTACCGATCTATAACCGTCTGGTTGAATTCAAAACCGGTACCACGGAAGTGATTCCGGGTCTGGCCGAGAAGTGGGACGTCAGCGAAGACGGTAAAACCTATACCTTCCACCTGCGCCAGGGTGTGAAGTGGCAGGACAGCAAAGAATTCAAACCAACGCGCGACTTTAACGCCGACGACGTTGTGTTCTCCTTTGACCGTCAGAAAAACGCTCAGAACCCGTACCATAAAGTGTCTGGCGGCAGCTATGAATACTTCGAAGGGATGGGTCTGCCGGACCTGATCGCTGAAGTGAAAAAAGTGGACGATAAAACGGTTCAGTTCGTGCTGACGCGTCCGGAAGCGCCATTCCTGGCTGACCTGGCCATGGACTTCGCCTCTATTCTGTCCAAAGAGTACGCGGACAACATGCTGAAAGCCGGTACGCCGGAAAAAGTCGACCTGAACCCAATCGGTACCGGTCCATTCCAGCTGCTGCAGTACCAGAAAGACTCCCGTATTCTGTATAAAGCATTCGAAGGCTACTGGGGCACCAAGCCGAAGATTGACCGTCTGGTCTTCTCCATCACGCCTGATGCATCAGTGCGTTATGCAAAACTGCAGAAAAACGAATGCCAGGTGATGCCGTACCCGAACCCGGCAGACATCGCCCGCATGAAGCAGGACAAGAACATCAACCTGCTGGAGCAGGCTGGCCTGAACGTGGGCTATCTCTCCTTCAACACCGAGAAGAAACCGTTTGATGACGTGAAGGTGCGTCAGGCGCTGACCTATGCGGTGAACAAAGAAGCGATTATCAAGGCGGTTTACCAGGGCGCTGGCGTTGCTGCCAAAAACCTGATCCCACCAACCATGTGGGGCTATAACGACGACGTTAAAGACTACACCTACGATCCTGAGAAAGCGAAAGCGCTGCTGAAAGAAGCGGGCCAGGACAAAGGCTTTACCGTTGAGCTGTGGGCGATGCCGGTACAGCGTCCGTACAACCCGAACGCACGCCGTATGGCGGAAATGGTTCAGGCTGACTGGGCTAAGGTTGGCGTTCAGGCCAAGATTGTGACCTACGAGTGGGGCGAGTACCTGAAGCGCGCCAAAGCGGGTGAACACCAGGCGGTAATGATGGGCTGGACCGGTGATAACGGGGATCCGGACAACTTCTTCGCCACCCTGTTCAGCTGCGCGGCGGCGAAAGACGGTTCTAACTACTCTCGCTGGTGCTACAAGCCGTTTGAAGACCTGATCCAGCCGGCGCGTGCGACCGACGATCACAACAAACGTATCGAACTGTACAAGCAGGCGCAGGTTGTTATGCACGATCAGGCTCCGGCGCTGATTGTTGCTCACTCCACCGTGTACGAACCAGTGCGTAAAGAAGTGAAAGGCTACGTGGTTGATCCACTGGGCAAACACCACTTCGAAAACGTATCTGTTGAATAATAAGTAGGGTGTTCTCCCTCTCCTCTTGGGAGAGGGCAGGGGTGAGGGGATGCATGCACGCCCTTCACCCTAACCCTCTCCCGCTAGGAGAGGGAATTTACATTTGTGAGCAATACAGACGTCACGCCACTGGTCGTGCGTCATCAGAGAGAATCCGGGTTATGTTGCAGTTCATCCTCCGACGTCTGGGACTTGTTATCCCCACGTTTATCGGTATCACCCTTCTCACTTTTGCCTTCGTCCATATGATCCCCGGCGACCCGGTAATGATTATGGCGGGCGAGCGTGGTATTTCCCCTGAGCGCCATGCACAGCTGCTGGCGGAACTCGGTCTCGATAAGCCGATGTGGCAGCAGTACCTCCACTATATCTGGGGCGTATTGCACGGCGACTTAGGGATTTCGCTGAAAAGCCGTCTTCCGGTGTGGGACGAGTTCGTGCCGCGTTTTAAAGCGACGCTGGAGCTTGGCGTCTGCGCTATGATTTTCGCCACTGCGGTGGGTATTCCTGTCGGGGTACTGGCTGCCGTCAAGCGTGGCTCTATTTTTGACCACACCGCCGTGGGCCTGGCGCTGACCGGCTACTCCATGCCTATCTTCTGGTGGGGCATGATGCTGATCATGCTGGTATCGGTGCAGCTTAATCTGACACCGGTCTCAGGGCGCGTCAGTGATATGGTCTTCCTGGATGACTCCAACCCGCTTACCGGTTTTATGCTGATTGATACAGCTATCTGGGGCGAAGAGGGCAACTTCATTGATGCCGTGGCGCATATGATCCTGCCTGCCATGGTGCTGGGCACCATTCCTCTGGCGGTGATCGTGCGAATGACCCGTTCATCGATGCTGGAAGTGCTGGGTGAGGATTATATCCGCACCGCGCGCGCCAAGGGTCTGACGCGTATGCGCGTCATCATCGTTCACGCGCTGCGTAATGCCATGCTGCCGGTGGTGACCGTTATCGGTCTCCAGGTGGGGACGTTGCTGGCGGGGGCGATCCTGACCGAAACCATCTTCTCCTGGCCGGGCCTTGGACGCTGGCTGATTGACGCGCTGCAACGCCGTGACTATCCGGTTGTGCAGGGCGGTGTACTGCTGGTCGCGACGATGATTATCCTCGTCAACCTGCTGGTCGATTTGCTGTACGGCGTGGTGAACCCGCGTATTCGTCATAAGAAGTAAGGGACCATCATGTCACAAGTCACTCAAAATAAAGTGGTCGCTGCACCGGTTCCTATGACGCCGCTGCAGGAATTCTGGCACTACTTCAAGCGCAATAAAGGCGCGGTGGTAGGGCTGGTGTATGTCGTAATCATGATCCTGATTGCGGTGTTTGCGAACTTCCTCGCACCGTATAACCCGGCGGACCAGTTCCGCGATGCGCTGCTCGCGCCGCCTGCGTGGCAGGACGGCGGCAGCCTGGCGCACCTGCTGGGTACCGATGACGTGGGCCGCGACGTGCTGTCGCGTCTTATGTACGGCGCGCGCCTGTCGCTGCTGGTCGGCTGCCTGGTGGTGGTGTTGTCTCTGATTATGGGGATCGTTCTCGGCCTGGTTGCCGGTTACTTCGGCGGCATCGTTGATAACATCATCATGCGTATCGTCGATATCATGCTGGCGTTGCCAAGCCTGCTGCTGGCGCTGGTGCTGGTGGCGATCTTCGGCCCGTCGATAGGCAACGCCGCGCTGGCGTTGACCTTCGTGGCGCTCCCTCACTACGTGCGTTTAACCCGTGCGGCGGTGCTGGTGGAAGTGAACCGCGATTACGTCACCGCTTCTCGCGTGGCGGGTGCCGGTGCGATGCGCCAGATGTTCGTCAATATCTTCCCGAACTGCCTTGCGCCGCTGATTGTTCAGGCGTCGCTCGGTTTCTCTAACGCCATTCTTGATATGGCCGCTCTTGGCTTCCTGGGCATGGGTGCGCAGCCGCCAACACCGGAGTGGGGCACCATGCTCTCCGACGTGTTGCAGTTCGCACAAAGCGCCTGGTGGGTTGTCACCTTCCCGGGTCTGGCAATCCTGCTGACGGTGCTGGCATTTAACCTGATGGGTGATGGCCTGCGTGATGCGCTTGATCCCAAACTGAAGCAGTAAGAGGCACGAGATGGCGTTATTAAATGTAGATAAATTATCGGTGCACTTCGGCGACGAAGGCACCCCGTTTCGCGCCGTGGACCGCATCAGCTACAGCGTAAATCAGGGCGAAGTGGTTGGTATCGTCGGGGAGTCCGGCTCCGGTAAGTCGGTGAGCTCGCTGGCGATCATGGGGCTGATTGATTACCCGGGCCGCGTGATGGCGGAAAACCTGCAGTTCAACGGTCAGGATCTGAAGCGCATTTCTGAAAAACAGCGCCGCCAGCTGGTGGGTGCCGAAGTGGCGATGATTTTCCAGGATCCCATGACCAGCCTGAACCCTTGCTACACCGTTGGTTTCCAGATTATGGAAGCGATTAAGGTGCATCAGGGCGGGAATAAGAAAACCCGTCGTCAGCGGGCGATCGACCTGCTGAACCAGGTGGGTATTCCTGACCCGGCATCACGCCTGGACGTTTACCCGCACCAGCTCTCCGGCGGGATGAGCCAGCGCGTGATGATCGCGATGGCGATTGCCTGTCGACCAAAACTGCTGATTGCAGATGAACCAACGACGGCGCTGGATGTGACCATCCAGGCGCAAATCATCGAACTGCTGCTGGAGCTGCAGCAGAAAGAGAATATGGCGCTGGTGCTGATTACGCACGATCTGGCGCTGGTGGCCGAAGCCGCGCACAAAATCATCGTGATGTATGCCGGCCAGGTGGTCGAAACCGGAAATTCACACGATATTTTCCGCGCGCCGCGTCATCCGTATACCCAGGCGCTGTTACGCGCGCTGCCGGAGTTTGCCCAGGACAAAGCGCGTCTGGCATCGCTGCCGGGTGTGGTACCGGGTAAATATGACCGTCCGCAGGGCTGTCTGCTCAATCCGCGCTGTCCGTATGCGACGGACAAATGCCGGGCAGAAGAGCCAGAGCTGAACCAGCTTGCTGACGGTCGTCAGTCGAAATGCCACTACCCACTCGATGATGCCGGGAGGCCAACACTATGAGTACGCAACAGGCCACCACGCAACAACCGCTGCTGCAGGCCATCGATCTGAAAAAATACTACCCGGTGAAGAAGGGGCTGTTTGCCCCTGAACGCCTGGTGAAAGCGCTGGACGGCGTCTCTTTTAACCTCGAACGCGGCAAAACGCTGGCGGTAGTAGGGGAGTCAGGCTGCGGCAAATCCACGCTGGGCCGTCTGCTGACGATGATTGAAGTGCCGACCGGCGGCGAACTCTACTATCAGGGGCAGGATCTGCTCAAGCACGATCCGCAGGCGCAGAAGCTGCGTCGCCAGAAAATCCAGATTGTGTTCCAGAACCCGTATGGTTCTTTGAATCCGCGTAAAAAAGTCGGGCAGATTCTGGAAGAGCCGCTGCTGATCAACAGTAATCTGAGCAAGGAGCAGCGCCGTGAAAAAGCGCTGGCGATGATGGCGAAGGTCGGCCTCAAAACCGAGCATTACGATCGCTATCCGCACATGTTCTCCGGCGGCCAGCGTCAGCGTATTGCTATTGCGCGCGGGCTGATGCTCGATCCGGACGTGGTGATTGCCGATGAGCCGGTCTCCGCGCTCGACGTATCCGTACGTGCGCAGGTGCTGAACCTTATGATGGATCTCCAGCAGGAGCTGGGGCTGTCTTACGTGTTCATCTCCCACGACCTGTCGGTTGTCGAGCACATTGCTGATGAAGTGATGGTGATGTACCTGGGACGCTGCGTGGAGAAGGGGACTAAAGACCAGATCTTTAATAACCCTCGTCACCCGTATACCCAGGCGCTGCTGTCTGCGACGCCGCGTCTGAACCCGGACGATCGTCGTGAGCGTATTAAGCTGACGGGTGAACTGCCAAGCCCGCTGAATCCGCCTCCGGGATGTGCATTCAACGCCCGCTGCAGCCGCCGCTTTGGCCCGTGCACCCAGCTCCAGCCGCAGCTGAAGGAGTATGGCGGCCAGCTGGTTGCCTGCTTTGCGGTCGATCAGGATGAAAATGGCGAGAAGCCACATCCATAACGAAAAAACCGGCGCTAAGCCGGTTTTTTTATGTCTGCTTGATTATTTCCGCAGGCGAATCTGGTCGACGGCGTGCTTCTCGCTCTTGGTGAGGATCAGGCTTGCACGCTCGCGCGTCGGCAGGATGTTCTCTTTGAGGTTCACGTAGTTGATCTCATTCCACAGCCCCGTGGCCACGCCGATCGCTTCTTCTTCAGAAAGCTGGGCATAGTGGTGGAAATAGGAATCCGGATCGGTGAAGGCCCCTTCGCGGAACTTCAGGAAGCGGTTGATGTACCAGTTTTGCAGCAGGTCTTCCGGCGCATCGACATAAATAGAGAAATCGACGAAATCCGAGACGAATACGTGATGCGGGTCGTGAGGATAGTCCATCCCGCTTTGCAGTACGTTCAGACCTTCCAGAATCAGGATATCCGGCTGGACCACGGTTTTATCCCCACCCGGGATGCGATCGTAGATCAGGTGCGAATAGACTGGCGCAGTCACGTGCGGCACGCCGGATTTCAGGTCAGAGACAAACTTCACCAGACGGTGCATATCATAAGAAAGCGGGAAACCCTTCTTCTTCATCAGACCGCGTTCTTTTAACACCTCGTTCGGGTGCAGGAAGCCGTCGGTGGTGATCAGCTCCACGCTGCGGTGTTCCGGCCAGCGACTCAACAGCGCCTGCAGGACGCGCGCGGTGGTACTTTTACCCACGGCCACGCTGCCTGCGATACTAATGATATAAGGAATGCGTTGACCGTTCGTCCCGAGAAACTGCTCCAGCACGGCCTGACGACGCAGGTTCGAGCTGATATAGAAGTTAAGCAAGCGAGAGAGGGGGAGATAAATTTCTGCCACCTCTTCCAGGGACAGATCCTCGTTTATCCCTTTTAACCGCGCGATT
Organism: Enterobacter cloacae complex sp. SHL020; assembly: GCF_049236945.1. Lineage (NCBI taxonomy): Bacteria > Pseudomonadati > Pseudomonadota > Gammaproteobacteria > Enterobacterales > Enterobacteriaceae > Enterobacter > Enterobacter cloacae complex sp. SHL020. The sequence continues at coordinate 164,890 of NZ_JBMKJF010000009.1, forward strand.
TCACCTTCCGTCAGCGTCATAGGGACGGAATCACGCAGGGCAGCCCACTGGCTGCGGTTAAAGTGAAGATAAGGCGTCATTAACGTTTGCTCTTTTTTGCTCATAAGCATGCTTCAGTGAGCCAGCATCACACTGCCGGATCATGGCTCATCACACAGTTAATTTTGGACAATGGGCAGGAGGTTAACACCAGATGACGGGAATAATAAGAAAAAAGATGGAAAGCGCTGCGTTACGCGGAAGCCGTCACGCTACGGTGAATACGGTGCAAATCACGATGATATGTTGAATATTTGACCTCAAATGACTACTTTTACAGCGTCTGATACGCTGTTCGCATAAAATGTGAGCGAAAGAACGTTTTATGCAAATTTTTAGTTGCATGACCGCGCAGGTATCCATAGAATGCGCGCTACTTGATGCCGACTTAGCTCAGTAGGTAGAGCAACTGACTTGTAATCAGTAGGTCACCAGTTCGATTCCGGTAGTCGGCACCATCAAGTCCGGTGGGGTTCCCGAGCGGCCAAAGGGAGCAGACTGTAAATCTGCCGTCACAGACTTCGAAGGTTCGAATCCTTCCCCCACCACCACTTTCTGGCAGCGTAAATGCCGCCGGAGCTGGTTGGAAAAATTAGCCAGCTCAAACTGAAAAAGAGAGAAATCTCTTTTTTTGTTACAGAAAGAACTGGGTAGCCGAGTTTCAGGATGCGGGCATCGTATAATGGCTATTACCTCAGCCTTCCAAGCTGATGATGCGGGTTCGATTCCCGCTGCCCGCTCCAATACGTGCTGATATGGCTCAGTTGGTAGAGCGCACCCTTGGTAAGGGTGAGGTCCCCAGTTCGACTCTGGGTATCAGCACCACTTCACTTCTCCTTCCCGTTTCTCTCTGTTTCAATTTTACTGTATTCAACAATTCAGGCATTTCGCCTGGTTGATGTGGTGATATCACCGATTTATCCGTGTCTTAGAGGGACAATCGATGTCTAAAGAAAAGTTTGAACGTACAAAACCGCACGTTAACGTCGGTACTATCGGCCACGTTGACCATGGTAAAACAACGCTGACCGCTGCAATCACTACCGTTCTGGCAAAAACCTACGGTGGTTCTGCTCGTGCATTCGACCAGATCGATAACGCACCAGAAGAAAAAGCTCGTGGTATCACCATCAACACCTCTCACGTTGAGTACGACACCCCGACTCGCCACTACGCACACGTAGACTGCCCAGGCCACGCCGACTATGTTAAAAACATGATCACCGGTGCTGCGCAGATGGACGGCGCGATCCTGGTTGTTGCTGCGACTGACGGCCCAATGCCTCAGACTCGTGAGCACATCCTGCTGGGTCGTCAGGTAGGCGTTCCTTTCATCATCGTGTTCCTGAACAAATGTGACATGGTTGATGACGAAGAGCTGCTGGAACTGGTAGAGATGGAAGTTCGTGAACTGCTGTCTCAGTACGATTTCCCGGGCGACGATACCCCAATCGTTCGTGGTTCCGCTCTGAAAGCGCTGGAAGGCGACGCAGAGTGGGAAGCGAAAATCATCGAACTGGCTGGCTTCCTGGATTCTTACATCCCAGAACCAGAGCGTGCGATTGACAAGCC
>NZ_JBMKJF010000010.1:0-145411 GCF_049236945.1 Enterobacter cloacae complex sp. SHL020
CTCCCAAACCAAGGTTTTTGAGAACCTCAGCGCTTAACCCCGCATCGGCAATTTCTTTTAACGCATTGGCGATTAAAGGGTACTGTTTATGCGGATTATCAGCAGCAATATGCTTTTTCATCTGATCATCAGCGTAGCCCTTTACCTCAATAACTTTATCGTCAACGTACTGACGCGTTGCCAGCACAACTGATGGATCAATTTTCAGAGAAATTGACGATGTGCTCGACACAATAAGAATCATGCGGATGGTCTGCGTGCGGCCACTGCCTTCCTGCAGCTGAGGCTTATATGTCTCCGGGCAGTTAGCCACGGCGATCAGAATGCCGTCTTCGTCATAGAGACCGATCTCTCGGATCCAGAAACCGCCCTCATTCTCGGGAATAATCTGTTCAGCGATGATCTGGCTGGTATTGTTTGGGTCAACAGCGAGCAGGTTCAGCGGCGCTATGCGTTTTTGGTTGACGAGCTTCGTCTGCGCCGGGTCTGGGGTTGGCAACGTTCCGTTGGCGTCGCCTACCGCCATTTGCGTCAGGTTGAGTTGCGTACCAAGTGCCGTCGCGTTAGCTAGCCGCGCAGCGCCCTGATTCGTCAGTATGGCAAAATATTTTGCGGTCATGCGTTCACTCTCAGGTTATCAATCAAATGGATGGCCGAGGCCGGGTAATAATCACCACCGACAATAAGTTCCTCAGTGGTATAGGGGTAAACAGCCAGCGCATCGCCGTGATAGCATCCTGCGCCAACATAAAACTCTCCCATTGAGCTCAGGCTGATAGCCAGCCCGGTCATATGTCTACTTGCCGGTTTGGCATCCTCAATGAGCCGTTCAAGCTCCTGATACATTTCGTCAGTGATGCCTTTATCAAGTACTCCGACAACCAGACGGAACGTGCCAGGCTCCTCACCGAGCTGCCACCACTCGCGCACCTCAATCAAGAAACCAAGCGGTTCCACCACACGACGCAATGCGCTGATGGTTCCTTTGTGCTGATGGACGAAAAATGAGGACATAATGACGCTGCGTTTGGTGCTCTCCGGCCACGCCTCATCCCAACGGTCTACCGACAGCGCCCATGCCAGGTAGGGAAGTAAATTCACCGGGCACGCGCTGGGGTTCCATAACGTGCGTAGCGGTACCGGCACACGCTCAATATTCGAGAGCGCAGCGGCAGCAGCGATTTCCAGCGGTGAGGACCCAACGGGTAATAGCCTTTCACTCATCCGACCCCCCGATCGCTATCTGATACGAGGTACAGTTCGAGGCCTGCGACTTACTCAGTACAATGTCAGAGTGGGGAGATTCCAGTTCAACGCGCTGCACGCCTTCAACGTGAAGTGCTGCATAAATGGCCGACAGGCGGATATCGCGTCCAAGGCGATGCTGTGCGCTGATATAATTTTGCAGCCTTTGCTCTGCAGCCTGCCTGATGGGTTCAGACTCTGGTCCGGGATAAACGTAGAGCGTTGCGTTTATCTTGTAAGGCACAATTTCTGCTGACTGGACCGTTACACGATCGCCGACCGGGCGGACGGTTTCAGCGTTAAGCGCTTTTTCAACAACCGCCAGTAGTTCAGGACGAGCGGTACCATCACCCTCACGGGATAACACCGAAATCGTCACGTATGCGGGCTGAGGGCTTTCAACCGAAACATCAGCGACCCGCCCGTCAGCACTTCGACCATGATATTCATAGGCTCCAACCGGCCCCGCGACGCTCAATCCTTCAAATGCCTGCTGCGCACGCAGCCGCAGGTCGGCATCAGACTCCATGACGGTAGCCGTCGGCGGAATGGTAGTGTCATCGCCCGGGGTGATGGTCAGGCGTTCGGTATTATTGTTTCCCGCAATAACGTCCAGATCGTGACCGGAAGAATAGGCCAGCGTCACGGCCAGCGCAGCCTCATTAACCCGCTGGCGCCAGATGACTTCCTGGTAGGCGTTCTCCTGCAGGAGCTTCACAATCGGCTCGGATTCCAGCGTCAGCGTCCGTGCAATCGCCTCTCGCTCCTCTTTCGGATAGAGGGAGACAAAGGTGGCCTTTCGTTCTGCCAACAGCGTTTCATAATCCACCTCCTCCACGACATCAGGCGCGGCGAGCTGGCTCAGATCAACAATAGCCATAGCGTTTAACTCAGTGAAATGGTGATAGAAAAGGATTGTCCGGATGTCGGGCGCGTGCCGGTGATATCGACATACAACGTCCCGTCGTTTTCCGAACGCTCGAAAGTGATGGCCGTCAGGCTTATTCGCGGCTCCCATTTCTGGATGGCGGAATAACAGGCGGCCATGATTTGCAGACGCAGCGCCGGGCTCTGCGGCCTGTCGATCATCGCCGCCAGCAGCGAGCCGTAATCCCGGCGCATGACCCGCGAGCCAATCGGCGTGACCAGAATGTCGCGCACGCTTTGCCGGATGTGTTCCGCCTCTGAAAGGCTAAGCCCGGTCTGCCTGTTCATTCCCCTGTAACGCACCGTCATTGTGTCCCCTTAGTCCAGCTTCCGCCGCTTTGCACACCGCCGTGCGCGTGGTTATCCACCTGCACCCCGTTGGAGGTGAATTTGCCGCCGGAATGCTCAATATTTCCGGCCATCACACCGCCCTTCTGCACTTCAAGAGAGGCGGTAATTAACCTGTTGGTACACACCACTTCAGGCGTATCCAGCGTGATGCGGGACGTTGACGTCACCCTCACCTCCGGCACGGTGGCGGTCAGCGATTCAGAGGCGGTAATGTCGGCCGTTTTAATGCCTGCAACCGTCAGCGCCCCGCTACCGGGTTCGTACTCGATGACCGCCCCGTCAGGAAACGAGACGTGGAACGCGTCAGGTGACCCGGACGGCGCCGGATGGTCGTCAGAGAAAATGCCGGGCAGCACAAAGGCGGTATCAAGCTCGCCGCCGATGGCCAGCAGCAGCACCTGCTCTCCCTCGGAAGGGGCCCACCACACGCGCGAACGTCCCGCGCGACAGGTGAGCCAGTTCAGCCAGGTGGTTTTCATCCCGCCGGTCTGGACACGACAAAGCCCTCTGTTGAGGTCAACATCGGTCACAACACCGATACGAATAAGATTGCGGATCGCGCGAGCGATGCCGTTCATGGAAGTTAATGTATTCATGAGAAGAGAATGCCGTTCAGGAGGAACGGCAGCAACGAGACGGGGTTTTCTGCGGGATGATACAACAAGCGGTCCAGACGGCAGGCGCCAGGCGGCCTTCAGCGCGGGGAAATTAGTCCTCCCACTGGCTGACGAGCTCGCCGTTGACGTACAGCGCCTTCGGCCGCGTGACGGGCTCCGGCAGCGGCGGCTCGGGGGAATACGTCGCGTGCAGAACACCCCGTTCCTTGGAAACAAGAATGCGCTCGGTTAATTGCATGCTGATGCTGATATCCATCGTATCGTCATCGTTTGAGACGATAGCGAAGCTGTATCCGTTTTTGCGTCCGTCATCGAGGGTAAAAATATCCGGCTGGTTTTCCCGCAGCCAGGCCAGCACCGGGACAAAAAATCCCTCGCTGTCGCCGGTGAAGCCGCTGACCTTCGCGTTCAGCGCATACCGTTTTTCAAAGGAGAGCGAGGAGGCCAGGCGGGCGTCTATATTGCCGCTGCCGACCGACATCTGCAGGCGCTCCGGGTTGGCATTCAGCTGGGGGATCGCGTCAATTAATGCCTGACGCAGGCTCTTGAGTTTGTGCATCGAGTTTATCCTGACAGTCTTTGATGGTTTCAACCTGCAGCGCGCAGGCGATAAGGGCGTATTCCAGCCTGCGAATATCCGCGCTGAGATCGCCGTTAGTGGCGGACTCGCTTCCCGGCATCGGGCAGCGGCTCACCTTCGGGCAGGCGTTGTAAACAATGGGCTGCGGAGGCGCAGGCGGTGCGGGTGTGCAGCCTGCGGACAGCATCAGGCAGCTGAGCGGTATACCAGCGGCGTAACGCTTCATTTTCATTGAGTAATCTCCCGATAGTCGCTTCCCGTCTTGCCCTCTCCTCGCCCGCGGTAACAAGCTCCTCACGGAGCCTGACCTGGGCGTTTTCATTTGCTTTGGCCATCCGCTGCGACAGGGACAGCTGCTGGTTAAGCGTGGCAAGGGCCGTTTTTTGCTCGCTGGCGACCCGGTTGGCCGTGGCTAAGGAACGGGACAGGTTCAGGTTGTCATGACGAAACCACAGCGCGATGGCCAGCAGTCCGGCCAGCGCCAGCATGAGCGTTCTCATGGCAGCCCCTTCATGCACCAGGCCTTCTCGCGGACGCGACGGTTTTCCAGCCCGGCATTTTTGACGCCGTTGACGTACACCCAGCGGATAAGCTGCCCGCATGCCTGCGGCCACTGTTTACGTTTGATAAAGGACACCAGCGTCGAACGGCAGGCAGCGCCTGCGCCGACATTAAAGGTAAAACTCACCAGCGCGTCATAGACCCGGGGCGGCATCTCCACCGGTGCACACGCCGCCAGACGCCGCTCAACGTTGAGCACATCAGCGACCAGATTTACCGCAGCCTCACGCTCGGTAATGTCCCGCGTCGGCAAAACGTTTGCCGTGTGGCCAATGCCGGACGTCCATACGCCGGCGCTACACCGGTAGGGCGAGAGGCGACATCCTTCGAGATCGGCAATCAACGCCAATCCTTCCGGGGACGTTTTCAGTAATCGAAAGTCAGGCATCAGCACCGCCAGGGCCAGCACGCCGGCGACGCTGCAACGCTTAATGATTGAGTTCACGAATGCTCTTCTTATCGAGGCCAAGAGACTGGAGATAGCGCCAGGTTTTTCGCTTAAACCAGTAATTCGTTAATGCGGTAAAAATGGCGCACAGACTCCCCACGTACAGCGCGACTTTTTCAGGAGACATCGCCCCGAACCAGGCCAGCGCCACGGCCAGCCAGTAGGCGATAAACGTGGTGATTTTCTCCAGGCTCAGTCCCATAGGTTTATGGATTCTTTTGTGGGGGCGCTATTTACCTCCGGCATCTCTACCGGCGTGCCGTGAGGCAAGATAACGCCTAACTCCGCGAGGCCAGGATTGGCCTTCAGAACGGCTTCAACGACGCCAGCCGTGCGCCCATAAAAGCGGGCGCAAACGGCATCAAGCGTGTCCCCCTGCATTGCATAGATTTTCATCAGACGCTCCCAACATCCGGTTTCCAGGTACTGTAGAGTTTCCCGGGCCAGCAGGCTTTTCGCTATCGCTGAGAGATGGACAATCGCGGGCACAACAGATCGTCCGCGCGCAGCGAAGCGTGGGTCAACGAAAGCGCAAAATCTGAATGAGGGTGTGGCGTTCGGGTAATAACGCTGGGCTAGCGCCAGCTCTCGTCTTCCCAGACTTCCCGGAGGATAGCGTCCAGCGCCTCGCGATCGGCTTCTTTTTCAAGCCCCTGGAGCTCGACCCCCGTCACCGATCCGATTTTCACGTTCACCCGCGATGACGGAAACAGGGAGCGTATTCTGCGGGTCAATTCGCACTGAAATGCCTCAACGACGGCATGATCGATCTGCTGATCTTTATCGAGAGTAATGTTCACCCGAACGTTGCCCTCTTTTTTGATTCGTTCCGGAACAGGCGATGCTGAGAACACAACGGTAAATGCGTTGTTCTTGATTAAATTTCCCCGCGCAATCTCAGCAATCAAATTCAGGGCAATCTCACGATCTCTTTCCTGACACGTTCCTTCCGTCGTCAGTCGCGCAATCAGCTCGACTCGTTCAATCATGACCTGCTCGTTCAACTCTCTGTCCACACAACCTCCACCACGAGATACTGTATAAACATACAGTAGCACGTATTCATAAAAAGAGTGAAGCGAAAAATCAGAACCCTTCACGGTATGTGCATGATATGGATGGAGATTAGCGGGTTCTCTGAGCGAAGAGATCCGTTAAATACCCAATACGTTCAAGGATTTTCCGCGCCTTTTGCTGGTAAGAACACGGTGCCGGAAATAGCGATCCGTCAGCTGCGCCCCTGCACCATTTATCGTTAAAGCGGCTGATGCCTCCCGCCATCAGATGCAGGGCTTCTGCCCGGCTGATGGCTATCCCGGTAGCGAGCCCTATCTCATCGATCACCTTCTCCGGTACCCCGTTCTGCGGGTCGCTCGCGTAGACGACGGACGCTGTAGCGCCAGGGCGGATGAATTTGATGCGTTCGGTTAACGCCCGCCTCGCACGCCGGCTAAGAGATTGAGAAAGATCGGTCAGCGTACAGTTATTGACAGAACTCCGAGAGGAGACAGGCACGTTCTTAATATCCGCGGCCCGCTTGGGGACAATTTTCCACTGCGTGAGTCGGGTTACAATCGGGCTGCCCGCGCCAACGGCGGAATCGTACACGCCGCGGATGCGGACCCTTTCCTCGCCGTACTGGTTAAACCCGGCGCGCGGCTCATACAGCGTGCGCACCTGTAAATCATCGCGACGTACAAACGGCCCGCCCTGCGCAGTAACGTAACCCGCCCAGTCCCCGGCGTCGGCAGCATCATGGACGGCGGCAAATTCAACGCTCAGACCGCGCGCGGCATCGGTATCCGCCAGACGTCGCAGCTCGCGGTAGACCGTTACCGGCGCGCCGCCGATGAACTGAAACTGGCGAATGTGCCAGCGTCCCGCCCAGGCCGACACGGCGGACGCTGTCTCCTTCAGCAGCCCGCCGCTTTCGTTATCGGTCTCGCCATCGAGCGCATAGCCGTCGATATTCTTTGAGATGTATTTGGCGATATAGCCGGTAGCGCTGCCTTTCTGAGGATCGATCGCGTCCGCGTGAAAGCGCGCCTGTCTGGCGCTTTCGCTCTGCAGCTCAACGGCATCCTCCTGCCGGGCATAATCCCCGATAATCCGGCGAACGCATTCGACGTCTTCCGGCAGCATAAACATCAGCATGTGCCAGTGGGGCGTACCGTCGTGATGGGGTTCCGCAACGCGGATACCAAAGATACGGCGCCCGTCCCGGTGCAGTTTTGCCCGGATACGCGCCCACAGGCGGGTAAAGTAGATTTGCGTATCCGCCGGGCTGGCCCCGTTCCACTTCGCGTTGGGGAAGCCTGATTTCAGCGTCGCGTGATACTGCGCGGGCGCGGTTAAGGTATAGAACTCGCCCACGTAGCCCAGCGCCTCACAGATATTTTCAAACCCGCGGATGCGGGTCATCAGTTCACAGCGACGTATCGCCGGGTTGGCCACCGAGCTGTCGTATTTTTCAATCAGGCTGATGCGGTTGCCCTCTTCATCTTCCAGCTCCATGCCCTTGAGAAATTCGCGCGTGCGGCGCTTCTGCTCGCGCCACTCGGTCACGCAGCGTTTGCTCGCATACGCCGCTCTCCGTTTGCTGACGTTGCCGAGGGCAATCTGCAGATGTTCGCGCCAGGCAGCCGCGACACGACGCAGGCGCCCGCGCCACCACGCCTCGGAAAACAAGCGGATCACCGCCGCGGCAACGTCATCTTTGTTGAAAAACGTCTTCGACACCCGCTCCCAGTGCGGAGGCGACACGTTGAACTGCCGGGCGATCAGTCCTGCGCGCTGATACCAGACGTACAGCGTCTGGTATTCGCCCATTTCAGCATCGTTAATATTCGCCAGCTCGCCGCGAATAAAGCTGGCGATATCTGCGGCCAGCAGGTCGATGTCCGCGCGGGACATATCCGGAAGGCGGTTATAGCGGGCAACCAGTTCGACCATCCGCGAGGCGAGGTATTGCAGAAGCTGAGTGTCGAAATGGCCGTCGAACACGGCCCTGGAGGCCTCGTCGTGCAGGCCTGTGCAGGCATAGCGATCGGAGACCCGCCGCAGGCGAGGTAACATCCTTTTGCAGAAGCGGATCAAAAAGGCGTTAGCCTGCGGGCTGCCCCGATGCTGTTCGAGGACGTCAACCGTGCGCCAAATTTCGAAGCGTACGCACTCAGGCTGCTGTGAGAGGGAAATTCTTGCCTGCTGCAGCGCCGCGAAAAGGCGATCGCGGCGCTGCTGTTGGGCATGGGTGAGATAAGGGCTGGCAACGGCCAACCGTGGGGCATTCCACGGATAAGCAAATGACGTAGCCAACTTATCCTCCCCGGACGTGTTTATTTTTCATCTCTGCAATCTCCTGGCAGGTTACGCACAGGGCTACGCCGGGCACCGCTATGCGGCGCGCCTCCGGTATCGGGGCCTCGCAGTCCTCGCAGAGGAAACGCGAAGGCGATACGGGTCGTCTGCGGGCGCGATTAATGTACCGCTCTCTGTCTTCCTGCTCGCGCGCCTGCGCAAGATCGATAAAATCGGCCATCAGTGCAGCTCCTGGGATTCGCGCTCGTAGCGGGCCGCCTCATGGCACAGCAGTTCGGCAACATCTTCTCCGCTCATGCCGGTTTTGTAGATATGGCTCGCCAGGGCCTCCAGACGAAGGGAGACCGCGAGGGCTCGCGCGCATCGTTCCTCTGTTTTTGCCTCTGCCAGCAGGCGCTTCAGTTCTTCACTTCCGGTTGGATAAGGGCGGTTTTCACTGTTTCGCATCACGCGTTCTCCTTAAATTCAGGCAAAAGGATGCCCGGCGGGTTTACGCCATTAGGTTTCTGGTTGGGTTATATCGGCATGGTCAGCCGTTCAGGGAATAAACTCACAACAGCACGAAAATGGTTCATGGCGTTAATCAGCGCCCTTTTCTCCTGTGTGGTTAGTTCACCGAGCTCGCACTCATGACGGGCGACGGGCAATCTCGCCAGGAAAAAGAGGGCGGCCAGCGCCCTGCTGTTCTCCTCAAAACAGGGATCGCGCCTATCGCGCATGTCTGCCATAAACCGCGCCAGCTCTTTTCCGCTATCGCTCCCGTATCGGGCGCGCAGTTCAGCGACGTGGTTAAGCCCGCTAAGACGCGCCCCCACGCTTAGTGGAACCCTTGCACGGGCAGCTTCTATCGCCATATCTCGCCTCGCGTAAATTCATGCACGCTAGTGCGCTGAAATCGGGCAGAGCACGGTTTTTTTCCGCCGTTTGATGATTGCGATTTCAGATGCCATGCTGCATGATTCCCATTTTGATAATGTCTGCAATCACTAGCCTCTGTTTGCCAACGTCTGCCGCTGATTGCCCGAATTTGCAATGATACTAATACCCAAATGAGTATTAGTAAACACCCAAAGGAATATATTTTGATTTTAGATTCTCAAGTGAATAATGAAGAGTTACTCGATAGAATCTGTCAGGTATATGGTTTCACCCAGAAAATCCAGCTGGCCCGGCACTTTAGTATCGCCGCCAGCTCGCTTCAGAACCGCTACGCGCGCGGTACCGTCTCTTACGACTTTGCGGTTCAGTGCGCGCTGGACACCGGTGCCAGCCTTCGCTGGCTGATGACCGGACAAGGAGCACAGTTTGAAGGTAACCCCGCGCCGGGCGATCCGGTTTCGGTTTCCACATTCACACTGAGTGATGGAAGGCTGGAAGAAAATACCACTTTGAGTATCGACTCTGGTTTCTTTAGCAAACCGCTGGCTCGCGGCATCGCCGTTCGGGCGGAGGGGAAGCTGCACTTTATTGAAAAAGAAGCATCGTTAACCGACGGCCTGTGGCTGGTTGAGATTGAAGGCACCGCCAGCATCCGCGACCTCACGCTGCTGCCGGGTAAAAAACTCCACGTGGCGGGCGGCAAGGTTCCGTTTGAATGCGGTATCGACGAGATAAAAACGGTGGGTCGCGTGGTGGGGATTTACAGCGAGGTTAATTGAGGGTGGGTCGTGAGAATCCTACCGGCGGTTGGATTTGAGAGCGCTATCCAAACCAATGACCAATTTTCGTAACTGCTATGAGAGTGTAAACGCCACAACATACACGTGAATTATAGGGTTATCTTGAAGGCATGAGCGTAGTTAATATTAACAAACAGAAAGTAGCAACATGGTTGAAGACATTCCCGGGTGCATTGAATGACTTAGGAGATGTCCCCAATATCAAGCGAGACAAATAGCGTTTTAAATAACATCCCGGCCTAATGGCCGGGTTAACATATCTGCTGTTTACGTTTAAACATTAGCGAGCCAGGCTTTCGTTAAACATTAACAGAGAGCGCAATACATTCGCCAGTCTAATAAAAACAACATTCCTCATACCATAAATTAATTACCGTATCCTAAAAAAAGAAAAAAGTTACAAATTAAAAAAAGATAATAATGTAACGTATAAATAATTTACAAGCCATTTGGAAACCAACTCATGCCAATTCCAGCTCATTTATTTCTGAAAGACGACGGCGGCGACCCATCAAAGGGTCATCTGATGTACAAAATCGCGAAGGCAGTATTGAAGTGATCACCTTTTCGCATGGCCTGCATATCCCTGTAGACGATAATACAGGAAAACAAACAGGAACACGTGTACACGGTGCTTTTACTATCGGGAAAGAGTTTGATAGCGCCTCGACCTACCTGTACAAAGCCGTATCTACCGGGCAGCTTCTGAAATCAGCGGAGATGAAATGGTACCGTATAAACGATGCAGGTCTGGAAGAGGAATATTTCAATATGTTTTTGGAAAACGTCAAAGTCGTTTCGGTTACACCGGTAATGGCGAACTGTAAAGATCCGCACACCCAGCATCTTAACCATATGGAAATCGTTGAACTACGCTACGAGAAAATCACCTGGAAATTTGTCGATGGCAATCTCATTCACTCTGATTCATGGAATGAAAGAACTACAGCCTAGCGGAGGCATTTATGGCCAGACTTACTTTTGATGGTTGTGCCCATATGCTTTCATTGCTAGGTAGTGATGGCTCTATTGTTGACACGTGGACCGCTTATAATAACGTCGATCGCAGAGCCACATTCAAACACATTAGTAACGGCACATATCAGATACAGGATAAATCAAAGCCACATTTACACCCAGGCGATAGTGAAGATGGTTCGTATGGGACTTATGGAATCATTCGATTTAGCTATCCTGGACACCCGGGAGTAGGTGTACATTCAGGTCAGGCGCATAGCCGTTATAAACCGGGGCCAGAACATCCGACGATGGGATGCATTCGAACTACTGATGAGGCGATGAAGAAAATAAAAGAGCACATGGCCAAATCCTCCCTTTCAACCATCACCGTATCAAATAACAGCGCCTGCTCGGCCATGAGTGCGACGCAGAAATTTGAAAATATCTATATCCCACCGGGAATGAACTTGATATGAAAACGATGCAGTTGTTTTTGATTATGTTAGTGATATCGCGCGTGGCTTATGCAAATGACTGTACTTCTGTTGAAGAAATGGACAGGGCAGATAACGCAGCCTCTGTCATTCAGGACTGGCAAGGCGTCCATTCTTTTTACAAAAATTACAGACAGTGTGATGAGGGATATATCGCAGAAGGGATATCAGCGACTATTGTCGGGCTGTTAGCCAACAACTGGAAGACCTCCCATCAACTCATGCAGCTATCTGTAAACGATCGCGCTTTTGAGTCATGGATGATTAATCACATCGATACTACCACGAACGATCGCGAGCTCGATAAAGTCGTGAGAAACACCGTGGATAGCTGTCCGGAAGGCGCTAAAGCGTTCTGCAATAAGATTGAGAATGCCGCACAAGGCGCGTTGAAGGAACTACAAAGCCAATAGCCAAGCGTGGTTTCACAGGTAGAGCAGGAAACGGAGCTATCCTCCCCCTCCACCTTACAGGCTCCAGCTCACTTCCCCACCTCACAAACTGCAAAACTAAAGAAATCCCCCATCGCGCCGATCATCATCCGTGTGTATTATTTCCTGTAGCTTTTACAACAACTAACCTTAACTCAAATACTTAAGCGCCAAAGCGAAAGGCATCATGAGCACACCGATCAAACGGCTAGAAATCATTAAAAATGCCATTGAACTGGAAGATGACGACATCATCCAAAGCCAGCTGACACGGCTGAAAAATGAAGCGTTTGACGATGAGCTACAGGCAATCGTCGTGGCGCTTGAAAAGAAGAACTACACCGCTGCGATGGCGGCAATTACCGCCTGGCTTCAGGGCCAGCGCGCCGTGACCCAGTGGCGCGATCCTCAGGTGGCCGCCAGCAAGCTGGAGCTGAAGGCGCTGGAAGAGCGTCTGCGCGATCTGATTGACCGCCGCAACGCCCGGGTGCAACAGCTTGATGAGTTCAACGATCTCTATTTTTCTCGCCTCGGGCCGCTGATGCAGCAGATCCTCGCCCTGCGTAAAACCCTGGCCGAGCTAAACCTGCGCCGTCAGCAGGCGGAAGCGCGTCGTCGCGAGGAAGATTACCGTCGCTGCCAGCGCTATATGGCGCAGGCGGTAGAGGTGCTGGCAACGCTCACCCAGCGCTGGCGCGATCTCCCGGCCGACTCCGTGCAGGCCGCTGAGGCGCGCAAGCATCTTGAACAGCAAAGCAATCTGATTGCCAACCTGCTGTCCGAAGCGCTGGAGCTGGAGAGCGGCTTAACGCGCGAAGAGGAGCCTGCGCGTCAGGCGCGCGACGACGCTAACGAAGAGTATGAAAAATATCGCGAGCAGCATCACGATGCCGAAGTGCGGCTGCGCAAGGGTAAGGATCTTTCGGAAGAGGATCGGAACGAGCTGAAGCGTCTCTGGCGGCAGGCGAGCAAGCTCTGCCACCCGGATCTGGTGGCGGACGATCTGAAAGAGGAAGCTAACGCGATGATGGTCCAGCTCAACCAGGCGAAGCAGCGTGGTGACGTTAAAACCATTCGCTCACTGGTGGCCCGCCTGCAGCAGGGCTTTGAGCCATTGATGGCAAGCGACAGGCTGAACGATCTGGAACGTATCCGCAAAAAAATGGCGCAGGTTCGCGAGCAGATAGACATTTTAGTGAACGAGCTGGCAGAGCTGGAGAAAGAGGAGTCCTGGCTTCTGGTCTCGTCGCTCAACAATATGGAAGCGTACTTCGCTCAGCAGGAGAAAGCGCTGCACGAGGTCCGCGCCTCGCTCGAACATCAGGTGAGCGAAGCGCAGCTGGATTCCGCCGCCTGATTATTTGGCGTGCCAGTATGCGCTGGCACGCACCAGTTGTGGGTCAATCGCGTCGGTTTCAAACTGACGGCTCAGCGTCTTCACCACCTTCCCTTCCCCGGTCAGCCAGATGAAGTAGTCTTCCCCTGGAACGGTCAGCGCCGCCAGATGGTCCGCTACCGCCTGCTCGCTGTGGCCTACAACCCAGGTGATGTTGAATTCGCTCAGGTGCGCCAGATAGTCCTTATAAGAGTCGTCCCCAACCGTCACTACCGCATGAATTTCCGGGCGAACCGGCAGTTTAGCAATGCTCTCTAAGCGTCGACGCAGCGCGGGCATGCCGGACTCGTCGCACACGTACAGCTGCCAGGCGTAATCTTCCGGCACCACCAGCGAACCGCGCGGGCCGCCGATGGTCAGCCTGTCCCCCGCTTTCGCCTCGACCGCCCAGCGGCTGGCAACGCCGCCGTCATGAATGAAGAAATCGAGTACCAGCTCTTGATTTTCCTCATCGTACAGAGGCGTATAGTCGCGCGCCTGAGGACGTACGCCGTCGCCCCAGTCGATGCCTTCATCGGTGACCACCGGCGGTACAAACACCGCACCCGGGGCCGGGAAAAAGACTTTGGTATGGTCGTCGAAACCGCGGGAGCTAAAGCCCTCCAGCGCCTCGCCGCCTAAAACAATGCGCTGGAAACCCACGCTGGCGCGCTCGACGCGGAGCACCGTCAGCTCGCGAAAGCGCAGGTCATTACGAACACGCTGTGGGTAACGGGTAGATGCCATTTTTAGCCCCTTCTCTGGTGAATACGATATATCTAAATCAATTTTCAAATGATAATGATTACTAATAAGGAAAAATGCAAGATCTTTTAGATTGCATCTGAATATATCTTAGATATAGTTTAGATATATCAAATTGAAGGAAGTATTATGCGACACGAACACGAGGGCGGCGGGCGCCGACCGCGATTTTTCGGCCACGGCGATCTGCGGCTGGTGATTCTGGATATCCTGACCCGCAGCGCGAGCCACGGCTACGAGCTGATCAAAGAGATCGAGAATCTGACTCAGGGGAATTACACCCCGAGCCCCGGAGTGATCTACCCGACCCTGGATTATCTTCAGGATCAGACGTTTATCACCATTACGGAAGAAGAGAACGGTCGTAAGACGATTAGGATTAACGCTGAAGGACAACGCTGGCTGGACGAGAACCGGGAGCAGCTGGAACAGATACAGGCACGTATCAAAGCGCGTTCCGTCGGTTTTCAGCTGCGCAAAAACCCGCAGATGAAGCGGGCGCTGGATAACTTCAAAGCGGTGTTAGACCTGAAGGTGAATCAGGGAGAGCTCAGCGACGCGCAGCTCAAGCAGATTATCGGCGTGATTGACCGCGCGGCGCTCGAGATCTCCCAGCTGGATTAAGCCGGAGCGTGCTCGGTCACGCGGAAGACGCGTACCAGCTCTTTCAGGTGCATCGCCTGTTCGTTAAGGGATGCTGCTGCAGCCACAGACTCCTCGACCAGCGCGGAGTTCTGCTGGGTGGTAGCATCAATCAGGCCAATCGCGCTGTTAATCTGCGAGATACCTTCCGTCTGCTCGTGGCTTGCCTGGCGGATTTCGCGCAGGATCACGTCCATCTCCTCCACGTTACCGACCATCCCGTTAATCAGCCCACTCGCTTTTTCAACCAGGTTCATCCCGTCCTGGGTCTGGCTGGTAGAGCTCTCAATCAGCTCGCGGATTTCGCTGGCAGACGACGCGCTCTTCTGGGCAAGCTGGCGAACTTCACCCGCCACCACCGCAAAGCCGCGACCGTGCTCGCCGGCGCGCGCCGCTTCCACCGCCGCGTTCAGCGCCAGAATATTGGTCTGGAAAGCAATGGCGTCGATCAGGTCGATAATGTCGGACATCCGGTTCGACGTCTCGTTAATCAGGCGCATTTTGCTGGTCACCTGCTTCATCATCTCGCCGTTGTTTTTAACCACCGTGGCCGCATCCGCCGAGAGGTTGGTCGCTTCCCCGGTATGCGAGGCGGTATTTTTCACCGTCGCGGTGATCTGCTCCATCGAGGCGGCGGTCTGTTCTACAGAACTTGCCTGCTCTTCCGTGCGCGCGGCCAGATCCTGGTTCCCGGCGACTATCTGCGCGGCTGCGCTGGAGATATTCTCCGAGCCGGTTTGCACCTGCTGCACGATGTCCAGCAGCCGCGTTTTCATCTCCATCAGCGCATGCAGCAGCAGACCCGTTTCGTCTTTACCGTGTGGCGTGATGCTGCCCGTCAGATCGCCCTCAGAAATGGCTTTTGCAAAATGCACCGCCTCGCCGAGCGGACGAGTGATAGCGCGCACAATAAACCAGCCGATCATGCTGCCTGCCGCAACGCTAAAGAGCGTGAGCAGGATCAGCAGCAGACGGTTAGACCTGAAATCCCCTTCCACCTGCGCGCCAGCGCTTTGCATCTCGCTGTTTTGAATGGTAATCAGCTCCTTCACCTTCGCTTTATAAGCCTGCTGCACGGCGAGGGTGGTGGTCATCATCTCCTGAATAGCACCCGCACGATTGTTGTTCTGCACCGCCTGCAAAATGCGGTAGCGCGAGTCCAGATACTGCTGGCGCACGCTGCGGATTTCCGCCAGCACCTGCTGAGACTTTTGATCCTGCAGCGCGTTGTTCAGCTCGCCCAGGATCACCGTGATGTGCTCGCTGATCTCTTTCAGGCGCTGCTGAGATTGCCCCGTATAGGTGCCCTGCTCGTCCAGCAGCATCAGCTGTTGAGTGCTAATAAATTCCTGGAAGTTATCGATTAACTGGTTCGCTTTTACCGTGGTCGGATAATCGCTGGTAATAATCGATTGCATCCCGTTATTAGCCCGGTTCAGGCTTATCAGAGACAGGCTCGCGCTGAGCGCCATCAGGACAATAAAGAACCCAAACGCCAGAAATAATTTCGTGCCGATCTTTACGTCATGTAAGAACATATTTTCTCCATCGATGTGATTATTTCTCAGACGATCGCTGTTATCGGTAACGATTTCGCTAACTTTATGAGTTTGATCGTTTTTTTATTTCATAACCGTCGCAATGGATAGGTATAGGCTATTAATATTGCTCCATCGATCGTTACCAGACCACCGGAGGGGTATTTTTCGAAATAGCGTTCTGGATAACTGACTTAGGCAGGGATAAATAACTGAGGTACTTTCTTTAGTTATTTAATATTAAATTAACAATAAAATACATTAATAGTCACAACCAGAAAATAAAAAGCCGTTTATTCCTTACGAAATAAACGGCTTTTTTAGAACATTACTGACTCAATGAAGCACAGTTACCGCATCCTTAAGGCGTCCGGCGCGGTGCTTCACCATCGCAGAAATGTGGGCGCTCTCTTCGACCAGGTCGGCGTTTTTCTGCGTGATGCTGTCGAGTTCGGCCACCGCGCGGGTCAACTCTGACAGCCCGGTTGCCTGCTCGGAGGTCGCGTGGCTGATCTGGGCGATAAGCTGCGTCACGTTTTTCACCTGCTCGACAATATCATCCATCGTGCGACCTGCGGCGTGAACCTGCTCAGAGCCGGACTGCACCTTGCTGGCGCTGGCATCAATGAGTTTACGAATATCATTGGCGGCACTGGCGCTTCGGCTGGCGAGATGGCGCACTTCGCCCGCGACCACGGCAAAACCTTTTCCCTGCTCTCCTGCCCTTGCCGCTTCAACCGCCGCGTTCAGCGCCAGAATATTGGTCTGGAAAGCGATATCGTTAATCAGGGAGGTAATCGAGCCAATTCGCTGCGTGCTGTCGGCTATGTCATCCATGGTTTTGACAACGGTCTGCATCGCGTTGCCCCCTTTCGTCGCCGCGCTGCTCGCGGCCACGGAGAGTTTATCCACCTCGGCGGCGGTTTCAGAGTTACTCTGAACGGAAGCGGCCATCTGGTTCATTGTCGCGACGGTCTGCTGCACGTTCGCCACGGTCTGACGCGTGCGATCGTTCAGGTCTTCATTTCCCTGCGCCAGCCTGTCGCTGCCGTCACGGACGCTTACCACCTGGCTCGACACGTCATTGATTAACCAGCGGCACATCAGGCCCAACTGCCCGACCGCGCGCAGCGTCAGCCCCAGCTCGTCGCTGCGTTTCAGATGCTGCACGCTGTTGCGCTCACCGGTTGCGACCTTCAGGGCCTGTCGCGCCACATTCTCTACCGGGCGGACAATCTGCAGCTCAAACAGCAGTGTCCCCAGCAGCATGACCAGAGCGGCTGCGGCGAGCGGCATCCACCCGGCGGAGGTCGCGATCAGCGTGGCGGCGAGAACGGCAAAAAGCGCCGCCATCACGCTGCGCACGCGCCAGCGCAGCGGCATAGCCGGCAGTTTGCCCAGCCAGCCTTTTCCAACCACCAGCCCTTTATGAATACGTTTCTTACAGCTTCCGTCGTTCAGCGCCCGGTAGAGCGGCTCCACGGCGGCAATCTCTTCCGCTGTGGCTTTGGTGCGAATGGACATATAGCCTGTCACCTGCCCCTGGCGCACCATCGGCACCGCATTCGCACGCACCCAGTAGTGGTCACCGTTTTTGCGCCGGTTTTTGACAATTCCGCTCCACGGCTCGCCCTGCTGCAGCGTGTACCACATATCGGCAAACGCGGCTTTTGGCATATCGGGGTGGCGCACCATATTGTGCGGCTGGCCCGTCAGCTCATCGAGCTGGTAGCCGCTCACCTGCACAAAGGTGTCGTTGGCGTGTGTGATGTAGCTGTGGACGTCTGTGGTAGACATTAAGGTGGTGTCATCGTCCAGAGGATATTCATTCTGGGTGACATAGGTTGGAGAGGACATCGTGGGCATCCCTTGCAGGTTATTTAAATGTTAATTTTGTGGGTCAATGTTTTTTCGGCGGTAAACAATTTATCTTTAGTTGTTAAACTTGATGAAGATCGCAGATTTCACTTAAACCATACTTTTTGTACGATTTTATAATTCATTGATTTCAAATACTTTCGCAAAGAAATTACCTATAAAGCATGACCAGTTAATGCCCACTTAAGTCGCAGCGAATGCACTTCTTTAGTGCAGCTGCGCTTTTCCGCCCTCATTTATCCTCTCTTCCCTGTACCGCTAAATCCCGTTTCGGTTGCTCCGGCATGATTAAATATTGTGCAACATTATTTTAACCTGGCGTTTATCCCGATTTTCGTTAAGTCATCTGAAGTGGCGTAATCCCTGCAATACTTAAACCAGTATCATGTGATACGCGATCCCCGGGAGCACATTTTGAACAGGTTACCTTCCAGCGCCTCGGCTCTTGCCTGTACCGCGCACGCACTGAATCTCATTGAGAAGCGAACGCTCGATCATGAGGAGATGAAACAACTTAACCGAGAGGTCATCGATTACTTTAAAGAGCACGTCAATCCAGGTTTTCTGGAGTATCGCAAATCTGTTACCGCCGGCGGGGATTACGGAGCCGTAGAGTGGCAAGCGGGGAGTCTTAACACGCTTGTCGACACCCAGGGACAGGAGTTTATCGATTGCCTGGGTGGTTTTGGTATCTTCAACGTGGGGCACCGTAATCCAGTTGTGGTTTCCGCCGTACAGAATCAACTTGCGAAACAACCTCTCCATAGCCAGGAACTGCTCGACCCGCTTCGCGCCATGCTCGCGAAAACGCTGGCGGCCTTAACGCCCGGCAAACTGAAGTACAGCTTCTTTAGCAACAGCGGCACGGAATCGGTCGAAGCGGCGATTAAACTCGCCAAAGCGTACCAGTCGCCGCGCGGGAAATTCACCTTTATCGCCACCAGCGGCGCGTTCCACGGTAAATCTCTGGGCGCACTGTCTGCTACCGCCAAATCCACCTTCCGCAAACCGTTTATGCCGCTGCTGCCGGGCTTCCGCCACGTGCCGTTCGGCGACATTAACGCCATGCGCACCGTGCTGAGTGAATGCCGTAAAACCGGCGATGACGTGGCGGCGGTGATCCTGGAGCCGATTCAGGGTGAAGGCGGCGTGATCCTCCCTCCGCAGGGCTACCTGCCTGCCGTGCGTCAGCTGTGCGATGAGTTTGGCGCGCTGCTGATCCTCGACGAAGTCCAGACCGGGATGGGGCGCACCGGCAAGATGTTTGCCTGCGAGCATGAAAACGTGCAGCCGGACATCCTGTGCCTGGCGAAGGCGCTCGGCGGCGGCGTGATGCCGATTGGCGCAACGGTGGCTACCGAAGAGGTCTTCTCGGTGCTGTTCGACAACCCGTTCCTGCATACCACCACCTTTGGCGGTAACCCGCTGGCCTGTGCGGCCGCGCTGGCAACTATCAACGTGCTGCTGGAGCAAAACCTGCCCGCGCAGGCGGAGCAGAAAGGCGACATGCTGCTGGACGGCTTCCGTCAGCTAGGCCGGGAGTATCCGGACCTGGTGCAGGATGCGCGTGGCAAAGGGATGCTGATGGCAATTGAGTTTGTCGATAACGAAACCGGCTACAGCTTCGCGAGCGAGATGTTCCGCCAGCGGGTGCTGGTGGCCGGGACGCTCAACAACTCGAAAACCATCCGCATTGAACCTCCGCTGACGCTGACGATTGAGCAGTGCGAGCAGGTGCTGAAAGCGGCGCGTAAAGCGCTGGCAGCTCTGCGAATAAGTGTGGAAGAGGCGTAATTCCTCGCGGTCATGAAAAACGCCGGGTGGCGCTACGCTTACCCGGCCTACAAAATCAACACAACCTCTTACCCGTACAGCTACTCCGGCAACAACCCAACAAAACTGCGTTTCTTACGCGGCTCCGACATCAGCTCTTCAAGCCTATCCACGCACGCCAGATAGTGCGGCGTTTGCTTGTGCGCCAGCACCGCCTCCTCGTCTTTATAGGCCTCGTAGATAAAGAACCGGGTTTTCACACGCGGGTCCTGCAATACGTCAAAGCGCAGGTTTCCCGGCTCCTTGATTGCCCCCTCGTGGTTGGCGCGAAACACCTCCAGAAACTCGTCCACCCGCTCGGGCTTGATGTTGATCTCCACCAGCGTCACGTTCATTTTGCTTCTCCCTGTTTCTCTTCCTGCCAGAACTGGAACGCATCGCGGGCGTTCCAGTTCTCGTGAACCACTTTCTTCACAGCCTTCAGCATGGCGAGCGGCGCGCTGGACTGGAAAATGTTGCGCCCCATGTCCACGCCGGACGCGCCCTGGTCAATCGCGCGCCAGCACATCTCCAGCGCCTCGTGCTCCGGCAGCTTTTTGCCCCCGGCGATCACAATCGGCACCGGACAGCTGGCGGTCACTTTTTCAAAGCCCTCGTCCACGTAGTAGGTTTTGACGAACTGCGCCCCCATTTCGGCGGCGATGCGGCTGGCGAGCGAGAAATAGCGCGCGTCGCGCGCCATCTCTTTCCCTACGCCCGTCACCGCCAGCGTCGGCATGCCGTAGCGCGCGCCCGCGTCCACCAGCTTGATGATGTTGTTGATCGACTGGTGCTCAAACTCGCTGCCGATATACACCTGCGCCGCCACCGCGCAGACGTTCAGGCGCAGCGCGTCCTCCATCGCCACCGCCACGCACTCGTTCGACAGCTCACCCAGAATCGAGTTACCGCCCGAGGCGCGCAGCACCACCGGTTTGTTCGTGGCGGCTGGCACCTGGCTTCTCAGGATACCGCGGGTGCACATCAGCACGTCGGTTTCGCTAAACAGCGGCGCGATGGAGAGATCGATACGCTCAAGGCCGGTGGTCGGCCCCTGAAAGTAGCCGTGGTCAAAGGCCAGCATCACCGTGCGGTTGCTCTGCGGGTTGAAGATGCGTGCCAGGCGGGACTGCATGCCCCAGTCCAGCGAGCCGCAGCCCTTCAAAGTGAAAGGCACATTCTGCTGCGGCGTGCCGATGCCAAAATCCTTGCCGTCTTTGATGTCGTCTAAATCAGCCATTTGCTCCCCCGTCAGAAATCGTATTTGCTGATGTTCTCTTTGGTGAACACCACGCGCTCCGGCAGCAGCACGATGCCGTTGCCCTTCGCCTCATACTGGTAGCCCTGCACGCTGTTCGGCTCGACCTTCAGCGCGCCGATATTTTTGACGTCCACGCTGTCGCCGACGTTAAGATCGCCTTTTTTCAGCAGGCGATCGGCGACATTGACCGCAATTTTGCCCTGTTGTACGACATCCCACAGGCCGAAGGCTTTTACCGTGCCGCGCTCAACGTACGGACGCATCACGTTCGGCGTGCTGAAGCCGACAATCGCCACCCCTTCCCGCTTCAGGTTTTCCGCCGCCTGCGCAGCTGCCGGCAGCGCGTTGGCGTCCGGGGCGATGATCGCATCCAGATCCGGATACGCTTTTAAGATCCCTTCGGCGGTTTGCAGAGATTTGGTGGCATCGTTATAGCCAAATTGGGTCGTCACGACCTGCCACTGGGGGTGATCTTTCTCGATTTTGGCCTTCGCCTCTTTCACCCACTGGTTCTGGTCGGTTACGGTCGGGCTTGAGTAGAAGAACGCCACTTTAGCGTTCGGTTTGGTCACCTGTTTGCCCGCCATCTCCACCAGCAGACCGCCCAGCTGCTCCGGCGTCCCCTGGTTAATATAGATGCTGCGGCACTCCGGTTTGGTGTCGGAATCCCAGGTCAGGACCTTGACGCCGCGCTGCATCGCGCGCTTGAGCGCCGGGCAGAGGCCGTCCGGCGATACGGCGGAGACGATAATGGCGTTATAGCCCTGGTTAACGAAGTTATTGATGAGCTGCACCTGGCCAGAGACGCTCGGCTCGGTCGGGCCGTCGTAGGTCACGTCCACGCCGAGGTCTTTCCCCGCCTCTTTCGCGCCGTTGCCGCCGCTGGTGAAGAAGCCCACGCCCACCAGCTTCGGGATAAAGGCAATGCGGTCCGCCGCCTGCGCCGAAGCGAAGCTGAGGGCCATTGCCAGGACGAACAGTTTTGTTTTCATCTTACGCTCCGGATAGTTTTCTAAAGAGAGATCGCACCCATTCGCGGTGCAGACTCAGCGAACGCCCCATCACCACCACAACCAGCAGCGCCCCTGACAGCGCGCTCGATACCTGGTTGGGGATGCCGACCATCTGTAAACCCTGCTGCAGGTAGCCCACCAGCAGCGCCGCCAGCGCGGTACCCACAACCGAACCTGAACCGCCGTAGATATTCGCCCCGCCGAGCACGGCGGCGGTGAGCGCAGGCATCAGCAGATCGCGGCCCAGATCAGAACGCGCCGAGCCGAAGTAGGAGACCATCACCAGCGCAGCAATGGCCGAGGCCACGCCCACCAGGCCGTACAGCGCGTAGGGCATGCCGTTCACCGACAGCGCCGCATAGTGCGCCGCGCGAGGATTCTGGCCGATTAAAAACAGATGACGGCCAAAGCGCCCGCGGTGGGTAATCAGCCAGAAGAAGACGGTAATCACCGCGAACAGCACCAGCGGGATCGGCAGACCCAGCACCGTGAGGTTAGCGAACGCCGTGAAGCTGTCCGGGAAGCCGCCGATGCCCTCGTAGCCCGTCGCCCCCGCCATGCCGGAGAGCAACAGCGCGCCGCCGCCGTAGAGGTAGAGCGTGCCGAGTGTGATAACCAAAGGACTGATGCCGGTGTAGTGGATCAGCGCGGCATTAAATAATCCGCACAGCAGGCCGAGCAGCAGCGTCAGCGGAATAGCGACCGCCATTGGCCACCCGGACTGCATCATCACGCCCAGCGCGATGGCGCACAGGCCGATGGTTGAGCCGAGGGAGATGTCGATCCCGCCGCTGATGATCACAAGCGTAAGCGGCAGCGCCACGATGCCAATGCAGATAAAATCGCTGGTGCTGAACAGCAGCATGTTAATGTCGAGCATGCGCGGGTTGATGGCGCCAAAGAGCAGGATCTCCAGCACCAGCAAAATCAGCAGCGTGCTTTCCCAGTTAAGCCTCATTTACGCCACCTCTTTTTTGCGTTTGGGAAACGGGGTGACGTGCTTTCCCCCTCTGTTACCCGGCTGGAAGCGACCGTACTTCAGCGCCCGCTGATGGCGCGCCAGAGCCTGACGCAGACGTCCGTCGAGCACCAGCACACCCAGCAGCACCAAGCCGGCAATAAAATCGTTCCACCACGCCGGGAGCCTGAACAGCACCAGCACGGTATCGATTTGCGTCAGGAAGAAGGCGCCCAGCAGCGCGCCAATCAGCGTGCCCGTGCCACCCAGCAGCGAAATACCGCCGAGCACGCAGGCGGCGATGGCCTTCATCTCCAGCCCGCTGCCGGTCTGGTTGGGCACAAAGCCAATCTGCGCGGCAAAGACGATCCCGGCGCAGGCCGCCAGCATGCCGTTCAGGGTAAAGGCGAGCATCCGCGTGCGGTTCACCGCCACGCCCAGCTGGCGCGCGGCGGCGAGGTTATCCCCCACCGCGTAGAAATCACGCCCGAACGCGGTGCGCGAGAGCGTCCACGCGCCCGTGACCGCGATAATCAACACCAGCATGCCGAGCGGCGAAATGCCGATGGCGGCAGGCTCAGAGAGGGATTTCAACCCAGGCGGCAGCCCCTCAATCCACTTTCCGCCCGTCCAGAGCAGCATCGCGCCGCGGTACAGCCCCAGCGTGCCGAGGGTGGCGACAATTGCCGGAATGCGCAGCCCTACCACCAGAAAACCGTTGAACGCACCGGCCAGCGCGCCAATAGACAGCGCGAAGAGAATGGAAACGGGCAGGCTGTAGCCGCTGTTCAGCGCCACGCCGACGGCAATGGCGGACAGCCCGACGGTTGAGCCGACGGACACGTCGATATTGCGGGTCAGCATTACCAGCGCCGCGCCGATGGCCAGCAGGATCAGGATCTGCGAGCTGGCGAAAATCATCCCCAGCGTCTGCAGGCTGAAGTAGGACGGATTCAGCGCCACCAGCACGGCGAACAGCGCCAGAATGGCGAGAAACGCGCTCAGCTCGCGGTTTTTGAGTAAGGTCTTCATGATTGGCCTCCAAACGCCAGCGCCATCATTTTGTCGAGGCTGACGGCGTGGCGCGACAGCTCGCCGCTGAGCACGCCCTGATGCATCACCAGCACCCGGTCCGCAAGGCCCGGAAACTCGTCAAGATCGCTTGAGATCATCAGCACCGCCACGTTCTGCGCCGCCACGCTTTTTATCAGCTGGTAGATATCGGCGCGCGCAGAGACGTCCACCCCGCGCGTGGGTTCATCGACAATCAGCAGCAGCGGATTGGCCTCCAGGCAGCGCGCCAGCAGCACCTTCTGCTGGTTGCCGCCGGAGAGCGTGCGCACGGTTTGATCCGCATGGTTGAGCTTGATCCCCAGCGCCCGGTGGTAGCGCTCCACCACCGCAGACTCCCGCTTGCGCTGCTGCCAGAGAGACGGCTCGTTCAGCGCCACGGTATTCCAGCGGATCGGCGCGTCAAGGAACAGGCCTGACACCTGCCTGTCTTCCGGCAGGTAGACCAGCCCTTTTTCCAGGCGTGAACTTACCGGATCGTCGGTGATCTCCTGGTTTTCCAGCCAGACGCGCCCACCGCGTACCGGCCGCAGGCCGTAGAGCGTTTCCGCAAACTCGGTGCGTCCGGATCCCACCAGCCCGGCCAGGCCGACAATCTCCCCGGCGTAGATCTCAAGGCTGAGATCGATAAACCCTTCCCCGGTGAGATCGTCAACGCGCAGCACCGGAAAATCCTGCGGCTGGGTGCGGCGGTTGCCCGGCAGCGCCAGCCACAGCTTTTGCGTATCGCTGAGGGATTTCTCCCGGCTTACCGGCGTCATGGCGGCGATCAGGGCGCTGTCATCAAACTGCGCGGTTTCGCCGCTCAGCACCACCGCGCCGTCGCGCATCACCGAGACGTGGCTCGAAAGCATGCGAATTTCCGGCAGCTTGTGCGAGATAAAGACAATCCCGACGCCGAGCGCCTGCAGGGCGCGGATCTGGCGGAACAGCCGCTCGGTTTCGCCGGGCGTGAGGGAGGCCGTGGGTTCGTCGAGGATCAGGATCCTCGCGTTGCGCATCAGACCGCGCAGGATCTCCACCATCTGCTGGTCCGCCACCTCCAGGGTGCTGGCAGCGGCGTCGAGGTTAAGCTGGCACTGTAGCTGCTGGAGCTTCTCCGCCAGCCGCTTTTCCAGATCGCGTTCGCGCGGCAGGCGAAACAGGATATTTTCCCGCACCGTCAGGTTGGGGAACAGCAGCGGCTCCTGCGGCACCAGATAAATGCCTAACCCGTGCGCCTGAGCGGGCGTGAGGCGCGCATATGACTGCCCCTCGACGGAAAGTTCACCGCTGTCCGGCGTTTCCACCCCGGCGATGATCTTCATCAGCGTCGATTTTCCCGCGCCGTTTCCGCCCATCAGCGCGTGCACCTGGCCCGCAAGCAGCGTGAAATCTATGCCTTTTAGAACCGGCACGCCTGAGAACTGCTTGCTGATATTCCGCGCGTCGAGAAGTGAGGTCATCATCGCTCCGCTATTGAACAAATGATTTTTAGATTTAATAATGTTCAAAAGCGTAGACGGTGAACTATATTTACAACCGTGCAGGGATCACAGTTTTATCGATTGAGATACAGATAAACCAGAAACGATCTAAAAGATCCGTTTTGTCGCGTGGCTCACATTTTCCCTTCGCGCCATCACGAACATATGATCTAAATTTTTATAAGAGTTCAATTATGAGCGATAAACGCACTGCGGAAGAAGGACGGTTTGCCGGGCTGGCACTGGCGGAAGAGGAACTCGTGGCGCGCGTGGCCTGGTGCTACTACCACGACGGATTAACCCAGAACGACATCGGCGAGCGGCTCGGGCTGCCGCGCCTGAAGATCTCCCGCCTGCTGGAAAAAGGCCGTCAGTCCGGGGTGATCCGCGTGCAGATCAACTCCCGCTACGAGGGATGTCTGGCGCTGGAGACCGAGCTACAGCAGCGTTTTGGCCTGAAGCTGGTGCGCGTGATGCCAGCGTTAAATACGCCGCCGATGAACGTGCGGCTGGGCATTGGCGCGGCGCAGTCGCTGATGGGCGTACTGGAGCCCGGCCAGCTGCTGGCGGTGGGGTTTGGTGAAACCACCATGAGCAGCCTGCAGCACCTGAGCGGTTTTATCAGCTCGCAGCAGATCCGCCTGGTGACGCTCTCCGGCGGCGTCGGGCCGTATATGACCGGTATCGGCCAGCTGGACGCGGCCTGCAGCGTCAGCATGATCCCCGCCCCGCTTCGCGTGTCATCCGCAGAGGTGGCTGGGATCTTAAAACGTGAAACCAGCGTGCGGGACGTGATCCTCGCCGCCACCGCCGCCGACGTCGCGGTGGTCGGCATTGGTTCAGTGAACCAGCGCCGTGACGCCACGATACTGCGCTCCGGCTATATCAGCGAAGGTGAACAGCTGATGTACGCCCGCAAAGGGGCGGTCGGCGACATTCTCGGCTATTTCCTCAATGCCGAGGGCGAGTGCGTCGAGGAGCTGGAGATCCACAAAGAACTGCTGGGCGTCACGCTCGATGAACTGGCGCAGCTGCCCACCATCGTTGGCGTGGCCGGAGGGGAAGAGAAAGCCGATGCGATTTATGCCGCACTGAAGGGTCGCCGTATCAATGGCCTGGTGACGGAGGAGACGACAGCCCGCGCGGTGCTGGCCCTGACGTAACGGGCAGGCCCTGCGCTAACAACGAGGCAAGCTCATGAGTTACCTTTTAGCGTTAGATGCAGGGACAGGCAGCGTTCGCGCCGTTATTTTCGATTTACAGGGCAACCAGATTGCCGTCGGCCAGGCCGAGTGGAAGCACCTGAGCGTGGAGAACGTGCCGGGGTCGATGGAATTCGACCTCGAGACCAACTGGCAGCTGGCCTGCCGGTGCATTCATCAGGCGCTGGAGCGCGCGCGCCTGAGCGCGGCGGATATTCAGTCCGTCGCCTGCTGCTCGATGCGCGAAGGGATCGTGCTGTACGACCGCAACGGCGAGGCCATCTGGGCCTGCGCCAACGTCGACGCCCGCGCCAGCCGCGAGGTGGCCGAACTCAAAGAGATCCACGACGACCGTTTTGAATCCGAAGTGTATGAGGTTTCCGGCCAGACGCTGGCGCTGAGCGCCATGCCGCGCCTGCTGTGGCTGGCGCACCATCGTCCGGATATTTACCGCAAGGCCGCGACCATCACCATGATCAGCGACTGGCTGGCGGCGAAGCTCTCCGGCGAGCTGGCGGTCGACCCGTCTAACGCGGGCACCACCGGCATGCTGGATCTCTTCTCCCGCGACTGGCGTCCGGCGCTGCTCGACATGGCCGGGCTGCGCGCCGATATCCTCTCCCCGGTGAAAGAGACTGGCACCGTGCTGGGCGCGATTACCAAAGAGGCCGCGCAGCAGAGCGGCCTGCGCGAAGGCACCCCGGTGGTGATGGGCGGCGGCGACGTGCAGCTGGGCTGCCTGGGGCTGGGCGTGGTTCGCGCCGGGCAAACCGCGGTGCTGGGCGGCACCTTCTGGCAGCAGGTGGTCAACCTGCCGCGGGTGCGCACCGACCCCGACATGAACATTCGCGTGAATCCGCACGTTATTCCCGGCATGGCGCAGGCGGAGTCGATCAGCTTCTTCACAGGGCTGACCATGCGCTGGTTCCGCGACGCCTTCTGCGCCGAGGAAAAGCTGATTGCCGAGCGGATGGGGATGGACACTTATTCCCTGCTGGAAGAGATGGCCAGCCGCGTGCCGGCGGGCTCCCACGGGGTGATGCCGATCTTCTCCGACGCGATGCATTTCAAGCAGTGGTACCACGCCGCGCCGTCGTTTATTAACCTCTCCATCGACCCGGAAAAGTGCAACAAAGCGACGCTGTTCCGCGCCCTTGAGGAGAACGCGGCGATCGTCTCGGCCTGCAACCTGGCGCAGATCTCGCGCTTCTCCGGCGTGACGTTTGAAAGCCTGGTGTTTGCGGGCGGCGGGGCCAAAGGCGCCCTGTGGAGCCAAATTTTAAGCGACGTCACCGGGCTGCCGGTGCGCGTGCCGGAAGTGAAAGAGGCGACGGCGCTCGGCTGCGCGATTGCCGCAGGCGCGGGCGCGGGGCTGTTTGCGGATATGGCCTCGACGGGCGAGCGCCTGGTGAAGTGGAGCCGCGAGTTCACACCGAACCCGCAACACCGCGAGCTGTACGACAGCATGATGCAGAAGTGGCAGGCGGTATATGCCGACCAGCTCGGGCTGGTGGACAGCGGGCTGACGACGTCGATGTGGCAGGCACCGGGGCTAGTGCGGACATCCCCCTCACCCCGGCCCTCTCCCTGAGGGAGAGGGAGATTGAGTCCCCTCTCCCCATGGGAGAGGGTTAGGGAGAGGGCATCAGGCCACACCAATATTTGAATCCCATCACAATCACTGCATTCGCCTTTTCCCTTTTACTCCCCGCTGGCTAAATTAGTAACTCATCCGACCACATAACAATAATTTTACACTGGAAGAGACTATGAGCCGCTACCCGTCGTTATTCGCCCCTCTCGATCTGGGGTTCACTACCCTCAAAAACCGCGTGCTGATGGGCTCGATGCACACCGGGCTGGAGGAGCATCCGGACGGGGCCGAGCGTCTGGCGGCCTTCTATGCCGAACGCGCCCGCCACGGGGTGGCGCTGATTGTCACCGGCGGAGTGGCCCCTGCTCCTTCCGGCGTGGGGATGGAGGGCGGCGCGGTCCTGAACGATGCGTCACAGCTGCCGCACCACCGCATTGTGACCGACGCGGTCCACCGCGAGGGCGGCAAAATCGCCCTGCAAATCCTGCATACCGGACGCTACAGCTATCAGCCGAACCTGGTCGCGCCGTCGGCCATTCAGGCGCCGATCAACCGCTTTAAGCCTCACGCCCTCAGCCACGATGAGATCCTGGCGCTGATCGACGACTTTGCCCGCTGCGCGGCGCTGGCGCGAGAGGCAGGCTACGACGGCGTTGAGGTGATGGGCTCAGAAGGCTATCTGATTAACGAGTTTCTCGCCGCCCGCACCAACCAGCGCGATGACGAATGGGGCGGCGACTATGTCCGCCGGATGCGCTTTGCGGTGGAGGTGGTGCGCGCGGTGCGCGAACGTGCGGGCGCGGACTTTATTATCGTCTTCCGTCTCTCGATGCTCGATCTGGTAGAGGGCGGCGGCACGTTCGACGAGACCGTGCAGCTGGCGCAGGCGATTGAAGCCGCAGGCGCCACCATTATCAACACCGGCATCGGCTGGCACGAGGCGCGCATCCCGACCATCGCCACGCCGGTGCCGCGCGCGGCATTCAGCTGGGTAACGCGCAGGCTGAAGGGCAAAGTCTCTGTTCCGCTGGTCACCACTAACCGCATTAACGATCCGCAGGTGGCGGACGATGTGATTTCGCGAGGCGACGCCGATATGGTGTCGATGGCGCGTCCGTTCCTGGCGGATGCCGAACTGCTCTCCAAAGCGCAAAGCGGCCGTGCGGATGAGATCAACACCTGCATCGGCTGTAACCAGGCCTGTCTGGATCAGATCTTCATCGGCAAGGTCACCTCTTGCCTGGTTAACCCGCGCGCCTGCCATGAAACCAAAATGCCGATCGTTCCGGCGGTCAATAAAAAGCGCCTGGCCGTGGTGGGCGCAGGCCCGGCGGGGCTGGCGTTTGCGGTGAATGCCGCCTCGCGAGGCCACAGCGTGACGCTGTTTGATGCGCTGGCGGAGATTGGCGGGCAGTTTAATATCGCCAAACAGATCCCCGGCAAAGAGGAGTTCTATGAAACCCTGCGCTACTATCGCCGGATGATCGAGCTGACTGGCGTCGAGCTGCGGCTTAATCAGTTTGTCAGCGCGGCGGATCTGATCGGTTTTGACGAGGTGATCCTGGCGAGCGGGATCGTCCCGCGCACGCCTGCGATCGAGGGTATCGATCATCCGAAGGTATTGAGCTATCTCGACGTGCTGCGTGACAAAGCGCCGGTCGGCGAGAAGGTGGCGATTATCGGCTGCGGCGGGATCGGCTTTGATACCGCCATGTACTTAAGCCAGCCGGGCGAGGCCACCAGCCAGAACATTGCCGAGTTTTGCGTGGAATGGGGTATCGACACCAGCCTGAGCCAGTCCGGCGGGCTACGCCCGGAAGGGCCGCAGCTGCCGAAAAGCCCGCGCCAGATCGTGATGCTCCAGCGTAAGGCCAGCAAGCCGGGCGAAGGGCTGGGCAAAACCACGGGATGGATCCACCGTGCCACCCTGCTCTCTCGCGGGGTGAAGATGATACCGGCGGTCAGCTACCAGAAGATCGACGACGAGGGGCTGCACGTCACGATCGGCGGCGAACCGCAGCTGCTGCGCGTGGATCATGTCATTTTATGTGCCGGGCAGGAGCCGAAGCGCGATCTGGCGGACCCGCTGCGCGAAGCCGGTAAAACGGTGCATCTGATTGGCGGGTGCGACGTGGCGATGGAGCTGGATGCGCGACGCGCAATTGCGCAGGGCACCCAGCTTGCACTGATGATTTAGCGACGACGACCCAGCTTCACGGATTTCAGCACCACGAATTTATTGTTGGTGGCAATCGTGGTGCAGTTGCCGAAAATCTTCTTCAGCTTGTGGAAGTAGTCCAGGTGGCGGTTCGCCACGATGTACAGCTCGCCGTTGATTTTCAGGCAGCGGCGCGCGTGGTGGAACATCTCCCACGCGACGTTATCCGTCAGGGCGTGCTTCTGGTGGAACGGCGGGTTGCAGAACACGGCGTTGAAGCGGAAAGGCTCTACGCCCGACAGCGCGTTGTTGATCATAAACTCGCAGCGGTCCAGCGCTTCCGGCATGTTGGTTTCCACGTTCAGACGGCTGGAGGCCACCGCCATCGGCGACTCGTCGCTGAACACCACGCTGGCGTCCGGGTTCTTCGCCAGCAGCGTGAGGCCAATCACGCCGTTACCGCAGCCCAGATCGACAATCTCACCTTCCAGATTTTCCGGCAGATGTTCCATAAAGAAACGCGCCCCGATATCCAGCCCGGTGCGGGAGAAGACGTTCGCATGGTTGTGGATGGTCCAGTCGGTGCCTTCCAGCTTCCAGCTCAGGGTTTCCGGCGCGTCGGCCAGCTCCGGCGCGCTGAAGGTGCAGTTGATCAGGCGCGCTTTTTTCCAGGCCAGCGTGGTGGTGGTTGGGCCGAGGACCTTCTCGAACAGCTCCAGCGTCGAGGTATGAATATCGCGCGCTTTAGCACCCGCGATGATGCGCGTTTCCGGCGTCACCACTTTACGCAGGGCGCGCAGCTGTTGCTCCAGCAGCGCCATGGTTTTTGGTACTTTGATCAGCACCACGCCCGGCGCCTGCGGGTAATCCGCGGTGCTGTCGAGGAACTTCACGCTGGACTCTTCGAGGTCGTTATGGCGCAGGTTTTCACGCGTCGCCAGCTCGCTCAGGTAGGAATCGCCGATGCTGTACGGCGTGTGCTCCGCCAGGGCGCAGCCCAGCGCGCCAAAGGCGTCATTCAGGATCAAAACCGGGCCGCGGATTTCAGTCTCATCCAACTGCTGCAGCAGATATTCATCCGCCGCTTCCCACGCCATGAGCGGGTTAACGTCGTCCGTTTCCGGGAAACGTTTAAGGTTGAGTGAACGGAAACCGTTGTCTAAGTGGCTCATCGGCCCTCCTGAATGGTAAAATTTGGCGTATCCCTGAAAAGGGTGCGTGAGTATACCCGTTTTCGCAATAATTTGGGCTTTTGATGAACCAACTTACTTATCTCCAGGGCTATCCGGAGCATTTACTGTCTCAGGTTCGCAACCTGATTGCCGAGCAGAAGCTCGGCGCGGTGCTGGAAAAACGCTATCCCGGCACGCATGATTTCGCGACCGATAAGGCCCTCTGGCAGTATACGCAGGATCTGAAAAGCCGGTATCTGAAGAGCGCGCCGCCGATCAACAAGGTGATGTACGATAACAAGATCCACGTTCTGAAAAACGCGCTCGGCCTGCACACCGCCATCTCCCGCGTACAGGGCGGCAAGCTGAAAGCGAAGGCCGAAATCCGCGTCGCGACGGTTTTCCGTAACGCACCGGAAGCCTTTCTGCGGATGATCGTGGTGCACGAACTGGCGCACCTTAAGGAGAAAGAGCACGACAAAGCGTTCTACTCTCTGTGCTGCCACATGGAGCCGCAGTACCACCAGCTGGAGTTTGATACTCGTCTGTGGCTTACGCATTTATCGTTAAATGGTAATGCGGAATAGCGCACGCGAATTGTCATGATGACGTGCTACAGTGGCTAAAGGTTCCCCGCTACGGAGTACGTAAACGTTTATGATACGTTTCGCAGTCATTGGAACGAACTGGATCACGCGCCAGTTCGTCGACGCCGCCCACGAAACCGGCAAACTGAAACTTACCGCAGTCTATTCCCGCAGCCTTGAGCAGGCGCAGAGTTTTGCCAACGATTACCTCGTTGAGCATCTCTTCACCTCGCTTGATGAGATGGCGCAAAGCGACGCCATTGACGCGGTGTATATCGCCAGCCCGAACTCCCTGCACTTCCCGCAAACGAAGCTGTTCCTCAGCCATAAAAAGCATGTGATTTGCGAGAAGCCGCTGGCGTCAAATATTGAGGAAGTGGAAGCGGCTATTGCGCTTGCCCGCGAAAACCAGGTGGTGCTGTTCGAAGCGTTCAAAACCGCCAGCCTGCCGAATTTCCTGCTGCTGCAGCAGTCGCTGCCGAAAATTGGCAAAGTGCGTAAAGCCTTTATCAACTACTGCCAGTACTCGTCGCGCTACCAGCGCTATCTGGACGGCGAGAATCCGAACACCTTTAACCCGGCGTTTTCGAACGGCTCGATTATGGATATCGGTTTCTATTGTCTGGCCTCTGCCGTGGCCCTGTGGGGCGAACCGCACGGCGTCAGCGCCACCGCCAGCCTGCTGGAAAGCGGCGTGGATGCGCACGGTGTAGCGGTGCTGGATTACGGTGATTTCAGCGTCACGCTGCAGCACTCCAAGGTGAGCGATTCCGTGCTGCCGAGCGAAATTCAGGGCGAAGCGGGCTCGCTGGTTATCGAGAAGATCTCCGAGTGCCAGAAAGTGAGCTTTGTGCCGCGCGGCGGCAAAGCGCAGGAGCTGACGCAGCCTCAGCATATTAACACTATGCTCTATGAGGCAGAGGTCTTCGCCCGTCTGGTGGAAGACAACGAAGTGAATCACCCTGGCCTCGCGGTGAGCCGCACCACGGCGAAACTGCAAACGGAGATCCGCCGTCAGACAGGCGTGGTATTCCCGGCAGACGGCGTGAGCGCGGAAGCTATCGCGTAAAGCTGTGTAATGAAACGGCGCAGACCATTGACGAAACCGATGGTCTGACATATTTTGTTACCTGCAAAGGGGAGTAACTTCTTCGCCGGTGGATCGTCATTACGATGCGTTAAACACGCATCCGGTCGCCGGGCAACCTTCGTGGTTGTAAGTGAGACCTTGCCGGGAGGCGAGGTCTATGCATAAAAAGCTAACGGCTATCGTCTTCTGACCATGGCCGTTTTTGTTTTTTATGTGTAAGGAAAATAGTATGCATTCTGTCGGCACTCCAATGTTGTGGGGCGGATTCGCGGTTGTCGTGCTCATCATGCTGGCGATCGACCTCTTTTTGCAGGGCCGTCGCGGCGCGCACGGCATGACCATGAAGCAGGCCGCCGCCTGGTCGCTGGTCTGGGTTACCCTCTCCCTGCTGTTCTGTGCTGTTTTCTGGTGGTACCTGGCCTCGACCGAAGGCCGCGCAGTGGCCGACCCGCAGGCGCTCGCCTTCCTCACCGGTTATCTGATTGAAAAAGCCCTGGCGGTTGATAACGTCTTCGTCTGGCTGATGCTGTTCAGCTACTTTGCCGTGCCTGCTGCCCTGCAGCGACGCGTGCTGGTGTACGGCGTGCTGGGCGCGATTATCCTGCGTACCATCATGATCTTCGCCGGCAGCTGGCTGATTACCCAGTTCGAATGGCTGCTGTACGTCTTCGGCGCGTTTCTGCTGTTCACCGGTGTCAAAATGGCGCTGGCGAAAGAAGACGGCTCCGCGATTGGCGATCGCCCGCTGGTGAAGTGGATCCGCGGTCATCTGCGCATGACTGACAAGATTGAGAGCGAGCACTTCTTCGTGCGCAAGAACGGCCTGCTGTTTGCCACTCCGCTGCTGCTGGTACTGATTCTGGTTGAGTTGAGCGACGTGATTTTCGCGGTGGACAGCATTCCAGCGATCTTCGCGGTGACCACCGACCCGTTCATCGTCCTGACGTCTAACCTCTTCGCCATCCTCGGCCTGCGTGCGATGTACTTCCTGCTGGCAGGCGCGGCGGAGCGCTTCTCAATGCTGAAGTACGGTCTGTCGGTGATCCTGGTGTTTATCGGTATCAAGATGCTGATTGTTGATTTCTACCATATCCCGATCGCCATTTCGCTCGGCGTGGTGTTTGGCATTCTGATCGTGACGCTGATTATCAATACCTGGGTTAACCGCCAGCACGATAAGAAGCAGCAGGTGGAGTAATCCCCCTCACCCCGGCCCTCTCCCACAGGGAGAGGGTGAACACACTTTTGTAACGCAGCAGTTAAAAAATATGATGCAACACGTAAAATCCAGCATTTTACGCTTCCTTCCATTCGCGCATTCCCTATACTCGACCAGGCAAACATTTACTTACATCCGGACATAAATGTGACTAAGAGCACATCAGGATGGAACGCAATTTCACTCAGGAAAAACGTATGAGCACACAATCAAGCGGTCTGTTCGCGCGCCTGGCGCAGGGCAGCCTCGTTAAACAAATTCTGGTCGGGCTGGTGCTGGGTATTCTGCTGGCGATGGTGTCAAAACCTGCGGCGGAGGCCACAGGGCTGCTCGGTACCCTTTTCGTTGGCGCACTGAAGGCCGTGGCGCCGGTACTGGTTCTGATGCTGGTCATGGCGTCGATTGCCAACCACCAGCACGGACAAAAAACCAACATTCGCCCCATTCTGTTCCTTTATCTGCTGGGAACCTTCTCGGCTGCCTTAACGGCCGTGGTGTTTAGCTTCCTGTTCCCGTCCACGCTGCACCTGACCAGCGCGGCCGGTGACATCACGCCGCCATCCGGGATTGTCGAAGTGCTGCGCGGACTGCTGATGAGCATGGTTTCTAACCCCATCACCGCGCTGATGAGCGGAAACTACATTGGCATCCTGGTCTGGGCGATTGGTCTGGGCTTCGCGCTGCGTCACGGTAACGACACCACGAAAAACCTGGTCAACGATCTGTCCAACGCCGTCACCTTTATGGTGAAGCTGGTGATTCGCTTTGCGCCAATCGGCATTTTCGGGCTGGTCTCCTCTACGCTTGCAACCACCGGTTTCGACGCGCTGTGGGGCTATGCGCAGCTGCTGGTTGTGCTGGTCGGCTGTATGCTGCTGGTGGCGCTGGTGATTAACCCGCTGCTGGTGTTCTGGCAGATCCGCCGCAACCCTTATCCGCTGGTGCTCACCTGTCTGCGCGAGAGCGGCGTGTATGCCTTCTTCACCCGCAGCTCTGCGGCGAACATTCCGGTGAACATGGCGCTGGCGGAGAAGCTGAACCTGGACCGCGATACCTATTCCGTATCGATCCCGCTGGGTGCAACCGTGAACATGGCGGGCGCGGCAATCACCATTACCGTGCTGACCCTGGCGGCGGTGCATACGCTGGGTATTCCGGTGGATCTGCCAACCGCGCTGCTGCTGAGCGTCGTGGCGTCGCTGTGTGCCTGTGGTGCATCCGGCGTGGCGGGCGGTTCGCTACTGCTGATCCCGCTGGCGTGTAATATGTTCGGCATCCCGAACGAGGTTGCAATGCAGGTCGTGGCCGTCGGCTTTATCATCGGCGTACTGCAGGACTCCTGCGAAACCGCGCTGAACTCCTCTACCGACGTGCTGTTTACCGCAGCGGCCTGTCAGGCGGAAGACGCGCGTTTAGCGAAGAACGCCCTGCGAGGTTAACAGCAAAACGGCAACCCTGAGGTTGCCGTTTTTAGTGTTTGTAGCCTCTCTCCGTGGGAGAGGCTCAGGGTGAGGGCATCTGGCCGCACCGATTAAAGCGTCACACCACTCTTAAAGATCGCCAGCTCGCGGAAGTCGTTCTTCTCGTTACAGGTCTGCTTGCCGTTAGCAAATTCCACGATAGTGTCCACGAACTCCGTCAGCAGCTGCGGCATGGCTTTGCCGTGAATCAGCTGTCCCGCATTAAAGTCGATCCAGTGCTTTTTCTTTGCCGCCAGCTCGCTGTTGGTGGCGATTTTCACCGTCGGCACAAAACCGCCGTACGGCGTGCCGCGACCGGTACTGAACAGCACCATATGGCAGCCGGCACCCGCCAGCGCGCTGGTGGCGACCGCATCGTTGCCCGGTGCGCTCAGCAGGTTCAGACCGTGCGTTTTCAGGCGCTCGCCGTAGCGCAGAACGTCGACCACCTGGCTCGCGCCCGCTTTCTGGGTGCAGCCGAGGGATTTCTCTTCCAGCGTGGTGATCCCGCCCGCTTTATTGCCCGGCGACGGGTTCTCGTAAATCGGCTGATTGTGGGCGATGAAGTACTGTTTAAAGTCGTTCACCATGGTGACGGTCTTCTCAAAGGTCTCTTCGTCGCGGCAGTGGCTCATCAGAATACGCTCCGCGCCGAACATTTCAGGCACTTCGGTCAGCACCGTCGTGCCGCCGTTGGCAATCACGTAATCCGAGAAGCGGCCCAGCATCGGGTTGGCGGTAATACCGGAAAGGCCATCAGACCCGCCGCACTCCAGCCCAAACTTCAGCTCGCTCAGCTTGCCCGGCTCGCGCCTGTCGTGACGCATCACCTCATAAAGCTGGTGAAGCTGTTCAACGCCCGCTTCCACTTCGTCGTCCTGATGCTGGCACACTATAAAGTGCACGCGCTGAGGGTCAAACTCACCCAGCGTCTCGCGGAAAGCGTCCACCTGGTTGTTCTCGCAGCCGAGGCCGATCACCAGCACCGCGCCCGCGTTCGGGTGACGCACCATGTTTTGCAGCATGGTGCGGGTGTTAATGTGGTCGTCACCGAGCTGCGAGCAGCCGTAGGTGTGGCTGAACAGATGCACGCCGTCAGTCCCTTCGGCGTTGTTTGTCTCTTTCAGAAAACGCGTCTGGATCTGACGCGCGATGCCGTTGACGCAGCCGACGGTCGGGAGGATCCACAGCTCGTTGCGGATCCCCACGTCACCGTTGGCGCGACGGTAGATCTGCACCTCACGATCCGCCGCCTGACGCTCTTCCGCGGGTAAATCAGGTTGATAGCTGTACTCGTCCAGATCGCTCAGATTGGTGCGGGTATTGTGTGAGTGAATGTATTCACCCGGCGCAATATCCGCCAGCGCATGGCCGATGGGCAAACCGTACTTCACCACGTTCTCCCCTTTCGCAATGGGGATCAGGGCAAACTTGTGTCCACGAACGATCGCCTGACGCAGGGTGACGCTCTGGTTATCAACGGTCACCACGTCGCCTTCAGCGAGATCCGTCAGCGCGACGGCCACGTTATCCAGCGAATGGATTTTGATGTATTGCATATCAACCTCAAACGGCCTTAGTTCAGTTCAATGGCGAAGTAGTCACGCGCATTGTTAAAGCAGATGTTTCTCACCATTTCGCCCAACAGCTGGATATCCGCTGGCGCTTCGCCCGCGTGTACCCAGCGGCCAATCATCTGGCACAGAATGCGGCGGAAATATTCATGACGGGTATAGGACAGGAAGCTGCGGCTGTCGGTCAGCATGCCGACAAAGCGGCTCAGCAGACCCAGCTGGGCAAGCTGCGTCATCTGACGCTCCATGCCGTCTTTCTGATCGTTAAACCACCAGCCGGAACCGAACTGCATCTTGCCCGGCATCCCTTCGCCCTGGAAGTTGCCGACCATGGTACCCAGCACTTCGTTATCGCGCGGGTTCAGGCAGTACAGGATGGTTTTAGGCAGCAGATTTTGTTCGTTCTGTTTGCTCAGCAGTTTTGACAGCTCTTCCGCCAGCGGACGGTCGTTGATGGAGTCGAAGCCTACGTCAGCACCGATCAGTTTGAACTGGCGCTGGTTGTTATTGCGCAGCGCGCCAATATGGTACTGCTGTACCCAGCCGCGACGCGCGTATTCCGCACCGAGGAATACCAGCACCGCCGTTTTGAACTGCGCCACTTCGTGCTCGCTTAAGACTTCGCCAGAGAGACGACGCGCCAGAATGCTGTCCAGCTCGGCTTCGTTTGATTCCGCAAACAGCACCACGTCCAGCGCGTGGTCAGACACTTTACAGCCGTGCGCCGCGAAGTGATCCAGACGTTTGGTCAGCGCGGTTTGCAGATCGGTGAAACGACGGATGTCGGTATCCGACACTTCCGCCAGCTTCGCCATGTAGTCGGTGAAGGTGGCCTGCTCAATGTTGAAGGCTTTGTCCGGGCGCCAGCTTGGCAGCACTTTGATATCGAAAGAGGTGTCTTTCGCGACAACGGCGTGATGTTCCAGGGAGTCAATCGGATCGTCGGTGGTGCCCACCATCTTCACGTTCATCTGCTTCATGATGCCGCGCGCGGAGAAGTTATCCTGCGCCAGCAGCGCATTGCAGCGATCCCAGATTTCATCCGCGGTCGTTGGGGAGAGCAGCTTGCCGGTGATGCCAAACGGACGGCGGAGTTCAAGATGGGTCCAGTGGTAGAGCGGGTTGCCGATGGCGTGCGGAACGGTTTCCGCCCAGGCGTCAAACTTCTCGCGGTCGGTCGCATCGCCGGTACACAGGCGCTCAGCCACGCCGTTGGTGCGCATGGCGCGCCATTTGTAGTGGTCACCCTTCA
Organism: Enterobacter cloacae complex sp. SHL020; assembly: GCF_049236945.1. NCBI lineage: Bacteria > Pseudomonadati > Pseudomonadota > Gammaproteobacteria > Enterobacterales > Enterobacteriaceae > Enterobacter > Enterobacter cloacae complex sp. SHL020. The sequence continues at coordinate 38,699 of NZ_JBMKJF010000010.1, forward strand.
GCCAGATGTCATACAGGTTTTTGAAGCGATAATTTTCGGCAACCTGCTGCGGCGGTAAATGGCAGTGGTAGTCGAAAATCGGCTGATCTTTTGCATAGTCGTGGTAAAGGCGGCGAGCAAATTCGGTATCTAACAGAAAATCTTCGGTCATAAACGGCGTCATTATCGTCTTCCTCATTACGGGAGCGCAGAAAGCGTATGTTCATATGCTGCAAAGTTATCACACCAATTTCCACCAACCGAAGCTTTTTTCGTGAGTGAGATCAATAAACGCCAACAAATAAATTACCCTCAATGGAGTAAACCCTTCTGTAGACCGCGCCAATTCTGGCTTTGCGCGCGAAGATTAATGTCCCCACAAAGAATCATACATTTGTGATGTCACTCACCTTTTAAAGTTGTATGACAAGTTATCTTTTCGCCGTCGCAAACACTCAGCCGACGGAATGCATTACCGGTGTGAGAGACATCGGGTTTAACGGTACGGATACCGACTTATGCACGCTTACTTATGGCAAGGTTCGGGCCGTTCCGGGACATGCTCCTGGTTACGCCCCTCCCGTTACACAACTGCTCCCGGAAACGGTTGAGAGGTTGCCGTGCTCTGGCGCGGAAATAACATAACGATGAGGTTTTAGATGCGTAAAATTAAAGGGTTACGTTGGTATATGATCGCACTGGTGACGTTAGGCACCGTGCTGGGCTACCTGACGCGTAACACCGTGGCAGCAGCAGCGCCAACGTTGATGGAAGAGCTGCATATCTCCACGCAGCAATACTCCTACATCATCGCCGCCTATTCCGCGGCTTATACCATCATGCAGCCTGTTGCTGGCTATGTGCTGGATATTCTCGGTACCAAAATCGGTTATGCCTTCTTCGCCATCGCCTGGGCGGTGTTCTGCGGCGCAACCGCGCTGGCAGGCAGCTGGGGTGGACTGGCGCTGGCGCGCGGTGCGGTCGGTGCGGCAGAAGCCGCGATGATCCCGGCGGGTCTGAAGGCCAGCTCCGAGTGGTTCCCGGCGAAAGAGCGTTCCATTGCGGTCGGCTACTTCAACGTGGGCTCGTCCATCGGGGCGATGATAGCGCCGCCGCTGGTGGTGTGGGCCATCGTGATGCACAGCTGGCAGATGGCGTTCATCATCTCAGGCGTGCTGAGCTTTGCCTGGGCGATGGCGTGGCTGGTTTTCTATAAACACCCGCGCGATCAGAAAAAGCTCTCTGAAGAAGAACGCGAATACATCATTGGCGGTCAGGAAGCGCAGCATCAGACCAACAACGGCAAAAAAATGACCGTCTGGCAGATCCTGGGCACCCGTCAGTTCTGGGGTATCGCTCTGCCGCGTTTCCTGGCTGAACCAGCCTGGGGGACCTTTAACGCGTGGATCCCGCTGTTCATGTTTAAAGTCTACGGCTTTAACCTGAAAGAGATCGCGATGTTCGCCTGGATGCCCATGCTGTTCGCTGACCTGGGCTGTATCGTGGGCGGCTACCTGCCACCGCTGTTCCAGCGCTGGTTTGGCGTGAATCTGATCGTTTCCCGTAAGATGGTGGTGACCATGGGCGCGCTGCTGATGATTGGCCCGGGCATGATTGGCCTGTTCACCAGCCCGTATGTCGCCATTGCCCTGCTGTGCATCGGTGGCTTTGCTCACCAGTCCCTGTCCGGGGCGCTGATAACGCTCTCGTCTGACGTCTTTGGTCGTAACGAAGTGGCAACCGCCAACGGCCTGACCGGCATGGCCGCCTGGACCGCGAGCACCATGTTTGCACTGGTGGTCGGCGCGCTGGCGGATACCATCGGCTTCAGCCCGCTGTTCGCGGTGCTGGCGATCTTCGACCTGATGGGTGCGGTGGTTATCTGGACGGTGCTGAAAAGCAAATCGGCAGAGGAACTGGCGAAAGAGTCCCTCGGGAAACCGGCGACGCAGAGTTAGCGAAAATACGTTTCGCCGAAGCCGCCTCCGGGCGGCTTTTTTAATGGCAAAATCTGGAGAGTGGCACGCAAAAGTGGTATAACAAATCATCTGCCGTACCCTGCCTGGAGCGCATATGGAAATCACCGAACCACGTCGTTTGTATCAACAACTTGCTGCGGAGCTAAAAGATCGCATCGAGCAAGGAGTCTATCTTGTCGGTGATAAACTTCCCGCCGAGCGCTTTATCGCGGATGAAAAAAGCGTGAGCCGCACGGTGGTGCGTGAAGCAATTATCATGCTGGAAGTGGAAGGCTACGTTGAGGTGCGCAAAGGCTCCGGCATTCACGTGATTTCTAATCTGCCGAAACACTCTCCCGTCGCGGATGAAAGTCTTGAATTCGCCAGCTATGGTCCGTTTGAGCTGCTCCAGGCTCGCCAGCTGATCGAAAGCAATATTGCTGAGTTTGCGGCGACGCAGGTGACCAAGCAGGACATCATGAAGCTGATGGAAATCCAGGAGAATGCCCGTAAGGAAAAATGTTTCCGCGATTCAGAGTGGGATCTTCAGTTCCACGTTCAGGTCGCCCTGGCAACCCAAAATACGGCCCTGGCGGCAATCGTAGAAAAAATGTGGACTCAGCGCGTTCACAACCCGTACTGGAAAAAACTGCACGACCATATCGATTCCCGTACCGTCGACAACTGGTGCGACGATCACGACCAAATCCTTAAGGCCCTGATTCGTAAAGATCCGCATGCCGCCAAGCTGGCGATGTGGCAGCACCTGGAAAACACCAAGCAGATGCTGTTCAACGAAACCAGCGATGACTTCGAATTTAACGCTGACCGCTATCTTTTTGCCGATAATCCTGTTGTTCATCTCGATACGGCGTCCAGTGCCGCAAAATAGATGACCTTTCTGCTGGCAGGCGCTACGTCGCGCCTTCCGGCTTCAGTGGGTAAGCAAAACATATATAGTGTCAGCCTTTGTAAATCCCCTCGCTCACTTCCTGGGCTTACGCCAAAATCAACTCACGCCTGCAAAATCTGTGACGCAGAACGTTGGGCTTTGTTACAATTGGATTCAATTCCTTATTTTGTAAGTTAGTGCTTGCTAACCAGCCAATTAACAGGGAACAGTGTTGGCCACACCGCAATGTGTCCGCGAGCGACCATAATGAAATCACAACAATGTCGCCGTGCTGTTTGTCCCGGATAACAGGCGTGACGTTAACCGATTTCCAGGAACACTGAATGGAACTTTTGACCCAACTACTGCATGCCCTCTGGGCGCAGGATTTTGAAACGCTGGCCAACCCTTCCATGATTGGCATGCTCTATTTCGTCTTGTTTATGATCCTGTTCCTTGAGAACGGTTTGCTGCCTGCAGCCTTCCTGCCCGGTGACAGTTTGCTGGTGCTTGTCGGCGTGCTGTGCGCCAAAGGGGCGATGGCGTTTCCACACACCATTTTATTACTGACCGTTGCGGCCAGCCTCGGCTGCTGGGTGAGCTATATCCAGGGACGATGGCTGGGCAATACCCGGATCGTCCAGAACTGGCTCTCGCACCTGCCTGCCCATTATCACCAGCGGGCGCACCACCTTTTCCACAAGCACGGGCTTTCCGCACTGCTGATTGGCCGCTTTATCGCGTTTGTACGCACCCTGTTGCCGACCATTGCCGGTCTGTCGGGGCTGAGCAGCGCGCGCTTCCAGTTCTTTAACTGGATGAGCGGCCTGTTATGGGTGCTTATTCTGACGACGCTCGGCTATGCGCTGGGTAAAACCCCGGTCTTCATGAAATATGAAGACCAGCTGATGTCCTGCCTGATGCTGCTGCCCGTTGTGCTGTTGGTCTTCGGCCTGATTGGCTCACTGGTCGTGCTGTGGAAAAAGAAATACGGAGCCAGAGGCTAACGATGGCTATCTCACCGCTCGCCCTGCGCCGTTTTGCCGTTGCCGTGATTACGCTGATCGTCCTCAGCGCCATGCTGCTTGCATGGAGCGCGCTTTCGCATCAGGAATCGACGCTGGCCATCCGCCCGGTAAACCAGGGCGCCAGCGTGCCTGACGGTTTTTCCGTCTGGCATCATCTGGATGCGAACGGGATCCGCTTTAAGAGCATTACCCCGCAGGACGATGTTTTACTGATCAAGTTTGATTCCCGTGCGCAAAGTGCCGCCGCGAAAGTGGTTCTCGACCGTACGTTGCCGCACGGGTATATCATTGCCCAGCAGGAAGATGAGAGCCAGCCTGCAGCCTGGCTCTCATTGATTCGCGATACGTCGCATCGGTTCGGATAACTTCCAGGATTCCGAATCTTTTCACTCACTTTGGTGAATCCCCCGTTTACTTACTATGCTTAAGTACGCGGAGCACCCCTCAATGTACTCCGCATAACTTTGGATAGCGGCTTATGCCGCCACACAATGGAAGGTTTCGATAATGAAATTCCGCATGACTCTGGCTCTGGCCCTTTTTTCTTTAAGCACAGCATCCTTCGCAAACTCTCTCTGTCAGGAGAAAGAACAGGATATTCAGCGTGAGATCGGTTATGCCGAAAAGCATAACAATCAGCACCGTGTTGATGGTCTTAAAAAAGCGCTTAGCGAAGTGAAAGCGAACTGTTCAGACAGCAAGCTTCGTGCCGACCACCAGAAAAAAATCGCTGAACAGAAGGACGAGATAGCCGAGCGCCGTCGCGACCTGCAGGAAGCGAAAGAGAAAGGGGATGCGGAAAAAATTGCCAAGCGCGAGAAGAAGTTGAAAGAAGCGCAGGATGACCTGAAAGCGCTGGAAGCTCGCGATTATTGAGTTAACGGAAATCTCAACAGGAGAGAGAATCATGTCAAAAGATACGACGTCTGAACATCTGCGCGCTGAACTGAAATCCCTGGCCGATACCCTTGAAGAGGTGCTGAACTCCTCTGCTGACAAGTCAAAAGAAGAGGTCAGCAAGCTGCGCAGCAAGGCGGAGCAGGCGCTGAAAGAGAGCCGCTATCGCCTGGGTGAAACCGGTGATGCGCTGGCGAAACAGACCCGCGAAGCGGCTGCCCGCGCGGACGAATATGTGCGTGATAATCCATGGACGGGTGTAGGGATTGGTGCCGCAGTGGGTGTGGTACTGGGTGTCCTTCTGACGCGTCGCTGATATGGAAGATCCTCGTCACGCACAAGGGCCTGCTAACAACGTCCTCGGCATCGGCCAGCGTATTTTAACGACGCTGGTCGGGATTGCCGAAACGCGCGTCCGGCTGGCAGTGGTCGAGCTGGAAGAGGAGAAAGCGAACCTCTTCCAGATGCTGCTGATGCTCGGACTGACCATGCTCTTCGCCGCGTTTGGTCTGATGAGCCTGATGGTGTTAATCATCTGGGCCATTGACCCGCAGTATCGTCTTAACGCGATGATTGCCACCACCGTCGTTCTGCTGGTCGCAGCGTTGATAGGCGGTATCTGGACGCTGCGTAAAGCGCGCAAGTCCACTTTCCTGCGCCATACGCGTCAGGAGCTGGCGAACGATCGCGCTCTGCTGGAGGATGACAAGCCGTGAGCGATAAAGCGGAACGTCAGAAGCGAAAAGCGTACCTGTTAAGTCAGATCCAGCAGCAACGGCTGGATCTGTCTGCCAGCCGCCGCGACTGGATTGACGCGACGCGACGGTTTGACCGCGGCTGGAACACCTTCCTGAGCCTGCGCTCATGGGCGCTGGTCGGCAGCAGCGTGATGGCTATCTGGACGGTTCGTCATCCAAATATGCTCATCCGCTGGGCACGCCGTGGATTCGGTGCCTGGAGCGCCTGGCGTCTGGTGAAAGCCACGTTGCGACAGCAGCAGCTGCGGTGATAAAAGCAAAACGGTAACTCAGGTTACCGTTTTTTGTTTTTGCGCCCTCTCCCCGTGGGAGAGGGTTGGGGTGAGGGCACCAGCGCGCACGCCCATTACTCAATATCTTTGAAGAAGATTGACAGTTTTCCTTGCTAACAATTACCACCCGCCCCGTTTATTATCCTCTCCATCGACAGCAACGCCGCGGTATCTACCCGGAATTGCAGACAAATAATGTTCAGCCGCTGATGTGGTTTCCTGGAGAGTAAAATGAAAAAATTAGAAGATGTTGGTGTACTGGTAGCGCGTATTCTGATGCCAATTCTGTTCATCGTGGCAGGTTGGGGAAAAATCACCGGTTATGCGGGTACCCAGCAGTATATGGAAGCCATGGGCGTTCCGGGGTTCCTGCTGCCGCTGACCATTCTTCTTGAGTTCGGCGGCGGCCTGGCGGTACTGTTCGGCTTCCTGACCCGTACCACCGCACTGTTTACCGCAGGCTTCACCCTGCTGACAGCGTTCATCTTCCACAGCAACTTTGCGGAAGGCGTGAACTCTCTGATGTTCATGAAAAACTTGACCATCGCGGGTGGCTTCCTGCTGCTGGCCGTCACTGGCCCGGGCGCATACAGCATCGACCGCGTTCTGAATAAGAAATGGTAAGCACGCTATACTGAATGAACACAAAGCGAGGAGACATCTCCTCGCTTTTGCTATCTGACGGAGGAGAAAAAATGGGACAACTCGTAGACGGCGTATGGCAGGATGTCTGGTATGACACCAAATCCACCGGAGGTCGCTTCAAGCGCTCAGTTTCGGCCTTCCGTAACTGGCTGACCGCCGACGGTGCGCCGGGCCCGAGCGGCGAAGGCGGCTTCGCGGCTGAGAAAGACCGTTATCATCTTTATGTTTCGCTTGCCTGCCCGTGGGCACACCGCACGCTGATTGTGCGCAAGCTTAAAGGTCTCGAAACCTTAATTCCGGTTTCGGTCGTGAACCCGCTGATGCTGGAAAACGGCTGGACGTTTGACAGTGATTTCCCCGCGGCGACCGGCGACGATCTTTACCACCACGATTTCCTTTACCAGCTCTATCTGCGCGCCGATCCTCACTACACCGGGCGCGTTACCGTGCCGGTGCTGTGGGACAAGAAAAACCAGACGATTGTCAGCAATGAGTCTGCGGAAATCATCCGCATGTTCAATACCGCCTTTGACGCGCACGGCGCCCGTGCCGGAGATTACTATCCGGTTGAGCTGCGTGAGAAAATTGACGAGCTGAACAGCTGGATTTACGACAACGTCAACAACGGCGTCTACAAGGCCGGTTTCGCCACCAGCCAGGAAGCGTATGACGAAGCGGTCGGAAAGGTGTTTGAATCGCTTGAGCGTCTCGAGCAGATCCTGGGCCAGCATCGCTACCTGACGGGCGATCGCCTTACGGAAGCGGATATTCGCCTGTGGACCACGCTGGTTCGCTTCGATCCGGTCTATGTCACCCACTTTAAGTGCGACAAGCACCGCATCAGCGATTACCTGAACCTGCACGGTTTCCTGCGCGACATCTATCAGATGCAAGGGATCGCCGAAACGGTCGACTTCGACCATATTCGCACCCACTATTTCCGCAGCCACAAAACCATCAACCCAACGGGCATTATCTCCATTGGGCCGTGGCAGGATCTGGATGAACCTCACGGGCGCGACGTCCGATTTGGCTAAATATTTAGGGCATCACCAGATGCCCTTTTTTAATTCACAATCTCCATCTATCCTTACCTCGATCGCTTAAAAAACAAGTGATTGACTGACTAATGAGGCAAGGAAAATGGACTGGTATTTAAAAGTACTGCGTAACTACATTGGATTTGGTGGCCGCGCCCGCCGCAAAGAGTACTGGATGTTCGTTCTGGTGAACTTCGTCCTGATTATGGTGCTGGGCATCGTGGATAAAATTCTTGGCTGGGAGCGGGCTGGCGGTGAAGGCGTACTGACCACCATCTATGGCCTGTTAGTCCTGCTGCCATCGTGGGCGGTACTGTTCCGTCGGCTGCACGATACCGATCGTTCGGCGTGGTGGTTGCTACTTCTGCTGATCCCGATTGTGGGCTGGATCGTGATTTTGATCTTCAACTGCCAGAGCGGGACGCCGGGCGAAAACCGCTTTGGTCCGGATCCTAAAATCGGCGCGTAAATTACTGCCCGGTGGCGCTTACGCTTACCGGGCCTGTACGCTTATTTGTTGTGGTGCGCAAAGAGCTTTGGAATTTCTCGCAGGCACCACGATTTGGCTTCGCCCATGCTGTCGCGACGCCACGCCATAATGATATCCACTTCGCTGGTGTACTCCGGGCTCACGACCCGCAGTCGCCCTTCCGCAATATCTTTTTCCACAAACGGGTACGGCATTGTCGCCACGCCCAGACCGGCCAGCAGCGCCTGCCTTTTATCTTCCAGCGAGGTCACCGTCAGGCGAGGCTGTTTATCCAGCAGCTGCACCGTCAGCACCGGACGCTCGCGCGCGGTATCCGCGACCGCCACTCCGCGATACTTCACGCGCGTCACTTCAGAGAGCGGCTCCGGCTCCTGATGAATCGGGTGGTTGGGTGCGGCAACGTAAACGTTCATCACGCTGTAGAGCTTGCGCGAGTTGATTTCCGACGATGAGCGGAAGTGCATGTCCGGGGCGATGACAATATCCGCCCTGCCCGTCTCCAAACGTTCCCACGCGCCTGCCAGCACCTCGGTGATGATGGACAGCTGCGTATTAGCCTTCGCCGCCAGGCGGTCCACCAGCGGGAACAGCGCTTCAGTCGGCACCAGCGCTTCGGTAACTAACGTCAGATGGGTTTCCCAGCCGCGCGCCAGCGCTTCGGCGTCCGTCGTGAGCTTGTCCGCCGCTTCCAGCAGCACGCGGCCGCGCTCCAGCAGCATTCGCCCCACGTTGGTGAATTTTGTTCGATGACCGGAGCGGTCAAACAGCACCACGTCCAGCTCTTCCTCCAGCTTCTGCATGGTGTAGCTTAGCGCAGACGGAACGCGCCCCAGTTCATCTGCCGCCGCCGCAAAACTGCCGCGCCGGTCAATCGCGTCCATGACGCGAAGCGCCTCAAGCGTCAATGCTCTCTCTTTAGCCATCTCGTTCTCATTCAGGAAATTTGAACATACCGGGCAGAATATCTGGCTAACAATGCAGCGTCCATACCTTTACCATTGTTTTAGTGTAAAGAGAGGTCAAGTTTATGATTACGACAAGAACAGCTAAACAGTGCGGACAAGCCGATTTCGGTTGGCTGCAGGCCCGCTACACCTTTTCCTTTGGACACTACTTTGACCCTAAACTCCTCGGTTACGCTTCATTGCGCGTGCTGAATCAGGAAGTGCTCGCCCCGGGCGCCTCCTTTCAGCCGCGTACGTACCCGAAAGTCGATATCCTGAACCTGATCCTGGAAGGCGAGGCAGAATACCGCGATAGCGAGGGCAATCATGTCCAGGCAAAGGCTGGCGAAGCGTTGTTAATTTCCACGCAGCCGGGCATCAGCTACAGCGAGCATAACCTCAGCAAAGATAAAACGCTGACCCGCATGCAGCTGTGGCTGGACGCCTGCCCCGAGCGGGAAAATCCGCTGGTACAGAAGTTAGATTTAACGGGCGATAAACAGCAGCTGATTGCATCACCGGACGGCAGTAAAGGTAGCCTGCAGCTGCGCCAGCAGGTGTGGCTGCATCACATCGAACTGAAGAAAGGTGAACAGGCGAGCTTCCAGCTTCATGGTCCGCGCGCCTATTTACAGTCTATTCACGGTACGGTACATGCGGTGACGCACACGGAAGAGAAAGAAGCGCTCACCTGCGGCGACGGGGCGTTTATTCGTGATGAAGCGAATATAACCCTGGTGGCGGATACGCCGCTTCGCGCGCTGCTGATTGATTTGCCTGTTTAGAAAATACTCACACTCTTACCCTCTCCCAATGGGAGAGGGAACCGATCGAGCCACGGCATAATCATCCGGCGCTGTTCACGACGTACGAAATCACTCTGCCAGCGCGTTAGCCATATCGGTTCTAATCTGCTTACGCTGTTCCGGCGTCAACACCTGGCTGACGTCGAAGTAATATTTCACGCGGTAATAGCGGGTCTGCTCTTCAATTTTGCTAAAGGCAGCAAGCTGGCTTTTCACCGTGCTTTCGTCCCATTTACCCGCCTGGAACATGTCGATCAGCGCGCCGTCCTTCACTCCCGTCATCGGGATCTTGCTGACATTTTGTTCCAGCTGCTTATGCAGATCTTCAATCTTTTTAACCTGCTCATTGCTGAGCTTCAGGTGCTGTACCAGCGGATCCTGCGAGGGAGACGGGGCAGCCTCAACGTTCGCGGCCTGTACCGTAAAACTGCACACTGCCAGCGAGGCGGCGACCAGCGCAATACGGGTCATTTTCATCATCTTACTGTCCTTACATGCTGTGATAGGGAAAAGCAGGCGTATTGTTTTTCAAGAGCGGATGAATATGTGTGAGTAATTATATAAACAATTTTGTATGTTAAGCGGGCAAAAAAATGCCCCCTGCGTTGAGGGGGCATGAGAGCTCACTTTTAGATAGATTGGGTAAACGTTCGCGAAATCACATCCTGCTGCTGCTCGCGCGTCAGGGCGTTAAAACGCACCGCATAGCCTGAAACGCGGATCGTCAGGTTCGGGTAATTCTCGGGATGCGCGATGGCATCGAGGAGCATTTCCCGGTTCATGACGTTGACGTTTAGATGCTGCCCACCCTCAATGGACGCTTCGTGATGGAAGTACCCGTCCAGCAGCCCCACCAGGTTGGTTTTGCGCACCAGCTCGTCCTTGCCCAGCGCCTGCGGCACGATGGAGAAGGTGTAGGAGATCCCGTCTTTCGCATAGGTGAACGGCAGCTTGGCCACCGACGTTAGCGAGGCCACGGCCCCTTTTCTGTCGCGGCCGTGCATCGGGTTCGCGCCTGGGGCAAACGGCGTGCCGCCGCGGCGTCCGTCCGGCGTGTTCCCGGTCTTCTGGCCGTACACCACGTTGGAGGTGATGGTCAGGATCGACTGGGTAGGCACCGCGTTGCGGTAGGTTGGCAGCGCCTGAATTTTCTTCATAAAGCGCTCCACCAGATCGCAGGCGATACTGTCCACGCGGTCGTCGTTATTGCCGTACTGCGGGTAGTCCCCTTCAATCACGAAATCGACCGCCAGACCGGTGTGGTCGCGCACCGGCTTCACCGTGGCGTATTTAATGGCCGACAGGGAATCCGCCGCCACCGACAGCCCGGCAATGCCGCAGGCCATGGTGCGATAGACGTCGCGGTCGTGCAGCGCCATCAGCGAGGCTTCGTAGCTGTACTTATCATGCATGTAGTGAATGAGGTTCAGGGCGCTGATGTACTGCACCGCCAGCCAGTCCATAAAGTGATCGAGGCTCGCCATCACGGTATCGTAATCCAGCACGTCGTCCAGCAGCGGCTCGGTTTTCGGGCCGACCTGGATCTTCAGCTTCTCGTCCACCCCACCGTTGATCGCGTACAGCAGCGTTTTGGCGAGGTTGGCGCGCGCGCCAAAGAACTGCATCTGCTTGCCGATCACCATCGGGCTGACGCAGCAGGCAATGGCGTAGTCGTCGCTGTTGAAGTCCGCACGCATCAGATCGTCGTTCTCATACTGCAGCGAAGAGGTGACGATCGAAACCTGCGCGGCGTATTTCTTGAACGCAATCGGCAGTTGTTCAGACCAGAGGATCGTCAGGTTCGGCTCCGGCGCAGGCCCCATGGTGTGCAGGGTATGCAGATAGCGGAAGCTATTTTTGGTCACCAGCGTGCGGCCGTCCAGCCCCATGCCGCCAATCACTTCCGTCGCCCAGATCGGATCGCCGGAGAAGAGCGTGTCGAACTCCGGCGTGCGCAGGAAGCGCACCATTCGGATCTTCATGATGAAGTGGTCGATCAGCTCCTGCGCTTGCACCTCATTCAGGCGCCCCGCCTGCATGTCGCGTTCAATGTAGATATCGAGGAACGAGGCCGTGCGCCCCAGCGACATCGCCCCGCCGTTCTGGGATTTCACCGCTGCCAGGTAGGCAAAATAGACCCACTGCACCGCTTCCTGAGCGCTCATCGCCGGACGCGAGATATCAAAGCCATAGCTGGCCGCCATCTGCTGGATCTGCAGCAGCGCGCGCCTGTGCTCCGCCAGCTCTTCACGCAGGCGGATCGTCGCCTCCAGATCTTCACCGCGCTCCAGCCTGCCCTGCAGATCGGCAAACTGCAGTTCGCGCTCGCGCACCAGATAAGCGATCCCATATAGCGCCACGCGGCGATAGTCGCCGATGATGCGTCCGCGCCCGTAGCCGTCCGGCAAGCCGGTCAGCACGCCGGATTTACGGCAGCGCATCATCTCCGGCGAATAGACGTCAAACACCCCCTGGTTGTGGGTTTTGCGCAGGTCAGTAAAAAGGTATTCGAACTGCGGATCCATCTCCCGGCCATAGGCTTCAAACGAGCTGCGGATCATGTTGATCCCGCCATAAGGATGCAGCGCGCGCTTAAGCGGCTTATCGGTTTGCAGGCCGACGATCGTCTCCAGATCCTGGTCGATGTAGCCCGGACCGTGGGCCGTAATGGTGGTGGCGATGTTGGTGTCAAAATCCACCGGGGCGTGGGTGGCATTCTCCTGGCGAATGCCGACCATTACCTTCTGCCACAGCGCCGTCGTTGCTGGCGTCGCCTGCGCGAGGAAAGCTTCATCGCCTTCATAAGGGGTGTAGTTATGCTGAATAAAATCGCGGACGTTGACGGCGTTTTTCCATTCTTCACCGCGAAACCCGGCCCATGCGTCGCTGTAGGGCGCGACGCCCGTATCGATTGTTACTTTCATGTGTTTCTCGCTTTATCAGGCGTATGCCGCGGCCGGGGTAACCTTTCCAAGACGGAGGGCGTCCAGCGCGATCATTTTTTCTTCGTTGGTAGGGATAACCGCGCAGGCCACGCGGGACGATTCGGTGGAGATCACGCGCTCTCCCGCGCTCCCCGGCAGGGCATTTTTGGCGTCGTCGAGGATGATGCCGAAGACTTTCAGATGTTCCGCCACCAGCGCGCGGACAAGCTTCGAATTTTCGCCAATGCCGCCGGTAAAGACCACCCCATCCAGGCGGTGCAGCGACGCCGCGTGTCCGGCGATATGACGCGCAATGCGGTGAACAAAGGTGTGTATTGCCAGCTGCGCACGCTCGTTGCCTTCGTGCCAGGCTTTCTCCAGCGTACGTAAATCGGAGGAGATACCGGAGATCCCCAGCAGCCCGGACTCTTTATTGACTACGCGCTCCAGATCCTCGAACGACTGGCCGGTCTGCTGGGCAATCCACGCCATCGCGCCGAAGTCCACATCGCCGCAGCGCGTCCCCATAACCAGCCCTTCCAGCGGCGTCATCCCCATCGAGGTGTCGACGCTTTCGCCGTTGCGCACCGCGCAGATGGACGCCCCGTTGCCGAGATGGGCAATCACCAGGCCGCTGTCATCGGGGGACAGCCCGAGAAGCGTATGCGCCTGCGCGGCCACGTAGCGGTGAGAGGTGCCGTGGAAGCCGTAGCGGCGCACGCCCAGCTCTTCAAAATAGCGGTACGGCAATCCGTACAGATACGCCTGTGGCGGCAGCGTCTGGTGGAAGCTGGTATCAAATACCGCCACCTGCTGCACGCCCGGGAACAGGCGCTCTGCGGCTTCCACGCCGCTCAGGTTGGCGTAGTTATGCAGTGGCGCCAGCGGGGAAACCTGTCGGATCTGCGCGATCGCCTCTTCCGTAATCAGGGTCGACTCGCTGAAGAGGTCGCCGCCGTGCGCAATGCGGTGGCCAATTAAGGCCACGCTGCTAATCAGGTTACGCTTCTCCAGCTCCAGGGCGATGGCAGCCAGCGCCCCTTCGTAGTCCTGGTGAGCCAGTCTGGCCGGCTCACCCCCGTTCACGGAAATAAAGGCCTTCTCGGTGTTGATCCCATCTGCAATGCCCGTCATCAGGGCATCGCAGCTGCTGGCGTCGAGCACCGAAAACTTAACAGAGGACGATCCGCAGTTAATAACCAGTACAACCGGAAACTCAATCATCATGTGACTCCGCTCTTCCTGAGCAATGGGTTAGAACAGTTTGTAAACGATATTCAGAATGGTCAGCAGGCCGACCGCGGTAACGAAGATGTTCTCGGTACGCCCTTTGTATTTCGCCAGCGCCGGCGCTTTGCGGATGGCGTACATCGGCAGCAGGCACAGCAGAGAGGCGATGATTGGTGCGCCCATGGCTTCAATAAGGTCCAGAATGTTCGGGTTGGCGTAGGCCACAACCCAGGTGGAGCCCATGATGAACACCATGCTGATGGTGTTCAGCTTGCCAACGGAGACTTTCTTCTTATCGCCCTTGTAGCCGAACTTGAGGATCAGGCCGTTCAGCCCTTCCAGCGTGCCCAGGTAGTGACCGAAGAAGGATTTGAAGATAGCGACCAGCGCGATGATGGAGGCACCGTATTCGAGCACCGTCGCGAACGTCGATTTGGTTCCTGACATGGACGCAAAGTGGTTCGCCAGGTAAGAGAGCACCGGAATGTTCTGCGCCTTAGCGTCCGCCATGTTCTGCGGAGAGAGCGTAAACAGGCAGCTAAAGGCGAAGAACATCACCACGGCCACCATCAGCAGGCTGGCGCGACCGATGATTTTGGAACATTTCTGCTCGGTGAACGCTTTCCCGAACTCCGGCTCGTACTCTTCGCGCTTGGATACCACAAACGAGGAGACGATAGGCGAGAAGTTGAAGGAGAAGACCATGATGGAGATACCCAGCCACACCGTGACCAGAATGCCGTCATGACCGGTGAAGGCGATATCGCTCAGGTTGACCTGGTCAATCACCGCCGAGTTCCAGTAAGGGATCAGCGACAGGGAAATCAGCACAAGGCTGGCGATAAACGGGAACACCAGGAAGCTCATGACCTTCACCATCAGGTCTTTACCAAACCAGATAACAAAGGCCATCAGCAGCAGCAGGAACAGCGCCACCACGCCGCGGTTCAGCGCAGGCAGCTGGAGCTGGTTTTCCCAGAAGGTCATAAAGGTGTTGGTAATGGTGACGCCGTAAATCCACAGCAGCGGGCAAATGGCGAAGAAGTAGAGGAAGGTGATCACCACCCCGCCGGTTTTACCAAAGTGCTCTTCCACCGTTTCGGTAATGTTGCCGGAGACGTTGCTGCCGGAGAGGCACAAACGCGCCAGCGCGCGGTGGCAGTAAAACGCAATCGGGAATGCGAGAACCAACATCAGCAGGATAGGGATCAATCCACCAAAACCTGCGCGAATGGGGAAGAACAGCACGCCTGCGCCAATGGCGGTACCAAACAGGCCAAGCGTCCAGGTGGTATCAGACTTACGCCAGGAGGACGTTTTTGTCTGGCCAACGATAATGCTTTCTGTGTTGCTCATAGGTCACCTTTATGCGTCAACGAAGCCGGTAATTTGGGAAACACGGGAGAGATCGATATTGCCGCCGGAAATAATGCAGACGGTTTTACGACCCTGAATATAGTGGTCAAGCTTGCCGCTTAATAACGCGGCACAGGCCAGCGCGCCGGCACCTTCCGTCACCACTTTATTTCGCTGAATAAGCGCGATCATGCTGTCGCGAATGTTGTCTTCGCTGACCAGCACAATGTCATCAACTAATTCCCGAACAATTTCGAAGGTTAATTTACCGGGACGAGAAACATCACAGCCGTCGGCCAGCGTGCCGGTAACGCGATGGCTCATTATTTCTCCGGCCTGATACGATGCCGCCATGCCGTGAACATTTTCTGACTGCACGCCGATGATATTAATGGTGGGGTTGATGGATTTAATTGCCGTCGCAATCCCGGCAATTAAACCGCCGCCGCCGATAGGCACAATAACGTTATCCACGTCGTATAAATCTTCGAGAATTTCCAGACCGATGGTGCCCTGCCCGGCGATCACTTTGGCATCGTCGTACGGCGGAATAAAAATACGCCCTTCCATCTCGACGATTTCGCTGACTTTGGCGATGGTGTCGTTGAAGTTCTCGCCGTGCAGCACGACTTCCGCCGAGTAGTCGCGCGTCGCGGCCACCTTAGACTTCGGCGCGCCCATCGGCATCACCACTTTGCCGTCGATGCCAAGCATGGCGCAGGAGAGAGACACCCCCTGCGCGTGGTTCCCCGCGGAGCAGGCGACAACGCCTTTGCGTTTTTCAGCGTCGGTCAGCGAGCTTAATTTGTTAAACGCGCCGCGGATCTTAAACGAGCCGGTACGCTGCATATTCTCAAACTTCAGGAATATTTCGCCCTTACAGCGTTCGCTGAGATAATTCGAGCGCGGCATACCGGTTTTATATATTTTTCCTGCCAGTCGTTTTCTGGCGTCCTGAATATCTTCAATCGTCACCGGGAGATCGTAGGTAATATGCATAATATCCTCGTTATAATAATTCATTATTCTCAGGCAAAGTCAGGGTATCAGAGCATCACAGAGATAAGCTCTGGGTGTTTTTAAAATCAATACTCATTATTCATCGTCGTCTTTCGATATTCATCGACGAATACTGTTTTGCCAGCTCAACTAATACTGACGCCGATTTTTTAATCCTGTAATTTTTTGACCACACGGCGGCATAACGCGCCACGGGTAATTTATCTTCCACGGGCAGCACAATAAACTGGTCAGAACCGAACGGGGCAATCATGTCGCGGGGAATAACCGTCAGATAATCGGCATTCAGCACAAGGTTATAAATGGTGACGACGGAATCGGTCTGGACGATGTTTTCGATGCTGATGTGG
This sequence comes from Enterobacter cloacae complex sp. SHL020, assembly GCF_049236945.1. Classification (NCBI taxonomy): domain Bacteria; kingdom Pseudomonadati; phylum Pseudomonadota; class Gammaproteobacteria; order Enterobacterales; family Enterobacteriaceae; genus Enterobacter; species Enterobacter cloacae complex sp. SHL020. Next base: position 55,288 of record NZ_JBMKJF010000010.1, read on the forward strand.
TTGTCTTGCAGAGTAGTCAGAAGTTCTTTGTAGTAGCCCATATCGGTTTGCGGCATCACCCACTGCTCGTGCGTGAGCGATGCCAGTGTCGTCGGGCCGGTGCACGTTCGCGTTTTGCTGGCGACCAGCACAAACTCGGACTCAAACAGCGGTTCGACGTGCAGATCCTGCAGCAGCATTTCATCGCTTAGCGTGCCAATGGCGAAATCCAGACGGCCGTCGCGAATGGCCGGAAGGAAAGAGGAGAGCTGGGCTTCATACATCGAGACGCGTGCTTTCGGGAATACTTCCTTGAATTTTTTGATCATCTCGGACAGGAAGGTAAAGCCGATCAGCGACGGGTAGCCAAAGGAGACGTCCATAACGGTGCTGAAACTCAGGCTGTTAATCTCACTCACCATGTTTTTCATTTCGCGGGTGATCGACTCTGAGTACGAGAGCAGAACCTGACCCGCGGCAGTGAGTTTTACGCCGGTGTTTTTACGCACCATCACTTCCACGCCGAAGTAGGACTCAATATCGCTGATGATTTTGCTGACGGCGGGTTGCGTCAGGCCAAGCTGTCTTGCTGCAGAACCTATGGAGCCACTTTTAATGACTTCCTGAAATACCACGAGGTGCTGTGTTTTCGGTAGAATAATAGTGTTCATAATATTCTGCGCTTATTTCCCTATGACGGAGCGGATTCTACCTAATAGTGTTTAAGGGGGTATGTGCTGTCACTCACAATTTGCTTTTTCGCACGCTTCGCAGGAACAACAACAACCAAAAAAAACATTTATTATCAATAACATGAATAAATACAGCCACACCATTACGCTGATATCGATCAATAAAAGCAGTAGTAATAAATTTATTTTATGGCGATAACCTTGATAAATTTCTCAGCGTTAAAAAAATCAATAAAGACGATCTTTCAGGCAATTAAAGACCAATAAATAACCGCTATTTGTTTGAAACATTCTTTCAATTTATTAAATTTTTCCGACGCAAATTTTCAGGTTTGCGGAAAAGAGTGGAATGCGTCACATATTCACAGGAGAAATGTATTTGATTTCAATATATGCATATCAAACGAGAAAAGATTCGCGATCATAAAGGTAACAAACATAACAAATTATCAATACTGAAAATCGTGTGTTTTTTAGCGCGAAATTTTGTGATGCCGATCGTCTACAGGTACAGGATCGATACGAAAGGTATAAAAGCAGTGAAATGTGCTTAATGTCGCAAATATGAGAATTGATGTCGTTTGTCCGGCGCTGCGCTTCCCCATCCAGCATCACCCGGAAAGCAAAAACCCCGCCGAGGCGGGGTTTTTTAAGAAGTTGAAGCTGACCGATAAGTCAGCTTTGTATCCCATGCCACCAAGTACCAGAAGCGGTGGAATGCGGGTTGTAGCCCACAATGTATCCCATTCTCTATCCCACGTGAAGCGACAGATAAAACAGGTTAACAGGCAGAAGAAAGGCTGAGACAAGCCCAGCCAGTTCGTTCAGAAATGAAATCCGTCAAAACAGGGCTAACTTACCTTTCGGCCTTGCCGGAATGCTTCGCGCGCTTCGTTCAAACTCATTACATTAGCCCCGCCTTTGTAGCCAGGGTCCTCAGCCTGAACGGGATCATCTTCCCAGTTGCAAACTGGGCAAATCTCATAACTACCTTCTTCGGGGAATTCATACTGACCGCAGCAAGGGCACGAGTGTTTTGAATCTATCATTTCTGTTTCTCCCAGTATTCCATTCCACCCTTCGGCTTAAACATTGTCTTTGGTACTCCATCCTTAGTCTTCACGGAGAAAGTATTTGTCGCTGGATGATAGTACATTACATCGCCATTCTGTCGGGTCTTTGTTAGAGTCCCTGCGGGAGGTGTTCTTACAAAATCATGAGTGGCATCAACGTACTCTTCGAGTTGTTGAAAGACTTGTCTACGAATTCATGCCCGTGTTTAACCCAGTGACCATAAGCATTTTCCACAGGTTCGGCTGCTTTAGTTTTTGTCCAAATCGGGTCATCAGGATTTTTACTAAGGTAGATATAAATTGGGTCAAACGTCCCGGCTGGATGTACAAGGATATAATCCCGGAATGGACGCTCTCCCGGTGCTGGCGTTTCCGTTGACCACGGGCTGTTGATCTCACTTTCCGGGTAAACCAGCACATTCGGAGGAATGTATACTTTATCCTGATTGCTTGTGTTTGAAGGGGCGACATATCCAGGATCGTCCGGTGTCCATACGATAGTCGGTTTAGTTGCGCCATCTTCCCAGAACTCATAGTTCCCGGTGGTAGTGTTCTTTTGGAGCATACGCACAGGCACTTTGTCCTGCCCGCCTCTCGCGCTAACGTGGAAACCTTTAGGCTTCATCGTGCCATATTGATCTGCTTCCCAGCGAAAACGAACACGAGTGGGGACATCCTCTTTATTCTGTGCAGCCTGCTCAAGGCGCATCCTGTCGATATAATCCTGCTCACCGCTGTTGAGCTTTGGCGAGTAGAACATACCGAAGAGAAGAATTGTTGGGGGACTGGGGGCTATCCAACGACCAGCGGTAGCAAAGTTTCCACCGATTTGCTGCAATGCCGCATATCCAGCTTCGGTTGTTGCACCCGCTGTGATCCCGGTAGTTGTCGCCGCTCTCGCTGTTGCCATTCCTACTGTCGCAGCGGCTTTGGTTGTGTCCACAGAACTGAAAAGACGCTTATACCAGGGGCGATTGTCTTCTGGTGGTGGTGTCGGTTCGGCTGGTTTATGTTTCTTTGCTGCCTGGGCGTGCTGGACTGGTTCTTCCTGCGGTTGCTCCGCTTGAGGAGTTGCGCAGTAGTAGCCGCCATGACCAAAGTTATCAACGGATTCCTGATCTGTCCCCGCATCGGTACAACCATCACCCCGTAGACAGGATTTAGCGTAAACAGGTAATGCACTTAGCGCTGCCGCAGCGACAATAGCTTTATTAATGGGCCATTCTGCCGCCCATTTTTGATGCTCTTCAAAAGGGTTCTCTGGCGCATCTTCCGCCCATATTGTCGTGCTACCCTACACTTGGTTCATTTTGCAGTTACATAGGACTTGGTCTCCAGTAGCAACGCAGTCTTTACCTTCAAGAAAATGGTGCGCTGTACCGTTGATCTCAAAAAAACCTTTGCAAGTATCTTGAGGGCAATAAGCAGTGTCCCCCAATAAGGCAATTTTCCGTTCTTCAATAATCGTCGATGTTGCAGTAGCAATATACCCACCACTCGTCGTTTTATCTCCGAGCCTTGCCAGTGCTCTCGTCATAAGTCCCTCTACTTGTTATGGAAATAATCAAAGTGGTTATTTTACAAACAATAACCACAGGAGCAACAAGTATTAGACCTAAGTAAAACTGCGTTTCGTAACAGAAGATTAGTGAGGGCAGTTGCTTAAACCGTTAAGCCCGGATTTTTTGACGTACCCAGCAATAAACCGGCAAGCGTATCAAATATCTGTAAGCATTTTTTGGTTTAATGATCTTCAGAAACAATGACGTTTGCATACGCTTCGTCAGAAAGATTGAATCGCCACGGATAATCTAGACACTTCCGAGCCGTTGATAATACTGGTTTTCATATTCCGAGGCTATATAATCGATCTCCTCCGCCATGCCTGTAATGTCATACTGCCTGCTAAGATGTTCAATAACAGAGTCTTCCGACAAAGCTGGACCATCCGTTGTGATAGTATCACCAAGCACCTCCCCTAAGAGGGTGACGTTACTTTTTTCATAAGTTAATTAAGTCGAGCTACGCAGTCTCTTACGTACATTTGTTGGAATTTTTTTTGCTGCGGAATAAAAAGCGGCCTTAATACTGAGCAAATAATCATCAATGTCTTTTTGTTCTAATTTCTCCATTTTATGCACTATGTCCAATAGTAGGGCTGGCTCCATCTTGGACGATTTTACAAGAGAAATGAACATAGTGAGACGGGAAGATATAAACCTTGCTCTGCTGGCTGAATCGCAGCCCAGAGACACGCGAAAAAAACCGCCTGAAGGTAGTCGGAAATGAAGGCGGTAGCGGTTGCCGCGCTTTAGAGTATTCGGGATGGAACAGCCGTTGGTGTGCCTCGTTTGTATCACAGTCTGTGTCACATTTTCACCTATGAAGGCCTGAGACACACCAACGTATTGTTTTAGAAGAAGTTGAAGCTGACCGATAAGCCGGGTTCTGTCGTGGACAGTCATTCATCTAGGCCAGCAATCGCTCACTGGCTCAAGCAGCCTACCCGGGTTCAGTACGGGCCGTACCTTGTGAACCCCTATTTGGCCTTGCTCCGGGTGGAGTTTACCGTGCCACGGACTGTTACCAGCCGCGCGGTGCGCTCTTACCGCACCCTTTCACCCTTACCTGATCCCGCTTGCGCGGGCCATCGGCGGTTTGCTCTCTGTTGCACTGGTCGTGGGTTTCCCCCCCAGGCGTTACCTGGCACCCTGCCCTATGGAGCCCGGACTTTCCTCCCCTCCGCCCGTCTCCCCCGAAAGGGACGACGACGAAGCGGCGACTGTCTGGTCAGCTTCGGCGCGCAGTATAGAGGGTTTGCGCGCCGCTGTCACCCTCAGGTGTGGGCAAGGCGTGATTAACGCGCCACTTCCACCTTCGCCAGTTTTTCGTAGTAGCACGCAATCGCGCTGTGGTCGGCCGTGCCCAGGCCATCGGCACGCAGCGCCTGCATCATCTCCATGACCGCCGCGGTCAGCGGCAGCTGTGCGCCCACGCCGTGTGACGTATCCAGCGCGTTCGCCAGATCTTTGATATGCAGGTCGATGCGGAAACCGGGTTTGAAATTACGATCCATGACCATCGGCGCTTTGGCATCCAGCACGGTACTGCCCGCCAGACCACCGCGAATAGCCTGGTAGACCAGATCCGGGTTGACGCCCGCTTTGGTTGCCAGCGTCAGCGCTTCGGACATGGCGGCAATGTTCAGCGCTACAATCACCTGGTTTGCCAGCTTGGTCACATTACCCGCCCCGATGTCCCCGGTATGCACCACGGAGCCCGCCATGGCTTTCATCAGGTCGTAGTATCTATCGAAAATGGCTTTATCGCCGCCGACCATCACCGACAGCGTGCCGTCGATCGCTTTCGGCTCACCGCCGCTGACCGGTGCATCCAGCATATCGACGCCCTTCGCTTTTAACGCCTCGCTGATTTCACGGCTTGCGAGCGGTGCAATAGAGCTCATATCAATCAACACCAGGCCCGGCTTCGCACCGTCGATAATGCCGTTCTCACCCAGTGCAACTTCTTTAACATGCGGTGAGTTTGGCAGCATGGTGATGATGACATCGCACTGCTCGGCAATAGCCTTCGCGGTGGTGGCCGTTTCAGCGCCAGCCGCTATCACCTCTGCCACGGCCTGCGGATTGTGATCGGATACCACCAGCGAGTAACCCGCTTTGATGAGGTTCTTACTCATTGGTTTACCCATAATGCCCAGGCCAATAAAACCCACTTTCAGCGTCATAATCTGTTTCCTCAATGATGGTTATTTTTTAAAAGCGTTGGCTAATTTCTGCGTGGCCGAGCGGAATACGCCGAGGTCGCTGCCGACGGCTACAAACGTGGCTCCCCACTCCAGATAGCGGCGTGCGTCAGCCTCAACCGGCGCCAGAATGCCGCACGGTTTACCGTGTGCTTTGGCGCGGGCAAAGATGTGCTGGATCGCGCGCTGCACGTCAGGGTGGCCGGCGTTACCCAGATGACCAAAGGCGGCAGCCAGATCGCTTGGGCCGACGAAGATCCCGTCCACGCCGTTTGTGGCGGCAATCGCGTCGACGTTATCAACGCCCTGCTGGCTCTCGATCTGAACCAGAATGGTGATGTTGCTATTAGACTGCGCGAAATAGTCCGGCACGGTGCCAAACATATTGGCGCGATGCGAAACGGAAACGCCGCGGATCCCTTCTGGCGGATAGCGCGTTGAGGCTACGGCCAGGGCCGCTTGTTCTTCCGTCTCCACAAACGGGATCAGGAAGTTGTAGAAACCGATATCCAGCAGGCGCTTGATAATCACCGGCTCGTTGGTGGGCACGCGCACTACCGGGGCGCTGTGGCTGCCTTTCAGCGCCATCAGCTGCGGAATAAAGGTGCTGATATCGTTCGGCGCATGTTCGCCGTCCAGCACCAGCCAGTCAAAACCGGCCAGGCCCAGCACTTCGGTGCTGATAGGGTTTGCCAGCGCGGACCAGCAGCCAATCTGAATCTGGTGTGCCGCGAGGGCCGCTTTAAATTTATTCGGGAAGATATCGTTATTCATCGTATTTACCTTTTTAATTCGCAGCCTATATCAGCATCATTTTATTTATTCAGACACCGCACCAGCATTATATTTATTATTCTGACGTATTTTGGCGTTATAAAATCGTCATTCAGTATAAGACGCAATCCACAACCGCACATTGTTTTAATGCTCAATTATTGCGTTATACTTCGATAAATTTTTTTGCATATGCACAAGGCGCTGGGCGCTAATGCACAGAATCAGGCATTACTGGTTCTGGAGCGATCGAGATCACATTTTCATATCCCCTATGCTGACATGCTTTATTTCTGAAAGCCGCGTATTTATTTCTACCCTTTGAAAATTGGCTGAATTTATTATCAGACACTTTGCTGGAGAATACTGAACAATGGCCGACATTGAAATTCGACAGGCATCGCCGACGGCGTTTTATATAAAAGTCCACGACACCGATAATGTGGCGATTATTGTCAACGACAATGGCTTAAAAGCGGGCACCCGCTTCCCGGACGGGCTGGAACTGATTGAGCATATTCCGCAGGGACATAAAGTCGCCCTGGTGGATATCCCTGCTAACAGCGAAATCGTACGTTACGGTGAAGTCATCGGCTATGCCGTTCGCTCTATACCACAGGGGAGCTGGGTTGAGGAGTCGCTGGTGGCGCTGCCGGAAGCGCCGCCGCTAAACACGCTTCCGCTGGCGACTCGCGTACCGGAACCGCTTCCTCCGCTGGAGGGCTATACCTTCGAAGGCTACCGCAACGCGGACGGCAGCGTCGGCACCAAGAATCTGCTCGGCATTACCACCAGCGTGCACTGCGTGGCGGGCGTAGTGGATTACGTGGTGAAAATCATCGAACGCGATCTGCTGCCGAAATACCCGAACGTCGACGGCGTGGTTGGCCTGAACCACCTCTACGGCTGCGGCGTGGCGATTAACGCCCCCGCTGCCGTAGTGCCTATCCGTACCATCCACAATATTGCCCTCAACCCGAACTTTGGCGGCGAGGTGATGGTCATCGGTCTGGGGTGTGAAAAATTGCAGCCAGAACGCCTGCTGCAGGGTACCGAGGATGTGAAAGCAATTCCGGCAGACGAGGCCAGCATCGTGCGTCTGCAGGACGAGCACCACGTGGGTTTCCGCTCAATGGTCGACGATATCCTGCAGGTGGCTGAACGCCATCTGGACAAGCTCAACAAGCGCCAGCGCGAAACCTGCCCGGCGTCTGATTTGGTAGTGGGAACACAGTGCGGCGGCAGCGATGCCTTCTCCGGCGTGACGGCCAACCCGGCGGTGGGCTATGCGTCCGATCTGCTTGTGCGCTGCGGCGCCACGGTGATGTTCTCCGAGGTGACCGAAGTGCGTGACGCCATCCATCTGCTCACGCCACGCGCCGTTAATGAAGAGGTCGGCAAGCGCCTGCTCGAGGAAATGGCCTGGTACGATAGCTATCTCGATATGGGCAAAACCGACCGCAGCGCCAACCCGTCTCCGGGGAACAAAAAAGGCGGCCTGGCAAACGTGGTGGAAAAAGCCCTTGGATCGATTGCCAAATCCGGCCAGAGCGCAATTGCGGAAGTCCTCTCTCCGGGCCAGCGTCCGACGAAACGCGGCCTAATCTACGCGGCAACGCCGGCCAGCGATTTCGTCTGCGGCACGCAGCAGGTAGCTTCCGGCATTACAGTGCAGGTCTTTACCACCGGGCGCGGCACGCCGTACGGCCTGATGGCGGTGCCGGTGATCAAGATGGCGACCCGCACCGAGCTGGCAAACCGCTGGTATGACTTAATGGACATCAACGCGGGCACCATCGCCACCGGAGAAGAAAGCATTGAGGACGTGGGCTGGAAGCTGTTCCACTTCATTCTGGATGTCGCCAGCGGGCGGAAGAAAACGTTCTCCGACCAGTGGGGACTGCATAATCAGCTGGCGGTGTTTAACCCGGCACCGGTGACGTGATTTCCCCTCACCCTGCCCTCTCCCATAGGGGAGAGGGTAAAAAAACTTAAACCAACACCACCTCAATCCCGCTTTTCCGCAGCCCGTCCAGGCTCTCCGCCGGAATGCCTTCATCGACAATAATCATATCAATCCTTTGCGTATCAATGATTTTATGCAGGCTTGAGCGGTTAAATTTGCTGGAGTCCGTGACAACGATAATACGCTCCGCCACCTCGCACATTTTGCGGTTAAGGCGGGCTTCGTCTTCGTTATGCGTACTTACGCCGCGGTCGAGATCGATGGCGTCAACGCCGAGGAACAGCAGGTCAAAATGGTAATTCTGTAGCGACTGTTCTGCCTGGTCACCGTAGAAGGATTGCGACTGACGGCGCAAGTGCCCGCCGGTCATCAGCAATTCCACGCCTTCCGCTTCCAGCAACGCATTCGCCACGTTCATCCCGTTGGTCATCGCAATCACGTCCGTGTGCTGGCGCAGCATGCGGGCGATTTCAAACGTCGTGGTGCCGGAGTCCAGAATAATACGGTGCCCGGGTTTGACCAGCGCGGCAGCGGCCTGCGCGATACTGCGCTTCACCGCCGTATTCAGCGAGCTTTTATCCTCCACGGAAGGCTCAGCACCCGGCGCATTGCCCTCGCAAATCAATGCCCCGCCGTAGGCGCGAACGGCGATGCCCTGCTTCTCCAGGAACGCCAGATCGTTGCGGATCGTCACCGTCGATACGCCGTACAGATGAGACAGATCGTTAACCTGCACGCTTCCCTGCGCCCGCAACCGCTGAATGATCTGCTCTCGCCTTTCACTGGTGCCGGTGATGCGCTTTTCCGCGGATGAATCGGTGCTGCTCATACGAGATCCTTAATCAATATTCTTTCGTTTCATTTCGTTTTGCCTATTAACGCCTTTCTTTTTCGGGAATGCAAGTCCCGCCTTACGTACAGACGCAAGCCAACACTGCGCTGAAACCTTTCATTATGTTTCTTTTGTGAAACAGATCGGAAAACTATTATCTTTCGTTTTATTTTTATATCACCATGATGCAGGATTAAATGAAACAAAACGAAAGATATATATCATGACCATCCGAAATGGAGAGGAAAGTGAAACATCTGACAGAAATGGTGGAACAACATAAACGAGGGAATTCAAACGGGATCTATGCCGTCTGTTCCGCACATCCGCTGGTACTTGAAGCAGCCATTCGTTACGCGCATTCGCATCAGTCGCCGCTGCTGATAGAGGCCACCTCCAACCAGGTGGATCAGTTTGGCGGCTATACCGGCATGACGCCTGCGGATTTTCACGGGTTTGTCTGCCGGCTGGCCGAGTCGCTCGGTTTCCCGACGTCACAGCTGATCCTCGGCGGCGATCACCTGGGTCCTAACCGCTGGCAAAATCTCCCTGCAGAACAGGCGATGGCAAATGCCGACGATCTGATCAAAAGCTATGTTTCCGCCGGATTCAAAAAGATCCACCTCGACTGCAGCATGTCCTGCGAGGACGACCCGGTTCCCCTGACCGACGCGATCGTCGCCGGTCGCGCCGCACGTCTGGCGAAGATTGCCGAAGCAACCTGTCGCGAGCAGTTTGGTGAATCCGATCTGGTCTACGTTATCGGTACGGAAGTGCCGGTTCCCGGTGGCGCGCACGAGACGCTCACCGAACTTGCCGTCACCACGCCGGACGCTGCCCGCGCCACGCTTGAAGCGCACCGCCACGCGTTTGAAAAGGAAGGCTTAAGCGATATCTGGCAGCGCATTATTGGCCTGGTGGTCCAGCCTGGCGTGGAGTTCGACCACGCGCACGTCTGCGACTATCAGCCGCAGAAAGCCGTTGCCCTGAGCAAAATGGTTGAAGCCTACGACACGCTGGTGTTTGAAGCGCACTCCACCGACTACCAGACGCCGCAGGCGCTACGCCAGCTGGTTAACGATCACTTTGCCATTCTGAAAGTTGGCCCCGCCCTGACCTTCGCCCTACGCGAGGCGCTGTTTTCGCTGGCCGCCATTGAAGAGGAGCTGCTGCCGGCAAAAGCCAGCTCCGGCCTGCGTCACGTGCTGGAAAACGTCATGCTCGACCGTCCGGAATACTGGCAAAGCCATTACCACGGTGACGGCAACGCGCGTCGCCTGGCGCGCGGCTACAGCTACTCAGACCGCGTGCGCTACTACTGGCCGGACAGCCAAATTGACGACGCCTTTGCACGGCTGGTGCGTAACCTGGCAGACGAGCCTGTTCCTCTGCCGCTGATCAGCCAGTACCTGCCGCTGCAGTACAGCAAAGTTCGCGAGGGCGCTCTCAAGTCAACGCCACGGGAACTCATCATCGACCACATTCAGGACATACTCCAGCAGTACCACGCCGCCTGCGAAGGCGTAACGACTCAAAACGCATAATTAAAAAAGAGGAAAACGCTATGCCAAACATTGTTTTATGCCGCATCGACGAACGCCTGATCCACGGTCAGGTGGGCGTGCAGTGGGTGGGGTTTGCGGGGGCAAACCTGGTGCTGGTCGCTAACGATGAGGTCGCTGAGGATCCGGTTCAACAGAACCTGATGGAAATGGTGCTCGCGGAAGGGATAGCCGTGCGCTTCTGGTCGCTGCAAAAGGTCATCGACAACATTCACCGCGCCGCTGACCGCCAGAAAATCCTGCTGGTCAGCAAATCACCCGCCGATTTTCTGAAGCTGGTCGAGGGCGGCGTGCCCATCACCCGTATCAACGTCGGAAACATGCACTACGCCAGTGGCAAACAACAAATTGCCAAAACGGTCTCTGTCGACGCGAACGATATTGACGCGTTCAACGGCCTGAAAGCGGCCGGTGTGGAATGCTTCGTTCAGGGCGTTCCAACAGAAACTGCTTTGGATCTCTTTAAACTGCTCTGAGGGATTCACAATGGAAATCAGTCTGTTGCAGGCGCTTGGGTTGGGCATACTCGCCTTTATCGCCGGTCTGGATATGTTTAACGGGTTAACGCACATGCACCGCCCGGTGGTACTCGGGCCGCTGGTCGGCCTGATTCTGGGCGATCTGCATACCGGTATTTTAACCGGCGGCACGTTAGAGCTGGTCTGGATGGGGCTGGCCCCGCTCGCCGGTGCCCAGCCGCCGAACGTTATTATCGGCACCATCGTGGGGACCGCATTTGCCATCAGCACCGGCGTGAAGCCAGAAGTCGCGGTTGGCGTCGCCGTGCCGTTTGCCGTTGCGGTGCAGATGGGGATTACGTTCCTCTTCTCGGTGATGTCCGGCGTGATGTCACGCTGCGATCGCATGGCGGCCAATGCAGATACTCACGGTATTGAACGGGTGAACTATCTTGCGCTGCTGGCGCTCGGCATCTTCTATTTTCTTTGCGCGTTCCTGCCGATCTACTTCGGCGCGGAACATGCGAAAACCGCCATTGATGTGTTGCCGGCGCGGTTGATTGACGGCCTCGGCGTCGCGGGCGGCATCATGCCCGCCATCGGCTTTGCCGTGCTGCTGAAGATCATGATGAAAAACGTCTACATCCCTTACTTCATTATCGGTTTTGTCGCCGCCGCCTGGCTCAAGCTTCCGGTGCTGGCGATTGCGGCGGCCGCGCTGGCCATGGCGCTGATCGACCTGATGCGTAAATCACCTGAACCGACGGCTCCCGCGGCCCAGAAAGAGGAATTCGAAGATGGCATCTAACCACACCACCCTGCCGGACGTGTCTGAAAGCGAAGAGACGCTGCTGACCGGCGTGAATGAAAACGTCTACGAAGACCAGAACATCGGTGCCGAGCTGACGAAAAAGGATATTAACCGCGTGGCCTGGCGTTCCATGCTGCTGCAGGCCTCGTTTAACTACGAGCGTATGCAGGCCTCCGGCTGGCTGTACGGGCTGCTGCCCGCGTTGAAAAAGATCCACACCAACAAGCGGGACCTGGCGCGGGCGATGAAAGGGCATATGGGCTTCTTTAACACCCATCCGTTCCTGGTGACCTTTGTTATCGGCATCATTCTGGCGATGGAGCGATCCAAGCAGGATGTGAACAGCATCCAGAGCACCAAAATTGCCGTCGGCGCGCCGCTCGGCGGTATTGGCGACGCCATGTTCTGGCTAACCCTGCTGCCCATCTGCGGCGGTATTGGCGCCAGCCTGGCGCTGCAAGGGTCGATTCTGGGCGCGGTGGTCTTTATCGTACTGTTTAACGTGGTGCACCTCGGCCTGCGCTTTGGCCTGGCGCACTACGCTTACCGGATGGGCGTCGCGGCCATTCCGCTGATCAAAGCCAACACCAAAAAGGTCGGCCACGCGGCGTCTATCGTCGGGATGACGGTGATTGGCGCGCTGGTGGCAACCTACGTCCGCCTCAATACCACGCTCGAAATCAAGGCGGGTGATGCGGTTGTCAAACTGCAGGCCGACGTCATCGACAAGCTGATGCCCGCGTTCCTGCCGCTGGTCTACACCCTGACCATGTTCTGGCTGGTGCGCCGCGGCTGGAGCCCGCTGCGGCTGATCGGTATCACCGTGCTGCTGGGCGTTGTCGGTAAATTCTGTCACTTCCTGTAAAAGCAAAGAGGTTGCGATGTTAGGCATTATTTTGACGGGTCACGGCGGTTTTGCCAGCGGGCTTGAGCAGGCGATGAAGCAGATCCTCGGCGAGCAGCCGCAGTTTATCGCCATCGATTTTCCGGAAACCTCCACCACCGCGCGGCTGACCGCTCAGCTTGAGCAGGCGGTAAGCGAACTCGATGCGCAGCACGATATTGTGTTTCTCACCGATTTGCTCGGCGGCACGCCGTTCCGCGTGGCGTCAACGCTCGCGATGCAAAGGCCGGGTAGCGAAGTGATTACCGGCACCAACCTGCAGCTGCTGCTGGAGATGGTGCTGGAGCGCGACGGATTAAGCAGCGAGGCGTTTCGCCTGCAGGCGCTGGAGTGCGGGCACCGCGGCCTGACGAGCCTGGTGGACGAGCTGGGGCGCTGTCGCGAGGAAGCCCCGGCTGAGGAAGGGATATGAGCCAGCTGCTGCGCGCGCGACGGATCCTTACCGAACAGGGCTGGCTGGACGACCACCAGCTACGCATTGAAAGCGGCGCGGTTGCGGCGATTGAACCCATCCCGGCGGGCGTGACGACGCGCGATGCGGAACTGCTTTGCCCGGCGTATATCGATACGCACGTCCACGGCGGCGCGGGCGTGGACGTCATGGATGATGCGCCTGACGCGCTGGACATTCTGGCAGTGCATAAAGCGCGCGAAGGTGTGGGCGCATTTCTGCCCACTACCGTGACCGCGCCGCTGGAGATTATCCACGCCGCGCTGATGCGTATCGCCCGGCGCAGTCAGTCCGGCGGACCCGGCGCGCAGATCCTGGGCAGTTATCTGGAAGGACCGTTCTTTACGCCGCAGAACAAAGGGGCGCATCCGCCCGAGCTGTTCCAGGAGCTGGATATCGCCGAGCTGAACAGGCTGATTGACGTTTCACAGAGCACGCTACGGGTTGTGGCGCTCGCGCCAGAAAAACCCGGCGCGCTGCAGGCGATTCATCATCTTAAACAGCGAGGCATACGCGTGATGCTTGGCCACAGCGCGGCCACGTACGAGCAAACTCTCGCCGCGCTTGACGCGGGTGCCGACGGGCTGGTGCACTGCTACAACGGCATGACGGGGCTGCACCACAGAGAACCCGGCATGGTCGGCGCAGGGCTTACGGACAAACGGGCGTGGCTGGAGCTGATTGCCGACGGCCACCACGTCCATCCGGGGGCGATGCGCTTATGCTGCTGCTGTGCGAAGGATCGCGTGGTGCTGATTACCGATGCCATGCAGGCGGCAGGTATGCCGGACGGACGGTATACCCTGTGCGGCGAAGAGGTCACGATGCAAAACGGCGTGGTTCGAACCGGCTCCGGCGGGCTGGCGGGCAGCACGCTGTCGCTGGATGCTGCGGTCAGAAATATGGTGGAGTATGCGGGCGTAACAGCCGAAGAGGCGATCCATATGGCCTCGCTGCATCCTGCCCGGCTGCTGGGCGTTGACGGTCAGCTTGGATCCTTAGCCGCGGGCAAACGCGCCAATATTATTGCGCTGGACGGTGGTTTACACCTCCAGCGGATCTGGATTCAGGGCCAGGCTCTCCCCCTTTAGCCCTTTCATTGTGTCTCCTTTTGGCTTTACGGCCTGAAACCGTAAGGCCTTTCTTTTCCTTTCCTTAAATTTTCCCTTTCCTTTCACGATCACACTTTTCGCTTTATTTCTTTTCTTCCATTGAAGTTTCGATTTCTTTTCTATAGATTTTATTTAACTGTTTAAGTGAACAAGTGAAACGAAACGAAAGATAGCGACACGATTGCCAGCGTCTGATGTGGAATTCACACGACTAAGGACTGAGTTATGCCACAAACCACTCCCGCCGCGACAACCGGCACCTGGACCGAGGAAGAAATCCGCCAGCAGCCTGCCAGCTGGATCCGCTCGCTCAACAACATCGATAACCTGCGTGCTTCGATCGACAGTTTCCTGACGCCGCTGCTGCGCAAGCGCGATCTGCGGATCGTCCTGACCGGCGCGGGCACGTCCGCCTTTATCGGCGATATCATTGCGCCATGGCTTTCAAGCCACACCGGGAAAAACTTCACCGCCGTCCCGACAACCGATCTGGTCACGAACCCGATGGACTACTTCAGCTCTGAGCACCCGCTGCTGCTGGTTTCGTTTGCCCGCTCCGGCAATAGTCCGGAAAGCGTCGCGGCCGTTGAGCTGGCAAACCAGTTCGTGCCGGAGTGCTACCATCTGTCGATCACCTGCAACGAGGCGGGGAGCCTGTACCAGAACGCCGTCGACAGCGATAACGCCTTTGCGCTGCTGATGCCTGCCGAAACGCACGATCGCGGGTTCGCGATGACCAGCAGTATCACCACCATGATGGCGAGCTGTCTGGCCGTGTTCGCCCCGGAAACGATCAACAGCCACACCTTCCGCGACGTCGCCGAACGCTGTCAGGCGATCCTCACTACGCTCGGCGATTTCAGCCACGGCGTCTTTGGCAGCGAACCGTGGAAACGGATCGTGTATCTGGGAAGCGGCGGCCTGCAGGGCGCGGCGCGCGAATCGGCGCTAAAGGTGCTGGAGCTGACGGCGGGCAAGCTGGCGGCATTTTACGACTCCCCGACGGGCTTCCGTCACGGGCCGAAGTCGCTGGTCGACAACGAAACGCTGGTGGTGGTGTTCATCTCCAGCCATCCGTATACGCGTCAGTACGATCTGGATCTGCTGGCCGAGCTGCGCCGCGATCGCCAGGCCCTGCGCGTCGTCGCCATCGCCGCTGAAAACGATCCGGTCATTGAAGCGGGTCCGCATATTCTCCTGCCGCCTTCACGTCCGTTTATCGATATGGAACAGGCGTTCTGCTTCCTGATGTATGCCCAGGTCTTTGCGCTCACCCAGTCGCTCAGCGTGGGCAATACGCCCGATACGCCATCCGCCAGCGGGACGGTTAACCGCGTGGTGCAGGGCGTCGTTATTCATCCGTGGCAGGCTTAAGAGGATCTGATTATGAGTATTATCTCGACGAAATATCTTCTGCAGGACGCACAGGCAAAAGGCTACGCCGTACCGGCGTTCAACATCCACAACGCGGAAACGATCCAGGCGATCCTCGAAGCGTGCAGCGAAATGCGATCGCCGGTGATCCTCGCGGGCACGCCGGGCACCTTTAAGCACATTGCGCTGGAAGAGATCTACGCCCTGTGCAGCGCCTACTCCCACACCTACGACATGCCGCTGGCGCTGCACCTCGATCACCACGAATCGCTGGACGATATTCGCCGCAAGGTCAACGCGGGCGTGCGCAGCGCGATGATCGACGGCAGCCACTATCCGTTTGACCAAAACGTGAAGCTGGTGAAGTCGGTGGTCGATTTCTGCCACCTCAACGACTGCAGCGTCGAGGCCGAGCTGGGCCGTCTGGGCGGCGTGGAAGATGACATGAGCGTGGACGCGGAAAGCGCATTTCTCACCGATCCGCAGGAGGCGAAACGCTTCGTCGAACTGACCGGCGTAGACAGTCTTGCCGTCGCCATCGGCACCGCGCACGGCCTGTATACCAAGCGCCCGAAAATCGACTTCCAGCGGCTGGCAGAAATCCGCGAAGTGGTCACCGTGCCGCTGGTGCTGCACGGCGCGAGCGATGTGCCGGATGAGTTTGTTCGCCGCACCATCGAGCTGGGCGTGTGCAAAGTCAACGTGGCGACCGAGCTGAAAATTGCTTTCTCTGACGCGGTTAAGGCCTGGTTTGCCGAAAACCCGCAGGGCAACGATCCGCGCTTCTATATGCGGGTCGGCATGGACGCCATGAAAGAGGTGGTCAGAAGCAAAATTATGGTTTGCGGCTCGGCGAATAAATTAACGCTAAGCCCTGTGACGGTATAAATGTGTAAACACCAGACTATGCCTTGAGGAGCAGAAATATGAGTGCACCAAATATTTTATTAACCCGCATCGATAATCGCCTCGTGCATGGCCAGGTCGGTGTGACCTGGACATCCACTATTGGCGCGAATTTATTGATAGTTGTTGATGATGAGGTGGCAAAAGATGAAATCCAGCAAAAGCTAATGGGAATAACGGCTGAAACCTACGGGTTTGGCATCCGCTTTTTCTCTGTCGAAAAAACCGTAGCCATCATCGCGAAAGCCGCACCACATCAGAAAATCTTCTTGATATGCCGTACGCCTGAAACGGTGAAAAAATTGATTGAAGGCGGTGTGCCGCTGAGAGATGTCAATGTGGGAAATATGCATTTCTCTGAGGGAAAGAAACAGATCAGCAGCAAGGTCTATGTCGACGATAGAGATCTGTGCGATCTTCATTTTATTCAACAACGTGGCGTAAACCTCTTTATTCAGGACGTGCCAGGAGATGCTAAAGAAAGCATTCCTGACTAATTTCGCTGTCTCGACATTCTAAAAAGCGGAACATGATTACGAGGCAATAAAATGCATGAAATAACATTAGTTCAGGGTTTATCTCTGGCAGCATTAGTCTTCATTTTGGGAATCGATTTTTGGCTGGAAGCACTTTTTCTGTTTCGTCCTATCATCGTCTGTACGCTTACTGGCGCGATTCTGGGCGATATTCACATTGGCCTGATAACCGGTGGACTGACCGAGCTGGCGTTTGCCGGGCTAACCCCGGCAGGGGGCGTGCAGCCCCCTAACCCAATTATGGCAGGCGTCATGACGACAGTTATCGCCTGGTCAACCGGAGTCGACGCGAAAACGGCCATTGGTCTTGGTCTGCCTTTTAGCCTGCTGATGCAATACGTCATCCTGTTCTTCTACTCGGCATTTTCCCTGTTTATGTCCAAAGCGGATAGATGCGCGAAAGAGGCTAACACCGCAGCGTTTGCGCGCCTCAACTGGACGACAACGCTTATCGTCGCCAGCACGTACGCCGTTATCGCGTTTCTGTGTACCTACCTTGCACAGGGCGCGATGCAGGCTCTGGTAAAAGCCATGCCAGGCTGGCTTACGCATGGCTTTGAAGTCGCAGGAGGCATCCTGCCTGCGGTGGGTTTTGGCTTATTACTTCGCGTTATGTTCAAGGCGCAGTACATCCCTTATCTGATCGCAGGCTTCCTGTTCGTCTGTTATATCCAGGTCAGTAACTTACTGCCTGTGGCCGTGCTGGGTGCTGGATTCGCTGTGTACGAGTTCTTTAACGCAAAATCCAGAAATGCGGCCCAGCCTCCTGCTGCAAGAGTAAAAAATGATGAAGAGGACTACAGCAATGGGATCTGAAATCAGTAAAAAAGACATTACTCGCCTGGGATTCCGTTCTTCTTTGCTCCAGGCCAGCTTTAACTATGAGCGAATGCAAGCAGGCGGATTTACCTGGGCCATGCTGCCGATTCTTAAGAAGATATACAAAGGTGATAAAGACGGCCTAAGTGCCGCAATGAAAGATCATCTGGAATTCATCAATACGCATCCAAATTTGGTTGGCTTCCTGATGGGCTTGCTGATTTCAATGGAAGAGAAAGGTGAAAACCGCAGCACAATTAAAGGGCTGAAAGTCGCGCTGTTTGGACCGATTGCCGGGATTGGTGACGCAATTTTTTGGTTTACGTTGCTCCCCATTATGGCGGGGATTTGCTCATCGTTTGCCAGCCAGGGAAACTTACTGGGGCCGATCCTTTTCTTCGCTGTCTATCTCGCCATTTTCTTCCTGCGCGTCGGCTGGACACACGTAGGGTATTCTGTAGGGATCAAAGCGATCGATAAGGTGCGGGAAAACTCGCAGATGATTGCCCGCTCAGCCACCATTCTGGGGATCACGGTGATTGGCGGGCTGATCGCTTCTTACGTCCATATCAACGTCGTGACGACCTTCGCCATCGACAGCACCCATAGTGTTGCGCTCCAGCAGGATTTCTTCGACAAGGTGTTCCCCAACATTTTGCCAATGGGGTATACGCTGCTGATGTACTACCTGCTGCGCGTGAAGAAAGCGCATCCTGTGCTGTTGATTGCGATTACCTTTATGCTGGCCATTGTCGGCTCGGCCTTCGGAGTTCTTTAAATGAGCACGATCGAGTTTCTGGAACATCCTGACTACGAAAGCCTGAGCGAAGCGGCTAGCGAACACTTGCTGGCGCTGGTTCAGTCCAGGCCCGATGCGGTGATTTGCGTGGCAACGGGAGCAACCCCTTTGCTGACCTACCATCGTTTCGTCGAAAAAGTCAAAGCAGACAGGATCGATATCAGTAGTGTGACCTTTGTGAAGCTGGATGAATGGGTGGGACTGGTGCCTGATAATCCCGCAACCTGTGAGGTCTTCCTGCAACAGCATCTACTTAAGCCACTCGGCGTTGCTCCCGAGCGCTATATTTCGTTTATCTCTGACAAAGCGGATCAGCAAGAGTGTAACCGTGTGATCAGAGAAATTAAGGCGCGCGGTGGTCTGGATCTCTGTGTGTTAGGCATTGGCAAAAATGGTCACCTGGGGCTAAACGAACCCGATGAATGGCTGGAGCCAGGTTGTCATATTACCTCCCTCGACGAGCGTACGCAGTTGCATGATATGCTCAGAGTGGCAGGCACACCGGTTGAACAAGGCATCACTCTGGGTTTGCAGGATATTATGGCGGCAAAGGAAGTTTTGTTGCTGGTTGCCGGAGAAGGTAAACAGCACGCGTTTGCGGCAATGAGAGAAGGAAAAGTGTCAACGAGAATACCAGCGTCCTTCCTTTGGCTACACCCGAATACATCGTGTCTTTATTGCACAACGTAAGACACAAAGGGTATCAGGCAGCTCTTCTGGATCTGCCTGCTTTTTCTTTTCCGACATTATTCCGACATGTTTTTGTCGGGTTAGGCGCAGCCGCCACCCGGCAAAACAGGCGGCAGGGGCTTACTCCCCCTGCTGCTCCAGCGCATGCTTATACAGCGCATTTTTCTTCACGCCGTGAATTTCCGCCGCCAGCGCAGCGGCCTTCTTCAGCGGCAGTTCCGCCTGCAGCAGCGCCAGCGTGCGCAGCGCGTCGGCAGGGAGCGCGTCTTCCTGCGCCTTATGCCCTTCGACAATCAGCACCATTTCACCCTTGCGACGGTTTTCGTCTTCCTTCACCCACGCCAGCAGTTCACCCACTGGGGCACCGTGAATGGTTTCCCAGGTTTTGGTCAGCTCGCGCGCCAGCACCACGTAGCGGGCTTCTCCCCACACGGTCACCATATCTTCCAGGCTTTCCAGCAGGCGGTGCGTGGATTCGTAGAAAATCAGGGTGCGCGGTTCCGCTTCCAGATCTTTTAACACGTCACGGCGGCCTTTGGATTTGGCAGGCAGGAAGCCTTCATAGCAGAAACGGTCAGACGGCAGACCCGCGGCGCTCAGCGCAGCAATGGCAGCGCACGGTCCCGGCAGCGGCACAACGCGAATACCGGCTTCGCGACAGGTACGCACCAGGTGATAGCCGGGATCGTTTATCAGCGGCGTACCGGCGTCGGAGACCAGGGCAATGTTCTGTCCCTCTTTCAGCTTCGCCAACAGCGTTTCGGCTTTTTGTTGCTCATTGTGATCGTGCAGAGCAAACAAACGGGCGTTAATCGCGAAATGTTGCAGCAACAAGCCAGTGTGGCGGGTATCTTCAGCAGCTATTAAATCAACAGCTTGCAGTACGGTGAGCGCACGTTGGGTAATATCAGACAAATTCCCGATAGGAGTAGGTACAATATAAAGCTGGCCTTGAGAATTATCTGCCGTTTCGTGTTGTTTCATTGTTTCGTCCGTATTGCCGATTTAATATTGAGCATTGCGTAAAAAAAATCACTGGATACAGTATGGTACCGTTAACGTTTCTTCGAAAAAAAGCCACGCGCAGCGTGCCGCTTCTGCTGGCAGCCCTGATCTTAGCAGGCTGTGGCACCCAGGCACCTGACCAGAGCACAGCCCATCTTCAGGGTTCTGCTCAGGCTGATTCTGGCTTTTATCTGCAACAAATGTCGCAGAGTTCAAATGATACCAAGACCAACTGGCAATTACTCGCCATTCGTGCACTGCTGAAAGAGGGTAAAAGCCAGCAGGCAGCCGAACTGTTTAACCAGCTGCCGAAAGATCTTAACGACGCCCAGCGTCGTGAGCAGAGCCTGCTCTCTGCCGAGCTGAAGGTCGCGCTGAAAGATTACGCCACCGCGAAGAAGATCCTCGGTGACATTGACGTGAGCGCGCTGGATAAAAATCAGCAGGCTCGCTTCTGGCAGGCGGGCATTACCGCGGAGCAGGGGCGCCCTTCCCTGACGTTGCTCCGCGCCCTCGTCGCGCAAGAGCCGCTGCTCGGCGGTGCCGATAAGCAGAAAAATATCGATGCCACCTGGCAAGCGCTTGCCTCTATGACCCAGGAACAGGCGCAGGCGCTGGTCATCAACGCCGATGAAAACGTCCTGCAGGGCTGGCTGGATCTGCAGCAGATGTGGTTTAACAACCGCAGCGATCCAAAGATGCTGAAAGCCGGTATTACGGACTGGCAGACGCGCTACCCGCAAAACCCGGGTGCGAAAATGCTGCCAACCCAGCTGGTGAACGTGCAGAACTTTAAGCCAGCGTCCACCAGCAAAATCGCCCTGCTTCTGCCGCTCAACGGCCAGGCGGCGGTGTTTGGCCGTACCATTCAGCAGGGCTTTGAAGCCGCGAAAAACGGTACCACCTCGGTAACCGGCAGCGCGGTTCCCGCGCAGGCGGCCCAGGCGGCTAACGTGAATGATGTTGTCAGCCCGTCCGCAGCGGAGACCAGCGATCTGACCACGGCGCAAGCGCCGGCGCAGGGTACGATGCAAAACCCGGTGACGGCCCCGACGACGCCTCCGGCTACAGCGGCACCGGCTGCAGCAGCTCCGGCTACTACAGCACCTGCAACTCAGGCTCCGGCCGAGACGCAAGCGGCTCCAGCGCCTGACGCAACGGCAGAACAGTCTCAACAGCAGACTGCCCAACCTGCCGCGCAGCCGCAGACCGTGGCAACCACCAGCGCCAACCCGGGCGCTGAGGTGAAAATCTACGACACCAGCTCGCAGCCGCTTGACCAGGTTCTGGCGCAGGTTCAACAGGACGGGGCGAGCATCGTTGTCGGTCCGCTGCTGAAAAATAACGTGGAAGAGCTGATGAAGAGCAATACCTCGCTGAACGTGCTGGCGCTCAACCAGCCTGAGCAGGTTCAGAACCGGGCCAATATTTGCTACTTCGCGCTTTCCCCTGAAGATGAAGCCCGCGATGCGGCGCGCCATATTCACGAGCAGGGTAAGCAGGCTCCGCTGCTGCTCATCCCACGCAGCGCGCTGGGCGATCGCGTGGCCAATGCCTTTGCCGATGAGTGGCAGAAGCTCGGCGGCGGCGTGGTGCTGCAGCAGAAATTCGGTTCCGTCTCTGAACTGCGCGCGGGCGTAAACGGTGGAGCGGGTATCGCGCTTAACGGCAGCCCTGTCACCGCCAGCCTGCCACAGCAGCAGGGCGTGACGATTGGCGGCCTGACGATCCCTGCCCCACCAACCGACGCGCAGATTAGCGGTGGCGGCAAAGTGGATGCGGCCTATATCGTTGCCACGCCGCAGGAGATCGCCTTTATCAAACCGATGATCGCGATGCGTAACGGCAGCCAGAGCGGCGCAACGCTCTACGCCAGCTCGCGCAGCGCGCAGGGCACCGCTGGCCCGGATTTCCGCCTGGAAATGGACGGTCTGCAGTACAGCGAAATTCCGATGCTGGCAGGCAGCAACCCGGCGCTGATGCAGCAGGCGCTGAGTAGCGTACGTAACGATTATTCGCTGGCGCGTCTGTATGCGATGGGTGTCGATGCATGGGCGCTGGCGAACCACTTTACCCAGATGCGGCAGGTGCCGGGCTTTGAGCTTAACGGCAACACCGGCGATCTGACCGCGACTCAGGACTGCGTGATCAACAGGAAGTTATCATGGCTCAAATACCAGCAGGGGCAAATCGTCCCGGCCAGTTAAGCCGTAAAGAGACCGGCGATGCGTGGGAGTTAAAGGCGCGTCGCTGGCTTGAAGGCAAAGGACTGCGCTTTATCGCCGCTAACGTCCGCGGGCGCGGCGGCGAAATTGATCTGATCATGAAAGACGGTCAGGTCACCGTATTTGTAGAAGTCCGCTTTCGACAGTCCTCCCGTTTTGGCGGTGCTGCCGCCAGCGTGACGCTCGCCAAACAACATAAATTATTACAGACTGCCCACTTGTGGCTTGCCCGCCATAATGGGAGCTTTGATACTGTGGATTGCCGGTTCGATGTGATAGCCTTCACCGGAAATGAGATCGAATGGCTCAAAAACGCTTTTGGCGAAGATGCATAATTAAGATTTAAAAGGGATAACGTGCTCGAAAGAATTAAAGTGTGCTTCACAGAAAGCATCCAGACTCAGATTGCCGCGGCGGAAGCCCTTCCGGATGCTATCTCGCGTGCCGCAATGACGCTGGTGCAATCCCTGCTTAACGGCAACAAAATCCTCTGTTGTGGCAACGGCACGTCAGCCGCCAACGCACAGCATTTTGCTGCCAGCATGATCAATCGCTTTGAAACAGAACGCCCGAGTTTACCCGCCATTGCACTTAATACCGATAATGTGGTCTTAACGGCGATTGCTAACGATCGTCTGCATGACGAAATTTACGCAAAGCAGGTGCGAGCCCTGGGTCATGCCGGAGATGTGCTGTTGGCCATCTCCACGCGCGGCAACAGCCGGGACATTGTCAAAGCCGTTGAAGCCGCCGTCACCCGCGACATGACCATCGTGGCCTTAACCGGCTATGACGGTGGTGAGCTGGCGGGTCTGCTCGGGCCGCAGGATGTGGAAATCCGCATTCCTTCTCACCGGAGCGCGCGTATTCAGGAGATGCATATGCTCACGGTGAACTGCTTATGTGATTTGATCGATAACACGCTTTTCCCTCACCAGGATGATTAAGGAGTTCTTATGAAGGCTTTATCGACCCTCGCAGTCCTTATGTCTGCATTACTGCTTCAGGGATGTATCGCTGCGGCCGTTGTGGGCACCGCTGCAGTGGGTACCAAAGCAGCGACCGATCCGCGCTCTGTGGGGACGCAGGTAGATGACGGTACGCTGGAGCTGCGCGTCAACAGCGCGCTGTCGAAAGACGAACAAATCAAGAAAGAAGCGCGTATCAACGTGACGGCTTATCAGGGCAAAGTGCTGCTGGCAGGCCAGGCGCCGAATATGGAGCTCGCCTCGCGTGCGAAACAGATTGCGATGGGCGTCGAAGGAACCACAGAGGTGTTTAACGAAGTGCGCCAGGGCAAGCCAATTGGCCTGGGTGACGCCTCTTCCGATACCTGGATCACCACCAAAGTGCGTTCCCAGCTGCTGGGCTCGGACCAGGTGAAATCCTCCAACGTGAAAGTGACGACGGAAAACGGCGAAGTGTTCCTGCTGGGTCTGGTGACCGACCGTGAAGGGAAAGCGGCGGCCGATATCGCCAGCCGGGTGAGCGGCGTGAAGCACGTCACCACCGCGTTTACTTACATCAAATAAAAAAAATCCCCTCGCTTGAGGGGATTTTTTTGTAGGCCCGGTAAGCGCTAGCGCCACCGGGCTTTTTTTACATCAACGCAATACTGCCCACCATCACCCCGCTCAGCGCCACCAGCCCTGCGGTCATCCACAGCGCTTTCGCCGGGAACGACTTACGCAGCATGATAAGCGACGGCAGGCTGATCGCCGGCAGCGTAATCAGCAGCGCCAGCGCCGGCGCGGTGCCCATACCGGCCAGCATCATGGTCTGAACAATCGGGATCTCCGCCGCCGTTGGGATCACAAACAGGCAGCCCGCAACGGCCATTGCGATAACCCACATCAGCGTATTGTCGATAGCGCCATCCGCATGCGGGAAGAGCCAGACGCGCGCCGCCCCCAGAACCAGTACCGCCAGGATATAGACCGGGATGGTGCTCCAGAAAAGTTGCCATAGCGCCCTGCCCCAGCGCGCAAAGAAGCCACCCTGCGGCTCGCTGACGTCCAGCTCAACGGCTGCGGGTTCTGCGGCATTATCCTTCACCAGTTTTTGCACCAGCGTCGCCACCACCAGCACGGTCAGCAGCCCGGCGACCAGACGGATGAACGCGAAATGCCAGCCCAGCACAAAGCCCATAAACACCAGTGTTGCCGGGTTGAGCAGCGGGTTGCCCATCCAGAACGCCAGCGCGCCGCCCATCGACACGCGCTGGCGGCGCATTCCTGCGGCCACGGGCGCGGCGCAGCAGGAACACATCATGCCCGGCAGGGAGAAAATCGTCCCCAGCAGCGTGCCCTGAAAGCGCGGCTGCCCGAGGGTTTTCACCAGCCAGTTACGGGGGATAAGCACCTGAATTAGTGACCCAAGGATCACACCTAAGACGGCAGCTTTCCAGACGGCAAGGAAGTAGACCATGGCGTAATCCCACGCCGCCTGCAGCGGGCTGGAATCAGCCTGTGCGAGAATAGATTTACCGATGCTGTGCGTTTCGGCGGCGGTGAAGGCTTTACCGTAGTACGGCTGCCATTTCACGTACCAGAGGCCAACAATGACCACGA
The DNA here is from genome assembly GCF_049236945.1 of Enterobacter cloacae complex sp. SHL020. Classification (NCBI taxonomy): domain Bacteria; kingdom Pseudomonadati; phylum Pseudomonadota; class Gammaproteobacteria; order Enterobacterales; family Enterobacteriaceae; genus Enterobacter; species Enterobacter cloacae complex sp. SHL020. The sequence continues at coordinate 80,592 of NZ_JBMKJF010000010.1, forward strand.
GAAAGAAGAGTGCGGGCTTCCACCATTGAACAGGTGTTGCCGCCTGAGATGAAGACTGACCAGTCATAGCATTCCCCGGAGAATATTAGGTTATTAGCCGGGGGAGTTTACGCCTCGCCCTGCGCGATTTCACGCAGTTTTGCCGAAGGGATAATGTTTACGCCCGCTTTCGACGGGGCCAGCCCTTCTTTTAACATCGCGCGCGCGACGTCCCGCGCCTCGATCGCTTTCCAGTTGCCGGGAAGGACCCGAAACAGCGGGGCCAGGATCGACTCGTTAAAGCGGCGTTCGTCCCGGTGGCCGATCAGCATCGAAGGGCGCACAATCGTCAGCTGCTCCCATTTCTGCGCAATCAGTGCCTCCTCCATCTTGCCCTTCACCTTGTTGTAGAAGAACGGCGATCCGGCACTGGCGCCCAGCGCGCTGACCACCAGAAAATGTTTGGCCCCCAGCTTTTTCGCCGTGAGCGCGGTGTCCACCACCAGCGTATAGTCGGCGTGGATAAAGGCCTCCTTGCTGCCCGCCTCCCGCCGCGTGGTGCCCAGACAGCAAAAGGCGATATCAATCGGGTCCTGCACCTGCGCCAGCGCGTCCGTCAGCTGAGGATCGTGCGGATTAAAGACGCCGGAAATGTCCGCCAGCGGTCGACGGGTCGGAGCGGCGATGTAGTTCACGCGGCGATCCTGAATCAGCAGCCGCAGCAGATGATCGCCCACTAAGCCGGTAGCACCTGTAATCAATACCTGACTCATCTTTTCCCCTTTACAGAATTGTCCGTTTGCGAACTCAGCGTCGTCGACCACACTTAGAAGTCTGTTACAGGTAAGTATTTACCACAAGCGGAGAAAAATCAGTCTGAAGCCAAAACAACGGAGGAAGCATGGGCAAGAAAATCGCAGTCTTGATTACCGACGAGTTTGAAGATTCAGAATTCACCTCTCCAGCAGAGGCGTTCCGCAAGGCGGGACATGAGGTCATCACCATTGAGAAAGAGGCGGGCAAAACGGTGACAGGCCATAAGGGCGAGGCGACCGTGACCATCGATGAGAGCATTGATAACGTTAGCCCCTCAGATTTCGACGCTCTGCTGTTACCCGGCGGCCATTCCCCGGATTCCCTGCGCGGAGATGAGCGCTTCGTGACCTTTACCCGGGACTTTGTCTCGACCGGCAAACCGGTGTTTGCCATCTGCCACGGCCCGCAACTGCTCATCAGCGCAGAAGTGGTCCGCGGGCGTAAGCTTACCGCCGTGAAACCGATCGTTATCGATCTGAAAAATGCGGGGGCCGAGTTTTACGATCAGGAGGTGGTCAACGACAAAGACCAGCTGATCACCAGCCGGACCCCGGACGATCTCCCGGCGTTTAACCGCGAAGCGCTACGCCTGCTCGGCGCGTAACCAGTGCAGCTTTTTGCCAAAGCCCAGGGTATTGTCGGTAAATTTCAGCTCATCGAGGCGAATTTCCCAGACCGGGGCTTTTAGCGCAGCGGCAACGGGAAAGCGGCGCGTGTAGAGCTTACGGCGCGCGTCGCTCTCTTCACCATCCAGACGACGGATCTCACCTTTAAACTGCACGCCGCGGATTAGCGCGACCGTTTTCGGCTGGCCGTTTACCGTACCTGCCACCTTTGCCTGCTGGCCGGTCATCTGCGCATGACGCGTGTTGTCTTCACTCATGACATAAAAAGCCACGCGCTCAGGATCGTAGTAGTAAAACGCGTTTGCGCACCACATCTCACCCTCGTCACAGACGCACCAGGTGACAACGTGCTGCTTCGCCAGCCAGCGGTTAATGGCGGCCAGTGTTTCCATTTTCGTTCTCTCTCATGCTATGGTGCGTTCACCTTAACATACTGAATCCGTTTACCGTGTGCTGGTTTCTCTATCTTGTCCGAACCGCTGATAACGCCCTCTACACCGGGATCACCACCGATGTGGCGCGGCGTTTTTTACAACATCAAACGGGGAAAGGGGCAAAAGCTCTGCGGGGGAAAGGGGAACTACAGCTCGCCTTCTCAGCGGCCGTCGGCGACCGATCGCTGGCGCTCAGGCTGGAATACCGCATCAAGCAGCTGACGAAGCGCCAGAAAGAGCGCCTCGTGACCGGAGACGGCTCCTTTGAGGCGCTACGCGAGAGCCTGATTAAAAGCGATTGAAATGGTCGTGGTACTCGACCAGGCCATTCACGCCGTTGAGCGCGTCGTCCGCCAGGCGATGGACCTGGAAAGCAGATTCCGTCCCCGGCCAGCGGCAGCGCAAATCGTAATGCGCGGCCTGCTCAAAGCCTAAACGGCCATAGAACGCCGGATCGCCCAGCGTGACAACGGCGGCATAGCCAAACTCATTGAGCGAATCCAGCCCTTCATAGACCAGCTGACGCGCCAGCCCTTGCCCGCGATAGTTTTCATCTACCGCCAGCGGTGCCATTCCCACCCACTGAAGATCTTCGCCCTGAACGATGACCGGACTGAAGGCCACATAGCCGACCACCTGACCTTCGTCATCGGTGGCAACCAGCCCCAGCGTAATCAGGCCATCCTCGCGAAGGTCGTGGACCAGTTGGGCTTCGGCATCGCTCGCAAAGGCGCGGCGTAACAATGCATCGATCCCCGGCGCATCAATCCCAATTTCGACTCGAATCAGCATGGCTCACCTACTGAAGTGTGTTTACCGTCCGGCGGGGTTTTCAGCCCGGCCTCAACGAAATCTGCCATTTGCATTAACATCACGCGCAGCGCTTTCGGCATCTGCTCCAGCTCAATGGCATCCATTAAATTCTTAACGTACAGGCCCAGCTCCGTGTCGCCTTCAATTACCAGACGGCGCTGGAAGAAGAGCGTATCCGGATCCTGCTTGCGCGCGGCGATCATCAGCAGATCGCTGGCGTTGGCGCTAAAGCTCACATCCGCGTCGACGGACTCGCGTACGATCAGCTGGTCATTCTCAACGGAGGTAAACCAGCGCAGCCCGATGTCACGCACCTCAATGCTTAACCAGCGGCCTTCCAGGAATTCCAGCTCGCCGTCCTGCAGCGCCTGGCGGAACTGCCAGCTCAGGACCTGCTCCAGCACCTGACGTTTAAGCGCGAACGGCGCCAGCTTGACCGGCACGCTCAGCATTGATGGACCAAATTGTACGAGACGTGAACGCAGTTTATCCAGCACGAGCTTTACTCCCTGATATCTATAGTCCGGCTATTTTGCCATATCCGACGCGCAACATAGCGGCGTAAATCAACAAACCTTCGTCCGCCGTACCTCATTATTGGTGTCATCAATACGCCATTAGCTGCCTTAAATCAAAAATTGTCGCGTATGGGTTAATTAAAATCCCAGCTCGTTAACAATTTTGCGATCGACTACATCAGGATAAATTATGGAGCTGCTCTGCCCTGCCGGAAATCTTCCGGCGCTTAAGGCGGCCATCGAAAATGGGGCCGATGCGGTCTATATCGGGCTGAAAGATGACACCAACGCCCGCCATTTTGCTGGCCTCAACTTTACGGAGAAAAAGCTTCAGGAAGCCGTTAACTTCGTTCACCAGCACCGCCGCAAGCTGCATATCGCCATCAATACCTTTGCTCATCCTGACGGCTATGCCCGCTGGCAGCGCGCGGTGGATATGGCGGCACAGCTGGGTGCCGATGCGCTGATCCTGGCCGACCTCGCCATGCTTGAGTATGCGGCAGAACGCTATCCCCATATTGAGCGCCACGTCTCTGTTCAGGCATCTGCCACCAACGAAGAGGCGGTGCGTTTTTATCATCAACACTTTGACGTGGCCCGCGTGGTGCTGCCGCGCGTGCTCTCTATTCATCAGGTTAAGCAACTCGCGCGCGTCACGCCAGTGCCGCTGGAAGTTTTTGCCTTTGGCAGCCTGTGCATCATGGCCGAAGGCCGTTGCTATCTTTCCTCTTATTTAACCGGTGAATCGCCGAATACCGTCGGGGCCTGCTCTCCTGCCCGCTTTGTTCGCTGGCAGCAGACCCCGCAGGGGCTGGAATCCCGCCTGAATGAGGTGCTGATCGACCGCTACCAGGACGGGGAAAACGCCGGTTATCCAACCCTGTGTAAAGGCCGCTATCTGGTCGACGGCGAGCGCTATCACGCGCTGGAGGAGCCGACCAGCCTCAACACGCTGGAGCTGCTGCCGGAACTGCTGGCGGCCAATATTGCCTCGGTGAAAATCGAAGGACGTCAGCGCAGCCCGGCCTATGTGAGCCAGGTTGCGAAAGTGTGGCGTCAGGCCATCGACCGCTGCATGGCGGACCCGCAGAACTACGCGCCACAGCAGGCCTGGATGGAAACGCTCGGTTCGATGTCCGAAGGCACGCAAACCACGCTGGGCGCGTATCACCGTAAATGGCAGTGAGAAAATCATGAAATATTCATTAGGACCGGTGCTCTACTACTGGCCAAAAGAGACGCTGGAAAATTTTTACCAACAGGCCGCTGCCAGCAGCGCCGACGTGATTTACCTCGGCGAAGCGGTTTGCAGCAAGCGCCGCGCCACCAAAGTGGGCGACTGGCTGGATATGGCGAAAGGCCTGGCCGGAAGCGGCAAGCAGGTGGTGCTCTCCACGCTCGCGCTGGTGCAGGCGTCGTCCGAACTGGGCGAGCTGAAGCGCTACGTTGAAAACGGCGAGTTCCTGCTGGAAGCGAGCGATCTGGGCGTGGTGAACATGTGCGCTGAACGCAGGTTGCCGTTTGTTGCGGGTCATGCCCTGAACTGCTACAACGCCGTGACCCTGCGCCTGCTGCTAAAACAGGGGATGACGCGCTGGTGCATGCCGGTAGAGCTCTCCCGTGACTGGCTGGCTAACCTGCTTAACCAGTGCGACGAGCTGGGCATTCGCAATCAGTTTGAAGTGGAAGTGCTGAGCTACGGGCATCTGCCGCTGGCCTACTCCGCCCGCTGCTTCACCGCGCGCTCGGAAGACCGCCCGAAAGACGAATGCGAAACCTGCTGCATCAAGTACCCGAACGGACGCAGCATGCTGTCGCAGGAGAATCAGCAGGTGTTTGTCCTCAACGGTATTCAGACCATGAGCGGCTATGTCTATAACCTCGGCAACGAGCTGGCGTCGATGGATGGGCTGGTGGATATGGTTCGTCTGTCGCCGCTGGATACCGGCGTGTTCGCGATGCTGGACGCCTTCCGCGCCAACGAAAACGGCGCCGCTCCGCTGCCGCTGACGGCAAACAGCGACTGCAACGGCTACTGGAAGCGTCTGGCCGGGCTGGAGCTGCAGGCGTAAAAAAGGCTCACTTTGTTAACAACGGTTATCATTATTTAATGCAGTATTAAAGATTGACCGTCGACAAAGTGAGCTGTTATGACTGACAAAACCATTCCGTTTTCGGTGCTGGATCTGGCGCCGATCCCACAAGGCTCCTCGGCAAGAGAAGCCTTTTCGCACTCTCTCGCTCTTGCTCAGCTGGCCGAGAAGCGTGGCTATCACCGCTACTGGCTGGCCGAACATCACAACATGGTGGGCATTGCCAGCGCCGCCACCTCTGTACTGATTGGCTATCTGGCAGCAAATACCACCACCCTGCACCTGGGCTCCGGTGGCGTGATGCTGCCAAACCACGCCCCGCTGGTGATTGCCGAGCAGTTTGGCACTCTGAATACGCTCTACCCGGGCCGTATAGATTTGGGCCTTGGTCGTGCGCCGGGCAGCGACCAGCCAACGATGCGCGCCCTGCGTCGCCATATGAGCGGCGATATCGACAACTTCCCGCGCGATGTGGCCGAGCTGGTGGACTGGTTCGACGCGCGCGATCCGAACCCGCACGTGCGCCCGGTCCCGGGCTACGGCGAGAAGATCCCGGTGTGGCTGTTGGGATCAAGCCTCTACAGCGCACAGCTCGCCGCGCAGCTTGGGCTGCCGTTTGCGTTTGCCTCCCACTTTGCCCCGGATATGCTGCATCAGGCGCTGCATCTCTACCGCACGAACTTCAAACCGTCCGAGCGTCTTGAGAAACCGTACGCGATGGTGTGCATCAACATCATTGCCGCTGACAGCAATCGCGACGCGGAATTCCTGTTCACCTCCATGCAGCAGGCGTTTGTGAAGCTGCGTCGCGGTGAGACGGGCCAGCTTCCACCGCCGGTGGAGAATATGCATCAGCTGTGGTCAGCCTCCGAGCAGTATGGCGTGCAGCAGGCCCTGAGCATGTCGCTGGTAGGCGATAAATCGAAAGTGCGTCACGGGCTGGAGGCGGTGCTGCGCGAAACGCAGGCGGATGAAATTATGGTTAACGGCCAGATTTTCGATCACCAGGCGCGTTTGCATTCGTTTGATTTAGCCATGCAGGTGAAAGAGGAGTTGGTGGGGTAGTTTTTGCTTTTCTCCCTCTCCCTATGGGAGAGGGCCAGGGTGAGGGGTTCAACCCCTCGTTTTACTGATACACGGGTAACAGGTTAAAGCTCGACAATATGTGTACCACCGCGTTACCCACGCCAAACACCAGGATCAGCGCAATCATCGGCTTGCCGCCCCAGACGCGGAATTTCGGGCTACCGAAACGTTTACGTGATTTACGCGCCAGCAGCGCCGGCACAATTGCCGCCCAGATAGTTGCCGCCAGCCCTGCATAGCCGATGGCGTACAGGAAGCCGTTCGGCCACAGCAGGCCGCCCACTATCGGCGGCAGGAAGGTTAGCAGCGCGGTTTTGAAGCGCCCCATCGCAGAATCATCAAAGCCGAACAGATCCGCCAGATAGTCAAACAGGCCCAGCGTCACGCCCAGGAAAGAGCTCGCCACCGCAAAGTTAGAGAAAACCACCAGCAGCAGATCCAGGCTGCGGCTGTTCAGCACGCCGCTCAGCGCCTGCACCAGCACGTCGATGTTACCGCCCTTCTGGGCGATGCCGATGAAATCCGGACGCGGGATGTTGCCCATCGTCCCCAGCAGCCAAATCACATACAGACCCAGCGCCAGCAGCGTTCCGTAGACCAGACACTTCACAATAGTGAGCGGATCTTTGCCGTAGTACTTCATCAGGCTCGGCACGTTACCGTGGTAGCCAAACGACGCCAGACAGAACGGCAGCGTCATCAGCAGGTACGGCGTGTAGGAGGTGTTCACTTCGGCAACGTTAAACAGCGTGGCGGGCGTCACGTGCCCCAGCAGGCTGCCGAAGGTCAGGAAGAAGGTGATGACCTTAGCGCCTAATACAATCGCCGTCATGCGGCTCACCGCTTTGGTACTCATCCAGACGATAAACGCCACAGCCAGCGCAAAACATAGCCCTGCCAGACGTGCCGGAACGTTCAGTGACATCTCCGAGAAGGTGTGATGCAGAATCGAGCCGCTCGCTGAAATGTACGCGTAGGTCAGGATATAGAGTACAAACGCGATGGACAGCCCGTTCACCAGGTTCCAGCCTTTGCCCAGCAGATCTTTGGTGATGGTGTCGAAGCTGGAGCCAATGCGGTAGTTCAGGTTTGCTTCAAGGATCATCAGCCCGGAATGGAGCATGCAGAACCAGGTAAAGACCAGCGCCGCCAGCGACCAGAAGAACCACGCACCGGACATGACCACAGGCAGGGAAAACATCCCGGCACCAATAATGGTTCCGCCGATGATCACCACGCCGCCAAGCAGCGAAGGTGACGTTTGGGTGGTGGTTAGTGTCGCCATACAGCCTTTTCTCCAGTCAATCATGCGGTTCTGCATTTTAATGTGACGCACTGTACCAGTACAAGAGTACAAAGGGAATAAAAAAAGCCCCGATAGCGTATATCGGGGCTGTATATTTTACTTTACGTCAGAAGCGTAAGGCTTATGCGTCACCGAAACGACGGCGGCTGGTGCCTTCTTCACGACGTGGGCCACGGTTTTCGCGACGCTCGCCGGAGAAACGACGACCTTCACCACCGCGACCTTCGCTGCGGCCGCCTTCACGACGCTCACCACCGAAGCTGCGACCACCGCCACGACGTTCACCACCGCGGTCAGGGCGTGGCTGTGCATCGCCCATCAGCTGCATGTTCATCGGCTTGTTCAGGATGCGGGTACGCGTAAAGTGCTGCAGCACTTCGCCCGGCATGCCTTTTGGCAGCTCGATAGTAGAGTGTGATGCGAACAGCTTGATGTTACCGATGTAACGGCTGCTGATGTCGCCTTCGTTAGCGATCGCGCCAACGATGTGACGAACTTCAACGCCATCATCACGACCCACTTCAATGCGGTACAGTTCCATATCACCCGCGTCACGACGCTCGCGACGTGGACGGTCTTCACCACCACGCTCTGGACGGTCACCACGTGGGCCACGGTCATTGCGGTCGCCACGACGTTCGAAGCGATCGTCACGGTCACGGAATTCACGCTTAGGACGCATCGGCGCATCTGGTGGCACGATCAGGCTACGTTCGCCCTGAGCCATTTTCAGCAGTGCTGCAGCCAGGGTTTCCATGTCCAGCTCTTCGCCTTCAGCAACAGGCTGAATCTGCGACAGCAGCGCGCGGTACTGATCCAGATCGCTGCTTTCCAGCTGCTGCTGGACTTTGGCGGCGAATTTTTCCAGACGGCGTTTGCCCAGCAGATCTGCGTTTGGCAGGTCAGCTTCTGGAATGGTCAGCTTCATGGTGCGTTCGATGTTGCGCAGCAGACGACGCTCGCGGTTCTCAACGAACAGCAGCGCGCGGCCAGCACGACCCGCACGACCGGTACGGCCGATACGGTGAACGTAAGACTCGGAATCCATCGGGATGTCGTAGTTCACAACCAGGCTGATACGCTCAACGTCCAGACCACGTGCTGCCACGTCGGTTGCAATCAGGATATCCAGACGACCGTCTTTCAGACGCTCCAGAGTCTGCTCACGCAGGGCCTGGTTCATGTCGCCGTTCAGCGCTGCGCTGTTGTAGCCGCTACGCTCCAGGGCTTCAGCCACTTCCAGGGTCGCGTTTTTGGTACGAACGAAGATAATCGCCGCATCAAAATCTTCCGCTTCCAGGAAACGTACCAGCGCTTCGTTTTTGCGCATGCCGTACACAGACCAGTAGCTCTGGCTGATGTCCGGGCGAGTGGTTACGCTGGACTGAATACGCACTTCCTGAGGATCTTTCATGAAGCGCTTGGTGATACGACGAATCGCTTCTGGCATGGTGGCAGAGAACAGCGCGGTCTGATGACCGTCCGGGATCTGCGCCATGATGGTTTCGACGTCTTCGATGAAGCCCATACGCAGCATTTCATCTGCTTCATCCAGTACCAGGCCGCTCAGTTTAGAGAGGTCCAGAGTACCACGCTTCAGGTGATCCAGCAGACGGCCCGGCGTACCGACAACAATCTGTGGGCCCTGGCGCAGGGCGCGTAACTGCACGTCATAACGCTGGCCACCGTACAGGGCTACCACGTTTACGCCGCGCATATGTTTAGAGAATTCCGTCATGGCTTCTGCAACCTGAACAGCCAGTTCACGGGTTGGAGCCAGGACGAGGATCTGCGGTGCACGCAGGTCCGGATCAATGTTGTTCAGCAGCGGCAGCGAGAATGCTGCAGTTTTACCGCTACCAGTCTGGGCCATGCCCAGCACGTCACGACCAGAAAGCAGGTGTGGGATACACTCAGCCTGGATCGGAGATGGTTTTTCGTAACCCAGATCGTTAAGGGCTTCAAGGATAGGAGCCTTCAGGCCCAGATCTGCAAAAGTGGTTTCGAATTCAGCCATGTAGTACAAGTGCCTCGATATTAATGGCGGCCAGTCTACTTAGCTCATCGTGAAAATGATTAGCAATTTTCATTGAAAAGTGTGAACCGGCTCAAAGTAGGTGTATTGACGAACAACAACGCCCTCACCAGTTAAGGTGATGGCAATCAAAAGATTACGGGCTGATGTTTATGTCGTCAGCTATTGCTGGTCCGATTCTGCCAGGTCGTCATGCTCCTGGCCCAAGAGCGATAATTCCAACAATGCATAACGGTGCTCAACGAAGTTGTGTACGTTGTTAGCAACCGCTAATTTGAACAGTGCCGTAGCGCTGTCCATATCCCCCAGACTTAGGTAGTACTTACCTAAATAGAAGTTGGTTTCACTGAGATGCTCAGCGAGCGAGGTGTTATCCGTTGCGTCCGCCTTGAGGCGTTCCATCAGCGTTGCTTCGCTAATGTTGCCCAGGTAGAACTCGACAATGTTCCATCCCCACTGTTCCTTGTCCGATTTATCGAAGCGCTGTTTCAGTGCCTCTTTTGCCTGCTTCTCATCGAGCTTCCGCTCAACGATGTAAAGCCACAGGCTACGGAAAGGATCATTAGGATCGTCTTGATAAAACGCCAGCAGATCATCTTGCGCTAACTTATCACGACCGCCGTAATACAATGCGATACCGCGATTCAAGTGCGCGTAGTTGTAAGTTGGATCAAGCTCAAGTACAGAATCAAACGCTTCATAGGCAGCATCAAAATTGCCTGCCTGCGTTAAATAAATGCCTAAGTAATTGAATACTTCAGGCATATCAGGTCGGATAGCCAGCGCTTGTGAAAAATCATTTCGCGCCAATGCCCTCAGACCGAGACTATCATACAACACTCCGCGCTCATATAAAAGCTGTGCGCGTTCTTCATCGGTTAAAGCCCGACTGGCAAGAATTTGTTCCATGCGTGCCAGAATCACTTCCTGCTGCAAAGTCGGTTGCAATGGCACTGCGAGGACTTCGCTCTTACGCCAGGCAGAGTTGCTGCATCCTGCCAGCGTTAAAGCTGTCGCAACGAAACACCAGCGCAAAAAAGGCTTCATTTCCCACTCCCGAAGACAACTATTGGATGAACGTCCTGTCCCCCGGCGGCTTAACAAGGCGTCCTGCCTGATAATAGGCCCTCCGCAAAGCGGAGGGCAAATGGCAACTTACTCGCCTTGCTGTTCTGCTGCCTGTGCTTCTGGCGCAGCAGCTGGCTGAGACTGCTCGGTTGCTTCTTTAATGCTCAGACGGATACGGCCCTGGCGATCAACTTCCAGAACTTTAACCGGTACTTCCTGACCCATTTGCAGGTAATCGGTCACTTTCTCAACGCGCTTATCAGCGATCTGAGAGATGTGAACCAGACCTTCTTTACCGCCACCGATGGCAACGAACGCGCCAAAGTCAACGATACGGGTCACTTTACCTGCGTAGACGCGGCCCACTTCGATCTCTGCAGTGATTTCTTCGATGCGACGGATCGCGAATTTCGCTTTCTCGCCGTCGGTTGCTGCGATTTTCACAGTACCGTCATCTTCGATTTCGATCGTGGTGCCAGTCTCTTCGGTCAGCGCACGGATTACGGAACCGCCCTTACCGATAACATCTTTGATCTTGTCTGGATTGATCTTGATGGTGTGGATACGTGGAGCGAACTGAGAAATGTCGCCACGCGGCGCGTTAATCGCCTGTTCCATCACGCCCAGGATGTGCAGACGTGCACCTTTAGCCTGGTTCAGAGCAACCTGCATGATCTCTTTGGTGATACCTTCAATTTTGATATCCATCTGCAGCGCAGAGATACCTTCGCGGGAACCCGCTACTTTGAAGTCCATATCGCCCAGGTGGTCTTCGTCGCCCAGGATGTCAGACAGAACAACAAAGTTGTCGCCTTCTTTCACCAGACCCATAGCGATACCAGCCACAGCGGCTTTGATTGGTACGCCTGCATCCATCAGCGCCAGAGAGGCACCACACACGGAAGCCATGGAAGAAGAACCGTTGGATTCGGTGATTTCAGACACCACACGTACGGTGTACGGGAATTTGTCTGCTTCTGGCATCACTGCCAGCACGCCGCGCTTCGCCAGACGACCGTGACCAATTTCACGACGCTTCGGCGAGCCAACCATACCGGTTTCGCCTACGGAGTACGGAGGGAAGTTGTAGTGGAACAGGAAGCTGTCAGTGCGCTCGCCCATCAGTTCGTCGATGATCTGTGCGTCACGTGCAGTACCCAGAGTCGCGGTAACCAGCGCCTGCGTTTCGCCACGGGTGAACAGCGCGGAACCGTGAGTACGTGGCAGAACGCCAGTACGCACATCCAGACCACGGATCATGTCTTTTTCGCGACCATCGATACGCGGCTCGCCTGCCAGTACACGGCTACGAACAACGTTTTTCTCGATTGCGTGCAGGATGTCGCTCAGTTCGTTAGCGTCCAGCGTTTCATCTTCAGCAACCAGAGTGGCGATAGTTTCAGACTTGATCACGTCAACCTGAGCATAACGCTCCTGCTTGTCAGTGATGCGGTATGCATCGCTCAGACGAGATTCTGCCAGGGCTGCAACGCGTGCGTTCAGCGCGTCGTTTGCCGCTTCTGGCTGCCAGTCCCAACGTGGTTTACCGGCTTCTTTCACCAGGTCGTTGATGTTCTGGATAACGATCTGCTGCTGATCGTGGCCAAAGACCACAGCGCCCAGCATCTGGTCTTCGCTCAGCAGTTCAGCTTCGGATTCAACCATCAGCACAGCCGCTTCAGTACCCGCAACAACCAGGTCCAGCTTACTTTCTTTCAGCTCTTCCTGGGTTGGGTTCAGCACGTACTGGTCGTTGATGTAGCCAACGCGCGCGGCACCGATTGGGCCATTGAATGGAATACCAGACAGTGACAGGGCAGCGGATGCGCCGATCATGGCAACGATGTCCGGGTTAACCTGTGGGTTAACGGAAACAACGGTAGCGATAACCTGTACTTCGTTAACGAAGCCTTCCGGGAACAGCGGACGAACCGGGCGGTCGATCAGACGCGCAATCAGGGTTTCGCCTTCGCTTGGACGGCCTTCACGACGGAAGAAACCACCCGGGATTTTACCGGCAGCGTAGGTACGCTCCTGGTAGTTAACGGTCAGCGGGAAGAAGTCCTGACCTGGTTTAGCTTTTTTCTGGCCAACAACGGTAACGAATACCGCAGTGTCATCCATGCTTACCATAACGGCAGCAGTAGCCTGACGTGCCATCATGCCGGTTTCCAGCGTGACGGTATGTTGACCATACTGGAATTTACGAACGATCGGATTCAGCAAAGTTCTGTCCTTTCTTAAATGTTTGACAGCACACCACCGGTGTGCTGTCGATTTAACCCGACCTTCTTCGCATCCTCGCGACTAATGACAACCAACACCCCCATGGGTGAAGCCTCTCATTAGCCGCGCGAACCTCTGCAATGAAGATCATTTATAGCAACAATACAATAGTTTCCAGTGAATTGCTGCCGTCTGGTTGAAAAAAGGGGCCATCAGGCCCCCTTTTCTGAAACTCGCAAGACTTAGCGACGCAGACCCAGACGCTCGATCAGCGCGGTGTAGCGTGCAACATCTTTACGTTTCAGGTAGTCGAGCAGTTTACGACGCTGAGAAACCATACGCAGCAGACCACGACGGCTGTGGTGATCTTTTTTGTGCTCTGCAAAGTGACCCTGCAGGTGGTTAATCTGTGCAGTCAGCAGTGCAACCTGAACTTCGGTAGAACCGCTGTCGTTAGTACCACGACCAAACTCAGAAACGATTTTAGCTTTAGCTTCAACGCTTAGAGACATTTTCAAACTCCAAAGTATAAAGAATGTAAGGATGCCGATCTCTAATTCAGCAATCCCATGTACGCCCCGCAGATTGTTAAACAATTTGCCAGGCGTTAAGCGGCGATATTCTACTCGTCTCCCCTGCTTATCGCAAGGTGAGCCGTTATCACCGTCACGCGTCGACCGGATATTCGACGACCAGACGACGCGGCGCAACGCGCCCTTCGCCATCCATTTCGCCCATACCGATGAATTTCCCTTCTTCACCTTCGGTCACGCGTACCAGTCCTTCCAGCGGCGCTTGTGCCGTACGAACCGGGTTGCCGTTCTTAAAGTAAACGGACGATGTTAAAGGAAGATTAACAACCGGAAAGTCCGCTGCCGGACTGTCCATCGGCATCAGCAAGGGATCCAGCAAATCTGCCGGCGCAATCCCCTGCGCTTCCGCCTGTTCTACCAGCTCGCGCAGATGTTCCAGGGTTACCATCCGCTCCACCGGGTACTTGCTCACCGCCAGACGGCGCAGGTATATCACATGCGCGCCGCAGCCCAGTTTTTCACCGAGGTCGTCGATGATGGTGCGAATGTACGTCCCTTTCGAACAGTGCACTTCCAGCTCCAGCTCATCACCTTCGTGGCGAATAAACAGCAGCTCATACACGGTTATCGGACGGGATTCACGCGGGACGTCAATGCCCTGGCGCGCATATTCGTAGAGCTTCTTGCCCTGATATTTCAGCGCCGAATACATCGACGGCACCTGCATCGTGTCCCCACGGAAGCTCTCCAGCGCAGCGTCAAGCTGTTCGGCGCTGAACGTCACCGGACGCTCTTCCACCACCTGACCATCCGCGTCGGAGGTATCCGTGCGCTGGCCCAGCTTAGCGATCACACGGTAGCGCTTATCGGAGTCGAGCAGGTACTGGGAAAACTTTGTCGCCTCTCCCAGGCAGACCGGCAGCATGCCGGTTGCCAGCGGATCGAGCGCGCCGGTGTGGCCCGCACGGTTGGCGTTATAAATACGCTTAACTTTTTGCAGCACGTCGTTGCTGGAAGCGCCCTGGGGTTTATCCAGCAGCAGCACACCATGCACGTCGCGACCGCGACGACGAGGACGACTCATTAGTCCTCCTTGCTGTCGTCCGCCGGGTTAACACGACGCTCATCGTCATGTTTAACCACGCTGGTCACCAGGTTGGACATACGCATACCTTCGACCAGCGAGTTGTCGTAGAAGAAGGTCAGTTCAGGCACGATACGCAGGCGCATCGCTTTGCCAAGCAGGGAGCGGATGAAACCAGAGGCTTCCTGCAACGCTTTAATGCCGTTTTTCACTGCCGCTTCGTCCTGATCGTTCAGGAAGGTGACGAACACTTTTGCATAGGCCAAATCGCGGGACATTTCGACACCGGAAACGGTGGTCATCATGCCGACGCGCGGGTCTTTAATTTCACGTTGCAGAATGAGTGCGATCTCTTTCTGCATTTCCTGCGCTACGCGCTGAGGGCGACCAAATTCTTTCGCCATAATAAATTCTCCAGACAAAAAAGGGGCTAAAAGCCCCTTTTAAAATTATTGCCGGGTGGCGCTTCGCTTACCCGGCCTACGCTAGTTAATCTTCTAAGGATTTTGGGTTGCAACAAGGCGGCAAGCTCGTGAATCCCCGGGAGCATAGATAACTATGTGACCGGGGTGAACGAGCGCAGCCAACGCAGTGGCGGCCCAAAAGCCGACGAAGATTAAGCGATGGTACGCTGAATTTCGATGATCTCGAACACTTCGATCATATCGCCAACGCGAACGTCGTTGTAGTTCTTCACGCCGATACCACATTCCATGCCGTTACGGACTTCGTTAACGTCATCTTTGAAGCGGCGCAGGGATTCCAGCTCGCCTTCGTAGATAACCACGTTGTCACGCAGGACGCGGATTGGGTTGTGACGCTTGATGTTACCTTCGGTAACCATACAGCCCGCGATCGCACCGAATTTCGGTGATTTGAACACGTCACGTACTTCAGCCAGACCGATGATCTGCTGTTTCAGCTCAGGAGACAGCATGCCGCTCATCGCTGCTTTCACTTCGTCGATCAGGTTATAGATGACGGAGTAGTAACGCAGATCCAGGCTTTCAGCTTCAATCACTTTACGCGCGGATGCATCCGCACGAACGTTGAAGCCAACCAGGATAGCGTTGGAGGCAGCAGCCAGGGTTGCGTCGGTTTCGGTGATACCACCTACGCCAGAACCGATGATCTTCACTTTCACTTCGTCGGTAGACAGTTTCAGCAAGGAGTCGGAGATCGCTTCCACAGAACCCTGAACGTCAGCTTTCAGAACGATGTTCACTTCGTGAACTTCGCCCTCGGTCATGTTGGCAAACATGTTCTCGAGTTTAGATTTCTGCTGGCGAGCCAGTTTAACTTCACGGAATTTACCCTGACGATACAGCGCAACTTCACGCGCTTTCTTCTCGTCACGCACAACGGTCACTTCGTCACCGGCAGCCGGAACACCGGACAGACCCAGGATTTCAACTGGAATGGACGGACCTGCTTCCAGTACCTCCTGGCCCAGTTCGTTACGCATCGCACGGACGCGACCGTATTCGAAACCGCACAGAACGATATCGCCTTTATGCAGTGTACCTTCACGAACCAGAACGGTAGCAACCGGGCCACGTCCTTTATCCAGGAAGGATTCGATTACCGCGCCGCTCGCCATACCGTTACGGATGGCTTTCAGCTCAAGAACTTCGGCCTGCAGCAGGATCGCGTCCAGCAGTTCGTCGATACCGGTACCCGCTTTCGCAGACACGTGTACGAACTGGCTTTCGCCGCCCCACTCTTCCGGCAGAATACCGTACTGGGAAAGTTCGTTTTTAACACGATCGGGATCCGCTTCTGGCTTATCGATCTTGTTAACTGCAACCACAACCGGCACACCTGCTGCTTTCGCGTGCTGGATAGCTTCGATGGTTTGCGGCATGACGCCGTCGTCCGCCGCAACAACCAGAACAACGATATCCGTCGCCTGAGCACCACGAGCACGCATTGAGGTAAACGCGGCGTGGCCTGGGGTATCCAGGAAGGTGATCATACCGTTGTCAGTTTCTACGTGGTATGCACCGATGTGCTGGGTAATACCACCCGCTTCGCCAGAGGCAACCTTGGTAGAACGAATGTAGTCAAGCAGAGAGGTTTTACCGTGGTCAACGTGACCCATGATGGTCACTACCGGTGCGCGTGGTTCAGCCGCAGCGCCAGTATCACGGTCGCTCATTACTGCTTCTTCCAGCTCGTTTTCACGACGCAGGATAACTTTGTGGCCCATCTCTTCCGCAACCAGCTGTGCAGTTTCCTGATCGATCACCTGGTTGATGGTCGCCATAGCGCCCAGCTTCATCATCGCTTTGATGACCTGAGAGCCTTTAACCGCCATCTTGTTCGCCAGTTCGCCAACGGTAATGGTTTCGCCGATCACAACGTCACGGTTAACGGCCTGAGCCGGCTTCTGGAAGCCCTGCTGCAGCGCGGAACCTTTACGCTTACCGCCTTTACCGCCGCGAACAGCAGCGCGTGCTTCTTCACGGTCAGCTTTAGATTCAGCGTGCTTGTTGCCTTTTTTCGCCGGACGCGCAGCTTTTGCATTACGGCCACGGCCACGACCGCCTTCAACTTCACGGTCGTTATCATCTTCAGCCTGACGCGCATGCTGAGAAGTGGTCACGTGATAGTCGCTGGTGTCTTCAGTCGGCTCAACGGTATTCACACCATTCTTCTCGTTTTCTTCTGCCATGCGGCGCGCTTCTTCGGCGACGCGGCGAGCTTCTTCTTCCAGCTTACGGCGGGCTTCTTCTTCCGCTTTACGCTTCAGCTCGGCAGCTTCATTTTCACGGCGGGCTTTTTCAGCCTGGGCGGTTTTGGTCATTTCGTCTGTCTGTTGATTGCTCACTTTGTCTTTTTCCGCAGCGTCACGCTTCACTTTATCACTTGCGTCGCGTTTCGCTTTTTCTGCGGCCTCACGTTCAGCTTTTAATTCTGCTTCACGTTTGGCGGTTGCTTCCGCCTCACGCTGAGCTTGTTCTTCCGCTTCACGCTGTGCCTGCTCTTCCGCGGCAAGGCGCTCTGCCTCTTGCGGATCACGTTTTACAAAGGTGCGCGTCTTGCGGACTTCAATTTGGACCGATTTGCTTTTGCCACCGGTACCAGGGATGTTTAACGTACTACGCGTTTTGCGCTGCAGCGTTAACTTGTCAGGCGTAGAACCGTGTTCACGGTTCAGGTGCGTTAACAAGGTTTGTTTTTCTTGCGCGGTCACCGAGTCATCAGCGGACTTCGGGATCCCTGCATCAGCAAATTGCTGTACCAGGCGGTCCACGGAGGTCTGAATCTCAGCAGCCAGCGATTTTACAGTTACATCAGTCATGCTGTTCCTTCCTGCTACAGTTTATTACGCTTCGTCGCCGAACCAGCAAATATTACGTGCGGCCATGATGAGCTCGCCGGCTTTCTCGTCGGTTAAACCTTCGATATCAGCCAGGTCATCAACGCCTTGCTCAGCGAGATCTTCCAGCGTACAAACACCACGGGCAGCCAGCTTGAACGCAATCGCACGATCAAGACCTTCCAGATTCAGCAGGTCATCAGCCGGCTTTTTGTCGCCAAGGCTTTCTTCCTGAGCCAGTGCCAGGGTGGTCAGTGCGTTTTTAGCGCGTTCACGCAGGGCTTCAACGGTTGGTTCATCCAGACCGTCAATTTCCAGCAGCTCTTTCATTGGCACATAGGCCAGTTCTTCCAGCGTAGAGAAACCTTCTTCAACCAGAACAGTGGCGAAGTCTTCGTCAATATCCAGGTATTTAGTGAAGGTATCGATCGCCGCATGGGCTTCAGCCTGATGCTTAGCCTGCAGGTCATCAACGGTCATTACGTTGAGTTCCCAGCCGCTCAGCTGTGACGCCAGGCGTACGTTCTGACCGTTACGGCCAATTGCCTGCGCCAGGTTGCCCGCTTCAACAGCGATATCCATGGTGTGTTTGTCTTCGTCAACAACGATAGACGCCACATCAGCTGGAGCCATTGCGTTGATCACGAACTGCGCCGGGTTGTCATCCCACAGAACGATATCAATACGTTCGCCGCCCAGCTCAGTAGAAACGGCCTGGACACGCGCACCGCGCATACCGACGCAAGCACCGACCGGGTCGATACGCTTGTCGTTGGTTTTCACCGCAATTTTCGCACGGGAGCCCGGATCGCGAGCCGCCGCTTTAATCTCGATAACTTCTTCACCGATTTCCGGCACTTCGATACGGAACAGTTCTACCAGCATTTCTGGTTTAGAACGGGTCACGAACAGCTGTGCACCACGCGCTTCAGGGCGAACGGCGTACAGAACACCGCGAATACGGTCGCCTGGGCGGAAGTTTTCACGCGGCAGCATATCTTCACGCAGGATCACGGCTTCAGCGTTACCCGGCAATCCTTCGGATTTGATCTCCAGGGAGATGTTGTCGCGGTTCACTTTCTTCACCACGCCGGTGATGATTTCGCCTTCCTGATCGCGGAACTGATCGACAACCAGCGCGCGCTCGGCTTCGCGCACTTTCTGCACGATAACCTGTTTAGCCGTCTGGGTCGTGATACGGTCAAAGGTGACAGATTCAATCTGATCTTCAACGTACTCGCCCACGTTCAGACTTTCGTCTTCAAAACGGGCAGCTTCCAGCGTGATCTCTTTGGTCGGCTGGGTCACTTCTTCAACGATTACCCAACGACGGAATGTATCGAAGTCACCGCTTTTACGATCGATTTCTACGCGAACATCGATCTCTTGTTCGTATTTTTTCTTGGTTGCTGTAGCCAGTGCACTTTCCAGCGCTTCGAAAATCTTCTCACGCGGCAGTGATTTCTCGTTGGAGACGGCTTCAACAACAGCCAAAATTTCTTTGTTCATCGCGGGCTTTTCACCTCAATCCAGACTGTTAAAAGTGGGGAACCAGGTTCGCCTTCTGGATATTACTCAGCGCGAACACTTCATCTTTGCCTTCGACTGTCACCGTGATCATTTCACCATCAACGGCTTTGATAATTCCCTGCCATTTACGGCGGTTCTGTACGGCCATACGCAGAACGAGAGCCACTTCTTCACCGGTAAAGCGCACATAGTGCTCGGCCGTGAACATCGGGCGATCGAGGCCAGGTGAGGAAACTTCCAGGTTGTACGCAACGGTAATCGGGTCTTCAACATCAAGAACCGCACTCACCTGGTGGCTGACATCAGCACAATCATCAACATTGATGCCATCTTCACTATCAATATAGATGCGCAGCGTCGATGTACGGCCGCGAACGAATTCGATGCCGACCAGTTCGTAGCCCAGTGCTTCGACCGGTGCAGTAATCATCTCTGTTAATTTTTGCTCTAATGTGGACAAGCCCACCCCCAAGACATAAAAAAAGGGCGTAAAGCCCAGTTATTCTGTAGTCAGATAACAAAAAACCCCGATAAATCGGGGCTTTAGATAACTGAACCCTATAGCCACAACTGTGGCCTGGAGCACTTTCCGAAAGAATTTTTTCAAATCCAGCTACGAAGGCTCTAAGTCTTCACAGTATATTTGAAAAAGAACTTTATGGGAAAGTGGTTGCGGGGGCCGGATTTGAACCGACGACCTTCGGGTTATGAGCCCGACGAGCTACCAGGCTGCTCCACCCCGCGCCTGAAACGTGGCAAATTCTACGCGTTTTGGACAGAATTTGCAAATAATGCTGGGATTTGGTACCGAAGACGGGACGTAAAATCGGCGTTTAGTATATTGATAGTTGACCCCACCTGTCAAGGCGACTTCCGCCAGATCGATTAGACCAAAATTTTTACAAAAAACGCACGACTCTCTTCCGGTCTTCGCCAAAAGATGATTAAATGAATACTCACTTATTTTGCATAAAAATGCACAAGAGAGCGAAAGCGGTCTCTAATCAGTCAATCAAGCAGGGTTTTATTCTATGACGACGATTCTCAAGCATCTTCCGGTAGGACAACGTATTGGCATCGCTTTCTCAGGCGGCCTGGATACCAGCGCTGCACTGCTGTGGATGCGCCAGAAGGGAGCGGTTCCGTATGCCTATACTGCGAACCTGGGTCAGCCGGATGAGGACGACTATGATGCCATTCCTCGTCGCGCTAAAGAGTATGGTGCAGAGAACGCGCGCCTGATTGACTGCCGTAAGCAACTGGTCGCTGAAGGTATCGCAGCTATTCAGTGCGGTGCGTTCCATAACACCACCGGCGGTCTGACCTATTTCAACACCACCCCGCTGGGCCGTGCGGTCACCGGTACCATGCTGGTTGCGGCGATGAAAGAAGACGGTGTTAACATCTGGGGTGACGGCAGCACCTATAAAGGTAACGATATTGAACGTTTCTATCGTTATGGCCTGCTGACCAACGCCGAACTGCAGATTTACAAACCGTGGCTGGATACCGACTTCATTGACGAGCTGGGTGGCCGTCATGAAATGTCCGAATTCATGATTGCCTGCGGCTTCGACTATAAGATGTCAGTTGAGAAGGCCTACTCCACCGACTCCAACATGCTGGGTGCGACGCACGAAGCGAAAGACCTGGAATTCCTGAACTCCAGCGTGAAGATCGTTAACCCGATCATGGGCGTGAAGTTCTGGGACGAGAACGTCAAAATCCAGGCTGAAGAAGTGACCGTACGTTTCGAACGCGGCCATCCGGTTGCGCTGAACGGTAAAACCTTCTCTGATGATGTTGAGCTGATGCTGGAAGCGAACCGTATTGGCGGTCGTCACGGTCTGGGTATGAGCGATCAGATTGAAAACCGTATCATCGAAGCGAAAAGCCGCGGCATCTATGAAGCCCCGGGAATGGCGCTGCTGCACATCGCTTACGAGCGTCTGCTGACCGGCATTCACAACGAAGACACCATCGAGCAGTATCACTCTCATGGCCGTCAGCTGGGTAAACTGCTGTATCAGGGCCGCTGGTTCGATCCACAGGCGCTGATGCTGCGCGATGCGCTGCAGCGTTGGGTGGCAAGCGCGATCACCGGTGAAGTAACGCTGGAACTGCGTCGCGGTAACGACTACTCCATCCTGAACACCGTGTCTGACAACCTGACCTACAAAGCAGAGCGTCTGACCATGGAGAAAGGTGAATCCGTGTTCTCACCGGACGATCGTATTGGTCAGCTGACCATGCGTAATCTGGACATCACCGATACCCGTGAGAAGCTGTTCAACTATGTTGAGAACGGTTTGCTGTCAGCCAATTCAGGTAACGGCCTACCGCAGGTTGAAAACCTGGAACACAGCGATAAAAAGTAACCGCGAGTATAAAATGCAAAAGGCGTCCGATGGACGCCTTTTTTGTGGGCTTTTGTCGGGCCGATAAGCACAACGCCATCCACCACTTTGCCCGCCACACACAATCTACAAACGAAAAAAAAGACGTCTTTCGACGTCTTTCTTCTGGAATATTGGTACCGAGGATGGGACTCGAACCCACAAGCCCGTTAGGGCACTACCACCTCAAGGTAGCGTGTCTACCAATTCCACCACCTCGGTACAGAATACTTAGTGCGGGATATCGCTGGTTGGCTTAGCCGGTGCAGCTGGCTGAGTCTGCTCAGTTTTCGCTGGCGCGCTCAGATTTTCCCACTCGCTTCCTTTGCTGGTCTTGTTGCTGTTGATATTGCCAAGCACCAGACTGATGATGAAGAACAGCGTAGCCAGAATCGCCGTCGTACGGGTCATGAAGTTCGCAGAACCACTTGAACCGAACAGCGTACCGGAAGCGCCTGCTCCGAAGGAGGCTCCCATATCAGCGCCTTTACCTTGCTGCAGCATAATCAGCGCTACGAGAGCGATGGCTACAATAAGGAAAACAACTAAAAGAGCTTCGTACATAATCAACCTGTTCCTTGCGGATTTGCCGCATACCAATGCTTCGACCAATTAGCAGGATTTTTGTTTCCCACTGAAGCGGGTGTGAATACTAACCAAAGCGAATGACCTTCGCAAGGGCATTTTTGACGCATTGTATCAACTGCGGAAAAAAACAGCAAAAAGCCATTAATTGCTTAAAACAAAGGCGACAAAAGCCGCCTTTTTATACATTTAGCGTGCACAATTATGCAGCTTTAACAGCATCCGCAATACGGTGCGCAAATTCGGTGACCTGCGCTTCGTCTTCGCCTTCTACCATCACGCGGATCAGCGGTTCGGTACCGGACTTACGCAGCAGCACGCGTCCACGATTGCCCAGCGCCGCTTCAACGTCAGCCATCACCGCTTTGACGTTCTCATTTTCCAGCGGATCGCCTTTGCCGGCAGTGAAACGTACGTTTACCAGGATCTGTGGGAACATTTTCATTCCGCTGCACAGATCGTGCAGGCTCATATGGTTACGCGCCATTGCGGCAACCACCTGCAGCGCGGCCACGATACCGTCACCGGTGGTGGTTTTATCAAGCAGGATCACGTGACCCGAGTTTTCTGCGCCGATGCGCCAGCCCTTCTCCTGCAGTTTTTCCAGCACATAGCGGTCACCCACTTTCGCGCGGACAAACGGAATACCGAGCTGTTTCAGCGCCAGTTCCAGGCCCATGTTACTCATCAGCGTGCCCACCGCACCGCCGCGCAGCTGGCCCTGACGCAGGCCCTCACGGGCAATGATGTAGAGGATCTGATCGCCGTCGACCTTGTTACCTTCGTGGTCGACCATGATCACGCGGTCACCGTCGCCGTCCAGCGCAATACCCAGGTCGGCTTTCTCTGCCAGAACACGCGCCTGCAGGGCACGAACGTCAGTTGCGCCGACCTGTTCGTTAATGTTCAGACCATCCGGCTCGCAGCCAATAGTGATGACTTTCGCACCCAGTTCGCGGAAGACATTCGGGGCGATGTGATAGGTCGCGCCATTAGCACAGTCCACCACAATTTTGAGGTGAGCCAGGCTCAGCTCATTCGGGAAGGTGCCTTTACAGAATTCGATATAACGGCCCGCCGCATCAACGATACGGTTCGCTTTACCCAGCTCTGCGGAATCAACGCAGGTGATCTCTTTTTCCATTTCGGCTTCAATGGCTTCTTCCACGTCATCCGGGAGCTTGGTGCCGTCAATGGAGAAGAATTTAATGCCGTTGTCGTAGAACGGGTTGTGAGAAGCTGAAATGACAATCCCCGCTTCCGCACGGAAGGTGCGCGTCAGATACGCGACTGCAGGTGTCGGCATCGGGCCCGTAAAGGACGCAGACAGTCCGGCCGCCGCCAGACCCGCTTCCAGCGCGGACTCCAGCATATAGCCGGAAATACGGGTGTCTTTACCGATAATGATCTTACGGGAACCATGACGCGCCAGCACTTTGCCAGCAGCCCAGCCGAGCTTCAGGACAAAATCAGGGGTGATGGGAGCATCGCCTACACGCCCACGGATACCATCGGTACCAAAATACTTACGATTACTCATAGCGTTTGTTTTCCTTCGCTGCCAGTGTGGCTTCCACCACACGCATGGCTTCTACTGTTTCTTTGACGTCATGGACACGAATAATGTGCGCACCCTGCATCGCCGCAATCACTGCGCAGGCCAGGCTGCCGCTCAGGCGTTCGCTCGGCCCCACGTTCAGCAACTGCCCAATCATCGACTTTCTCGACATCCCCACCAGTAACGGCAGGCCAAAATGATGGAATTCCGACAGGCGCGCAAGCAACGCATAATTGTGGGAGAGATTTTTACCGAAACCGAACCCCGGGTCGAGCAGCAATTTCTCTTTTGGGATACCTGCACGTTCACAGCGTGCAATATGCTCAATAAAGAAGCGATTCACGTCGGCAAAGACATCATCATACCTCGGTGCTTCCTGCATGGTTTTTGGTTGACCCTGCATGTGCATCAGGCATACCGGTAACCCGGTCTCTGCCGCGGCTTCAAGTGCGCCAGGCTCGGTGAGCGAGCGAATATCATTGATAATGTGAGCGCCCACTCTCGCCACTTCACGGATCACTTCGGGTTTAGAGGTATCAACGGAGATCCATACTTCAAACCGCTGCGCGATAGCTTCAACCACCGGCACCACGCGCGCCAGCTCTTCTTCCACAGACACGTCCGCCGCACCAGGACGCGTCGATTCGCCGCCCACGTCAATAATGGTGGCACCCGCATTAATCATTAAATTCGCGTGCTTAACCGCCTCGATAAGCGTGTTATGCGTGCCGCCGTCAGAGAAAGAGTCAGGGGTAACATTCAGGATCCCCATCACATGGGGATGTGAAAGATCGAGATGCGAGTCCTGAGCGAATAATTTCATGGCGAAATCCCTGGTATCTATATCGTTAAACAGAAATGAAAAACCCCGGAGCAAGCTCCAGGGTTTGAGGTACAGACAAACGCTTCAACAGCAGTGGCTTACTTATCGCCCAACTGTTCTGACATGGTGTTGCCCGGATTTGGCGTACGCGGTTCATCAACCGGACGCGGCGCACGCGGGGTGCCATTGTTGTCAGAATTATTGGAAGCGCCTGGGTCTTCCCAGCCTGCTGGCGGACGCACTTCGCGGCGCGCCATCAGGTCGTCAATCTGTGGTGCATCGATGGTCTCATATTTCATGAGCGCATCTTTCATCGAATGCAGGATGTCCATATTGTCGTTCAGGATCTGGCGTGCACGTGCGTAGTTACGCTCTACCAGAGATTTTACTTCCTGGTCGATGATACGAGCCGTCTCATCGGACATATGTTTCGCTTTAGCCACAGAACGGCCCAGGAATACTTCACCCTCTTCCTCTGCATACAGCAGCGGACCGAGTTTGTCGGAGAAGCCCCACTGCGTCACCATGTTACGCGCCAGGTTTGTCGCAACTTTAATGTCGTTGGACGCACCGGTAGAAACATGTTCCACACCGTAGATAATCTCTTCTGCCAGACGACCACCGTACAGGGTCGAAATCTGGCTTTCCAGCTTCTGACGGCTGGCGCTGATCGCATCGCCTTCAGGCAGGAAGAAAGTCACACCCAGCGCACGACCGCGCGGAATAATCGTCACTTTATGCACCGGATCGTGTTCCGGCACGAGGCGACCGATAATCGCGTGACCCGCTTCGTGGTATGCCGTGGACTCTTTCTGCGCTTCCGTCATCACCATGGAGCGACGTTCCGCACCCATCATGATTTTGTCTTTCGCTTTCTCAAACTCCACCATAGATACGACGCGCTTGTTACCGCGAGCGGCAAACAGAGCAGCTTCGTTGACCAGGTTCGCCAGGTCCGCACCGGAGAAGCCCGGAGTACCGCGCGCAATGATTGCCGCGTCGATATCTGGCGCCAGCGGTACGCGACGCATGTGAACTTTCAGAATCTGTTCACGACCGCGAACGTCCGGCAGACCCACAACAACCTGACGGTCGAAACGGCCTGGACGCAGCAGCGCTGGGTCAAGTACGTCCGGACGGTTAGTCGCCGCGATAACGATGATACCTTCGTTACCTTCGAAGCCGTCCATCTCAACCAGCATCTGGTTCAGCGTCTGTTCACGTTCATCGTGACCACCGCCCAGACCTGCGCCACGCTGGCGGCCTACGGCGTCGATTTCATCGATGAAGATAATGCACGGTGCTGCCTTCTTGGCCTGCTCAAACATGTCACGCACACGAGATGCACCGACACCCACGAACATTTCAACGAAGTCAGAACCTGAAATAGTAAAGAACGGCACCTTCGCTTCACCCGCAATGGCTTTCGCCAGCAGGGTTTTACCGGTACCCGGAGGGCCAACCATCAGCACGCCTTTCGGGATCTTACCGCCCAATTTCTGGAAACGGCTCGGTTCACGCAGGTATTCAACCAGTTCACCTACCTCTTCTTTCGCTTCGTCACAACCGGCGACGTCAGCGAAGGTGGTCTTGATCTGGTCTTCCGTCAGCATACGCGCCTTGCTCTTACCGAACGACATGGCACCTTTGCCACCGCCGCCCTGCATCTGGCGCATAAAGAAGATCCAGACGCCAATAAGAAGCAGCATCGGGAACCAGGAAATGAAGATAGAAGCCAGCAGGCTTGGTTCTTCTGGCGGCTCGCCAACTACCTTGACGTTTTTGGTCAGAAGGTTATCAAGCAGCTTAGGATCGTTCACCGGGATGTAAGTCGTGTAACGGTTACTATCTTTCTTGGTAACGTTGATCTCACGTCCGTTGATACGCGCTTCGCGAACCTGGTCCTGATTGACCTCCTGCAAGAAGGTAGAATAATCCACCTTGCGGCCATTCGACTCGCTGGGCCCAAAGCTCTGGAATACTGACATCAGCACAACGGCAATGACCAGCCAGAGTATTAGGTTTTTCGCCATGTCACTCAAGGGATTAACCTCATATTACAACTGTGTTAAAAACAGCGTCAGGATACTCTATATCCAGTTTCATTCAAACTTTCGCCTGAAATCTACCGGTTATCATTTTCGCCCGGTCGCTACAATATACACTTCTCGGGAACGGGCCCGGGAAGAGTCCGGCTTACGAACTTTAACCTTCGCAAACAGGGAGCGAATTTCCTTAAGATACTCCTCGAAACCTTCGCCCTGAAACACCTTCACAACAAAACTACCACCAGGCGCTAGTACATCACGACACATTTCTAACGCTAGCTCCACCAGATACATGGCGCGGGGGATATCCACCGCCGGTGTTCCACACATATTTGGTGCCATATCTGACATGACAACCTGGACCTTACTGTCACCTACACGATCAAGTAACGCTTTCAGCACTAATTCATCACGAAAGTCGCCCTGAAGGAAGTCGACACCGACGATGGGATCCATTGGTAAAAGATCGCACGCGATGATTCGGCCCGTTCCGCCGATCTGCGTTACCGCATACTGGGACCATCCGCCAGGTGCCGCACCGAGGTCAACAACCGTCATCCCCGGCTTAAAAAGTTTGTCACTTTGCTGTATTTCATCAAGTTTAAACCAGGCACGGGAACGCAACCCCTTTTTCTGTGCCTGTTGAACATATTTATCGCTAAAGTGTTCCTGAAGCCAGCGGCTGGAGCTGGCAGAACGCTTTTTACCTGTCATTTAACATTTCCGTCCTGGTTCATCGTTACCTGCCTGTGACGTAAATTTCTACGCAGCTATTTGGCGATATAAGGGAGATGGCGGTAGAATGAACCGTTTTCAATCCCAACGTAAGCAAAAATATACGATGAATCTGAGTACTAAACAAAAACAGCACCTTAAAGGTCTGGCACATCCGCTCAAGCCTGTAGTGATGCTTGGCAACAATGGTTTGACCGAAGGGGTGCTTGCCGAGATTGAACAAGCGCTGGAACACCACGAGCTGATCAAGGTGAAAATCGCCTCTGAAGACAGAGACACTAAAAACCTGATCGTGGAAGCCATCGTGCGCGAAACCGGCGCCTGTAATGTACAGGTCATCGGTAAAACGCTGGTGCTCTACCGCCCATCTAAAGAGCGTAAAATCTCGCTGCCACGCTAAGGATATCCTGAATTAAACACATTTTCTGTGTGAAACGAGGGATTTCTGTCAGCAGGCGAGCAAAATGCCATGCTCCTTGAGTTGATAAAAGGCCGCTATGCGGCCTTTTTCTTTTCTTTACAATGTATCAACATCTTAGTAGAGAAGCGAATTACAGGTATTCAACCTTGATAATTTCGTATTCCACTTCACCGCCAGGGGTGCGGATGGTGACAACATCGTCCTGCTCTTTGCCAATCAGGCCGCGAGCAATCGGGGAGTTCACTGAAATCAGGTTCTGTTTGAAGTCTGCCTCATCATCACCCACGATGCGATAGGTCTGCTCTTCGTCGTTGTCCAGGTTCAGGACGGTAACGGTAGAACCAAAAATCACACGCCCGTTGTTAGGCATTTTGGTGATATCGATAACCTGTGCATTGGACAGTTTTGCCTCGATATCTTTAATACGCCCTTCACAGAAACCCTGCTGCTCACGCGCGGCGTGGTATTCAGCGTTCTCTTTCAGGTCGCCATGCTCGCGCGCATCCGCGATAGCGGCGATGATTTCAGGGCGACGCACGGATTTCAGGAAATCCAGCTCTTCGCGCAGTTTTTCGGCACCACGTAAGGTCATCGGAATAGCTTGCATTTGTTATACCTCTTAAACATTCCTGTTGGGAGCAGTGTTCCCTGCTCCTGCCCACCTAAGCGGGCAAGAAGCAAAAAGAAAACCGACCCGGGAGCAATGCCCCAGGTCAGCAGCAATTTTTCAATTTGATATGCATTTTACCGCGAAGTTCACTATGGGTCATCGTTTACTTTGCAGTGCCATGCACCGTAGTATGACGGTTTGTTTTCGGGTTGTTAGCGCGAGATTATGCGATTTTCCAGATTTATCATCGGATTGACTACCAGTATAACGTTCACCGCCCAGGCCGCGAATGTTGATGAGTACATTAATCAGCTCCCCGCAGGCGCGAACCTTGCTCTGATGGTGCAGAAGGTTGGCGCACAGGTTCCCGAGATTGACTATCACAGTCAACAGATGGCGCTGCCTGCCAGTACCCAAAAGGTGATCACTGCCCTCGCCGCCCTGCTCCAGCTCGGTCCTGACTTCCGTTTTACTACCACACTCGAGACCAAAGGTAACGTCGAGGGTGGCGAACTGAAAGGCGATCTTATCGCCCGTTTTGGCGGCGATCCGACCTTTAAGCGCCAGGATATCCGCAATATGGTTGCGGTACTGAAAAAATCTGGCGTGCAGAAAATTGATGGCAATGTGCTGATCGACACGTCCATTTTTGCCAGCCACGATAAAGCCCCAGGCTGGCCGTGGAACGACATGACCCAATGTTTTAGCGCCCCGCCCGCCGCCGCGATTGTTGACCGTAACTGCTTCTCGGTTTCTCTTTACAGCGCGCCAAAGCCAGATGATTTAGCGTTTATCCGCATAGCGTCCTACTACCCGGTCACCATGTTTAGCCAGGTTCGCACGCTGGCGAAAGGCTCCCCGGATGCGCAATATTGTGAGCTTGACGTCGTGCCAGGCGATCTTAACCGCTTCACGCTTACCGGCTGCCTGACGCAGCGCGCCGATCCGCTGCCGCTGGCCTTTGCGATACAGGATGGTGCAAGCTATGCGGGTGCCATTCTGAAAGATGAGCTGAAACAAGCGGGCATAACATACACCGGCACGCTGCTTCGCCAGACGCAGGTTAATCAGCCCGGCACGGTCATCGCCAGCAAACAGTCTCCTCCGCTGCACGATTTACTGCGAATCATGCTGAAAAAGTCGGACAACATGATTGCCGACACCGTGTTCCGCATGATTGGCCACGCGCGTTTCGGCGTGCCGGGAACCTGGCGCGCGGGTTCAGACGCCGTTCGTCAGATCCTGCGCCAGCAGGCCGGGATCGAGCTGGGCAATACCATCGCCGTCGATGGCTCCGGATTATCGCGTCATAATTTGATCTCGCCGGCCACGATGATGCAGGTGCTTCAGTACATTGCACAGCATGACACTGAACTAAACTTTATTTCAATGCTACCGCTGGCCGGGCATGACGGTTCGCTGCAGTACCGCGCAGGGCTTCACGCCGCGGGCGTGGATGGCAAAGTCTCCGCGAAAACAGGCTCACTGCAGGGGGTTTATAACCTTGCAGGCTTCATCACTACCGCCAGCGGACAGCGCATGGCATTCGTGCAGTATCTTTCCGGCTATGCCGTCGAACCGACCGACCAGCGCAATCGTCGTATTCCGCTGGTTCGCTTCGAAAGCAGGCTTTATAAGGACATCTACCAGAATAACTAGCGATGAAACTACTTATAGTTGAAGACGATCTGTTATTGCAGGAAGGGCTGGCGCTGGGGCTGGCCAATGAAGGGTATGCTCTCGACTGTGCTGGCACCGCAGCGGAGGCGGACTCTCTGATCCAGAGCGGCGAATACAGTCTGGTGATCCTCGATTTGGGCTTACCTGATAAAGACGGCGCCACGCTGCTCAGCCAGTGGCGACGCCGCGGTATTGCCAACCCGGTGTTGATCCTGACGGCACGCGATGCCATTGAGGATCGTATCACCGGCCTTGATGCAGGCGCAGATGATTACCTGGTGAAGCCTTTTGCGCTCGCGGAGCTGCAGGCCCGGGTACGAGCGTTGATTCGCCGCTATCAGGGCCATAGTGATAACTTGCTGACCGACGGCGATATTACGCTGAATTTGCAAACCCAGCAGGTGCTGCGTCAGGATCAGGCGGTAGAGGTGACGCCAAAAGAGTTCGCCCTGCTTACGCGTCTGATCATGCGCAGCGGGCAAACGGTGCACAGAGAGACGCTCCAGCAGGATATCTACTCCTGGCAGGACGATCCCGGCTCAAATACCCTTGAAGTTCACATTCATAACCTGCGTCGCAAGCTCGGCAAGGACAGAATCAAAACCGTCCGTGGCGTTGGCTATCGCCTTGAGAGCCAAAAATGAACAGCATGCGTCGGCGTTTGATGGTGCTGCTGGCGGTCATTCTCTTATTTTTCCAGCTGATAAGCGTCATCTGGCTGTGGCATGAAAGCCGTGAGCAGATTGGTTTTCTGGTGAATGAAACGCTGTCGGCAAAAGCCCGCAATAACCATGTCGAGAAAGAGATCCGCGAAGCGATTGCTTCCCTTCTCGTCCCTTCTCTGGTGATGGTAGGCTTTACGCTGTTTTTCTCTTTCTGGGCAGTCACCTGGATAACCCGACCGCTGAATAAACTGCGTGACAGCCTTGCTAACCGTTCGGCGGATAACCTAACACCGCTTCCCATGTATTCCGACATGGAAGAAATAGGCGCGGTGACAACCTCCCTGAACCAGCTGCTCGCCCGGCTGGACAATACCATTCAGCAGGAGCGTCTCTTCACCGCTGACGCCGCGCATGAGCTCCGAACGCCCCTTGCCGGTATCCGGCTCCATCTGGAGCTCATGGCGCAGTCAGGCGCACCACAGGCCGCGACGTTAATTAGCCGTATCGATCAGCTCATGCATACCGTTGAGCAGCTGCTGATGCTGGCCCGTGCCGGACAGGCAATGGCCAGCGGACACTACGAAACCGTGAGCTGGACGGAAAATATCATTGAACCTCTCGGCCTGGGCCATGAAGCCAAAGAACATACGGTGATTTGGCCCGCTAAAAGCGCGCTCACGGTTCAGGGAGACGCCGTGCTCCTGCGTCTGATGCTGCGCAACCTGCTGGAGAATGCCGGGCGCTACAGCCCGGCAGGGACAACGATTACGGTGACATTAACCGGGGTCGACGGGGGGACGCAGATTAGCGTGATCGATCAGGGGCCCGGTATTAATGACGCGCACCGACAGTCAATTACCGAGCCATTCCGCCGTCTTGACCAGCGCTACGGTGGCAGCGGTCTGGGGCTGAGTATCGTGCAGCGCATCGTGCAGCTCCACCACGGCAGGCTGACGCTTGAGAACGGCGCTGAAGGTGGTTTGATCGCCAGCTGCTGGCTGCCCGCAACGCTGGAATAAAAAAAGCCCCCATAATGGGGGCTTCGGACAGATATTAGTGCTTGTAGATGAACTCGACGCCTTCTTCGTCGTCTTCATCCCAGTCATCGTCCCAGTCTTCATCATCGTCTTCCGCTTCCAGCTCTTCGAGCTGCTGGCGGTGGTAGTCATCCCACATGAATTCGACTTTTTCAGGCTGTTTCGCTTCTTCCGCCTGCACGATTGGGTTCTCGATGATGAAGGTCATCACATCCCAGCACAGATCTTTCACGCCAACCTGGCTTGCCGCAGAGATCAGGTAGTATTTATCTTCCCAACCCATCGCTTCAGCAATCGCTTTGGCTTTCGCTTCCGCTTCGGCTTTGTCCATCAGGTCGATCTTATTGAAGACCAGCCAGCGTGGTTTATTCGCCAGTTTTTCGCTGTATTTTTCCAGCTCACCGATGATGATACGGGCGTTTTCAACCGGATCGGAACCATCGATAGGATCGATATCGATAAGATGCAGCAGCACGCGGCAACGCTCAAGGTGTTTCAGGAAGCGAATACCCAGACCCGCGCCTTCCGCAGCGCCTTCAATCAGTCCCGGAATATCGGCAACCACAAAGCTCTTCTCGTTATCCATACGGACAACGCCCAGGCTTGGTACCAGCGTGGTAAACGGATAGTCCGCCACTTTTGGTTTCGCCGCAGAAACGGCGCGAATGAACGTCGATTTACCGGCGTTTGGCATACCCAGCATGCCCACGTCTGCCAGAAGCATCAGCTCCAGCTGCAGATCGCGCTTATCGCCCGGCGTACCCATCGTTTTCTGACGCGGAGTACGGTTAACGGAGGATTTGAAACGGCTGTTACCCAGACCGTGCCAGCCGCCTTTAGCCACCATCAGGCGCTGACCGTGTTTGGTCATGTCACCCATGGTTTCACCGGTTCCCTGGTCAATCACACGCGTACCGACCGGAACTTTAATAGTGACATCTTTACCGCGTTTCCCGGTACAGTCACGGCTCTGGCCGTTCTGGCCACGTTCAGCGCGGAAGGATTTCTCGAAACGGTAGTCGATCAGCGTGTTGAGGTTCTCATCCGCCTCCAGCCACACGTCACCACCATCCCCGCCGTCGCCGCCGTCAGGACCGCCACGTGGGATATACTTTTCACGGCGGAAGCTTACGCAACCATTGCCGCCATCACCAGCCACGACCAGGATCGTCGCTTCATCAACAAACTTCATTTTACTCTCCGTAACTCATTCGCCTGAGCGGGGGACTACTACAACCGCTTCATTTTTGCGCCAACGTCCCCAAAGACGATGACCAATGGCGGAATACATCGCGCCCGCAACCACGACAAACGCACCGAGATAACCCAACAGGTTGAGCATCGGTCTGACGAAGACATCGGGCCAGGCCATTGATAACAAATCTGAAAATAACAGCGTAAACAGCGGAGTAAGCGTAATTAACGCGCTCACCTGTGCTGCCTGCCAGCGCGCCATCGCTTCGGCCAGCGCGCCATAACCGACCAGCGTGTTCAGCCCACAAAAAATGAGGCACGCCAGTTGCCAGTCGCTAAGCTGGGAAATCACACCCGGCTTTGCTAATGGCAGCAATGCCATTGTACACAAAGTGTACAGCAAAAAGAGGATCTGCTGTGAGGCAAGACGACGCAATAACACCTTTTGCGCGACGCCATAGCTCACCCAGACCGTTGCCGCCCCCACACCAAAAATTACACCCCATGTGTAATCCGTCAGGCGGGTAAAAATCTCTATCAGACTGGTATTGAAGAACATCACCAGACCGCACAGCAGCATGCTCGCCCCGATAATCTGCGTACCGCGCATCTTCTCCTTGAGGATAAAGACGCTGGCGACCATCATGCCCACAGGTGAAAGCTGACCTATCACCTGCGACGCCGTGGGGCTGAGATATTGCAGGGAAGAGCTGAACAGGATGAAGTTACCGAACAGACCGCCCGTCGCGATAGCCAGTAATACCAGCCAGCGCGGTTTGCGGAAGAGCCGCAAGGGAGGAAGCTTACCTTTGATAGCCAGAATGGCCCCGAGGCCGATGCTTGCCATCAGAAAGCGATAAAAGACCACCGTAGGCGGCTCCATCACTTCCAGTACCTGCTTCATTGCAATTGGCAGCGCACCCCAACACATTGCGGTAGTGAGCGCCAAAAGAATACCAATGCCGGCCTGCTGCTTCATGCCCGTTTTCCCTACAGAAAAAATTACCGGGTTTCCAATGTAAAAAGCCCCGCAACAGGTTGCGGGGCTTTAATCCGTTACCGGACCGAGAAAACCTTACTCAGCAACGATGCTGATGTATTTACGGTTGTTCGGGCCTTTAACTTCAAATTTCACTTTACCGTCTGCTTTAGCAAACAGAGTGTGGTCACGACCGCAACCTACGTTGTTGCCAGCGTGGAATTTGGTACCACGTTGACGAACGATGATGCTACCAGCCAGAACGGATTCGCCACCGAAACGCTTAACGCCAAGGCGTTTAGCTTCTGAATCGCGACCGTTACGTGTGGAGCCGCCAGCCTTTTTATGTGCCATTTAAATCTCTCCTCAGGTCTTAGGCGCTGATGCCAGTAATTTTCACATCAGTGAACCACTGACGGTGGCCCTGCTGCTTACGGTAGTGCTTACGACGACGAAACTTAACGATTTTAACTTTCTCGCCACGACCGTGTGCAACAACTTCAGCTTTGATAACGCCGCCATCAACGAAAGGAACGCCGATTTTGACTTCTTCACCGTTTGCGATCATCAGAACTTCTGCGAACTCAACAGATTCGCCAGTTGCGATGTCCAGCTTTTCCAGGCGAACGGTCTGACCTTCGCTTACTCGGTGTTGTTTACCACCACTTTGGAAAACCGCGTACATATAAACTCCGCTTCCGCGCACGTCCTCGTATGAATCAGAGTGCGCTATAAATATTCACAATAGGGCGCGAATATTACGCAAAACGCGAGCCTTTGACAAGTGCTACCGTCAATACATGAAGAAAAAAAACACAACACGTACGGTAACGTTTATCTGAGCCGTTTTTTCAGTACAATCAGCACTACTATTGATAAACCGAAACCCTTCGTTACCCCATTGAAGATGGGATCAACAGGATAAAAAGCCCGGCTTTTGCGATGAATTTAGAAAAAATCAACGAGTTAACCGCGCAAGATATGGCGGGTGTGAATGCAGCAATCCTGGAGCAACTCAACTCTGACGTTCAGCTGATCAATCAGTTGGGCTATTACATCGTCAGCGGCGGCGGTAAACGCATTCGTCCGATGATTGCCATTCTGGCTGCCAGAGCCGTTGGCTATCAGGGAAATGCTCACATCACTATCGCAGCGCTCATCGAATTTATTCACACGGCGACGCTTCTGCATGACGATGTTGTGGATGAATCGGATATGCGTCGTGGCAAAGCCACGGCAAACGCCGCTTTCGGAAACGCAGCCAG
The DNA here is from genome assembly GCF_049236945.1 of Enterobacter cloacae complex sp. SHL020. Lineage (NCBI taxonomy): Bacteria > Pseudomonadati > Pseudomonadota > Gammaproteobacteria > Enterobacterales > Enterobacteriaceae > Enterobacter > Enterobacter cloacae complex sp. SHL020. The sequence goes on from NZ_JBMKJF010000010.1 coordinate 116,057, forward strand.
CGTCCTGGTGGGGGATTTTATCTATACCCGCGCCTTCCAGATGATGACCAGCCTGGGCTCCCTGAAAGTGCTGGAAGTGATGTCCGAAGCCGTAAACGTCATTGCTGAAGGCGAAGTGCTGCAGCTGATGAACGTCAACGACCCTGATATCACCGAAGAAAACTACATGCGCGTCATCTACAGCAAAACGGCGCGCCTGTTTGAAGCGGCTGCCCAGTGTTCCGGCATTCTGGCTGACTGTACCGAAGCACAGGAAAAAGGCCTGCAGGACTATGGCCGCTATCTGGGTACGGCCTTCCAGCTGATTGATGATTTGCTGGACTATAGTGCGGACGGCGAGACGCTCGGTAAAAACGTGGGCGATGACCTGAACGAAGGTAAACCAACCCTGCCGCTGCTTCATGCTATGCGCAACGGAACAGCTGACCAGGCGAAAATGATCCGTGAAGCGATTGAGCAGGGAAATGGCCGCCATCTTCTGGAACCTGTACTGGAAACTATGGCTATCTGCGGATCGCTGGAATGGACGCGTCAGCGCGCGGAAGAAGAAGCCGATAAAGCCATCGAAGCGCTTCAGGTCATTCCAGACAGTCCGTGGCGCGAGGCACTGATTGGTCTTGCCCATATCGCCGTACAGCGCGACCGTTAATCACCTTGTTTCTCCCCGCAGCGATAGCGGGGAGATTCCAGTACACTCCTGTAAATTCCGTGTTCATGTAAATTCATCGGTTTAGAGACCGCATGAATAAAGCCGTGTCTTATTCTGAATATCCCATCAAGTAACGCGAACTTTTTAGAACAAGAAGTTGAAATGGGTATAGTAACCGCGTCGTTTCAGAAAAAACGGCGTAGGTGAATCCAAACTTAAGGACGGCGTTATGGATACGAAATTTATCGACTGGCACACGGCTGATATTATTGCCGCACTGCACAAAAGAGGCACTTCACTGGCAGCAGAGTCCCGCCGCCATGGACTAAGTTCTTCCACTCTGGCAAACGCCCTCACTCGCCCCTGGCCCAAGGGAGAATTAATCATCGCGACGGCGCTGGATACGCATCCGTGGGTGATTTGGCCTTCGCGCTACCACGACCCCATTACCCATGAATTTATCGACAGATCGCGCATGATTCGCCAGAGAAAGGCAAAAAGAGAACCACAGGAATAACGCTTTTTTGACAGGAACAGCAACCCCCCGGTCATTGCTGGCAGGGGGCTGCCGGAACGATTACTCGCCCTTCACACGCTCAATGTTGGCACCCAGCGCGCGCAGTTTATCTTCGATACGCTCATAGCCACGATCGATGTGATAGATACGATCCACGATCGTTGTGCCTTCCGCAATACAACCCGCCAGCACCAGGCTTGCAGACGCACGCAGATCGGTTGCCATCACCTGAGCACCTGACAGTTTCTCAACGCCGTGGCAAATCACGGTATTACTTTCGATCTCAGCATGCGCACCCATACGGATAAGTTCCGGTACGTGCATAAAGCGGTTCTCGAAAATGGTTTCTGTGATGAAACCAGTGCCTTCAGCAACCAGGTTCAACAGGGTGAACTGCGCCTGCATGTCCGTAGGGAACGCCGGATGCGGCGCCGTACGCACATTAACCGCTTTTGGACGCTGACCGTGCATATCGAGGCTGATCCAGTCTTCTCCGATTTCGATATCCGCACCCGCATCGCGCAGTTTCGCCAGCACCGCATCCAGGGTATCTGGCTGCGCGTTGCGACAAACAATCTTCCCGCCAGAAATCGCCGCAGCGACCAGGAAGGTACCGGTTTCGATACGGTCCGGCAGAACGCGATAGACACCGCCGCCCAGACGCTCAACGCCTTCGATGGTGATACGGTCGGTACCCTGACCGGAAATCTTCGCCCCCAGCGCCACGAGGAAGTTGGCGGTATCCACAATCTCCGGTTCGCGCGCGGCGTTTTCGATGATGGTGGTACCTTCTGCCAGCGTCGCCGCAGACATAATGGTCACCGTTGCGCCCACGCTCACTTTGTCCATGACGATGTGCGCGCCTTTCAGACGACCATTGACGGACGCTTTAACGTAACCTTCTTCGAGCTTAATCTCTGCGCCCAGCTTCTCCAGACCGAAGATGTGCAGGTCAACCGGACGCGCACCGATGGCGCAACCGCCCGGCAGAGAGACCTGACCCTGCCCAAAACGCGCCACCAGCGGGCCAAGCGCCCAGATGGATGCACGCATGGTTTTAACCAGATCGTAAGGGGCTGAAAAGTTGTTCACCTTGCTGGCGTCGATCCAGACGGAACCGTTACGCTCAACTTTCGTGCCCAGTTGGGTGAGCAGCTTCATGGTGGTGTCGATATCTTTCAGCTTCGGTACGTTCTGAATTTCTACCGGCTCTTCAGCCAGCAGCGCAGCAAAGAGGATTGGCAGCGCGGCGTTTTTAGCGCCAGAAATTGTGACTTCGCCCTGGAGACGCGTTGGCCCCTGTACACGAAATTTATCCATTGTGTATTCTCTTATAAAATCAACCGTGCTGCGGGCCTGTCGCCCTCAGCTCAAAAACCGTTTAGTTTGCGATCGCGTGCCCACTCTTGCGGGGTGAACGCTTTAATCGACAGGGCGTGGATGCGGTTATCCGCAATATATTCCATCAGAGGCGCGTACACAGCCTGCTGCTTCTTCACGCGGCTCATACCGTCGAACATCTCACCCACAGCAATAACCTGGAAGTGACTGCCATCGCCAGTGACGTGGGCTTCCTGAAGGGAGAGTGCATTCATCAGCACTGTCTGGATTTCATGATTTTCCATGGGCTCTTAATCATCTGATAGTGAAAACAAGCTCAACATCTTAGAGCAAAGTGGCGTTGTCTTAAACAAGCAAAAAGCCCCGACGATGAAACTGTCAGGGCTTTCGGAAGTAACGCACTGAAAATATTAACGAGGCAGTACGTCCTGAGGGAGATTGTAGAGTTGCGCAAGGGTCACGACATTATCGCTCGCGCCGTGAAGCGTGACGCTTGTCCCCTGCTTTTTCCCCACGGCAACCAGATGGGCAAGCAGCGCAACACCTGCCGTATCCACCCGCGTAACGTCGGTTAAGTCGATACGCGTCACACCCTGCATCGCTTCGTGGCGTTTGTCCCACAGTGGGTTCAGCAGATCCTGATCCAGTTCACCGGACAGCTTTAATGTCTCGCCTTCACGCGACCAGCTGAGTTGCTGTAACATTACTTCTTCTCGTCCAGGGTAATTTTCTGACGAGAGATAGACTGCAGCTGAGCGGTCAGGCCATCAATGCCTTTAGTGCGCAGCAGGTCGCTCCATTCGTTCTGTTTGGTGGTGATCATGCTTACCCCTTCGGCAATCATGTCATACGCCTGCCAGTGACCGGTCTGGCTGTTTTTACGCCACTGGAAATCCAGACGAACCGGCGGACGACCGTTAGGATCGTTGATCGTCACACGGATAGGGACGATGGTCGCATCGCCCAGCGGCTGCTCAGGCGCAATCTGATAGGTCTGACCGTGGTACATCGCCAGCGCCTGGCCATAAGCCTGTTTCAGGTATTCACGAAACGCGGCAAAGTACGCATCACGTTGCGCAGGGGTCGCGTCTTTGTAATAACGTCCCAGCACCAGCGCACCCGCATATTTAATCTGCACGTACGGCAGCAGTTCCTGATCAACGACGTCACGCAGATAATCAGGATTAGCACGAATTTTAGGCTGTTCGTTTTTAAGACGGTCGAAGGTCTTCTTCGCCGCTTCGTCCATCAGTTTGTACGGGTTACTCTGATCCGCAGCGTGGGCGGCGGTTAGAGGGGCGATGACCAGCATGGCAACCATTAACAGTCGTTTAAACATGAATGACTTCTCCTGATATTAATTCGCAGCACCTGGGGTCGGCGCGGCATTGGTATGGTCTTCACTCTGCGCAGGGGCATTGTCAGACTTTTTCTCATCCCCTTTACTGTTGTAAAGGAACTGACCAATCATATCCTCCAGAACCATCGCGGATTTCGTATCCTGAATGACGCTACCGTCTTTAAGGATAGTCGTTCCCAGCTCGGGGTCTTCAAAGCCAACGTTAAGCGCCAGATATTGTTCGCCCAGCAGACCGGAAGTACGAATAGAAAGGGAGCTGGTGTCCGGGATATGGTTGTAACGCTCTTCGATATCCATCGCGACGCGTGGCAGGTAGGTTTTCTCATCCAGCGTAATGTCAGATACGCGTCCGATCACCACGCCGCCGATGCGGACCGGTGAACGCGCCTTCAGCCCGCCGATGTTATCGAAGGTGGCATAGATGCGATACGTCGGCTCGGTGCGCACAGACGTAATATCCGCCGCTCTCAGGCAGATAAACAGCGCGGCCAGCAGCGCCAGCAGCAGGAATACACCGACCCAAATTTCATTTTTTCTCGTTTGCATGAACTCAATTCCCAAACATCAGTGCGGTGAGCACAAAATCCAGACCCAGTACGGCCAGCGACGAATGTACGACGGTACGTGTAGTTGCACGGCTAATGCCCGCCGACGTCGGGATGGCATCGTAACCATTGAACAATGCAATCCAGGTGACCGTAATGGCAAATACCACGCTTTTAATCAGACAGTTAACCAGATCCATTCGCAGGTCGATTGCGTCCTGCATCGCGGACCAGAAGAAACCGGCATCAATGCCTTTCCAGTGCACGCCAACCAGCGAACCGCCCCAGATACCCACGGCGACAAACAGAATAGTCAGTAACGGCAAAGAGATCACCCCAGCCCAGAAACGCGGCGAGATCACGCGACGCAGCGGGTCGACCGCCATCATCTCCATGCTGGAGAGCTGCTCGGTCGCACGCATCAGGCCAATTTCAGCCGTTAATGCCGACCCCGCGCGCCCGGCGAACAACAGCGCCGCCACAACAGGCCCCAGCTCGCGCAGCAGCGAGAGCGCCACCAGCATCCCGAGGCTGGTTTCCGCACTGTAGGTTGTCAGAACCAGATAGCCCTGCAGCCCAAGCACCATACCGATAAACAGACCGGAGACAATGATGATGAGCATCGACAGCACGCCGACATTATAAAGCTGCCGCACCAGCAGAGGTGCGTGCTTGCGGAATTCCGGCTTGCCGACCAGCGCGTTGAATAACATCAATCCGGCACGCCCGAACGTCCTGATGGTTTTTATGCCACGGTGTCCGAGAGCGGCCAACGCATTTAACAGCATGAGTGGCTTAACTCCCTATTCCCAGTAAATCGTCACGATAGTCGCCCGCGGGGTAGCGGAACGGCACAGGGCCATCGGCAATACCGTCAAGGAACTGCCGCACGCGCGGATCGCAATTTTCCTGCAGCGCCTGAGCGCTACCGTGCGCGACGATCTTTTTGTCCGCCACGATATAGGCGTAATCGGCAATGCTCAATACTTCCGGTACATCGTGAGACACCACAATGCAGGTGACGCCAAGCGCGCTGTTTAGTTCAGAGATGAGCTTCACCAGCACGCCCATCGTGATGGGATCCTGTCCAACAAACGGTTCGTCGAACATGATTAAATCAGGTTCTAATGCAATGGCTCGCGCCAGCGCGGCGCGGCGCGCCATCCCGCCGGACAGCTCCGAAGGCATCAGTTTCGCGGCGCCCCGTAAACCGACGGCTTCGAGCTTCATCATCACCGTGCTTTTCAGCAGTTCAGGCGGCAGGCTGGTATGCTCGCGCAGCGGATAGGCCACGTTATCAAAGACATTCATGTCGGTGAACAAGGCTCCCGACTGAAAGAGCATGCTCATGCGTTTGCGGACAGTATACAGACGCGAGCGTGACATCTCCGGGATGTTTTCGCCATCAAAGAGGATTTCACCGCTATCAGGTGGGATCTGCCCACCAATGAGGCGCAGCAGGGTCGTTTTACCGATCCCGGACGGCCCCATGATGGCAGTGATTTTGCCACGCGGTACGGTCAACGAAATATCATCAAATATCAATCTGTTGGCGCGAGAAAAACTCACGCCGCGAACATCGACTAAATTCGCCATCGTTTGGCTCATTTATGGTTCCTTTATTACCCTGCTCACGTTAAGGCATGCCGCCTGAATCAGCCCTCAACTCCGCATTTTTACAGAATAATAGCCGTTGAGGTTAGCGAAAGCTGGCATTTGTTTTACTTTTCCGGCGCATAAAGTCAAAATTAGGAATTCGTTACGCCTCAGACTGTATGCAGTCCAGCCATTCCCGTGCGATGGACCGACGAGTATACCTGAAGAAAGGACTTTTGATGCTTTTAGCAACAGCACTGTTAATAATTGGTTTACTTTTGGTGGTCTACAGTGCTGACCGTTTAGTGTTTGCTGCATCTATCCTGTGTCGCCTGACGGGCGTACCGCCTGTCGTCATCGGGATGACCGTTGTCAGTGTTGGAACGTCACTTCCTGAAATCATCGTCTCTGTAACAGCATCGCTGCATGGTCAGTTAGACCTGGCAGTAGGCACCGCGATTGGCTCTAACATCGTCAATATACTCTTGATTTTAGGCCTGGCCGCACTGCTCCATCCATTTCGCGTGCATTCTGATGTTCTGCGCCGTGAATTGCCGCTAATGTTAATCGTAAGCCTGCTGACAGGCTGCGTATTTTATGATGGTGTACTGAGCTACAGCGACGGCATTTTCCTGCTGGCGCTGGCCGTCATCTGGCTGCTGTATAGTGTTAAAATCGCCCGCCTGGCTGAGAAGCAGGGTCAGGATAGCCTCACGCGGGAGCAGGTCGCCGAACTGCCGCGAGAAGGCACGCTGCCTGTTGCCCTGCTCTGGCTTGGCATTGCGCTGATCATCATGCCGATGGCAACGCGCATGGTTGTGGATAACGCGACGGTGCTGGCGAACTATTTCGCCATCAGTGAACTGACCATTGGCCTGACGGTGATTGCCATCGGCACCAGCCTGCCGGAGCTGGCCACGGCCATTGCGGGGGCACGGAAAGGTGAGGATGACATTGCCATTGGCAATATCATCGGTTCCAACATATTTAATATCGCCATTGTGATGGGCCTGCCGGCCCTGATTACGCCAGGGCCCTTTAATCCCCTGGCGTTCTCACGTGACTACGGCGTGATGTTATTGGTCAGCGTGATATTTGCCCTGCTCTGCTGGCGGCGGCAACGACAGATCGGCAAAGGCGCAGGCGCGCTGCTGACGGGTGGATTTATCGTATGGATGGCGATGCTGTACTGGCTCTCGCCTCTTCTCTCTGGGTAAACGGAAACGCATTATGTCGCAAATAGAATTGCAGCCGGGTTTTGACTTTCAGAAGGCAGGCAAAGAGGTTCTGGAGATTGAACGTGAAGGTCTGGCGCAGTTAGATCAGTACATTAATCAGGATTTTAGTCTGGCATGTGAGAAGATGTTCTACTGTGCCGGCAAAGTCGTGGTGATGGGGATGGGCAAGTCCGGCCACATTGGACGCAAAATGGCGGCAACGTTTGCCAGTACCGGCACCTCGTCCTTCTTTGTACATCCGGGGGAAGCCGCGCATGGTGATCTGGGTATGGTCACGCCGCAGGATATCGTCATCGCGCTGTCCAACTCCGGGGAGTCCAATGAAATTCTGGCGCTGATCCCGGTACTGAAGCGACTGCAGGTGCCGCTTATTTGCATGACCAGCCGTCCGGAAAGCAGCATGGCGCGGGCAGCCGATATTCACCTGTGCGTGAAAGTGCCCAAGGAGGCCTGTCCGCTTGGCCTGGCGCCGACGTCCAGCACCACCGCCGCGCTGGTCATGGGTGATGCGCTTGCCGTCGCGCTGCTCGAAGCCCGCGGTTTTACGCCGGAGGATTTCGCGCTTTCCCACCCGGGCGGCGCGCTGGGGCGCAAGCTTCTGCTTCGGGTAAACGATATTATGCACACCGGGGATGAGATACCTCACGTCAGTAAAGAAGCCTCCCTGCGTGATGCGCTGCTGGAAATCACCCGTAAGAATCTGGGTATGACGGTCGTGTGCGACGACCTGATGAAAATTCAGGGGATCTTCACCGATGGCGACCTGCGTCGCGTGTTCGACATGGGTGTAGACGTCCGCACGCTCGGTATTGCCGATGTGATGACGCCGGGCGGTATCCGCGTCCGTCCGGGTACGCTGGCGGTGGATGTGCTGAACCTGATGCAGTCCCACCACATTACCTCAGTGATGGTTGCCGATGGCGACCAGTTGCTGGGTGTGGTACATATGCATGATCTGCTGCGCGCAGGCGTAGTGTAATGAAGGATAAGACAATGAGTAATGCGGGTGCATCCCTTGCAACCTGTTATGGACCGGTCAGTACCCAGATGATGGCAAAGGCGGAAAACATTCGTCTGCTCATCCTGGACGTGGATGGCGTACTTTCCGATGGCCTGATTTACATGGGCAATAATGGTGAAGAGCTGAAAGCGTTTAACGTTCGCGACGGCTACGGTATCCGCTGCGCGCTCACCTCGGGTATTGAGGTGGCTATCATCACCGGACGAAAAGCTAAACTGGTAGAAGACCGCTGTGAAACCTTAGGAATTACCCATCTGTATCAGGGTCAATCCGATAAGATGGCGGCGTTTAAGGATTTACTGGGTAAACTGGCTATCGCACCGGAAAACGTGGCCTACGTCGGAGACGATCTGATTGACTGGCCCGTGATGGCTGAAGTCGGGCTGAGCATCGCCGTTGCCGATGCGCATCCGCTGCTGATCCCGCGCGCTGATTATGTTACCCACATCAACGGGGGCCGTGGTGCCGTACGTGAAGTCTGCGATCTGCTTTTGCTGGCGCAGGGCAAGCTTGATGAGGCCAAAGGGCAATCGATATGAGTAAAACCAGACGCTGGATTATCATTTTGCTTTCGCTTGTCGCACTGGTATTGATTGGCGTGAACCTTGCCGATCGCGACGATACGCAAACGGAAGTGGTCAACAATAACGATCCAACCTATAAAAGCGATCACAGCGACACCGTGGTCTACAGCCCGGAAGGCGCGCTGAACTATCGCCTGATTGCCCAGCATGTTGAATATTTTTCAGATGACGGTATTTCGTGGTTTACCCAGCCTGTCATGACCACATTTGATAAGGACAAAGTGCCGACGTGGTCAATTAAGTCAGATCGGGCAAAACTGACAAATGACCGTATGCTTTATCTGTATGGTCACGTTGAAGTCAACGCCCTGACCGCTGACTCGCAACTGAGAAAAATTACGACGGATAATGCCCAGATTAACCTGGTAACCCAGGACGTGACCTCGCAGGATCTGGTCACACTGTATGGCACAACATTTAATTCCAGCGGTTTGAGAATGCGCGGGAACTTACGCAGCAAGAACGCCGAGCTGATTGAAAAGGTTAGAACCTCCTATGAAATTCAAAACAAACAAACTCAGCCTTAAAGTAATTATCGCCAGCGCGATGCTGGCGACCAGTCTCCCCGCGCTTGCTGTAACGGGCGATACCGACCAACCGATCCATATCGAGTCTGATACCCAGTCGCTCGATATGCAGGGCAACGTCGTCACCTTCACGGGTAACGTCGTCATGACTCAGGGCACCATCAAAATTAACGCCGACAAAGTGGTCGTGACCCGTCCGGGTGGCGAGCAGGGCAAAGAGATCATTGATGGTTACGGCAACCCGGCCACCTTCTACCAGATGCAGGACAACGGCAAGCCGGTGAAAGGCCGCGCCTCGCATATGCACTATGAGCTGGCGAAGGACCTGGTCATCCTGACCGGAAACGCGTATCTGGAACAGCTGGACAGCAACATTACCGGCGACCAGATCACCTATCTGGTGAAAGAGCAAAAAATGCAGGCCTCCAGCGAGAAAGGCAAACGCGTCACGACCGTCCTGGTTCCGTCGCAGCTGCAGGACAAAGGCAAAGGCCAGGCCCCGGCACAGAAGAAGAGTAACTAATTAGTTATGGCAACATTAACTGCAAAAAATCTCGCGAAGGCCTACAAGGGCCGCCGTGTCGTAGAAGATGTCAGTCTGACCGTCAACTCCGGCGAAATCGTGGGGCTGCTTGGCCCTAACGGTGCGGGTAAAACCACCACTTTCTACATGGTCGTTGGCATTGTGCCGCGCGATGCCGGCAACATTATCATTGACGATGAAGACATCAGCCTTCTGCCTCTGCACGCGCGCGCGCGTCGCGGGATCGGCTACCTGCCGCAGGAAGCCTCCATTTTCCGTCGTCTTAGCGTTTACGATAACCTGATGGCGGTCCTGGAAATTCGTAACGATCTGACCAGCGAACAGCGTCAGGATCGTGCCAACGAGTTGATGGAAGAGTTCCACATTGAGCATCTGCGCGACAGCCTCGGTCAGGCCCTCTCCGGGGGTGAACGCCGTCGTGTTGAGATTGCGCGTGCGCTGGCCGCAAACCCGAAATTTATCCTTCTGGATGAACCGTTTGCCGGCGTTGACCCGATCTCGGTTATCGACATTAAACGCATCATCGAACACCTGCGCGACAGCGGGCTTGGCGTACTGATCACCGACCACAACGTCCGTGAAACGCTGGCCGTGTGTGAACGCGCGTATATTGTGAGCCAGGGCAATCTGATCGCCCACGGTACGCCGCAACAGATCCTCGAAGACGATCATGTTAAGCGCGTCTATCTTGGGGAAGACTTCAGACTCTGATAGGGTAGAGGTAACGTAACGCCGAACCGGAGAAAAACGCTCTGAACATGAAGCAAGGTTTGCAATTAAGGCTCAGCCAACAACTGGCAATGACGCCGCAGCTACAGCAGGCAATTCGCCTGTTGCAACTGTCCACGTTAGAACTTCAGCAGGAGCTCCAGCAGGCGCTGGACAGCAACCCCCTGCTGGAACAAACCGATCTTCATGACGAGGTAGATGCTCAGCAGTCACAGGATACAGAAGCGCTCGACACCGCGGATGCACTCGAACAAAAAGAGATGCCCGACGAGCTTCCGCTGGATGCCAGCTGGGATGAAATCTACACCGCCGGAACCCCTTCCGGTACGCGTGCAGACTACCAGGATGATGAGCTACCGGTCTACCAGGGTGAGACCACCCAGTCGCTGCAGGATTACCTGATGTGGCAGGTGGAACTCACCCCCTTCTCCGATACCGACCGCGCGATTGCCACGTCCATTGTCGATGCCGTTGACGACACCGGCTATTTGACCGTCACGCTGGACGATATCCTGGAAAGCATGGGCGACGAAGAGATTGAACTTGAGGAGATCGAAGCCGTTCTGAAGCGCATCCAGCGTTTCGATCCGGTAGGCGTGGCCGCAAAAGATCTGCGCGACTGCCTGCTGATCCAGCTTTCTCAGTTCAGCAAAGAGACGCCATGGCTCGACGAGGCGCGCTTAATCATCAGCGATCATCTGGATCTGTTGGCCAACCACGATTTCCGCAGCCTGATGCGCGTCACGCGCCTGAAGGAAGAGGTGCTGAAAGAAGCGGTGAATCTGATCCAGTCGCTCGATCCGCGCCCCGGTCAGTCGATCCAGACCAGCGAACCCGAGTACGTGATCCCGGACGTGCTGGTGAGAAAACACAACGGCCGCTGGGTCGTTGAACTGAATTCAGACAGCATCCCTCGCCTGCAAATCAACCAGCAGTATGCCTCCATGTGCACCAGCGCGCGTAACGACTCCGACAACCAGTATATTCGCAGCAATCTTCAGGAAGCGCGATGGTTGATCAAAAGTCTGGAGAGCCGAAATGATACGCTGCTGCGCGTCAGCCGCTGTATTGTCGAACAGCAGCAGGCGTTCTTCGAGCAGGGCGAAGAGTATATGAAACCGATGGTACTGGCGGATATCGCCCAGGCCGTCGAGATGCATGAATCAACCATTTCCCGTGTCACCACGCAGAAGTATCTGCACAGTCCACGCGGTATATTTGAGCTTAAGTATTTCTTCTCCAGCCATGTTAATACCGAGGGCGGCGGCGAAGCGTCGTCAACGGCCATTCGTGCCCTGGTGAAGAAGTTGATCGCCGCGGAGAACCCCGCGAAGCCACTAAGCGACAGTAAGTTAACCACCATGCTGTCCGATCAGGGTATTATGGTGGCACGTCGTACTGTTGCGAAGTATCGAGAGTCTTTATCCATTCCGCCGTCCAACCAGCGTAAACAGCTGGTCTGACACAACCGATAAGGAAGACACTATGCAGCTCAACATCACTGGACAAAACGTCGAAATTACTGAGGCTTTACGCGACTTCGTGAACGCGAAGTTTGCAAAACTCGAGCAGTATTTCGAAAGGATCAATCAGGTCTATATTGTGTTGAAAGTGGAGAAAGTGACTCATATCTCGGATGCCACCCTGCATGTTAACGGGGGTGAACTGCATGCCAGTGCGGAAGGGCAAGACATGTACGCTGCTATCGACGGCTTGATTGATAAGCTTGCACGACAGCTCAATAAACATAAAGATAAACTGAAACAACACTAATTGTCCGGGCAGTTAACGGGTGCAGGACGGCCTGTTGTGAAACACAACAGGCCATTTGTACAGTTAGCGCTTAGGTGAAATTATGATGAACAACGATTCCGCTCTTCAACTGAGCAATGTCCTTAACCAGGAATGTACCCGCAGTGCGGTTCACTGCCAGAGCAAAAAACGTGCGCTGGAGATCATCAGTGAACTGGCTGCCAAACAGCTGGGCCTGCCGCCGCAGGTGGTGTTCGAAGCGATTCTGACCCGTGAAAAAATGGGCAGTACCGGTATCGGCAACGGCATCGCGATCCCGCATGGCAAACTGGAAGAGGATACCCTGCGTGCCGTTGGTGTGTTTGTGCAGCTTGAAACGCCCATCGCCTTCGATGCCATTGATAACCAGCCCGTCGATCTCCTCTTCGCGCTGCTGGTGCCTGCCGATCAGACGAAAACCCATCTGCATACGCTGTCGCTGGTCGCGAAACGTCTGGCCGATAAAACCATTTGCCGTCGACTGCGCTCGGCCCAAAGTGATGAAGAGCTCTATCAAATTATCACTGAAGCAGAAGGCAATCAGGATGATGCATAACCAGGAGATGGCCTTCACATCTGTTGTCCTGAGGAGAAACGGAACATGGTGCTGATGATTGTCAGTGGCCGTTCAGGGTCGGGGAAATCCGTTGCTCTGCGCGCCCTGGAAGACATGGGTTTTTACTGCGTCGATAACCTGCCGGTCGTGTTGTTACCCGACCTGGCCCGCACGCTGGCGGAGAGACAAACCTCTGCCGCGGTCAGTATCGACGTTCGTAACATGCCTGAATCGCCCGAGATCTTCGAACAGGCCATGAGCAACCTGCCTGACACGTTCTCGCCTCAGCTGCTGTTCCTTGATGCAGACCGCAATACGCTGATCCGCCGCTACAGCGATACCCGTCGCTTGCACCCGCTTTCCAGCAAGAACCTCTCTCTGGAGAGCGCTATTGATGAAGAGAGCGACCTGCTGGAGCCGCTGCGTTCTCGTGCCGACCTGATTGTTGACACCTCTGAGATGTCCGTTCACGAGCTGGCGGAAATGCTGCGTACCCGGCTGTTGGGTAAACGCGAGCGCGAACTGACGATGGTGTTCGAATCCTTCGGCTTTAAGCACGGTATTCCGATTGATGCGGATTACGTTTTCGACGTGCGCTTCCTGCCGAACCCGCACTGGGATCCGAAGCTGCGTCCAATGACCGGTCTGGATAAGCCGGTGGCGGCGTTCCTCGACCGGCACACAGAAGTACACAATTTTATCTACCAGACGCGAAGCTACCTTGAGCTATGGTTACCTATGCTGGAGACAAACAATCGTAGCTACCTGACGGTGGCGATTGGCTGTACCGGCGGTAAACATCGTTCGGTTTATATCGCCGAACAGCTGGCCGACTATTTCCGCTCGCGCGGGAAGAACGTTCAGTCCCGTCATCGCACGCTGGAAAAACGTAAAACATGACCGTAAAACAAACCGTTGAGATCACCAACAAGCTGGGTATGCATGCGCGCCCGGCGATGAAGCTGTTTGAGCTGATGCAGGGTTTCGATGCAGAAGTGCTGCTGCGTAATGACGAAGGCACCGAAGCGGAAGCGAACAGCGTGATCGCGCTGCTGATGCTCGATTCCGCCAAAGGGCGCCAGATTGAAGTAGAAGCCACCGGCCCTCAGGAAGAGGAAGCGCTGGCGGCGGTGATTGCCCTGTTTAACGCAGGGTTCGACGAAGATTAAGGTCTGCTATTCAGGCGGGTAGCGCTGCGCTAACCCGCCCTACATAAGATTATTACGCTGCATAAACCCCTCTCCGCCCAGCTGATTCATCTGGCGCATAATCCACGCCTGACGGCTTCGCACATACCCTGATGGGGCACTGGCCTTAAAGCGTATAGGGTTCGGTAATACAGCGGCCAATAGCGCTGCTTCTGACATGCTCAGACGGCTGGCTGGCTTATTGAAATACCGCTGTGCGGCAGCTTCCACGCCAAATATGCCGTCGCCAAACTCAGCGACGTTGAGATAGACGGTCAGAATGCGTTTTTTGCTCCAGACCGTTTCCATCCCCAGGGTCAAACCCGCTTCCAGCCCTTTTCGCACCCAGCTTCGACCATCCCACAGAAACAGATTTTTGGCTGTCTGCTGCGACAAAGTTGACGCACCGCGCACGCGGTTTTCATGGCGTTCGTTATGGGCAAGCGCCTTCTCAATGGCCGCCACGTCAAACCCCCAGTGCTCCGGAAATTTCTGGTCCTCCGCCGCGATGACCGCCAGCCCCATGAACGGGGAGATCTCGTCCATGCTCACCCAGTCAGAGTGGGCAACATAGCTGAAATCGCCGCTGAACCACGCGCTAAGCTGGCGCTCAACCATCACGGCGGAGAACGGAACCGGCATAATGCTGAATAAAGCCAGCCCGCCTCCCCAGAATACCGCCAGCACAAGTACGATGCGCAAGAGAAAACGTTTCACCCCTGCGCCTGCGGCAAATTTACGCCTCATTCAGTCAGCACCAGCACGCGAGCCACCAGCTTTTCAATACCTGAGGCCGCCTCAGCGATATTATTCGCCAGCATATACGCTGGCGTGGTGACAATTTTGTTATCTTCATCAACCACAATGTCATCAACCGGGCACGGAACGTGTTCGCCCCCCATCTCCTCCACGATCTCTGCGGTATCAATATCGGTGCCAATCGTCAGCCGCAGCGGGAAATCAAAAATTTTAGGCAGCATTGCCGGCGCGATGCAGATAAAGCCCAGCGGTTTTCCTGCCGCATGCATGGCCTGCGACAGCGCTTTAAGATGAGGATCGATCTGACACTCCGCCCCCTGCACAGCAAAGGTACTGAGATTTTTGGCCGCGCCAAACCCACCCGGCACAATGAGCGCATCAAGCTCTGCAGGGTCTGCCTGAATAAGAGGATGGATATCACCTCGCGCAATACGTGCGGCTTCAATCAGTACATTACGGGTTTCCGCCATCGGCTCGCCGGTCAGATGATTAATCACATCCGCCTGATTTTTGTCTGGCGCAAAACAAATAACCTCTGCTCCCTGCTTAGCCAGGGCCAGCAGCGTGATTACGGCTTCGTGTATTTCAGAACCATCGAAAACACCGCATCCGCTCAGCACGACACCAATCTTTTTCATCATGACAATCCTTTTCTGCAACTTGCTGAAGCACATTAATAATTTTGATTAAAACGCTATGCTTCACACATTTCACTGATTCATGTAACAAACCATTTAAGATTTGCTATCTTATCTGCGTGCGGCCTAAATTTTTCAGGCAGCGCCATTTCGAAAATAACTTTAAAAAACAGGCGCAGCCACGATTTCCCTGGTGTTGGCGCAGTATTCGCGCACCCCGGTTAATCCGGGGTCATTTTTTTCTGGCGTCGACCCAGGCTTTAAGTACCGCAACATCGTTTTGCCACTCTTGTTTCATCTCTTCAACCCAATCACCCACGTTATCTTCCCATGCAGGTAAATCAGGCGACTGAATCTGTTGACCCAGTTGCTGCAGATGGCGTAAGCCAACCGAGCCGGCGGCACCTTTGATTTTATGACCTTCTTCGACGATGCCCTTCTGGTCCCGGGCCGTCAGGTTTGATTCCAGCACGCTCAGATAGCCTGGCATCATTTTTTCGAACACTGCCAGACCGTCGGTAATCAGTTTCGGCCCCACCAGATCGATGTACTGCTCCAGCATCGCGGTATCGAGTATCGTTTGGGCTTTTGCGCTATCTAAAGACGTCATGGTGCTCTCCTCTTCATCATGGGTATCCCAGAACTTCTTAATCATGGCGGTCAGAGCAGGCACCGCCAGCGGCTTGCTGAGTACATCGTCCATACCGGCATCGAGATACTCTTTTTTATCTTTCAGCACGTTCGCCGTCAGCGCCACCAGCGGCGGCAGTTCGTCGGCCGCGTACTGACGCGTCAGCTCACGCGAAATATCCAGCCCGGTCATATCCGGCAGCTGAATATCCAGCAGGACAAGATCGTATTCGCCCGGTTTAAACATCTCCAGCGCGGCCTTACCGGTCATCGCGACATCCACGCTGTTGCCCAGTTTTTCCAGCACCGAGCGCGCCACAATCACGTTCAGCTCGATATCTTCCACCAGCAGGACGTGCAGCGCGGGCAGCGGCATATCGTCGTCTGCAAAGGTATCCTCAACCTCTTCCGCCACCGCAGGGGCATGAACCGTCAGCGTGAAGGTTGATCCGCTGCCAGGCTGGCTGGCAACGGTGATATCGCCACCCATACTCTTCGCCAGCCGTTTAGACACGGCCAGGCCAATGCCCGTACCGGTCGCCGGTTTCCCGCCGTTGCTGTCCTTAACCTGATAGTACATCGCGAAAATTTTGTCCTGCTCCTCCTGCGGAATGCCCATCCCGGAGTCCTCCACCTCGAAGTGCAGCATGTCGCCTTCGTCATAGCGGACGCGCACCGCCACCTGCCCCTTCTGGGTAAACTTCACCGCGTTGCTGATAAGGTTCCACAGGATCTGGCGCAGACGCGTGCCGTCGGTCACCACTTTATGCGGCAGCGGCAGGGTTGGATCCATAACAAAACTGAGTCCCTTCTGCTGCGCCTGCAGGCCGGAGAGGTTCTCCAGATCGGCAAGGAAGCTGGTGAAATCAACAGGCTGATTATCAAGCTGAACTTTACGGCGCTCCATCTTATCCATATCAATAATATCGTTGAAGATATTACCCAGCGTGACCGCTGAGACATGGATAGTCTTAAGGTATTTTTCCTGCTCTGCGGTCAGGTCGGTATCCAGCAGAATACGGCTCAGCCCGACAATGCCATTAAGCGGCGTACGCAGCTCGTGGCTGATGGTGGAGATAAAGGTAGTCTTATCACGGCTGGCGCGCTCCAGGGCATCCTGGTAGCGCTTACGCTCGGTGATATCGCGGCCAAAGCCCATCAGGCCGTGGCGTTTCCCCACGCGGTCATAGTAGGGCACCTTACGGATCTCAAAGCAGGCTTTGCGTCCGTCCGGATAATCCAGCCACTGTTCATAGGTCAGCGAGACGTTATGGCGGAATACTTTTTCGTCCGTCTCCATAACCTTGGCCGCCGCCTCTTCAGAGTAAACGTCCTGCGGCTTCAGGTTAATCAGCTGCTTCTCGCTTTTCCCGGTGAGCAACTCCATCGCCCGGTTACAGCCGGAAAACTCTTTATCTTCATTACGGTAAAACACCAGATCCGGCGAAGCATCGAGGAACGACCGCAGGAAAGAGGATTGCTGCTCAAGCTGGATCTGCGTGACTTCACGCTCTTTCATTTCGATTTTCAGCTGCTCCAGGGTGGCCTGACGCTCGGCTTCCGCCTTCTCACGATCGGAGATCTCCTGATTCAGCTGCGCAATGTTGTCTTTAAGCTGGACGTTGAGCTTCAGGTCGCGCTCGCGCATCTCTTCCAGTTTATCGACCAGTTTTGACAGACGCTGACGGGACTCTTCCAGCTGTTCAACCACTACGGAAAGGAAATAGACCGCCCAGGGCGTAATGAGCAAGCCAAAGAAGATGGAGCGGATGACGTCGATACTCTCGACCTGGCCATGCAGAACCATGGTGACGGCCATTTGCACGACAATGGCCAGAACGACCAGCGCCAGCGCAAGCAGCATGGAGAAACGCACCAGCCCAAGCTTCATCATCAGGTCGACGTAATACTGGGCAAGCATTCGAATTTGCTTCATAGAGGATCCCTTCACGACTTTATCGCTCAATAATACTCAAATTCAGGGCGAGGCGTTGAAGGTTGTGAGAAAAAGTGCGGGGTGAAACAGGAGATTAGCCTCGCTCCCGGTTAACCGGAAGCGAGGAGAGGTCAATCAGGAGCGTTTCAACATCAGCCACAGGCTGATCAGGAGGAAACTTGCGCTTGGCAGCAGCGCTCCAATTATCGGCGGAATGCCATAAACCAGCGTCAGCGGACCGAAGATCTGATCGAGCACGTAGAACACAAAGCCGAAGCTGATACCGGTCACGACGCGCACGCCCATCGGCACGCTGCGCAACGGACCGAAGATAAACGACAGCGCCATCAGCATCATTACAGCCACGGACATCGGCTGGAAGATTTTGCTCCACATGTTGAGCTGATAACGTCCCGCATCCTGCCCGCTCGACTTCAGGTATTTCACATAGTTGTGCAAACCGCTGATGGAGAGCGCGTCAGGATCCAAGGCAACAACACCGAGCTTGTCAGGCGTCAGGTTGGTCTTCCACGTGCCGGTTACCGTCTGAGAACCCGTAATCTGTTTCGGATCGGTCAGGTCGGATTCATCAACCTGGGACAACCGCCACTGCTTATGTTCGGCGTCAAATTTCGCCGAAGAGGCGTGGCGGACTGACTGCAGACGGCGCTGGTCATCGAAAGCGTAGATGCTCACCCCGCCCAGTTCATCATTCCCCTTGACCCGTTCGATGTAGACGAAGTTTTTACCGTCTTTCGCCCATAAACCTTGTTGAGTCGAGAGCAGCGAGCCGCCGTACATGGCCTGAGCACGGTAGTTACGCGCCATCTGTTCACCCTGAGGCGCTACCCACTCGCCAATCGCCATGGTCAACAGCACCAGTGGGATTGCGGTTTTCATCACCGACAGCGCAACCTGCATACGGGTAAACCCCGAGGCCTGCATAACGACCAGCTCGCTGCGCTGCGCCAGCATCCCCAGCCCCAGCAGCGCGCCCAGCAGGGCCGCCATCGGGAAGAAGATCTGCACATCTTTCGGCACGCTGAGCAGGGTATACATCCCCGCGCCCAGCGCGTCATAGCTCCCCTGCCCGGCTTTTTTCAGCTGATCGACAAATTTGATAATGCCGGAGAGCGACACCAGCATGAACAACGTCATCATGATGGTGGTAAAAATGGTTTTACCGATATAGCGATCAAGAACGCCAAACGCCTGCATTAGATGGCTCCTTTACGCGAGAATCGGGCACGTATGCGGCGCACAGGCACCGTATCCCACAGGTTTAATCCCAGCGCCAGTAAGATGTACAGGCTGTTCACAAACCATGTCCAGACCATAGGGTCCAGCTTACCCTTCGCGCCGTTAGAACGAATCGAGGTTTGCAGCAGGAAATAGATCAGGTAAAGCAGCATCGCCGGCAGCATAGAGAGCACGCGTCCCTGCCGCGGGTTCACCACGCTCAGCGGAACGACAATCAGCGCCATCATAAACACGGTGAATACAAGCGTAATACGCCAGTGGAACTCAGCGCGCGCTCTGTCGGTATCGGTATTCCACAGGGTACGCATGTCCATTTGCTCGGTATCCGTTGGATCGAGCGCCACAGTCTGATGGCCGATAATGGCCTGATAGTTCTGGAAATCCGTAATGCGGAAGTCGCGCAGCATCGCGGTGCCTTCGAATCGAGTGCCTTTGTTCAGCGTCACGACCTGAGAGCCATCTTTGCGCTGAGCCAGCTGACCGGAATCTGCCACCACCACGGAAGGACGCGCGTTACCTTTTGGACGCAGCTGCGCCAGGAAAACATCGTTGAATTTACTGCCGTCAACGCTCTCAATAAACAGCACGGAGTTGCCGTCGGTCGCCTGCTGGAACTGCCCCTGGGCTAACGCCGCCATGCCGGGGTTGGCTTTCGCTTCGGCCAGCACTTCATCCTGATGGCGGGAAGACATGGGGCCCGCCCACATCACGTTCACCGCCGCAACAATACCCGTGAACAGCGCCAGTATCATGGCGGCTTTCACCAGTACCGCTTTGCTCAGGCCACAGGCATGCATCACCGTGATTTCACTCTCGGTGTAGAGTTTCCCAAGCGTCATGAGCAGGCCAAGGAAAAGACTTAGCGGCAGGATGAGCTGCGCCATTTCCGGGATCCCTAAACCAAGCAGGGAAAGCACCAGATTCGTTGGAATTTCGCCGTCAACGGCCGCACCGAGGATCTTAACCAGCTTCTGACAGAAAAAAATCAGCAGCAGGATAAAGAGGATCGCCAGTTGGCTTTTGAGCGTCTCCCGCACCAGATATCTTATGATTATCACTTTAAATACGCCCGTAAAAACCCGTCTCTTTGCAGGAATTTCGCTTGTTTCATGGCTTAAACGTCATTTATTCTCTTGAGTCGTCGAAATCATCGCTAAGATTAAAACATCCGGCGGATTCACGCTTCAGGACTTTTTCTGACGTGTCGAAACCGTAGTAACGTAAGATTAACACGAAGTCACCACAACAGCGGACATGAGTTACGAAAGGTTTCAATTCTATCCGTAGCAGCCGCCGTTGTCTTTAAGATTCAGGAGCGTAGTGCATGGAGTTCAGTGTAAAAAGCGGTAGCCCGGAGAAACAGCGGAGTGCCTGCATCGTTGTGGGCGTCTTTGAACCACGCCGACTCTCCCCGATCGCCGAGCAACTCGATAAAATCAGTGACGGCTATATTAGCGCCCTGTTGCGCCGTGGCGAACTGGAAGGCAAACCTGGGCAGACGCTGTTACTGCACCATGTTCCGAACGTACTGTCAGAGCGTATTCTGCTGATTGGCTGCGGCAAAGAACGCGAGCTGGATGAACGTCAGTATAAGCAGGTGATTCAGAAAACAATCAATACGCTGAATGATACTGGCTCAATGGAAGCCGTCTGCTTCCTGACCGAGCTGCACGTTAAAGGGCGTAACACCTACTGGAAAGTGCGTCAGGCAGTTGAAACGGCAAAAGAGAGCCTCTACAGCTTCGATCAGTTGAAGACCAATAAAAGCGAGCCGCGTCGTCCGCTGCGTAAAATGGTCTTTAACGTGCCAACCCGCCGCGAACTGACCAGCGGCGAACGCGCTATTCAGCACGGTCTGGCGATTGCCGCCGGCATTAAAGCGGCCAAAGATCTCGGCAACATGCCGCCTAACATCTGTAACGCGGCGTACCTGGCCTCTCAGGCGCGTCAGCTGGCCGACGCCTACAGCAAAAACGTCATTACCCGCGTCATCGGCGAACAGCAGATGAAAGAGCTGGGAATGCACTCTTACCTGGCGGTCGGTAACGGCTCGCAGAACGAATCCCTGATGTCCGTCATCGAGTACAAAGGCAACCCGTCCGAAGACGCACGCCCCATCGTGCTGGTCGGTAAAGGCCTGACCTTCGACTCCGGCGGTATCTCCATCAAGCCTGCCGAAGGCATGGATGAGATGAAGTACGACATGTGCGGTGCTGCGGCGGTTTACGGCGTCATGCGCATGGTCGCGGAACTTCAGCTGCCTATCAACGTGATCGGCGTACTGGCGGGCTGCGAAAACATGCCTGGCGGGCGCGCCTATCGTCCGGGTGACGTTCTGACCACCATGTCCGGCCAGACCGTTGAAGTGCTGAACACCGACGCCGAAGGCCGTCTGGTACTCTGTGACGTGCTGACCTACGTTGAGCGCTTCGAGCCGGAAGCGGTGATTGACGTCGCCACCCTCACCGGTGCCTGCGTGATTGCGCTGGGCCACCATATCACCGGCCTGATGTCGAACCACAATCCGCTGGCGCATGAGCTTATCGGTGCCTCAGAGCAGGCCGGCGACCGCGCATGGCGTCTGCCGCTTGGCGATGAGTATCAGGATCAGCTGGAATCTAACTTTGCGGATATGGCGAACATTGGCGGGCGTCCTGGCGGGGCGATCACCGCGGGCTGCTTCCTGGCACGCTTCACCCGCAAGTACAACTGGGCGCACCTGGATATCGCGGGCACCGCATGGCGCTCCGGTAAAGCCAAAAGCGCAACCGGTCGTCCAGTGGCGCTGCTGTCGCAGTTCCTGCTCAATCGTGCGGGTTTTAACGGCGACGAGTAAGTCAAACGGCAGTAAACCGTAGGCCGGGTAAGGCGAAGCCGCCGCCCGGCTTAAGCATTTAAAGTGAGCACAAGAAGCCCCATATATGAAGAATGCAACGTTCTACCTTCTGGACAACGACACCCATCAGGATGGCCTCAGCGCCGTAGAACAGCTGGTGTGTGAAATTGCCGCAGAACGTTGGCGCGCAGGTAAACGCGTTCTGATTGCCTGTGAAGATGAACAGCAGGCGATTCGCCTGGATGAAGCGCTGTGGGCGCGCCCGCCGGAGAGTTTTGTGCCGCATAATCTGTCGGGCGAAGGCCCGCGCGGCGGTGCACCGGTTGAAATTGCCTGGCCGCAAAAGCGCAACAGCAGCGCGCGCGATATTCTGATTAGCCTGCGGATAGATTTTGCAGATTTTGCCACCGCTTTCACAGAAGTGGTAGACTTTGTCCCTTACGAAGAATCTTTGAAACAACTGGCGCGCGAACGCTATAAAGCGTACCGCCTGGCTGGTTTTAACCTGAATACGGCAACCTGGAAATAATGGAAAAGACATATAACCCACGCGATATCGAACAGCCGCTTTACGAGCACTGGGAACAGCAGGGCTATTTCAAGCCTAACGGCGACGAAAGCAAAGAGTCCTTCTGCATCATGATCCCGCCGCCGAACGTCACCGGCAGTTTGCATATGGGTCATGCTTTCCAGCAGACCATCATGGACACCATGATCCGCTACCAGCGTATGCAGGGTAAAAACACCCTGTGGCAGGCGGGAACTGACCACGCGGGTATCGCGACCCAGATGGTGGTTGAGCGTAAAATTGCCGCTGAAGAAGGAAAAACCCGCCACGACTACGGTCGCGACGCGTTCATCGACAAAATCTGGCAGTGGAAGGCGGAATCCGGCGGCACCATTACCCGTCAGATGCGCCGTCTCGGCAACTCCGTGGACTGGGAGCGCGAGCGCTTCACCATGGATGAAGGCCTGTCCAACGCCGTTAAAGAAGTCTTCGTCCGCCTGTACAAAGAAGACCTGATTTACCGCGGCAAACGCCTGGTAAACTGGGATCCGAAACTGCGCACCGCCATCTCTGACCTAGAAGTGGAAAACCGCGAGTCTAAAGGCTCCATGTGGCACATCCGCTATCCGCTGGCCAACGGCGCAAAAACCGCCGACGGTAAAGATTACCTGGTGGTCGCGACCACCCGTCCGGAAACCCTGCTGGGCGATACCGGCGTGGCCGTTAACCCGGAAGATCCGCGTTATAAAGATCTGATCGGCAAATTCGTGGTGCTGCCGCTGGTAAACCGCCGTATTCCGATTGTGGGCGACGAACACGCCGACATGGAAAAAGGCACCGGCTGCGTGAAAATCACCCCGGCGCACGACTTCAACGACTATGAAGTGGGCCGTCGTCACGCCCTGCCGATGATCAACATTCTGACCTTCGATGGCGATATCCGCGAAAGCGCAGAAGTGTACGACACCAAAGGCAACGAATCCGACGTTTATTCCAGCGAGATCCCGGCTGAGTTCCAGAAGCTGGAGCGTTTTGCCGCGCGTAAAGCCATCGTGGCTGCCGTTGACGCACTCGGACTGTTGGAAGAGATCAAACCTCACGATCTGACCGTGCCGTACGGCGACCGTGGCGGCGTGGTTATCGAGCCAATGCTGACCGACCAGTGGTACGTGCGTGCCGACGTGCTGGCGAAACCGGCTGTGGAAGCGGTTGAAAACGGCAGCATTCAGTTCGTGCCGAAGCAGTACGAAAACATGTACTTCTCCTGGATGCGCGACATTCAGGACTGGTGTATCTCCCGTCAGCTGTGGTGGGGTCACCGTATTCCGGCGTGGTACGACAACGAAGGCAACGTTTACGTTGGCCGTAGCGAAGACGAAGTGCGTCAGGAAAACAACCTGAGCGCGGACGTTGCGCTGCGTCAGGACGAAGACGTGCTGGACACCTGGTTCTCCTCCGCGCTGTGGACTTTCTCCACCCTCGGCTGGCCAGAAAATACCGACGCGCTGCGTCAGTTCCACCCAACCAGCGTGATGGTGTCCGGCTTCGATATTATCTTCTTCTGGATTGCCCGCATGATCATGATGACCATGCACTTCATCAAAGACGAAGACGGCAAGCCACAGGTTCCGTTCCATACCGTCTACATGACCGGTCTGATCCGCGACGATGAAGGCCAGAAGATGTCCAAGTCCAAGGGGAACGTTATTGACCCGCTGGATATGGTTGACGGTATCTCTCTGGAAGATCTGCTGGAAAAACGTACCGGCAACATGATGCAGCCGCAGTTGGCTGAGAAAATCCGCAAGCGCACCGAGAAGCAGTTCCCGAACGGGATCGAGTCTCACGGCACCGACGCCCTGCGCTTCACCCTGGCGGCACTGGCTTCTACAGGTCGTGACATCAACTGGGACATGAAGCGTCTGGAAGGTTACCGTAACTTCTGTAACAAGCTGTGGAACGCCAGCCGCTTCGTGCTGATGAACACCGAAGATCAGGACTGTGGCTTTAACGGCGGCGAGATGACGCTGTCTCTGGCAGACCGCTGGATCCTGGCGGAATTCAACCAGACGGTGAAAGCGTTCCGCGAGGCGCTGGACACCTACCGCTTCGATATCGCGGCGGGCATCCTGTATGAATTCACCTGGAACCAGTTCTGCGACTGGTATCTGGAGCTGGCGAAGCCGGTGATGAACGGCGGCACCGAGGCGGAACTGCGCGGCACGCGCAACACGCTGATTACCGTTCTGGAAGGCCTGCTGCGCCTGGCGCATCCGGTCATTCCATTTATCACCGAAACCATCTGGCAGCGCGTGAAGGTGATTGCGGGCATCAACGCCGATACCATCATGCTGCAGCCGTTCCCGGAATTCGATGCGGCCAAGGTTGATGAAGCGGCGTCCGCGGATACCGAGTGGCTGAAACAGGCGATCGTTGCGGTACGTAACATCCGCGCTGAAATGAACATTGCCCCTGGCAAACCGCTGGAGCTGCTGCTTCG
Organism: Enterobacter cloacae complex sp. SHL020; assembly: GCF_049236945.1. Lineage (NCBI taxonomy): Bacteria > Pseudomonadati > Pseudomonadota > Gammaproteobacteria > Enterobacterales > Enterobacteriaceae > Enterobacter > Enterobacter cloacae complex sp. SHL020. The sequence continues at coordinate 141,309 of NZ_JBMKJF010000010.1, forward strand.
TGGCTGCAGCGAGGCTGCCGTTCGTCGCGTCACCGAGAACAACACTTTCCTGAAGACCATGGCGCGTCTGGAAAGCATCACCGTGCTGCCTGCGGATGACAAAGGTCCGGTTTCCGTGACCAAAATCATCGACGGCGCCGAACTGCTGATCCCGATGGCGGGCCTGATCGACAAAGACGCCGAGCTGGCTCGTCTGGCGAAAGAAGTGGCGAAAGTCGACGTGGAAATTGACAAAATCGAAAGCAAGCTGGCGAACGAAGGCTTTGTCGCCCGCGCGCCGGAAGCGGTCATCGCGAAAGAGCGTGAGCGTCTGGTTGCCTTCGCAGATGCGAAGACCAAACTGATCGAGCAGCAGGCGGTTATCGCAGCCCTGTAATGCTTTTACCCCTTACGCTTCAGGGCGTAAGGGGTATCCTTCCTGAAAACTCCTCGCTTGCACTCCCCTTTCTGCGGTGCTATTAACAGCAGTTATGTGTCAATTTTTGTAATGAGTAATGCTATGAGCGTGATTACCCCCGTCGCGACGACGATGCGTCGGATCACTGAGCAGGATAACCCGGCTATCGCCGCCGTTATCCGCACCGTTTCTGCCGAATATGGCCTGACGGCTGACAAAGGCTACACGGTTGCTGACCCGAATCTGGACGAGCTTTTCCAGCTCTACAGCCAGCCAGGGCATGCCTACTGGGTAATTGAGCAGAATGGCCAGGTCGTGGGCGGCGGCGGCGTGGCGCCCCTCAGCTGCAGCGAGCCGGATATCTGTGAGCTGCAGAAAATGTATTTCCTGCCAACGGCGCGCGGGCAAGGGCTGGCAAAAAAGCTGGCGCTGATTGCGCTGGACCACGCCCGCAAGCAGGGTTTTACACGCTGCTACCTTGAAACAACCGCTTTCCTCAAAGAGGCCATCGGCCTGTATGAACATCTGGGCTTTGAGCATATCGATGCACCTCTGGGCTGTACCGGCCACGTTGATTGCGAAGTCAGAATGCTGAAAAGTCTGTAAGTTTCGTTCCTGCCCTCTTCTGTTAAGCGGCTGTAAATTGAATGCTCTACACTCTCAGTTCACACCACAACGGGGGAAACACGATGTCGAAGATAAAAAGCTACGCCGCACCGCAGGCGGGTGCAGAACTTGAGCTGTACGAGTACGATGCCGGCGAACTAAAAGCAGAAGACGTCGAAGTACAGGTTGATTACTGCGGGATCTGCCACTCGGATCTCTCGATGATCGACAACGAATGGGGCTTCTCGAGCTATCCGCTGGTTGCCGGGCACGAAGTCATTGGCCGCGTCGTGGCGCTCGGTAGCGCCGCGCAGGACAAAGGGCTGAAGGTAGGCCAACGCGTGGGCATTGGCTGGACGGCACGCAGCTGTGGTTACTGCGATGCCTGTATCAGCGGCAATCAGATCAACTGCCTCGAAGGCGCCGTTCCCACCATTCTGAACAAGGGCGGTTTCGCCGATAAACTGCGCGCCGACTGGCAATGGGTGATCCCGCTGCCGGACAGCATTGATATCGAATCCGCCGGTCCGCTGCTGTGCGGCGGTATCACCGTATTCAAACCCCTGCTGATGCACCATATCACCGCCACCAGCCGCGTAGGCGTCATAGGTATTGGCGGCCTGGGGCATATCGCCATCAAGCTGCTGCACGCGATGGGCTGTGAAGTCACGGCGTTCAGCTCGAACCCGGCGAAAGAGAAAGAAGTGCTGGCGATGGGTGCGGATAAAGTGGTGAACAGCCGCGATCCTGACGCGCTGAACGCGCTGGCCGGGCAGTTTGACCTGATCATCAACACCGTTAACGTGGATCTTGACTGGCAGCCGTACTTTGAGGCACTGGCCTACGGCGGTAACTTCCATACCGTAGGTGCCGTAATGAAGCCGCTGCCGGTTCCTGCGTTTACCCTGATCGGCGGGGATCGCAGCGTGTCAGGCTCCGCTACCGGTACGCCGTTTGAGTTGCGCAAGCTGATGAAGTTTGCCGGACGCACCAAAGTGGCGCCGACCACCGAACTGTATCCGATGTCGAAAATCAACGAAGCGATCCAGCACGTGCGTGACGGCAAAGCCCGCTACCGCGTGGTGTTGAAAGCGGATTTCTGATGTGATAGTGCCGGGTGGCGGCTTCGCCTTACCCGGCCTACTTTCACTGCTGCGACAATACGTTAAATACTTCCGCTATCGCGACCGCTCCCGGATCCATTACCCCATCCAGATTCTCTTTATTCACATACGATGAACGTCCCGCGCCGGCTTTCGCCATTTTCGCCGTTGCTTCGGCACCGTGCTGTGCGGCCTGCGCCGCTGCCTGAATATCGCCACCTTTCAATGCTTCAAGCGCCGGTTGCAGCGCGTCGATCAGTGTACGATCGCCGAGATCTGCCCCACCGTACTGCTTCATCTGCGCCAGCCCGCTGAGCAATGCCTCGGGCAGCGGCTGACCATCGTGAAGCTTTTGCCCGGCCGCGGTAAAGAAGATCGACATCAGCACCCCGCTCGATCCGCCCATCACCGTCGCCAGCCGCTCGCCCACCAGCAACAGCAGCGTCGATACGTTATCAAGCGGGAGCTTGCGATCCTCCAGACGCTGCGCAATATCCCGCGCCCCTTGCGCAAAAGTGGAGCCGGTATCGCCGTCGCCCACTTTGGCATCCAGCGCGTTCAGCCGGTTTTCCAGCTGGAGCAGCGTTTTCGTCACCGAGGAGACATACTCGCCCACCCGCAGATTGTCCGACGGGGTGTATTCCACGCGATCGTGAATGGCGGTATGCGCCACGGTGCGCAGCGGCGCAAACGCCACGGGCTTCTGCCAGCCCAGCGTTTCGACCTCGGCGTGAATCGCCTTTTCAAAGAAGTCATTGAGCTTCAGCAGCGTGAGCGAAAAGCCCTTCATGTCCAGCGCGCTCACCAGCGGCGCGGGGCCTATCAGGTACGCGATCTCCTCTTTCAGCGCCGAATGCGCCAGCTCTTTGGTCAGCAGCGCCATCTCCAGCGCCGATACGCCGCCGAGATTGTTAATCAATACCGCAAACCGCCCTTCTCCCGCCTGCGCGCGTAACGTCGTCACCAGCGTGTCGATAATGGCTTTGCTGTTCTGGGTATCCACGACGGAAGCACCGGGCTCTCCGTGAATGCCCAGGCCCAGCTCGACATGGCCTTGCTTAATCCGCCCCTCTTCATCATCGCTGCCCGGCAGGTTGCACGTTTGCATCGCCACGCCCAGGCTCCAGAGGTTATCGCAGGCCTGTTGCGCAATATCCCGCACCTCGCTCAGCGATTTCCCCTGCTCCGCCGCATAGCCGGCAATCTTATGCACCAGTGCCGTACCGGCAATACCGCGCGGCTGTTTGTTATCCGGCAGCGCGATATCGTCCGCCACGATCGCCATCTCCACCTTCAGGCCGTAGCGTTTGGCCTTTTCCGCCGCCAGACCAAAGTTCAGGCGATCGCCGGTGTAGTTTTTTACGATCAGCAGGCAGCCGCGATCGCCCGTGACCGCCACAATGGCATTCAGCACCGCATCCACGCTCGGCGAGGCAAAAAGATCGCCACACACTGCCGCCGTCAGCATCCCTTTGCCAACAAACCCGGCGTGCGCGGGTTCGTGGCCTGAGCCGCCGCCGGAGATCACCGCCACGCGGCTTTTGTCCCAATCGCCGCGTGCGACGATCCTGATGGCCGGATCGATATCAAGCTTGACGAGATTTGCGTGTGGCGCAGAAAGCAGTATGCCTTCAATGGCATCGTTGATCAGCTGTTTGCGATCGTTAAAGAAGAATCTGGACATCGTTTCCCACTATTTTTGTGAACCGTATGCAAAAGCATAGTCCGCGTTGGATAATGCGCCGCAAAGTCAGGAATTTACTCAACCAAATTGCGGTCAGGTTGCCTATACTCCACCCAGGACAAAGAGAGGAAGCGCATCATGAGTACACCACTGTTAATTGCCAGGACGCTGGAAAAAGAGCTGTATTTACTGCCCGCGATGGCGAACCGCCACGGTCTGATCACCGGAGCGACCGGGACGGGGAAAACCGTCACCCTGCAAAAGCTGGCGGAGTCGCTTTCGGAGATTGGCGTACCGGTCTTTATGGCTGACG